>CADCJT010000003.1:0-290203 GCA_902801815.1 uncultured Bacteroidia bacterium
TGTATTAGGCCTGCCGCTAGCGTTCATCCTGAGCCAGGATCAAACTCTTCGTTGTAGTATTGTACTTCTAAATTTTTTCTTCTGAATCTCGGGTTCCGCCTTGATGTTCTCTTTGGTGTTCCTTTGTTATAGGTTCCTTTCCCTGGCGCCGCCTCCCGGTGGCGCCTGGTCTTGTGCTGGCCTCAGACTTTCAAAGAACTCGCTCCCGGCTCCCCTCTTCTCTCGCCCCCCGTTCCTTCCGAAAGCGGGTGCAAAAGTACTACCTTTTTCCCATTCCGCAAGCACTTTTTTCAATTATTTTTCCTCTTTCTTGCATCTTACTGATTGTCAGGTGGAAAAAATTGCAAAAATTTTGGTTCATACGGGATTTTTAGTGCCATTTTGAAAAAATTGCGGCCTAAAAGGCCTCTATTTTTCAAAGTTTTTGAACCTTTGATACGCGTTTTTGGAAGAATCCCATGAAAAAAATGAATCCAATAATGACAGTCCAAAAAGGGACACCTTATTTATATAAAAGGAATCGCACATCAATTATTTTGACGATTACACTATTATGTTTACCTTTGCAGCACAAACCACAAAGAATAAAAATCCTTATGCCAAACAAAACAATCAAGGGGATCCTCAGCGAAATCGTCGACAAAATGAACAAGAAATATGACGGACTCATTGGCGAAGGGTTCAACCTAGGTCTTGACAGACGTGTCGTGCCCATGATGATTGACGGAATGGTGTCGGGATGGAAAATGCAACGCTACGAAAACGGCAAATGGGTAGATATGGACGAAACGCCTTTCGAGAGTATGCAGGCGTTGATTGAACACTATAAGAGTGAGAATTAATTACCCCTCCACCACGCCGTAGCAGTCAAAATAATCCGCTTGGGTGATTTTGACTTGGTAGAAATGGCCGATTTGCAATTCCTTTTCGGCTGAAATAAGGATTTCATCATCCACTTCAGGGGAGTCGTATTGCGTGCGACCGATGTAATAGTCGCCCTCGAGACGGTCTATCAACACCTTCTCGGTCTTGCCCACACGCTGGGCATTGATCTCCAACGAGATGTTCTGCTGGATATCCATGAGTTTGTCGACACGCTCTTGTTTCACCTCGTCGGGGACATCATCAGTCATCTCGTAGGCCGCCGTGCCTGCCTCGGGTGAGAAGGCAAACACCCCTGCCCTCTCGAAACGCATGTCCTTGAGGAACTGGCACAACTCCTCGAAGTCTTCCTCGGTCTCGCCAGGGAAACCTACGATGAAGGTGGTACGGAAAGCGATGTCGGGCACATGTTTACGCACATTCTTCACAAAACCGATGGTCTGCTCGCGGTCCACGCCACGGCGCATATCCTTTAATATATGTGTGCTGATGTGCTGCAAAGGCAAATCGATGTAATGGCAAATCTTGGGATTCTCGCGCATTAAATCAAGCAACTCGTCAGGAAAACCTAAAGGATAGCCGTAATGCAGACGGATCCACTCGAAGCCGTCGATGTCAGCAAGGGCTTTCACCAAATCCACGATGTGCGACTTACCGTCTATGTCATGGCCGTAATAGGTCAGGTCCTGTGCGATGAGGATGAGTTCTTTTACGCCTTGCTTGGCCAGACCTTTGGCTTCTTCGATGAGGTTGTCCATCGGCACGGAGACATGGCCGCCTCTTATTAATGGTATGGCACAAAAAGCGCAACGGCGGTTGCAGCCTTCGGAGATCTTGAGATAAGCGTAATGTTTCGGGGTGGAAAGCACACGGCGACTGCAATAGTCAGGCTGCACCGCTTCTTTCAGCAGGTCGGCAGCGATGAGATTGACGCTCTCCACACCATAAAAAGCGTCCACTTCATGGATTTCGGCTTGCAGGTCCTTCTTAAATCTTTGCGAGAGGCATCCCGTGACATAAAGTTTCTTGATCTTGCCCTGCTTGCGCAACTCAGCATATTCCAAAATGGTATCGATAGACTCCTCTTGCGCGTCGCCGATGAAGCCACAGGTGTTGATGATGACCACGTCGGAGCGACGTTCGTCGTCGTGACGGATCACATAGCGGTGTTCCAACAAAGCAGCCAGATGCTCCGAGTCAACTTTGTTCTTGGAGCAACCGAGGGTGACGATATTCAAGGAAGGTTTTCGCATTACACGTCTTTTTTCTATCAAGAATTAGAGAAAACAGAGAATTGTTTTACTGAAGTCTTGCACCTTCGGCGTTGAATTCGCGAGGTGAAAATCGCTCGCGATTTCCTCTCAAATTCCTCTACAATTCATAAGCGAAGACCCGAAACGGAAAAATCTCAAATTCTCAAATTCTTGATAAAATAACTTGATTAACACTATTCGAACAAAGAATCCACAAACGCCTTCCGGTCGAAGACCTGCAGGTGGTCGATGCCTTCGCCGACGCCGATGTACTTGACCGGGATCTTGAACTGGTCGGAGATGCCGATGACGACGCCGCCCTTGGCGGTGCCGTCGAGCTTGGTCAGCGCGAGGGCGTTGACTTCGGTGGCAGCAGTAAATTGCTTGGCCTGTTCGATGGCATTCTGACCCGTGGAGGCATCCAGCACGAGCAGGATCTCATGCGGGGCGTCGGGGACGACCTTCTGCATAACGGTCTTGATCTTGGTCAGCTCGCGCATGAGGTTGACCTTGTTGTGCAAACGTCCTGCCGTGTCGATGATGACGACGTCGGCATCCTGGGCCACGGCCGACTTCACCGTGTCGAAAGCCACGGAAGCGGGGTCGGCGCCCTGACCTTGTTGGACGCAAGGCACGCCTACCCTATCGGCCCAAATCTGCAACTGACTGACGGCAGCGGCACGGAAGGTGTCGGAAGCACCGAGCACGACCTTCTTGCCCGCATTCTTGAAGTTATAGGCCAGCTTGCCGATAGTGGTGGTCTTGCCCACACCATTCACGCCGACAACCATAATCACATACGGCTTCTTGTCGGCAGGAATGTCAAAAGTAGTGCCGTCGCCCGACTCGTTCTCCTGCAGCAGGCCCATGATCTCCTCTTTTAATATGGTGTTGAGCTCGTTGGTGCCCACATACTTGTCGCGGGCCACACGAGCTTGTATGCGGTCGATGATCTTCAAAGTGGTCTCCACACCCACGTCGGAGGTGATGAGGATTTCCTCCAGGTTGTCGAGCACCTCGTCGTCGACAGTCGACTTGCCAATGATGGCTTTGGAGATTCGGGAGAAGACGCTGGTCTTGGTCTTTTCAAGTCCTTTGTCGAGGTCTTCTTTCTGTTCTTTTTTACGGGTTAGAAATGAGAATAGGCCCATGGTTGTTCAATTTATACAAACACAAAAAAGCTCTCCCATAATGGTTATGGAAAAGCTCTATTGTTCTGCGGTTTACGCAAATTATCTCTTAGCAAGGAACTCCTGCACCTTGTCGGCGGGAACGACGGTCTCCTCGAAATAGTAGGCACCGGTCTTCTCAGAACGTTTCATTCTGATGATCTTGCTATAGGTCTTGTCCAAGCTACGAAGGGTAGCAACAGCTTTCTTTGCCATAACTCTTAATTATTTAATCTCCTTGTGGAGGGTCATCTTTTTCAGAATCGGGTTATACTTCATCAACTCCAGACGATCGGGAGTGTTCTTCTTGTTCTTCATGGTGTAGTATCTCGAAGTGCCGGGCATGCCGCTGGCCTTGTGCTCAGTGCATTCAAGAATGACTTTCACGCGTGCATCTTTCTGTTTCTTTGACATTGCTTATACTCCTTTCAAATTTGGCTGCAAAAGTACAACTTTTTCAAATACCCGCAACCAATTTTTCAAAATTTTATTCTCCTGCGATAACCTTATTCACAATTTGCAGAATTTCAGCCTCTTGCACAAGAGCGGCAGCCTCAATCTCGGCGGCTTCCTTCAAGATTTCGGCCTTGAAAGCCTCGTCTTTCAGCGAAGAAGCGTTGATTTTGACGTTCAAATGGGCACCCATCACGGCCGAACGAGCGCACAAAGCACCCACACCGGCGTCGGTGACGGAGTTCGGATTGCCGGTCTCAGCCATGGCACGGACGACCTCAAAAGCCTTGAAGGCGACCTTCATCGTGCGGAAAGGCACCTGGGTGGCATACTTGGTGGCCTCTTGGATGGCGGCGCTACGGGCAGCCTTCTCCTCGTCGGTCTTCTTCGGCAAACCAAAGGCATCCATGATCTTATTGAAGGCGTTGGTGTCCTCATCAACGAGTTCAAGCAGCTCGTCCTTGATGGCCTGACCCTTGACGGCCCAGTCGGAGAACTCTTCCCAGCGCTCGTCCCAGCCCGGCTTGTGCGACGACAGGTTAGCGACCATGGTAGCCAAAGAGGCGCCGAGAGCACCCATGTAAGCCGAGATGGAACCACCACCAGGAGCGGGACTCTCGCTGGCGGTCTCGTTGGCGAAGCCCGTGCAGGTCATGTCGACGAGTTTCTTCTGGCTGTGGTCTTCGATGAGGTATTCGATGACCTTTTCCTTCGGGTCGAAGGGTTTCAGGTCGTCAAGGCCCATCGACTTGATGGCGATCTTCATGATTTCCTCTTCGCTCACGCCGAGGCTGCGCTGCTGCTTGGCGAGGTAGAACCTACCGGCATCCATCAGCACCTTCTTAGGCACGAGGCCGACGATTTCGCAGCCAGTGACGCGCACGCCACGGGCAGCGGCCTTGGCGCAGACCTCCTCGAAGCAGACATGGACGGGCGACACGCTAATGTTGGTGATGTTCATCGAAACTTGGGCGATACCGTAGTCCTCGATAAACCAGCCGATGGCCTTGGTGGCCTTTAGCGTTCCCGGAATCATGATCGGTTTGCCATTTTCGTCCTTCATCGGCTTGCCAGTCACCTTGCCGCCTTCGCGCATCGGGCGACCCTTCTCGCGCACGTCGAAAGCGATGGCGTTGGCGCGGCGTGTCGAGGTGGTGTTAAGGTTATAGTTGATGGCCACGAGGAAGTCGCGGGCACCCACTTGGGTGGCACCCGTATGGGCCACATGTTCATTCCATTCGTTGGGACCGAAGTCGGGCTTCCACTGCTCGGTACCGAGGCGCGAGGACAGACTCTCGTACTCACCCGTGCGGCAGTAAGCGAGGTTGCGGCGCTCTTTGATGTAGGCAGCCTCTTCATAGCAGTAGATCGGGATGTTCAGCTCGTCGCCGAGGCGTTTGCCTAACTTGTGGGCATACTCGACCACCTCTTCCATGGTGATGTTGCTCACGGGGATGAGGGGGCACACGTCGGTGGCACCTTGACGCGGGTGGGCGCCATGATGCTGGCTCATGTCGATGAGTTCAGCGGCTTTCTTCACCACGCGGTAGGCGGCTTCGCACACAGGCTCAGGCTCGCCCACGAAGGTGATGACGGTGCGGTTGGTGGTCATGCCGGGATCCACGTCCAGCAGTTTGACGCCTTCCACTTTCTCGATTTCAGCGGTCACTTGGTCAATGATATTCTTGTCGCGGCCTTCGCTGATATTCGGCACGCATTCGATGAGTTGTTTCATATCGGTTGATTTAATATTTAAAATTCAAGATTCAAAATTTGCCTATCGGGGTTTGTTGAATCCCCCGCCCTTCGGGCACCCCCTTAAAAGGGGGAACCTACCGGGGTCTGGCCTACCGGACCGAAGTCTTGCGTCGCTTTGCGCCTCCCCCTTTTAAGGGGGGCAGGGGGGATTCAACAAACCCTCCTAGCGCCACAAATGTTTCGCCGCTGCAAAGGTACGGCTTTTTTCTATACGATACGAAAAGAAATCTAATCCGAATCTGAACATGAAATATACCACATGAGCAAATTGGTATGCGGTCCCTTTACCACATCTATAGGATTCTGCGCCTTCCACTCATAAAACGCATCAGAATCGATAGCCATGTCCTTCGGGATAATTAGCCAACCAAAATATTGGTCAAGCAGATACTCCTCTAAAAAGCCATTTTCAATGATTTTATTATACTGCTCCAACTGATGGTGGATTTCTTCTCCACCAGGCGAATCAGGAAAGTCTTTTGCAGCCTTCACGAACCCTTCCACAGCTGCCATGTGAGCTTCCAAGTAAAGACTGGGATAACCACTTAATTTCTCCAATGAATCAACGTTTTCGTCTATCCATTTCAATTGCCCAACAATGGCGCCAAGCACACAATCCAACATCAGGGAATCGTGAATGGCAGCCGGGGCTACATGAACCTCATATCCTACTTTCAAAGGATCATTCTTGACAAAATTCGTTGGCACGAAATAGTCCATAACTGTCTTTTCCAATTGGGACATCTGGCAAGTGTCGATGTCGCTCGAAGTGATTCTCATCTTGAACCACCACCTTCCACACTCATAAAGCGTCAGTGACTCATTTTTACCTTTGGTAGAAAATACCGACCTAAGCCCATTAATCTTGAAACCATCATTCTGGTATGAAACCGCATTTGAAATGGCATCTAATCCACCATGTATATTGGCCAATTCTTGCATCAATTCCGAATACTCATCATGTATTCGTCTATCGTGACCAATCCCCGCAGGGTAAACATAAACCGACAACGAGGTCTGTTCGTTGGCACTTTCATATACGCCGCCCACATTCTCCTTCTTTTTATCAAAAGAATAAAGCCCATCACGATGATACTCTCCCAATTGCAAAGGGAAGACGGCTTTTGTAGCAGAATGGACATAATCTCCTTTAGCCCTGATCTTCTTCGGCGCCTGCGCTTGCAGTTGACCGAATGACAAAGCGACAGCAAATAACAGTATAAGTCTTTTCATTTCTATATAATTAATTGTCTTCCAACCTAAAAATAACAGGAACAGTATAAGAAACCCTTACGGCTTCACCATTTTGCATTCCAGGCTTAAACTTAGGCATGGATTTCACCACACGAACCGATTCCTCATCACAGCCACCGCCGATTCCTCGCAATACTCTAATATCAAAAACACTTCCATCTGGTTCAACAATGAAATTGACATACACTATACCTCTTATTCCCTTTTCTTTAGCTTCGATAGGATATTTTACATTGTCGGCAATGAATTGATGAAACCCTTTATCACCTCCTGGAAACTCTGGCATTTGTTCGACAACACTATAAACGCCAGGACGATCTTCATCTTCTTTTGGCTCAAAAACATATTCCATCAATGTATCCGGCACTGGTGCCATCACATCGCTTTCGAGCTCAAAAGGCTCGCCAATACTATCATCCCTAATCGTATCCGAGGCAACAATAGTATCCCTTGGATTTTCCATCATTCCATTCGGGGTCGGCGCCAACGGACCACAACCCGCTGCGGTAATGGCGGTTCCAATGGTCATTCCGGCAAAGATGGCCGCTTTGCCCATTCGTTGCCTTTTCTCCAATTCGCGCTCCAGATAGCGCACCTCGGCTTCGCATTTCGGGCAGGTGCCGAGGCAGTCGCCTTGGTAGGTACATTCCTCGATGACCAACTTAATATCGTTCTCCGCCGCAATCTGCTTGCGGATTTCCTTCAGGATCTTGCAAGTTTGTTTGCCTTTGGACATAACTATTCAGATTTTTTGTTTTCCAACTTGAAATTGAGAGGAATTTGGTATTGCACACGAACTGGTTTACCCCTCTGCGTTGCAGGCTTCCATTTAGGCATTTTCCTCACCACATCCATCGCTGCCTCATCGCAACCGTAGCCAATCCCTCTCAGCAACTTGATGCTTGACACACTACCATCTTTCTCAACAACAAAACCGACAAAAACCCTGCCTTCAATTCCCGCATCTATCGCCTCTTGAGGATAAACAAGATTGGCATTAATGAAATCGAACATTGCATCAAAACCACCAGGATACTCTGGCATATTTTCAACGGCATTTATTATCTCTTCAACGACTTCCTGTTTATGACCAAAAAAGACTGGCACCTCATAAGGATAACAAATTGCCTTGCCACGTTGTATGGCTGGCATCCATTTGGGCATTCCCATAAAAACCTCCAAAGCCGCCTCATCACAACCATAGCCCAATCCTCTAAGCACCTTGAAGCAAGCCAAACTACCATCTTCAGTCACAACTACTCCAACAAAAACGCGTCCTTCAACGCCTGCATTCTTTGCTTCCTGAGGATAAACCAAGTGCTCAGAAATGTATTTCATCAATGCGGTCTCTCCACCAGGGAAATTGGGCATTTGCTCTGGGACTCCCCACATGACTTGTTCGTCCTCGGGCCACCAAAAATCACAATCAATGGTATCCGTTGTTTGTGCCATTGTGCCTTGGACCAGCAAAAACAGAATAAACCCAAAAATGAACTTCTTAATCATGGCCTTTATGTAATTAATGTGTAATCATCGGAAAATGAAGTTTCTGCACGCATTGGCAAGCGAATGGGATTTTCTCTCCCGAGTTCATTTCCCAAATGGCGGGCTCCCATTCCATGAACTTGAACAGTGCCGCGACTTGAGCATCCAGTTGCTCATTGACACCTTTTATTATTTCAATGTGCGACAATTTGCCATTGGGTTCCACAGTGAAGGCCACTTCCATGTCGCCGTAAGCGTTACCATCGGCATTCTTGCCCAAGTTTTGGGAGAGGAACTCCACAAGCATCGACTCACCGCCTTCAAACTTTGGAGCATAAAGACACTTCGTCTTCTCAAACAAGGTATCTGGCTGGGGTTTCCACTCCCTGTTGTAAAGAGATTCTTCTTCAGGGTATGTCAAATTTCCGCCAACCACCATCAGATTGCCCGATTTAGGCAATTTGCTTATCTCCACATTACTTATCTCCTCTTGGGTCAGCACATGACAGTAGGGAAAAGTTGGAGGAGAATAAAGAGGGATAGCCCCCTCAACAATAGTCATGTCCCTTAGCAACGTCCCCCAATTATTTTGATTCATGTTCAAACTGTCCGGCTGCTGCGCCAAAACCACTTGACTTGCGCCCAGCAAACCTACGGAAAGGCCTGCCACAACTGCCGCCTTGCCCATACGTTGCCGTTTCTCCAATTCGCGCTCCAGATAGCGCACCTCGGCTTCGCATTTCGGGCAAGTGCCGAGGCAGTCGCCTTGGTAGGTACATTCCTCAATGACCAACTTAATGTCGTTCTCAGAAGCGATTTGCTTGCGGATTTCCTTCAGGATCTTGCAGGTTTGTTTGCCTCTTGCCATGATATTAGTTTTTTGTATTAACGCAGCAAAAATACGATTTATTTTGAATAAAATGCAGTTTAAAGTAATTTTTTCAAAATAATCGGGCCCTTCGACGGGCTCAGGGACCCTCAACTTTTGTAAAAGCAAAGGTCCCTGAGCCTGTCGAAGGGCCGCTATATTAACAGGGTCACTATCTGTAGGGCCGGCCATCTATATCATTACTCTTTCCCTGTACCTTTTTTAATCAGGTTGGGGTCGTCTGGCAAAACGGGAGGCTCGCCTTCAAGCCGATCAAACTCATCCTTATTGGAGCATTGCTGGAGGCTGTCGGGCTCGGGTGCAAGCACATCGCCTTCAAGCAGGTAAGGCTCTTCGGGGATGCTGTCGTCAGGGTTGGGCAGCTCGGTGGAATCGGGGATGTAGGGCACATCGCCTTCGAGAGGTTGGGGAATGATACGGTCACAGGAAGTCGTGGCAAACAGCGTCCCTACCGCTAATCCAGCGAACATGGCCGCCTTGCCCATCCGTTGCCGTTTCTCCAACTCGCGTTCCAGATAGCGCACCTCGGCTTCGCATTTCGGGCAGGTGCCCTTGCAGTCGCCTTGGTAAGTGCATTCCGAGGTGACGAATTCAATGTCATTCTCAGCCGCAATCTGCTTGCGGATTTCCTTCAAGATCTTGCAAGTCTGTTTGCCTTTTGCCATACCCGTATTGTTTTATGTGTCTATTTCGTCTTTATCGGGAAATGAATCTTCTGCACACAACGGCATTCGAAAGCGCCACCAATAATATCCGCATCTTTGTAATCATACAAACCCGAATTCCAACCCATTTGCGTCATGGCTTCGACAACGGCCTCATCCAATGCCTTGTTGATCCCCTTCACAACCTCAACGTCCTTCACATCGCCCCAGACTGGCACAGTAAACGCCACTTCCATATCGCCTTTGTATTTGCTGGCATCCAGCTTCAAAAGGGCGGCGAGGTCTTCCAACATCTTTTGCTCTCCACCGGAATAATAGGGCGCACGGAATTCCTCGACGCCTTGGATGAATTGCTCCAAATTCTCATAGCGTTCGCCATCGCCAACATATCGGTATTCAATATTGCCACTTATTACAGACAAGTGCTGCATCTCGGGGAACACAAACTTATCCTTCATCAAGGCCTTATAATCCTCGGCATTGAACTCGAAATAGTTGGTATACATCATTACCAAACCCATGACATCATTGTCGGTAATGACGACATTGTTTGTGTCAGGCTTCTGGGACTCACGAACAGTAGCCACCACATCGCCTTCGAGGCGCCGCTCCGGAATCGAGTCACACTGTGCCACATCGCTTCCATTCGGACAGTTGGGGTTTGACGCCACTTTTGCCGTGGTATCGCACGCGGCAGTGGTGAGCAGCGTGCCAAGCGACATGCCGGCAAAGACCGCAGCCTTGCCCAAGCGCTGGCGTTTTTCCAATTCGCGCTCCAAGTAGCGCACCTCGGCCTCGCATTTCGGGCAAGTACCAAGGCAGTCGCCTTTGTAGGTGCATTCCGAAGTCACGAATTCGATGTCGTTCTCCGCCGCTATCTGCTTGCGGATCTCCTTTAAGATCTTGCAAGTTTGTTTTCCTTTAGCCATAATAGTAAGTATTTCTTCAAGTTGCAAATATAGTAATTCTTTTCAATTATCAATTATCAATTATCAATTGTCAACTATCAATTATCCTCACCTTATTATATATTGAAACTCATCCACCTCCACCACCCCCATCGCCTTGAGGCGTTCCACACTTTTCGCCACATCTTCATCGGTATTATACTCGGGAATATGGGGAACACGCACCTTGATGCGCTTTGGGTCTCCATGCTGCAAAATCCATTCCAAATTCTTCAAAACCAGTGGATTTTCCTTCCCCGTATAGGCCAAATAGATTGCCGGATTCAGGTCTTTGATGTCGACGATGTAGCCATCCAAGACTTCGTTCATCTCCTGAACGGTCTCAAAGGGCACATGGAGGCTAGTCTCGACCACAATCTGCCACTGCGGTCCGCAAATCGCACGGAATTCCTTGATGAAATCCTTTTGAAGCAAGGGTTCTCCCCCACCAAAGGTGACGCCGCCATGCGTGGCCAAAAAATAGAGCTGATCGATCTTGACCTCTTCAAAAAGCAGCTCAGGGGTGTAGTCGCGGCCTTTGTCCATGTCCCATGAGGTCTTGTTGAGGCAATACTTGCAGCGCAAAGGGCAACCATTGAACGCCACCAAGGTAGTGACGCCTTCGCCATCGGTGGTCAAGCGGTGACGGTCGAGTCCGAATATCTTAGCCGTTGTCATCCAAAAACTTAGGTTTTCCAGATTCGTCGACATAACGTCGTTCGGGAATCCAAAGGTTGAACACGATGCCCACCTGGGCATTGAACCCACTCATATTCAAAGGCCTGAACAGCCCTATAAGATTATTGGTAGTCAGATAAATGTTGCAGGTCTCAATCATCGCCGAGACGCCGAGACCGATGTTGTCGTAGCTGTGGGGCATCATCGTATAGGTGGCACACACGTTGAAGTTGTTCCAGAAGGAGCCGCAGTAGGCCAGCGTCAAGGCGGGACGGAAGCCACTGCCCAAGAAGCGACCCTGCACCTGTGCGCTGAAGCGGTTGCGGGCATCGAGGTCGTAGTTGCCGCGCAGCAGGAGGCTGGTATTCAAAGCGGTGTTGTACTTATCCATGGGCGAGAGCCCCACTTGGAAATAGCGCTGCAAGGTATCCAAGAAATGTTCACGATAATAGTCATCGGAGACAATGCGTTGCACCTCGTCGACACTTAAACCATCGAAGAGGAAGTCGCCGTTGTCGTAGAATTCGCCCATGTCGTTCACTTGGCCCGTCATGGTGATGTTGTTCTTTCCCCAATGGATGAACCCTAGGTCGCGCACCGCGGCCACAGCACTGAACTGCTCGTTGAAACGGTATTCGGCAGCCAAGTCGACGCCGAAGCCGGGGTTGCGGAACAACTCGCCCACGCTAAAAGGACCATTGGTCTTCAATTTGCCAGCCTCGTCCACATAAACGGCGTTGGGCATGGAGCCTCGCATGGCGATGTTTTCCTTGAGGCGAAGCGCATAAGTGTCGGCATCGGTGAAGAGCCTGACATCAAAGTCATCAGTTTTCACATTGGCCACGCCGAAGAGTAGTTTGGCCTTTCCGCCCAACGAGAGTTGCTCCGTGACGTTCCACTGATAGCCCACCGCCAGCTCCTGATATCCCATAGCATTGATGTCCATATTGATCTTGGCAGGGTTGTCGTTGCCAACGAAAGCCGAGTTGCCGTAGGCCGCCAAATTGAACAGTCCGTCGTTAAAGGCAAAGTCACCTTGTGCCTTCACACCATAATTGATAGTGAGCATACCTTTATTTAGACGCTTGTACAAAGTGAACAGGTCTATATGCATGTCAAAGCCGAGGTAATTGTCTTCCTTCAAGCTATTGGCCAGTTGGCGCAAATTGATTGTTGCAGGACGACCTTGTGCGTCGAAGTCGAAGCAGTTGTCGAAACGCAACGTCGTGTTTTGCATGTCGAAGCCGATGTCGCCAATGACGAGCGACATGACGCTCGAATAGGGCAAGTCGGTGGCTGGATTGGCGTTCATCTGATAAGGATTGTAGCGCATGAAGTCGACAGGCGACACTTGCTGAGCCTTGACAGACCCAAACGTCAACACAGCAAACAAAGCTATAATAATTGTTTTCTTATTCTTAATCATGACTGATAATCGCTAAAAATCTACATTCCCTTTGTATTTGGCACGACCTTTTACCGAGAGATCGAGCTTTTGATTGAGGTTCAAATACAGGTTATGGTTCTCTGTATCAAGTTTATACGACATAATGATACGGTTGGAATGCAACACGTTTTCTACACGGTCTTCGTCGACAACAAGCTTCACCTCTGTCGTGGCAGGCTTGCCATCGAATGAAGCCTTTATGACCTTGGAATCACCAAGCAAGGTGTCTGTGATCATACCTGTCTCAGAGTTAAACATATAGAAACTTGCGTTCAAATGGAACGGCAGCAACGAGTTGAAGGTCAACTCGAGCGTTAGTTCCTTGATGAGTTCAGGCACCTTGAGGTTGGAAAGGTTCATATTGACCGTATCGACATATTTGACATCGCCTACTTTAAAGGAGAAAGGTATCTCCACATCGGCACAAAGGTCGATACGATTGGTGTCGACAATGGTCACCATGTCAGTAACGTTCTCAGGATTGACGATGAAATCGCCCGAAGCCAAGAAATGCCCTCCGTCGGCACTAATCCGGAAATTGACGACCTTATTGAGTGCCTCTTCATATTGCATCGTCGGAGGCATTTCAATCGGCAACGGCAATGGCTCAAGGATGGAAATAGGCGCATTCTCTTTGCTCCACAACGTGAGAGTGTCGACAACGAAACGAGTTCCAATAGGGAAGGTGTTACGTTCTGTGATTTTAAGTCTGACACTCTCCAATCCGAGTTGACCATCGATCAATCCAGGAAACAGTGTAAAAACCGTGTCGGCACGGTCGCGGGTCGAATATCTCTCCACAAAACCCTGCATCTCCCTGAAAGCCACATCATGTCCCTTGATGCTGTAATTCACATACAACTCCGGTTCGGCCGTCACTTGTGCACCAACTGTAACTTCACAATTGAAGGTCAGCGTATTAGCCTCATCAGCAACATAGCGCAAACCCGACAGATCAATCACGAAAGAGTTGTCATGAATTGGCGTGTCGATCACGAGGTCGTGACCTGCAGCATTCTTGAGGTTGGAGGAACGCAGCACTACATGCTGCACATTGCCAGCATTAGACTCCATATTAAATTCAAGGTGTCCGGACTTGATGTATCCTTCCCTCACGAAAACATGCTCCGACTCGAATGTGATGGTGCGCTCAAAGCTCAGCACCGTGTCGAGATAGGGTGGCTGTGTGGCTGGATAGGGATTGGGATAGGTATATTGTTCTTCATAGACCGAATCATTGAATCTCAATAACTCAGAGCCTTCTAAAATGCTATCCATCTCCTGAGTGAAGTGTAGCGCCAAATCACCGTCAGCAGACCAATAAAGCAGATCCATCAAGCCGAAGCGTTCCATCAAATCCTTTACAGTAAACGAAGCTGAAGCCAGCGGTGCCACCACCTCGCCTTCAGCATTCACGCCATGCACATTGCCCACGTCATAATGGTCTTTCTTGCAGGAGACGACGAACAGCGCAAAGACCACTGTCGTCAATAATAATCTATAATGCCTCATCACACAAACTTACCGTTAAGAATCATTTTAGCCACTTTGTTGGCGCCATAGTAATAAGGCATGAACTCGAGCTGCGTCATCGGTTGGGTGACGATGAGATTGGCGAGCTTGCCCTTGGTAATGCTACCCACCTCGTCACTCACACCCATGGCGTAAGCCGTGTTGAGCGTGGTGGCGTTGAGTGCCTCTTCGGGGGTCAGACGGTAGCGGATGCAGGCCATCGAAAGGATGAGCTGCATATTGCCCGAAGGCGAGGTGCCTGGGTTGAAGTCGGAGGCCATGGCCACAGGCAGACCCGCATCGATCATCTTGCGTGCTGGCGAGAGCGGCAGATTGAGGAAGAAGGCGCAGCCTGGCAACACGGTCGGCATGGTCTCGGTGTCTTTAAGGGCCTCAATCTCAGCGTCGCCCATCTGCTCGAGGTGGTCGACGGAGATGGCGCCGTATTTCACGCCCACCTGCACGCCGCCCGAGATGGCCATTTCGTTAGCATGGATCTTCGGCCTCATGCCATATTTGATGCCCGCCATGAGGATGCGTTCGGTGTCCTCGACAGTAAAGAAGCCCTGGTCGCAGAACACATCGATGAAGTCGGCAAGGTCTTCGGCGGCCACAAGTGGGATCATCTCGTTGATGACCAAGTCGACATAATCCTCTTGATGGCCACGATATTCCATTGGGATGCCGTGTGCGCCGAGGAAGTTCGACTTGATGGTCAAAGGCGAGTTCTCCTTCAGGCGACGGATGACGCGGAGGAGTTTCAGTTCGCTCTCTGTCGTCAAGCCATAGCCGCTCTTGATTTCGATGGCGCCCGTACCCATGCGCATCACCTCGTCGAGGCGTTGCTGGGCCATGTCATAGAGTTCGTCCTCCGATGCCGCGGCCGTTGCCTTGGCCGAGTTGAGGATGCCTCCTCCCCTCTTGGCAATCTCCTCATAGCTGAGACCACGGATCTTGTCGACGAACTCCAGCTCACGCGAGTTAGCGTAAACCAGATGCGTGTGCGAGTCGCAGAAGGCGGGCATCACCACGCTGCCTTTCACATCGTAAACACGATGGTTCTCAGCAAGATATTTACGGCAAGCCTCCGAGTCCATCGGACCGTAGTCGGCAATTCTCTTCCCTTTGACATACAAGAAAGCGTTCTTGATTCTTCCTGATTCGGCCATTTCCTTGCCGCGTTTCAGCAGTCGGCCTTGTTCCTCAATGCCGACGAGCTCTTTGATATTGACGATTAACATGATTCCTACAATTTTTTCTGCAAAGGTAATGAAAAAAGAGCCATTTGCACGATTTTTGCTATTTTTGTCCCCGAAAAATTGAACAACAATGAGAAAAACCCTCCTTATCGCTATGGCTATTATTGCTTTCGGCCTCAGCGCCAACGCGCAGGAAACGAAAGTGGAATCGAAAGTAAAGCATCTGACTTATAAAGAGTTTCTGAGCAAAGTGTGGAACTTCGAGAGCAATCCGAACACCTTTGTATATAAAGGCAAACTACCAGCCATCATTGATTTCTACGCCGATTGGTGCGGTCCCTGCCGTCGCGTGGCGCCCATCATGGAGAAGCTGGCCGAGGAATACGACGGCAAGCTGTTGGTTTACAAAATCAATACGGACCAAGAGCGAGAGTTGTCTGCCGCGTTTAACGTGAAAAGCATCCCCATGGTGCTTTTCATCCCCATGGAAGGCCAGCCCATGATGCAAGTCGGGGCGATGCCTGAAGAAGGCTATAGGAAAGTCGTTGTGGAGCAGCTGGTAAAATAGGGATTTGGAATTCAAAATTCAAAATTTAAAATTCAAGATTCAAGATTTGAGTTTTGAATTTGAAGGAAAGTCATGAAGAGGATTTTTGTTTTCTCCTTTCTGCTTTTGATGGCATGCGCCGCTTCTTGTTCTTTGGAAAAAGACAAAAAGATGCAGCACATCACCTACCAAGACTATATCGACAAGATCTGGGACTTCGAAAAGCATCCCGACTCCCTTGTCTTCAAAGGGAATACGGCCGTCATCATTGACTTTTATTCCAAAAGCTGCCGTCCCTGCATGATGCTGCTTCCCATTATGGAGAAAATGGCTGAGGAATATGAGGGCAACCTAACCATCTACAAAGTCAATGTGGATGAAGAGCCAGCACTCACCAAGGCTTTTCGAGTCAAAGGCCTCCCCGTTGTTTACTACATCCCCGCATCGGGCAGTCGCATTAAAAGGCAAGATGGTCTCCCCTCCGAGGAGAGTTTACGGACAATCATCGAACAGGAACTTATCGACAAGCCAAAGCAAGAGGAATGACCCTTTTCACCACAGCATATTTCCCGAGCATCAGCTACATGGCGCACTTTCTGAAAGAGGACGCGCCAGTCATTGAAGTGTGGGAGACCTACCACAAGCAGACCTACCGCAACCGTTGCCGCGTGATGACGGCCAATGGCGTGGAGAGTCTGAGTGTACCCGTAGTGAAAGTCAACGGCAACCACACCATGACCAAGGACATGGCTATCAGTCCCATCGAGCCTTGGCAGCACATCCACAGCCGTTGTTTGGAATCCGCTTACAAGGCTACACCTTATTTCGACCATTATTACGACTATCTAAGGCCTATCTTTGAAGGCAATTTCGAGCGGCTCATCGACTTGAACGATGCGGCCTTGCAAGCGGTGTTGAAGATGCTGAAGGTGGATAAGGAAATCGTGCACACGACGGACTATGTGCGCAAGGCCGAGAACGACCTGCGCGAGGCATTCAGCCCCAAAAAAGCCAATGAAAACGATTCGTTTCCAGAGTATTACCAAGTTTTCAGCACCAAGTTTCCCTTCGCGCCTGATTTGAGCGTGTTGGATTTGATATTCAACGAGGGACCGGAGGCAGTTAGTTATTTCACCAGAATCTCAAGCCCCGACCAGTCCTTGTTCTCGGTCAACAAATCATAGTAATGGCAGATGTTCTCCTCGGTGATTTTTTCGCCGTTTACTGAAATGATTTGGTCGCCGACCTTATACTTCTCGTTGCCGTCGATGAGACGGTTCAAAATCTTCAATGTTCCATCGGCAGTAGAAACACGGTAGGCAGGTGCCTCGAAAGGCTTGACGACATCGGTTGCATGAGGCCTGACATACATCTTTAGATTTCCGCCACGAGACGAGATAATCCAATCATATTTCGAAATCGCATTAAGACCCATATTGTTGTTTGCCAACGATTTCACATACATAATTTCTGTTTCCTTGTCAACACCGGCAAGACTAAGACGCTCCTGATTTGCAAGCACAAAAGTCTGCTTTTCGGTATGCCCTCCAATGGCTTGTCCAAAGGAGCCTTCAAAAACATAATCCTTCTCCCCTGGACTATCGACCCGCTGCTCGTCCTGCAACAAAAAAGCAGCAGCACCGTTGCCCGTGTCGAAAATGCATTCATACTCCACACCATTGATTCGCGGATAGACCCACAAAACATCTCTGTACAACTTGCATTTGATGGGAATGAACTCCGTCGTGTCGATGCTCAAGGAATCAGGTATTTCGTACATCTGATTATCGGTAAAGTCAATCATGTAACGAACCAAATTAAGCCCTTGAAAGCCAATGATATTATGCGCTGACAAAGCCTCCTCTCTTTGACAAATCGGTGGTTCAGGCCCTAAATTGGCGAAACCTAGTCCTTCCGACACCACCATGTTTGTTTTGATTGTTACCGGCAAAGTCGTCATTTTGATTTTTGACCTTTTGTCGGCCCCTGAAACCCTGTGATTATAAAACTTCATCCCTTCCGGCTTGGTGCTCGGTGTGTACATAAGCAGAGCAAAGGAATTGACACCTGTATCATACATCACCGTGTCCGATTTCCCATTGATTTCGGCCTTGAGCAACATTTGATTCTTGTTGCTGACGACAAAATGGATAGTGTCATACGTCGAATTGGTACTAAAACTCGAGTTATCATTAAAGATTTTGGCCGTATGAATCAACAGGCCGACAGTGCCGCAGGAAGTCATGGCAAAGACCATCGACAAAAGCACACAATATTTAAACAACCTGTTCATTTTTAATATGTTATTTCAGTATAATAGACTTTCATGCAAAGCATATCCTAAAAACTTACTTCACCCGAATCTCAAACCCCGACCAGTCCTTGTTTTCCGTCAACAGGTCGTAGTAATGACAGATGTTCTCCTCGGTGATTTCTTCACCGTTGACGGAAATGATTTGGTCGCCGACCTTGAACTTCTCGTTGCCGTCGATGAGGCGGGTCAAAATCTTCAATGTTCCATCGGCAGTGTTGAGTTTGTATCGAAACATGTCGACGGGCGCCTTCTCTTCGGCCTCATGAGGTCTAGCATACACTTTTACGTCACCGCCTCTATCCCAGTCAAAAATCCAGTCATACTGCGAGATAGCCTTGAGACCCATGTTGTGAAAAGGCAAATCCTTCACATAACTGACGTCAACCTCCTTGTCAGGACCTACAAGGTTGAATGTTTCCTTGGGAACACGAACGAAATGCTGTCTTTCCGTTAGCCCCCCAATGGTATTTCCATAAGAACCTTCATAAACCCAATCGTTTTCTTTGGGGTTTTCAATCCGTTGTTCATCCTTCAACAAAAATCCACAATTGCCGTTCCCCGTATCAAAAATGCATTCGTATTCCACTCCGTTCACTTTTGGATAAACAAACAAGACACCTCTTTTTAACATGCACTTGATGGGAACAAATTCCGTAGTGTCGATTACAACCGAATCGGGGATGGCATATATTTTAGAGGATGTAAAGTCGATCATATTTCGACTTAGTTGGAAGCCTTGAAAACCTAAAAGATGGTACTTTGATATGGTGTACTTTTCACAAGGAGAAGGCTCCGGATTCAACATAGCGAAGCCAACACCTATGTTGCTCACCCTACGCGTCCCCCATTTAACTGGAAACGTCGTCATTTTTATCCTTGATTTCTTGTCGGCTCCTGTCGTCCGATTAAGATAAAACTTCATTCCTTCTGGTTGTGTGCTGGGTGTGTACATCATCACAAATGCAACGTTGACACCAGTATCATAGATCAAAGAATCCGATTGCCCATCCACCTCGGCTTCAAAAACCATGTGCTGACCATTGAGTGCAAAATGGATGGTGTCATCATTCAATCGGACTTCAATAGGATGGCCATCTTCCTTTGTAAAAACCCAAAGCGTATGAACAATCAATCCTATCGGAAGAAAGTAAAAAGCAGCAGCAGTCAACGCCACAATAACAGCCAAAATGACGAGTAATACCTTATTCTTCTTTTTCATTTTTAGGTGTATTAGTTTATTAGTATGCTGCAAAGGTACGACATTCTTTTGAAACACCATGAAAAAAACGAAAAAAACTACTTCTCGGGATAAGCAATCCTGACGTGATAGATATTCATCAGCTTCTTTTTCAGCACTTTGCGGCAGGTCTCAATGTCGTGCAAAGTGAGGTCGGTGTTGAGGAACTGCCCCGCCTCCATCTGCTTGTTGATGATGTTGTCGACCAAGTCGCTGATTTTCATTTCATCGGGGTCTTTGAGGCTGTGAGAGGCAGCTTCGATGCTGTCGGCCATCATCAGCACGGCGGTCTCGCGCGAGAACGGTGCCGGGCCATGATAGGTAAATGGCGTCGGGTCAATCTCCTCGTCGGGATGGGCCTTCTGCTCGTTGATGTAGAAATAATCGGTGCGACGCGTGCCATGGTGGGTGCGGATGAAGTCGATGATGCGCTCGGGCACATGCGCCTTGTGCGCCATCTCGATGCCGTCGGTCACGTGCGAGATGATGATTTCGGCACTTTCGTAGTTAGAGAGGTCGTTGTGAGGACTGTAGGCACCGTGTTGGTTCTCAGTAAAATACATTGGATTTTTCACCTTGCCTATGTCGTGGTACAAAGCACCCGTGCGGGCCAAAAGTGTATCACCACCAATCTCGAACAGGACCTCCTCGCATAGGTTGGCCACCTGGATGGAGTGTTGGAAAGTACCTGGTGCAGTAGTCGCCAACTCGCGCAACAGTGGTGTGTTGGTGTTGCTCAACTCCATCAGCGAGAGCGAGGTGGTGACACCAAAAATACGCTCAAACATGAGGATGAGCGGCTGGGCCAAGAGCGCAAACAGTGCGTTGAGCACCAATAGCAGCACCACCATCCAGTCAACTTCGGAAGTGGACAGGAAAGTGAAGGCAAGATAGACCAACAGATAACCCACAAAGGCGAACAAGGCTGCTTGGATGAAACGGTGGTGCGCCCTCGTGTTCGACATGCTGAACACCGTCAGCACAGTGGCCACGAGCTGCATAAAGATGAACTGGAAAGGATTGGGCACCACAAGCGAAATCAGCATCACAGCAAAGACTTGCGTGGAGAAAGCCAATCGCAAGTTGAAGAATGAGCCCACCATGATGGCCAAGAGGCAGACAGGCATCATGTATACCAGTCCCGGGGCAAACCTGACCAAAATATATGAAGGCAAGATGACCAGCAGCATGAGCGTCAACAACAAAACAATGTTTTTCAACTGCGAAAACACTTTATGATGCAGCTTGTTGCCATACAATCCCATCAGCGCGAAGACCAAAGCCACGAGGAAGATCTGGCTCAGCAACACACGCCAAGAATCGGAGCTCGACATGGAACGGGAGGCATATTCGCGCTGCAAGGAATTCAACACGTTGTATGTGTGTGCATCGATGAGCGTGCCTTCAGAGATGATGAGTTCGTCCTGCTGCACCATTCCGTAGGTGAGCGGTACCGCCGACACCGCCTTGTCTACTTCCTTTTGGGTGAGGTCAGCGTTGTAGAACACATTTTGGCGCAAAGCGCCGTTGATCAACTCGGAGAGGAGTTTCTTATCGTATTGGCTACCCTGTTGCTCCAACATCGTGGTGACCGCCTCGGTGGCAGCATTCATGCTATACAAATCGCCATATCGGGCCGTGCGCATCACTTTGTTGCGGATAACACTTACCTCCGAAGTAGGCTCAAGGTTGCTGGTGGCGTTGTCGTAGGCCACGATGCCATGCTCTTCGATGGAGTCGAACACGGTGAAGAGACAATCAAGGTTGAGATCGCGGTCGAAATGCGAAGCCGCATCCCATTTTGCGTCGAAATTGACAAACAAGAGGTTACGCGAAGCCACCATCTCGTCGTCGTTGAATACGAAGATAGGCTTCACCTTGGTTCGGGCAGCCTCGGTTTCTGCACCCAGGGTCTCGTAATCCTTGTAAATCGGGAAATCGAAAGGCGCATACAAGGTCTCGTGTTGCCAAGGCTTGGAAAGCTGGTACTCGTACTTGAACTTGCCCGTACGAGGCATAAGCCAGCAGACCAGTGCAATGGCCACCAAGAAGACGAGCACCTTGCCTATGCCATAATAATTGTGTCTTATTTTATTGAAGAAATCTTTTATCTTACTCATAGTCAACTGTTTAATAATCGACTTAACCGATTAAACCGAGTGCTAAATTAAGAAAAACTCCAATCGTGTGAAAAAAAACAGCGAAAAAAGGCGTTTTGCACCGAATAGTTCGCTAATTTAGCGGTCAGAAAACGAACAGAAAAAACATGACATACGGTATTTGCAAATTATCCACCATTCCCGTTAGAAAAGAAAGCCGACATGGCTCGGAAATGGTAAGCCAACTGCTTTATAATGAAACCTATATGGTTTTAGACAAAACCCACGAATGGGTGTTGATTCGGTTTGAGAACGGCCAATCAACGCTCCAACTTGACCCTGAAACTGCCGTAGAGGATTCCGCTTATTACCAAGGTTGGATTCAGGCGAAACAGTTTTGTGAAATCAGCGAAGAAGAATACAATGCGTTGAAAACCAAGCCCGTCTACCTTATTAATAAGCCCATTGCGGAATACCAAGGCAAAATCTTGAGTTTGGGTACGCCGCTTTATGAGCCGCATCCCGATGCCATTGAGACACCCTCAGAGTTTCATCCCAAGATGATGGTGGAATACGCCAAACTGCTGCTCGGTGCGCCATACCTTTGGGGTGGTCGCTGCGCCATGGGCATTGACTGCTCCGGCCTGACACAGGTCTGTGCACGCTTATGTGGGCTCCTCCTCCCCCGCGACGCCAACCAACAGATTGCCTGTGGCGAGTTGGTGTATTTCCTACAGGAGACACAGCCCGGCGATCTGGCTTTCTTCGGCGACGAGGACGGACGTATCACCCACGTAGGCATCGTTATGGATGGCGAACAAATCATCCACGCATCTGGCGAAGTCCGCATCGACTTCCTCGACCAGACGGGAATTTTCAACAAGGACAAGAACGAGCATACGCATCGTTTGCAGGCCATTAAACGACTAAGATAATCATTGCGAAATTTTTCGCAACGAAGTTTTTCGCAATGAAATTTACTATATTTGCACCGCTTTTAGCAACTACAAAACAACACTAAAATGAAACTAAAATGAAAAAAACACTATTCATCGCATTAACGCTGGCGGCCATCTGCATCCTACCGTCGTGCAAGAAAGATTCTACGCAAGCCAAAGTCGTTTTTGGCAACAGTAAAAGAATGTCCGTAACATCTTACGAGGGTATTCCGTTGGTAGAACAATATGGCCATTTTTCTTGGGGCTATTATGTCGACCTTAACAACGATGGACAAGGTGACGTTCAGTTCTATTCGACAAGTGAAATATTGGGGGGAGGCATCCTAACAAAACTTCATCGCCTTAAAAACACTGCGCTATTGGGCGAGCTCACCGATCAAAAGTTCTCGCTTTTGGCCAATAACGCCAACGACAGTTTCGGATATGACAACACTTTCATGAGTACCAATGTAACATTTAGAGAGAATGATAATTATTATTTCCCAAAAGACGAAGTGAAATACATTGGTTTCAAAATCACCGAGAACAACAAAAGTCATCTCGGCTGGATGAAAGTCATCCTTCACCATGATTATGTTGAACTTTTGGAAACCGCTATTCAGAAATAATTTGCACCCGCATTTCAAGAACGAAACAACAACTCAAGCGCCATAATACCATGAAGAAATCATTGTTATTTGCATTATTACTGGCAACAATCTGCCTCATGCCTTCCTGCAAAAAAGACCCAGTCACAAACACGATTACCTTTGGTGACACAAGGGATATGGATGTGGTTGAATATAATTCAACGTTTTTCAGGTATTATACCCATCATGGAGACCTGGATCCTACAATTGAAATAAACTATCTCAGGTGCGACACGATTTTGGATTTTAATAATGATGGATACGAAGACATTCTTTTTTCATCGAGTCAGGGGGAATTTTGGCCTTTTCATGATGTTTTAAACGATGAGTATTTTTCCATCCGCAGGGCCTCTCATTCTGTCATTTTTGGTTATTCATCATGTCGCTTCTATTGCGATCAAGTTGCTTGCGATATCTATAGACATTCAGACACTACGATTTTACATAATAATGATACCACCATCTTTGTTGTCGAGCATTTTAACAATTATAAGCCAATTACAGCGTCTGATCCTTTTCAACACACATATAAAACCAACATAATCCATCTTTGCAATGCTGGCGATCAGCTATCTAAAGACGCTTTCTTTGAAGAGCATCCACGGCCATTATACACGTACCCTTTTGAAGTTTATGGAGAAGAATACCACTCAAACGACACCATCTATTATCAAGCAACCTATAATATTGACAATCCATCGTTTAATTGCCCTCTAGACGAAGAGAAATATGTTGGTTTCGTCATTAGAGAAGAAGATGGAACGCGTAGATTAGGATGGTTGAAAATCTTGCTTGTTTCGCAACCCGATGGGACACATCGCATGAGATTATTGGAAACCGCCATTCAAAAACAACAAATCATTGAATCTTAAATCTTTAAATCACAAATAATGAACAACGCACTGATTACTTTTGCGAAGCCGGACAACGAGCCTGTAAAAAGCTATAAGCCAGGCAGTCCGGAGAGAATCGAACTCCAGAAGGAACTCGAAAGACAATCCAACGAAATCGTTGAAATCCCCGCCATCATCAACGGCCAGGAAGTCCGCACGGGCGACATGGGCGAGGTGGTGATGCCCCACGACCACAAGCACGTCATCGCACGCTACCATAAGGTAGGCGAAAAGGAAGTCCGCATGGCCATCGACGCCGCCCAGGCCGCCAAGCACGACTGGGAGAACACACCTTGGGACGAGCGCGCCGCCATCATGGCACGCATCGCCGAGATGTTGGCCACCAAGTACCGCGCCCGCATCAACGCCGCCACCATGCTCGGCCAATCGAAGAACTGCTTCCAAGCCGAGATCGACAGCGCCTGCGAGACCATCGACTTCTTCCGCTACAACAACCACTACGCCAGCAAGCTCTACGCCGAGCAGCCCGCTTCGGCCAACGACCAGCTGAACCGTACCGAATACCGTCCGCTGGAAGGCTTCGTGTTCGCCATCACGCCTTTCAACTTCACCTCCATCGCCTCCAACCTGAACATGACCCCCGCCTTGATGGGTAACACCACCATCTGGAAGCCCTCGACAACCGCCCTGCTGTCGAACTACACCGACATGCGCATCTTCATGGAAGCCGGCCTTCCCGCTGGCGTCGTCAACTTCCTGCCTGGCAAGGGCAGCGTGATCAGCGGCGTTGCCCTGAAGGACAAGAACTTCAACGCCATCCACTTCACCGGCAGCACCGCCACCTTCAAGAGCCTATGGAAGACCACTGGCCAGAACCTTGACATGTACAAGGCCTATCCTCGTCTCGTGGGTGAGACCGGCGGCAAGGACTTCATCTTCGTCCACAACAGCGCCGACCCGCAAGAGGTAGCCGTGGCCATCGTGCGTGGTGCCTTCGAATACCAAGGCCAAAAGTGCTCCGCCGCCTCGCGTGCCTACATCCCCGCTTCGATGTGGAACGACGTGAAGAACCGCGTGGGCGACATGATGAGCACCATCAAGATGGGTGACGTGAAGGACTTCACCAACTACGTGAACGCCGTCATTGACGAGGCTTCGTTCGACAACTGCAAGGGCTACATCGACCGCGCCAAGGCCAGCAAGGACGCTGAGATCGTCTTCGGCGGCAACTGCGACAAGAGCGTCGGTTACTTCGTGGAGCCCACCGTCATCCTCGCCAAGGTGCCGAACTACGAGAGCATGGTGGAAGAGATCTTCGGACCCATCATCACCATCTATGTCTACGACGACAACAAGTTCGAGGAGATGCTGGATGTGTGCGACCAAAGCTCGCCTTACGCCCTCACTGGTGCCTTCTTCGGCAACTGCCTGAAGGCCCAGAAGATCGCCAACGACAAGCTGCGCCACGCAGCCGGCAACTACTACGTGAACGACAAGCCTACGGGAGCCGTTGTCGGCATGCAGCCCTTCGGTGGCGCACGCGCCAGCGGCACCAACGACAAGGCTGGCGGTCTGTGGAACCTCATCCGCTGGACCAGCCCTCGCGCCATCAAGAACACCTTTGTTCCTGCTGCCGCTTACGGATATCCGTTCCTGGCCAAGGATTAAAGGAATACAATTCCAATTGAAAAAGGTGGGGGAAAACCCACCTTTTTCAATTATTATTCCTATCTTTGTCGCCTGTTAATGAACACACTATGAAGAAATCACTCCTTTTCGTCATTGCCCTAGTCGCATGCATAACGCTCCAAGCACAAGAATACCGCTTCAATACCAATCAAGACGGCTTTAGCATAAGCAGCCGTAACAGCACGACTACAACCATCCGTCATAACGTCAGTGTAATCACCCTTGAACAAGCTGACCGTGATGGTTTGCAAGGACAATTCATCACCTTATCGGGCATTCATATCGCCAACCAAGCCGGCGCCCCCGACCTGCCGAGCGGCAGTACCTTGGTGGCCATTCCCAATGGTGCCACACCTTCCATCAGGATGGTGCGTTACCAAACGAAGACCATCCAGAACGTCGACCTTATCCCCGCTCCCCAACCCCAGTTGGACAACGACAACTCCCCTGCTGTGTATCAGAAAGACATGAATATCTATAGCCGTAATGCTTTCTATCCGGCCACACCCTATCAACTATCAGAAGTAATGACGGTGAGAGGTGTTGAGATGGTCGAAGTGGGCGTGATGCCATTCCAGTACAATCCCATCACTAAGGAATTGATTGTGTATAGCGATATGGAACTGGAACTTGACGTGGAAGGTGGAAACGGCATCTACGGCGACATCCGTTACCGTACCCCCGAATGGGACCAAATCCTGAGCGACATGCTTCTCAACCGTGAAGTCCTTCCAGAAGTGGATTACGGCGAGAGACGACGCAAACACTACGAAAACCGCGAGACAGGCTGCGAATACATGATCATCACTCCCGACAACGAAGACTTCATTCAATTAGCCGACAGCATCAAAAAGTTCAGGACTGAGCAAGGCATTCCCACTGAAATCTTTACCGTTTCGCAATGCGGTGGCAACGACCAGACGGCCATTCGAAACTTCATCCGCAATGCCTACAACACTTGGGACATGCCTCCTGCGGCAGTGCTTTTCTTAGGCGACCACAACACTGATGGCACTCAAGGCATCGTATCCTACACCATGAACAACCATCCAGGCGGTGACGGCTACAACCCCTATATTTCCGATCATATCTATTCTGTGATGGGCAACAACCACATGCCCCAAATCATCCTAGGCCGTATCACGGGACGCAATTACGAGGAAATGTACCACATGATCAAGAAAGACCTTGATTACGAGCGCACGCCTCCCACCGACCCCGACTTCTACGACCACCCCATCACTGCCATGGGATTCCAATTGGAGCGTTGGTTCCAACTCTGCTCTGAGGTGGTGAACGGTTTCTGGGAGCTGGAGCTCGGCAAACACCCTGTCCGCCAAAACGCCATCTATCAAGGCACACCAGGCAGCCGTTGGTCGACTTACGAACACACCAACGAAGTGCTTGGCTATTTTGGACCTTCAGGTTGCGGCTATATCCCACAGACCATGTCGCACCTCACCGACTGGAGTGCAACGGGCAACTCGGTAAACGAAGCCATCAATAAAGGAGCCTTCATCATCCAACACCGCGACCATGGTGCTGAGGAGCTATGGGGCGAGCCTTCCTACAGCATTGGCAACATCAAGCGACTGACCAACAAGGACCTCACCTACGTCATGTCGAACAACTGCCTTACGGGCAGGTTCAACTATGGTGGTGTCAACGGAGAGTGTTTCGCCGAAGCGTTCCACCGTCACCAATATGGCGCCTTGGGACTCATTGCCGCCACCGAGGTCTCCTATTCCTTCGTCAACGACATCTACGTATGGGGCGCCTACGACAACATGTGGCCCGATTTCATGCCTACCTACGGCACGCAGCATGCCACCAACTTCGTCCGCCCTGCCTTCGGCAACGCCGCTGGAAAATACTTCCTCAGACAGTCTTCTTGGACCGACGATTATGTCAAGGAAATCACCTACTACCTGTTCCATCAGCATGGCGATGCCTACATGAACCTTTACACTGAAGTTCCGCAGGAGCTTGAAGTGACCATGTTGCCCGTTCTCCCCGCCGGGAGCGACCAATACACAGTGAAAGCCGACGAAGGCGCCACCATCTGCCTGACAGCCAATGGACGAGTCATCGGTTTCGACATCGCCACCGGCGACACGCAACAGATCGCCGTCACGCCGCAGGAGATAGGCACTACCGTGAAACTCACCATCACCAAACAGAACTACTACCGTTATGAGCATCTCATCAAGACCATTTCGGCAGAAGACCCCTACCTCATCTTCAATGCCATCGAGATCAACGACGAGGAAGGCAATGGCAACCAAGCTCCCGACTACAACGAAAGCTGCCGCCTGAGCCTCAGCCTGCATAACGTGGGTTCCTCCACCATGGACAACTTCAACGTCACACTCTCTTGCGAGCACCCTGCCGTGGAGATCACGCAGAACACCTTTGCCTACAATGGCATGAATGCCAACGAGACCCAGATGCAAAACAACGCCTTTGCGGTGCGTTTCGGCGACGAACTGTTGGATCAGGAAAAAGTGAAGTTCTACCTGACGATGGAAAATGCCAACTACACGTTCATCGACAGCGTGACCCTCATCATGAAAGCCCCAGATTTGAAGTTTGCCAAACTCAACATCACCGATTTGGAAGGCAATCCTGCTGACAGGCTGATGATCGGACAATCTTCCTACCTGACCTTCGACATCGAAAACCAAGGAGGGAGCAAGTCAATGGAAGTCAGTAACACCTTAAATCTCTTGGCGCCATTCCTCCATGTTGATGAAGAAGTCATCACCATACCAGCCATTGACGCAGGATCCATTGGACAAGTTACTTTCCTTGCCACTGCCGACGATGATGCCGTCGACGGCATCATCAACTACAACCTGCTTTCCGAAAGCGGTTTTCATACCGAATTTGCCGAAAAGCACATTAATCTCGGCTATATCACTGAGGACTTTGAAGACGAAACCTTGAGCGAAGACATGCAATGGAGTTTGGGCTCAGGCAGTAAAAAGTGGTTTATCATCGAGGACACCACCGCCTTAGGTGGCCATTGCCTGCGGTCGCCTGCTATAACCGACAGGGCCACCTCAAGCCTTAATATTGGCTTCAATGCCGACATGCCCGACACTTTCTCTTTCTACCACAAAACTTCTACCGAAGAAAACGACAAGCTGATTCTCAACTTGAACGGCAAGGAAATAGAAACCTGGAGCGGCATAGGCGAATGGGAGCGTTCAGAATACGCACTGAAGGAAGGATTGAATGTGATTAGGCTCACTTTCAAAAAAGATGAGTCGGGCAGCGGTGGCGAGGATGCTGTGATGATTGACAGACTATGTTTCCCGCCCTTTGCCAAGATGGTACTTTATGCCGGCGACGATGCCGAGGTGTGTTCCAATGCCACCTTTGCTCCCGAAGGCTACATCTACAACCACACCGATCTCGAATGGTCCACCAATGGTGACGGCACCTTTGACGACATCACCTCGGAACACCCGACCTATACTTTTGGAGAAGCCGACAAGACAGCGGGCAACGTCGAGCTCACCCTCACTGGAACCTCAGCACTCAACGGTAATCAGCAAAGCAGCATTGTCACCTTGAACTTAATACCCACCTTCGACCCAAGCCATACACCAGCAATGCCTTCTGGCACAACGGAGATCGACCTTCGCTTGGTCAGCCAAAGCGAGTACGAAGGAGAGAAAGTCGGCGAAGCCGTCTACACTTGGAGCATCGAGCCATCAACTGCGGGTACCATCATGGGAGAAGGACACCGCGCCCATGTGGAATGGGACAGTGACTATCGCGGACAAGCCAGCATCAGCTACCGCTATGAGAACCCCTGTGGCTCCACAGCAACTGCCGAGGCCTTGACAGTTGAGGTGTTCAACTCCACAGGAATCGGCGAGCAAGGCAATCCATCCGTAGATGTCTATCCCAACCCTGCTACCGACATGGTTTACGTGAAAACCAACATGGAAGGCAAAGCCTCGCTACGCGTCATTGACTTGTCAGGTAGAGTTGTCCTTGAACGTGGGATGCAAGACGCAGAATGCAAAATCGCCACCTCTGATTTTGGCGGTCAGGGTATTTATACGTTACAAATCATCCAGAATGACATGGTGACCAGTGTCAAAGTGGTTGTCATTCCTTGATTGTTAGCCAACAGCAAGAATCAAACTTTACTAACCATGAAACGTATTTTTGTCTTTTTTTACACCATTTTTGCCTTCAGTCTTCTGAACGCTCAAGAGGCCTATCGTTTCCGCACCGACGCGCCACAAGGCTTCAGCATTGAAAGCAGCACAACTACAGGGCTTTCGCTACACTACTCCGTTAACGAAATCCTCGTTTCCGACTACGACAATGACAGCACCATCGGGCAGGAAATCATCATGAAAGGCTGCTTTGGCTCATTTGCCGAGGGTTTGCCTAATTTGCCTTTCGAAAACCGCTATATTGCCATTCCCCAAGGTGCAACTGTCAGTCTTAGCATCACGGAGAACCACTGCCAGACCATTAGGGAGGTCGACCTGTTGCCCGCCGCAGAAGTCATGCTGAATAATGCCGATGGGCTGCCTAAGATACAAAAGGATATGAGCGTTTATGGCAAAGACGCCACTTTCCCATCCGAAAACGTTGCCATCACGCAACACACCCAAATCAGAGGTTTGGATGTTGTTATGCTTAACGTGACGCCTTTCCGGTACAATCCCGTACAAAAGACTTTGGAGGTCATCTACGACATGGATATCGAAGTCCGTTTTGAAGGTGGCAATGGTCAGTTTGGTGATGCACGCTACCGTAATCCCGCATGGGACGGCATCTTGCACGACTTGGTCATCAACGACGACATGCTGGCTGAATCAGATTACCACGAACGCCTCAACGAAGCCATACAAAACCGCGAAGAAGGCTGCGAATACCTCATCATCACGCTCGACAACCCAACCTTCAAAGACTGGGCCGACACTTTGAAGCAGTTTCGCACAAAGCAAGGCATCCTCACCAAGGTGGTCACCACCGCCGACTGTGGAGGTAACGAGCCCGAGAACATCCGCAATTACATCCGCAATGCTTACGAGAACTGGGCTATCCCGCCTGCGGCAGTGCTGCTGTTTGGCGGCAACCATGTCACCAATTCCAACTTTGGCCTGAAGCCTTACATCTATAGGAGCCCTGTCAGCTGGAACCAGACCTACCGTTACCCCACCGACAATCCCTTTTCTGACATGAACGGCGACAGCATTCCCGACATTGCCCTCAGCCGCATGACAGTCTTAAATGCCAACGAATGCCAGACCCAAGTGGCAAAGCTTATCGAATACGAGCTCAATCCGCCCACCGACGCGCATTATTACGACCATCCCATTGTCAATTCAGGCTACCAAAACACCAAGTGGTTCGCCATCACCGCTCAGATTACCAATAACTTCTTCCGTGACAGGCTAGGGAAACATCCCTCCAACATCTACATGAAATACTATTTGGAAGACCACGATCCCACACCACCCGACTCCATCTGGTCGATTGCCCAAAACACCAATGTTGTCTTGGACTACTTCGGACCAAATGGTACCCAATACATTCCGTTATCCATAGGATATCTTGATGATTGGATCGACATGGAAAACAAACTGCCATTCCAAAACGCCGTCAACGAAGGCGGTTTCCTGGCTTTCTACCGAGACCATTCCAACCCCGACTGGTGGTGCTGCTCCAACATTCGCATAAACGACATCCCTTCGTTCCATAATGAAAAGCCCACCTTCCTCTTCTCCATTGGATGCTCGACCAACAGCTTTTGGAACAATTGGTCGTATGATGGTTGCGTCGCCGAGTTGTTTCTCCAAGCCAATATAGGAGCCATAGGTTCGCTCGGAGCCAACACCGTCACCTATTCGCAATACAACGACCTTACCACTTGGGGCATGTTCGACTATTTCTGGCCCAACTATATGCCCACCTTAGGTAGCGAAACCGATCCCGAGTTCTCATACCCCTCGTATGCCTTGGTCGCAGGAAAACTGTTTCTAAGACAGCAATACTTTTTGCCTTACAGCTTGGATAACGTGAAAATAGACAAGACGTTGAACTTGTTCTCGTATTTAGGCGAGACCTATCTCAACCTCTATACCGAAGTACCGCAACCGATAGCCATCGATGCGCCCGCAGAACTCACCGAACACCAAGAACAATACACCTTTACAGCCGAGGAAGGAGCCACCGTATGTCTATCAAACGGAAACGGCATCATGGCTGTGAAACGTGCTACGGGTGAGCCGCAAAGCATCGACCTCACACCGTTCGACATCGGCGAACACCTTACCCTTACCGCCACCAAGAAAAACCGTTTCCGTTTCGAGCAAGACGTCACCGTTGTCGACTATTCCACCCGTGATGGACACATCATTGACTTCAACCTCTACCCCAACCCGACCGATGGCAAAGCCAAACTTGTCATCGGTGAGACGATGCAAGGCGAAGCCAACGTTGAAGTCTACAATATGTTGGGCGAGTGCATGATGAGCCAAAAGTACGGTCAGTTGAGGCAAGGTGAGACCATCAAACTAGACCTCAGCCATCTTGTTTCAGGGTTTTACATCGTCAAAGTGAGCACTGAAAATGGAAGTTGCTCAAAGAAAGTGAGCGTCAGATGACGAGGGTTTGAAACAATTCACTAATTTTGCAAACAATATTTATCACAAAACCGACAAAACAATGCAAAACCTAAAGAAAAGCGGTTGGCGGCTACACAACCGTGTCGCCGCCGGAAGCCCGCCGGTTGGCAGGCTTCCTCAACCTAAACAATGGTTTTGTTGAGTTTTGCAAGTTTTATTAGAAAAAAGACAAACAACTAAATCAACGCAATATGATCAGCTACAAAGAATTAGGGCTTGTGAATACCCGTAAAATGTTCGCCAAGGCTGTGGACGGCGGCTATGCCATCCCCGCTTTCAACTTCAACAATATGGAACAGATGCAGGCCATCATCATGGCTGCCGTCGAGACCAAGTCGCCCGTCATCCTGCAAGTGTCGAAAGGCGCGCGCAACTACGCCAACCAGACCCTGCTGCGTTACATGGCCCAAGGTGCCGTGGAATACGCCAAAGAACTGGGCTGCGCCCATCCTGAAATCGTGCTTCACCTCGACCACGGCGACAGCTTCGAGACCTGCAAGAGCTGCATCGACATGGGCTTCTCGTCGGTGATGATCGACGGCTCTGCCCTGCCCTACGACGAGAATGTTGCCCTCACGAAGAAGGTCGTCGACTACGCCCACCAGTTTGATGTGACCGTGGAAGGCGAACTCGGCGTTTTGGCCGGCGTGGAAGACGAAGTGGCCGCCGAAGAAAGCCACTACACCAAGCCCGAGGAAGTCATCGACTTCGTGACCAAGACTGGCGTGGACAGCTTGGCCATCAGCATCGGCACCTCACATGGTGCCTATAAGTTCACTCCCGAGCAGTGCACCGTCGACCCCGTCACGGGTCGTCTCGTGCCGCCTCCGTTGGCTTTCGACGTGCTTGAAGCCATCGAAAAGAAACTGCCCGGCTTCCCCATCGTGCTGCACGGCTCGTCGTCGGTGCCGCAAGACGAGGTGGACACCATTAATAAATATGGTGGTGCGCTGAAGGCCGCCGTCGGCATCCCCGAAGAGCAGCTGCGCAAGGCCGCCAAGAGCGCCGTCTGCAAGATCAACATCGACAGCGACAGCCGCTTGGCCATGACCGCCGCCATACGCAAGACCTTCGCCGAAAAGCCTGCCGAGTTCGACCCGCGCAAGTACCTCGGCCCCGCCCGCGACAGCATGAAGAAGCTCTATGAGCATAAGATCATCAATGTCTTGGGGTCGAATGACAAATTAGAACAAGCGTAAAGCAGCATTTTTAAGCTTGATGAAAAAAGTATCGCAAAAAGCACTATTTTTGCGATACTTTTTTAGTTGAACGATTATCTCAATCCAGACAAATCAACAGTGTATGTAATTAGTGGCAATGTGGCTTTTTTTTAGGAAGGCGGGGGCGTTTTTCCAACGCAAAATAAATACATTTTGTCCGTTTTTCCAACATATTTTTGAATTATTTTGTCCGTTTTTCCAACAAAACAGAGAAAGTGCCTGCCAAACGGCATTTTTATTTAGTTATTAACCATATTCTTCCTACCTTTGCGATACTTTTTTTTCACACTCAATAGAAAAACATGAGCAAAAAACTGGTATATATTCTCGCCGTATTTGTTGCCATCTCGTCATGCGATCTTTTAAAACAACCTATTACTTTCCAAAAAGAAACCGGTTTCCATCGGAATCCCTTTCATGATTATGACGCAGTAATAGAGAGAGGCTTTGCGCTTGGAGAAGAAGAAATATACATCGAAACGCATCGAGCTTATAGAAAAAGTGGCTTTGTTTATTGGCAAGGGAAAACGATAGATAAAAACGGCGATGAGTTGCCGTTTGTGGAATTCTATGTAATCGATTCGACTTATTATGAAGACATCCAAAACACCGACAAGTTTCACGAATCGTACTACGGACACTTTCTTGGCACATCGGACGAACACGGATATTTCAATATAAAAAGCCGAACAAAGTCATGTCAAGGTTTTTTTGTTGATCAAACAGGGTATCTTGGCACAATTTACTATCTTCGCAGCAAATAAGCATCCACCTATGAAAAGATCACAATTACTAACCATGCTTTTTCTACTGCTTTGCTTTCCGTCATGCAAGGAGAGACTACAGAACAATGACCCGATGACAACAAACAATCAAGATGTTTACGACTTTCACATTCTCTATGCTTATGATGGAGAATCGATGGAAGAATGGTTCGATACAGATGTAAATCGCAATGTTCTATATGTCGAAGTTGAGGGCTGGTTTATTGATGACACGATATCCATCAGTGCAAATGGAAAAACTATTGTTCAAGACTCAATAGTACAAACCGAACCCTCAACGGAAACGTCTGCAGAATTCATAATACCTAATATTCAAACTATCAAGCAGCTGTCGCTTAAAGTCAATTCAAGTCCGACGGTATCATTTGAAATAGCACGAAAAGATTTCATTTTCGTTGGAATCAGAAAACACGAAAAGAACATCGAGGTAGTGTTTTATAAGAGGCCACCAAGATATGATTGAACAACACTTGTATCTAAAAGGCAACAATTTTATAACCGATTGGAAAAAGTATCGCAAAAAGCACTATTTTTGCGATACTTTTGTTGTAATACAGAAGGAATTGCCTGCCGAAATGGACAACAATTAAACGATTCAACAATCAACAATTAAACAACAATGAATCTCACCCCCCTAACCGCAATATCGCCCGTCGACGGGCGTTACCGTTCCAAGACCGTTGAGTTGGACGACTTTTTCTCTGAATTTGCCCTCATCCGCTATCGCGTGATGGTTGAAGTGGAATATTACATCGCCCTGTGCGAACTGCCCTTGCCGCAACTCGAGAAGTTCAACGGCGACTACGACGACCTCCGTGCCATCTATGAGGAATTCCAAACGGAAGACGCTTTGGAAATCAAGGAGATAGAAAAAGAGACCAACCACGATGTGAAGGCCGTGGAATATTTCCTGAAACGCCGCTTCGACGAACTCGGCCTGACCGAGTTCAAGGAGTTTCTGCACTTCGGCCTCACCTCGCAGGACATCAACAACACCGCCGTGCCGCTCTCGATGATGGAGGCGCACAAACTCGTGGTGAAGCCCGCCTTGGAAGACCTCATCGACAAGCTGAAAGGCATGGCCGAGGAATGGCGCGACATCCCGATGCTGGCCAAGACCCACGGTCAGCCCGCCAGCCCGACGCATCTGGGCAAGGAGATCTACGTCTTCGTGGAGCGCCTCAACGACCAGCTGAAGATGCTCAACAGCGTGCCCTTCACGGCCAAGTTCGGCGGCGCCACGGGCAACATGAACGCCCACAAGGTGGCCTACCCCGACATCGACTGGCCCACCTTCGCGAAGAAGTTCGTGGAGAAGAGCCTGAAACTCAAACGTCAGCAGACCACCACGCAAATCGAGCATTACGACTACATGGCCGCCTACTTCGATGCCCTGCGCCGCGTCAACACCATCCTGATTGACTTGTCGCGCGACATCTGGCTCTATGTATCGATGGAATACTTCAAACAGAAGATCAAGGCCGGCGAAGTCGGCTCGTCGGCGATGCCCCACAAGGTGAACCCCATCGACTTCGAGAACGCCGAAGGCAACCTCGGCATGGCCAACGCCATCCTCACCTTCTTGAGCACCAAGTTGCCCATCAGCCGCCTGCAGCGCGACCTCACCGACTCCACCGTCACCCGCAACATCGGCGTGCCGATTGCACATACCTTGATTGCGCTCAAGTCGCTGATGAAGGGCTTGGACAAACTCCTGCTCAACGAGGACAAAATCCGCCAAGACCTGCAACAGAACTACGCCGTGGTGGCCGAAGCCATCCAAACCATCCTTCGCCGCGAGCAGGTGGAAGGTGCCTACGAACTGCTGAAAGGACTCACTCGCACGAACAAGCACATCGACAAGGCGGCTATCGATGAGTTCATCAAGGACTTGCCTGTGAGCGAGAAGATCAAGGCGGAACTGGCTGCCATCACGCCGGAGAATTACACGGGATACAATTATTGAGCGGAAACCGCGTTTGAGACAAGAGCAAACCAACGCCTATGGCCAAGCAAAAGACTTTCTCCCGCGTCCTCGCCTATGTCAAGCCCTACTGGGGCAGCATCGTCCTGAATCTGGTCTTCAACCTGATGACCATTTTCTTCTCGCTGTTTTCCTTTGCCTTGGTGGGACCATTCCTCACCTTATTATTCAAGGAAGGCGCGGTGGAAGTCATGGCCAAGCCCGAGTTTTCATTCACCTCCGACTATCTGATGGGCTATCTCAACTGGTTCATGAGCAGCCTCATCGCTAGTGGGGGCAAATACCATGCGTTGGTCTTCATGTGCCTGTTGCTGCTTGCGGCCTTCTTCTTCCGTAACTTGGGTCGCTTCTTTGCCTGTTATTTCATGGCCAACGTGCGCGTAGGTGCCGTCCACGACTTGCGCCGCGATGTCTACAACAAAATCCTCATCCTGCCTCTCTCCTTCTACCACAGCCGACAGAAAGGCGACACGCTGGCACGTATCACGACGGATGTGCAGGAAGTCGAGGTCTCGATTTTGAATTATCTAGAGATGCTCATCAAGGATCCGCTGACCATCCTGTTCTTCTTCCTCTTCATGGTGACTTTAAGCCCGAAACTGACGCTTTTTGTCATCCTCGTGCTACCCATTGCGGGACTGCTCATCGGCAAGGTAGGCAAGATGCTGAAAAAAGAGTCGAAGGAAGGCCAGACCAAATTGGCGGGCATCATCTCCACCGTGGAGGAAACCATTTCCGGTTTGCGAATCATCAAAGCCTTCAACGCCATCCGCTATTCCAGCGACAAGTTCGAGGAACAAAACAGCGACTACACCAAGGTGCTTCGCGGCATCCACCGCAAACGCGACATGAGTTCGCCGATGAGCGAGTTCCTTTCGTCGGCAGTGGTTATCCTCGTGCTTTGGTTTGGTGGCAAACTCATCCTCGGCGGCGGCAACCACATCGACGCGGGCAGCTTTATCAGCTACATCGTGGTGTTTTCGCAAATCATCACTCCAGCCAAGTCGTTCTCGCAAGGTTACTACAACGTGCAGAAAGGCATCGCCTCGGCAGAGAGAATCTTTGAGATTTTGGATGCCGAAGAGGTCATTACAGAGAAAGAGAACGCCATTGAAATCAAAGACTTCAAAGACAGCATTGAATATAAGGACGTGCATTTCAGCTACGGCAAGGATGAGGTGCTGAAAGGCATCAACCTCAAGATACCAAAAGGCAAATTCATTGCCCTCGTTGGCGAGAGCGGTGGCGGCAAGTCGACCATGGCCGATCTATTGCCACGCTTCTATGAAGTCGGCGAAGGCTCAGTCTGCATCGACGGCCACGATATCCGCAACTATAAGATTGGCGACCTGCGCGGCCTGATGGGCGTGGTGTCGCAGGAGACCATCCTCTTCAACGACACCGTGTTCAACAACATCGCCTTTGGCATGAAGGACGTCTCGAAAGAGCAGGTCATCGAAGCCGCCAAGATCGCCAATGCGCATGAGTTCATCATGGAGTTGGAGCACGGCTACGACACCCGCATCGGCGACCGCGGCATGAACCTCTCTGGTGGCCAGCGCCAACGTTTGAGCATTGCCCGTGCCGTGCTGAAGAACCCGCCCATCCTCATCTTGGACGAAGCCACTTCTTCGTTGGACACTGAGAGCGAGCGACTGGTGCAGGACGCCTTGTCGAAGGTGATGAGCCAGCGCACCTCCATCGTCATCGCCCACCGTCTGTCAACCATCCAGTATGCCGACGAAATCGTGGTGTTGCAGAAAGGCCAAATCATCGAGCGAGGCAAACACGATGACTTGATTGCCCTTGGCGGCGTCTACAAGAAACTGACCGACTTGCAATCGATTGGATAAGCCATGAAAAAGCATTTCACCTTTTCCACCGGCGAGCACCTCGAGGCTGACCTTGAGGACTTGCAACGCCTCTTGCGCGACAACCAGCAGTATTACGAAAACTATCAGGACGTCCTTGGTTCGCTTGAAGACGACGATTATGTGGCGCGCGGCAACGGCTTCTGTGACCGCAAATACAGCGACGATTTCATCGAGGGACAACTGGAGAAATATGCGCAGCGGGTGAAGGAAATCCAGAAATGGATTATCCAATGGGAATAATTCTCGAGAAATTTGCCGATAACGGCAAAAAATCGAGTGTTATTTGCTTAAACTTGCCGTTATCGGCAAAAATCCAACCTTTTTCTGAGTTTTTACGGTTTTTCTTGCCGATACCATAAATACTATCTTTTCTTAAAGGCATAACCCTTTTGTTCCCAAACCGGCATCTCTCGGCTAACGATGATGCTATAGAAACGGTTGAATGCGGTTTCAAAAGTTTCGAGATGCCCACCATTCCACCCCCTTTCGGCCACGCCAAGTGCTTTGGGAAGCATTTGGTAAGTGACATCTTCAAAACTCCTCAACTGCGATGACCACAATTGCGCCTGCACACCGATGATGTCGCCTTTGTAATCATTAGGATTCAAAGCGAAAGTCTTGCGCTCGTCGACATAGCCCGCCCATGACAGACCGATTTCGTCGGGAGCATCGCTATAGGCCAGATCCAAATAAGTGTAAGCTGCTGGAGAAAGCACCACGGGAAAGCCTTCGATGCCTTCTGTGTTCCAGACATTGATGAAATAGAGCGAGTTTTTGAGTCTCTCTTGTGTTTCAGGCTCCAACCCTTTGGCGATATCTTCCCAGCCTGCAAGACGGATGCCGCGTGCTTCGGCAAGGTCGAGCATACCGTTAATAAAGATTTCTTTCATCTCGTGGCGATCGCGACCCGACCACGCGCCATCGGGCACCTCGTCGCCACCGATATGGATGGCAGGAAGCGGAACGCCTGCCTCCTTATGCAAACGGATGACTTCGTCGAAGACCTTGCCGTAGAACTTGTAAACACTTGGAAGATAGACGCTCAACACATTATCTGTGAAGTCCTGTGCCGACCAGTAACGCGAAGTGTCGGCAGGGTCTTGCAAACGGAAACTGCTATCGCCCGTACGCCGCTCGTAGGCCTGCATCGCCTTGATGGAAGCCCGAGAATGACCCGGCATGTCGAATTCGGGAATCACCCTGATGCGGCGGTCCCAAGCATAGCGGAGAATCCGTTGGTATTCCCCGGCCGTATAAAAAGAGGTGTTGCCGATTTTTCCATTGGCGGATGGCTTTAACGCGCAGGTTTCCTGCAAATTCCAATCAGGCAGCGCATGGTGGGCGCCAAAATCGGTCAGTTCCGGAAATTCCTTGATTTCCAAGCACCAAGATTCATCATCGGCAATATGGAAATGCAGTGTGTTGAGTTTCCACGAGGCCATCAAGTCGATGATTTCGAGCACCTCATCTACCGTACGGAAGTCGCGCACCACATCGAGCATAAAGCCACGGTAAGCGTAATCCGGCCAGTCCTCGATGATCATGGGCTGCAAAGGTTGTGGCAACTTTTCTAGTGTGACTTGTGCATAGAAAGCGCCAGCCTCATCATCGGATTCTACCTTTGGCACTCCATCCTCCCCTATTTTGATGCGATACCAACCAGCGGGATGCACAATTGGTTGTGTTTCTGTCTTGGAAGACGTTTCAGGAAACGTCTCTACAGTGGAATCCAAATATTTCACCTGCTTGACTTGAGGGATGATGTCGGCTGGCTGGACTTCGTATTGATTTGAGGACCAATCCATCGAATCCTGTTTTTCAGGCAATTTCAAGAAATGGTATTCCACCTTCATCGGCAGGTCGGGTCTGCCCTTTTGCTGCAAGACGAAGGCCTCGGGCGCCCAGGAATGTCTTGGCAAGGGGCGACCATAATACTTTAAGGTAACCGTTCCACTTTCAGGAATGTCGATGTACCAAGAGGTTCCCTGATAATGGTTCATCGTGGGTCCCTCCACGGAGGTCTTGCCGTCGAAAAGCTCTTGGAACCACACGCGCGAACCTTTGGGCACATTGTTCAATACGAGAGTATGCATAGCACGTCCGTCAGGCTCTGCTACGCCTTCGGTCCACTCCGCCGACGGCACCCGACCACATGCGACTGCCATAAGCAAAAACAATATGAACGCTGCTGTTTTTCGCATAATATGAGTCAAAAAACCATTTCCTTAGCCACACGCGCAGCCAAGCGGGCATTGTTCAGCACCAACTGGATATTCGAAGCAAGGCTGTCGCCACCCGTAAGGTCTTTGATGCGCGCCAGCAGATAAGGCGTCGTCTCTTTGCCATGGATGCCCAACCTCTTGGCATCAGCCACGGCCTCGTCGATGGCGGCGTTGATGCGGTCGGCATCCATGGAATACTCTTCTGGGATGGGGTTAGTGACCAACATGCCACCGCCGAGTCCCATCTCCTGCTTGGCGATGAAGGCCTTGGCCACCTCCTCGGGAGTGTCGAGGCGATAATCCACCTTGAAGCCACTCTTTCGGGTATAGAAAGCGGGCAACTCCTCCGTGCCATAGCCGATCACTGGCACGCCCTTGGTCTCGAGATATTCAAGCGTTAAACCCAGGTCAAGAATCGACTTGGCTCCGGCACAGATGACCATGACGGGAGTGCGAGCCAGCTCCTCCAAATCGGCAGAGATGTCCATAGTGATCTCTGCGCCACGATGCACGCCGCCCACGCCACCTGTGGCGAACACGCGGATGCCAGCCAAGGCAGCGATGATCATCGTCGTGGCCACCGTCGTGGCACCATCTTGTCCGCGAGCCACTAGTACAGGTAGGTCACGGCGCGAGGCCTTGGTGACAGCGGTGCCTTTCTTGCCCAGATATTCAATCTCCGATGGAGTCAAGCCCGCCTTCAGGCGGCCTCCGATGACGGCGATGGTGGCAGGCACTGCCCCTTCGTCGCGGATGGTCTGCTCCACTCGCAACGCCGTCTCCACATTCTGCGGGTAGGGCATCCCGTGGGATATGATGGTCGATTCGAGAGCCACAACGGGCTTCCCGTTTTGCAATGCTTCAGCCACTTCGGGCGAGAGGTCCAAATATTTGTTCATATTCTATGGTTCTAGATTAAACTTCAATAACTTTAAGATTTATGGTTCGAGCCTTTTTACCCTGACCGCTGACCCAGACCCTGACCAATGCCCTCTGGATGAGATTGGTCAGGGTCATGGTCAATGGTCATGGTCGAAAAAAGTTGATTTACGGTATCAGGACTTTCAATGTTATGTTTTGCACAGAGCAGGCCGATGTGCGCGGCTTCGGCGATAGTAGCTTCGGGACCAGCATGGATGATGCCAGCCATAAGTGCGTCACCGGCGCCCGTGGCATTCACCACATGGCAAGGCAGAGCTGGAAAATGGTGTTTGGCGTCGCCCTCAACGACCTCCAAACCATCCGCTCCAAGGCTGACAAATCGCCTATCGACACCTTGCAAATCGGCAAGGATGGCGCTTTCGATCTGATTGCATTTTAGCGTGAAGAAATGCTTTTTGACGGACATTGCCATAGCCTCTTTGATTTTAGTGGCTTTGGCACCCGAAACGGCATCTATATAAAGGGGCTTGTCGGTATGATCAATGAGATAGGCCAAGGTCTCCATGGGGATGTTGGCATCGGCCACGAAGGCATCGACATTGCCCAACTTTTCCATTTTTGGAGCCAGCCATTCAGGAGTGATGCCATCGGCAGCTGCCATATCCGCCACGCCACCGACCATCTCGCCATCGCAGTTGTTGATGCTCAGAAAACAAGAACGAGCGCCTGGGGCGGCATAGTCGCAGAAGCTAATGTCGATGTGGGCTTTACGACAACTCTCGGCAGTGAAACGACCGAAGTCATCGCTTCCGAACAAGGTCAGGAAGACGACCTCGTCACCCAGCAGCGCAAGGTTATGGACGATGTTGCGCCCTACCCCACCCGCCATCAGGCGCACTGTGCCGGGGTTGGAGTCGCCAGGCACAAAGGCACTAAAGCTCGTGGCGATGATGTCGGCATTCGCTCCGCCGATTACACAGATTCTCATGACTTAGTGTTTTTATCACAATGGTTGTTGTTGGGGCAAAGATACGAAAAAGAATAAATCATGCACACGTGATAGTTTTATGCAAATTGTGCATATTACTATTCACCTATGAAAATAACGTGATTATTTTGCACGTTAATAAACAAATTTCAGTCCTATGTCACGGAACAACGAATTCTTTCATGCCTGCGAGGTCGATAATTGGTACATTTTTGAGCACACCGAATACGAATGGGACGACATCGTGAACGCCTTCATTGCGGGAGGCTTGTATGCCGACAGAAACCCCAGAATCCAATGGGTGAAACTCACCGAGGAAACGGTCAAGGAATTGTTTGACTACGCAAGATACTTGGTTTACCGTGCGGATTACGATGAGTACTATGTCCTTGACGGAACGACCATTAAGGAAACCATCAACGAAGGGAAATACACCCATGCCAAGTTGATAGAAGGGCCAGAGCTGATTTGAAGTTCGACTTTTTCGAAGTTTTTTATTGCCTGTGCAACAATTTGGCACAACCTTTCTTTTTCTTTGCACCGTGAACCGAGCGCGAAGATTTTTTTCGCCCCGTGGTTGAAAAAACACGGTTTGTGTTCTATAATTATTGTTGAACGATTATGGAAGGAGAAAGCTATGGAACCCGAGAAAAAGACGACCAAGAAAATGGACCTGCTGACTGCAGTGGAAAAGATTGTGGACCTCTCGAAAGGATCGCAACTGAACACGGAGTTTTACCGCAAGGCGGCTCGACCCATCAAGTACTTAATGGACAAGATGGAACTCACCAAAGAACAGGCGGTGATGATGTCACTGTTTATCGACAAGAGCAACGACACCATCCGCATCAGTGATTTCTCCGAACACCTCCAGTGCAGCACCACCCGTGTCATCCGCCTCATGAAGGATGTGGACGAGTTGGAATGCCGTGGCCTGGTGAACCGTAGCCGCACCCGTAGCGGCATCACTTACCATGTGCCCTTGGATGTGGTCGATGCTTTTAAGAACGACGAGAAATTTGTGCCTCACGATTGCTCTGGCCTAACTTGCGCCGAGTTGTTTGGCCTCATCGACGATATCATGGAAATGCGTGACGACAACGAGTTGAGCACCGATGCCGCAGAAAGAAAAATCCACGACCTGCTCGACAGCAACCAGCACTTGATTTTCGTCCAAAAACTGAAAGGTTTCAACCTTTATGAGAAGGATGAGATGCTGTTGCTTTTGTTCTCGCATCTGTTTGTCAACAACAATGACGACAACATCGGCTATCACGACTTGAACTTTTTCTACGACCAGAGGTACGAGTGGAACCATGTCAGAAGCCGGTTGGTCAACAACACGCACGTCTTGCTCGACATCAAGATGATTGAATACAACAACGATGACGGTTTCGTGAACCGAGAGTCGTTCCGCATGACTTGGAAAGCCAAACAGATGCTGTTTCCCGAGTTGAACTTGGCTTCGATGAGGCAGGATGTCAACAGGAAAGGCCTGATTAAACATGAGGACATCGTTGAGAAACAACTCTTTTACGACAAGGGTGTTGCGGCGCAAGTGACCGACTTGGGCCAGTTGCTGGAGGAAGAACATTATCGTGAGATTTGCGAACGCTTGAAAGGCAAGGGCTATCGCAGCGGCTTCACCTGCTTGTTCTATGGCGCTCCTGGTACGGGTAAGACCGAGACCGTGTTGCAGCTGGCGCGTCAGACTGGGCGCGACATCATGCAGGTCAACATCTCTGAAATCAAGAGCATGTGGGTTGGGGAGAGTGAGAAGAATATCAAGGCGGTGTTCGACCAGTATAGCGAGAAGGTCGCTCAGCAAACCATGACGCCCATCTTACTCTTCAACGAGGCCGATGCCATCATTGGCAAGCGTCAGGAGGGAGCGGAGCATGCCGTGGAGAAAATGGAGAACTCCATCCAGAACATCATCCTTCAGGAAATGGAAAACCTCAACGGCATCCTTATCGCCACCACCAACCTCGCCCAAAACATGGACAAGGCCTTCGAACGCCGTTTTCTCTACAAAATCAAGTTCAACAAGCCCACGCTTGAGGCCAGGATGCAAATCTGGCACACAATGCTGCCCGAGTTGCAAGAGTCGGACATTCGTGCCTTGGCCGAGAATTATGATTTCAGCGGCGGCCAGATTGAAAATGTCGCCCGCCACTATGCCATCGACACCGTCCTGCACAGCGATGCAGCTTCCTCATTGGAGAAGCTGATGTCGCATTGCGACAGCGAGCGTTTGGAGCAGAAAGAAAGCCATAAGATTGGCTTTAAATAATTATGGAGAACAATGTAAAGATTATTGAGACTGTGCCGTGATTTGGCACAGTCTTTTGTTTTCTTCGCAGCGTAAAAACAGCTATTGCGACCTCCACATCCAAGAAACTATACTATTTTTGCATTACTAAACATACAACAACCATGCTGAAACTCATCACCGATTCTGCCCATTACACCGAAGTACTCGCTCGAGTCCCTATGGTCAAGCGCAGCCTATGGATTGGCACCGCCGACATCAAAGACCTGTATGTCAAGGTGGGCTCTCAAACGAAGCCCTTCCTTGCGGTCTTGGCTCAGCTCATCAAAAAGGACGTTGAGGTGCGGCTTATCCATGCCAAGGAGCCAGGTCCAGCGTTTCGTGAGGACTTCGACAAATACCCTGCCTTGTTTGAAGGCTTGGAGAGGGCACTTTGTCCAAGGGTACATTTCAAGATCTTGGTCTTCGATGGCCAAGTGGCTTATATTGGCAGTGCCAACCTCACCGGTGCAGGCATAGGAATGAAAGGCGATGGTACGCGCAACTTCGAAGCGGGCATCCTCACCGACAATCCCGAGCTGGTTGAGCAAGCCATGAACCAATTCGATGATGTTTGGATAGGAAAGCACTGTAAGAATTGTAAAAGGAAGGAGTTTTGTGGGGATCCGATTGAGTAGTTTAAAACGATCGTATAATACACTAAAGTTTTGATGACAAATCTTTCAAAAAACTATAATACTCAATTAAGCGATTTAAAATCGTATCATAATATATTTCATTGTCTAGGTATTGAGCTCTTTCAATTATAGGCAAACGATAATATACACGGTCAGGATCAGTTTCTCCTTTATCCAATATAAAGCCGTCTTTTTGAGGATATCTTTCAAAAATAGCGTATTCGTATGGCGGCCAGCATTTCATACTCCATGTGGTTATTAAGATATGGAATTCTCCTATTGCATCGTTATTGACTTGCTCGAAATGAGACTCAATTCCAATCCGACATGTTTTGTCATTAAAAGACCGGACTAAATCCCAGCCTTTATATACATACCAAGAGTTATCTGTATACTCACGGATTCTATAAAGCAATTCCGATATTATCGTTTTTTGTTGCTCAAACAATCTGTTTTTCCAATCGTTGTATTGGGTTAGCATTTGTTCAATATCATCCTTGTGAGTTGTAAAAAACTTGTCCAAATCATTCGGTGTCATCATATTTACTCTATTTTCAACGGTTTTAATAAAATCCATCATAAACACAAGATGTTTTTGCTCTCCTCGCGCTAAGTACTCTCCAATTAAAGACTTTACTGTCTTGAATAATTGGTCGTATTGAATTACAACAAACCCATTTTGACAGGCCTTTGCTTTTTCTAATCCTGTGAAAGAATGTGCGGTAAGAACAACTAGTTTATGTAGGTGCTTTGGATACGCTTTTTCTATATGTTCTTTATAAATATCCAATTGATTATAAAGATCCGCTCCTATCTTGTTCTCAATAGCTACTACTAAAGAAGGAGTTTCAAGAATAATATCTATTCTCTTGTTTTTATCTTCAGCACTGAATGTGAATTCTTCAGTACGTGTTTTCATTTCAAAAGCATCCTCACAATTACATTCAATCAATTGGCATAAAGACCGAAACCACAAATTACGAAATCCATGCTTGTTATTCGGTTGGAAATAAAACTCCAGTATTCGACTGCAAATCTCTTCAAACCTCTCACCAGGATAATGACATAAATCTAAATAAGACCGTTCATTTTCCTCAATTGGAATTCGAGAAAAGTTCCTCAAAATCTCGTTGTATGTGTTTTCCAGTTCTAACATAACTAGCTATGAAAATATGTGGCAAAAGTATTATTATTTTTCGAGGATTTAGATTTTGATACTATTATTTTCACCTGTGCTGCAATTTAGCACAGGCTTTTGTTTTCTTTGCGGCATCGTTTAACCCATAAAACTAACAAACATGAGCAAAGTATTCAAAGTATGGCCCAAGCGGGTCAAAAGAGTGAACGGCACGGTGCTTACACCCGAAATGGACATTGTGGTAACTACGAAAATGAGCGTTTCCAATCCCTTCTACAATAACGCCCAAGAAGTCAAGGAAGCCTACATGCGCCTTTATCAGTTCGACTACAAGAAAGCCTGCTGCTCTCAGTCGGACTTCAATTACAGGGCGTTGGATTAAGGAATGTCAATTAAACCTTCAAGCCTGTGCTTCAATTCGGCATAGGCTTTTGTTTTCTTTGCAGCGTGAAAAACGGTCAAATTGACGCATATTAATAAACTCTAAATACAATAAAATCAATAAAATATGGAAAACAACAGGTATTCAAACATCGGTAAAGGCTCAATTGTCGAGGAAGGCATCTTCGTAAGATTTCCCGAACTTGTTCCTGCTTCTTTGGACAATTATTGGAACAGCAAGAAGCATAAAAAGCTGTTGATAGTTGGGGAAAGCAACTACTTTGAGGATGAAGTCGACAGCGTATTTAAGGACCCACAAGCGTGGTACTCGGGAGCGGACAAACAACATTTGATACCAGAAGGAAAGAAGAAATACGTAAGCAACTACAAAGGGTATAAAACTTTTGATAGGTTGTGTAAATCCATGAATGAAGTGTTGAACGAAACACTTTGCGAGCATGTCTATGAGGAGGCCATGTTCTATAATTATTTTCTGCGTCCGGCCACGGTGTGGAAAAACAATAGATCATTCAAAAAAGATTGCACCCAATTGGACCGTGATGTGGCAGGCAGTGCATTATGTGGAATTATCGACCTTGACCGTCCTGATGTGGTTATATTCGTCAGTAAATATGCACATTGGGAATTTAGGAAGCACTTGGAATCGAATGGATTGTCTTATACTATCCCGATTGATTTCGTCAATCATCCTGCCCATTCTGCCTCATGGCATCACAGAAATGGAAACGGGAAACAGAAGTTCGAAAGACTATTGAGAGAATACTGGATAGTCAAATAATTACATTTTTCAACCCCTGTATGTTTCATAGAAATGTTTACCTTTGCTGCAAATATCATATTGGCTTTATGCCTAATGCAAAATCCGATTTGGCCGCCTATGAACAACTATCAATGCAAGAAATGTGGTATTCTGATTAAAACAGAGCGACAGCCCAACGCGTTCAATTGTCGGGCTGAAAACTACCACGATTGGAACGACCTCGGCGAAGTCGGTTGCGAAAACTACCGATGCAAGAAATGTGGTCTTCTCGTTGAAAGCAAGAACGCCCCATCTTCTTTTGGATGCACTGCTGGAGGCTACCACAATTGGCAAGATTTATGTCCGATAGGCACAGATGTCTATCAATGCAAGAAATGTGGCATTCTGTTGTATGCCTCAAAATCGCCCAATGCATTTGACTGCCCTTCGGGTGGGTATCATCAGTGGAATAAGATAAATTGAGCTGAATGAAAGTACAACATAACGACTTAATTTATAATACAACAAATACAAACAAAAAAAATGGCAACAGACAAGTATTCAAACATCGGCAAAGACGGAATTGTCAAAGAAGGTATCTTCGTAAGATTCCAAGAACTGATACCCGCTTGCCTCGATAATTGGGGATACAGTAACTTACATCGCAAATTAATGATAGTAGGCGAAAGCAACTACTTAAAGGACAATGTTGACAGTGTATTCAAAGACCCAAAGGCTTGGTATCAAGGAGAAGCCTCTAAAATAAAACAATTTCTTAAAGACCAAGAGAAAAAAGTAAGCACTTGGAAGTATTATAGAACATTTAGCAAATTATGTAAGGTGATGAATGAAGTTGCTAATACTCATTGTAATAGTGTCTATGAAGAAGCAGCATTTTACAACTATTTTTTACGACCAGCAACAGTAAGAGGAACAGATAAATCATTTAAGAAAGATTGTGAGCAATTAGATCGTGATGTAGCAGGCACAGCATTATGTGGAGTTATAGATATATTGAAACCTGATATTGTGATATTTGCAAGTAAATATGCATACGATGAGTATAAAGATTATGTAAAAAATTCAAATAACTTAAATATTAGATTTGTAAACGAATACAAATATTTAGAATTTGTGGAGTTTGATTTAAAAATACGGATAGATTATGTCAACCATCCTGCTGCACAAGGAAATAATAATTGGTATAAAAGTGAGAATGGCAAACAAAAATTCGAACTTCTCTTGAAAGAATATTGGTTACATAATCAATAATTGCAGGAATAATTCATTTTTCCCCAAGCCTGTGCTTTTATCCGGCACAGGCTTTCTTTTTCTTTGCAGCGTTAAATCATAACGCACTATGACCATACAAGAAATTTACAACTCACAGCCCGTCAGGAAGGTGGAATACATGATTCTCGACTGTCAGCGGCAGAGCGAGAAAGGCATGTGGGGCATGGAAACAGGAAGAGTAGCCATCCAAAACCTTTTGAGCATCAGGAAAACCATCTTGAACGAAATGTTCGTGATGGACGACAATTATTTGCAACTGCTCAGTGACTTCAACGAGGCCATGAAACAGCAGATGATAGAGATGCGTAGACGCACAATAGCACTTTATGAGTCGGTGGCCAAAGCAGAATTGCCAGGAACCATCGAAGTGGAGGGCAAATGCTATTTCGGCTACGACTATCCTCCTTTGCATCCCATTCAAGACGAACGCGCCAAACAGATGTGGGACATACTAAATGGAACAATCGATGACTTTATCCCCTTGTACAGTGACGGATTCGGACAATTCCGAATTGACACCTATCATTCCCCCTTCCCAACAATAGAATCCGAACAACAAATGCTATATTTGAGCGAAGAAACGGACAATTGGAACGAGGGTTTAGACGGAAAACTGACAAAAGACATGCATCTTATTCTCCCATTCCACGACCTTTTCGAGCACATGGAATTCGCCATTTTCGACCTCCTTTGGGTGCGCGACTTCAATATCGAACTGAATGTTGAAATCTCATAACAATACAACGAATATGAACAAAAAAGCAACCTCAACGACAAAGCCAACCGTTAAAGTAATCGGCGTTGGCTGTGGCGGCAACAATATCGTCAACTATATAAGCCAAAGCCATTTGGAAGGTTTCTCCTTTGTGGCCTGCGACATGGATGCCAAAGTGCTCGAGAAATCAGCAGCTGCCACGACCTTGCAAATCGGCACGGACGGACTTGGAAGCGGCAACAACCCTGAAAAAGCAAACATCGCTGCTGAAGAAAACACAGATGCAATAAAGAAACTATTCGACTACAGAACTTCAATGACCTTTGTCGTCACCTGTCTTGGAGGCGGATGTGGCACGGGCGCGGCTCCCGTAATCGCCCGTGAGTCAAAAAAGATGGGCATCACGACCATTGCCCTTGCCACTTTGCCTTTCGAGTTGGAAGGTGAACGTAGATTCTCGCAAGCCTCGGAAGGAATTCAAAACTTGGCAAGAAACACGGATGCCATCTTTCTGCTCAACAACCAGTACATCAAAACACAATACTGCGACTTGCCCATAAACCAAGCCTTCGCTAAGGCCGATGACCTGTTGGCTGAAGTAGCCCAAAGCCTAATCCGTGCCATGACGGAGCCACAACAAGAGACAATGAGAACCTCAAAAATAAAGGAGTTTTTCAGAAGACTGAAATGCAAATAAAAATGATGGCATCGAAAACATTCAACGCGGCCACCATCGCCCGCTTGCTCAGTCACGAGGACGAGCACGGCATGGGGCGCGTCTTCATGTATGCTTTCCTCAATGAAGTGGTACGGCAGAAACGACCATTCCCGTTCGATTGTGAATCCGCCCAAGTAAGCCCTAACTTGATGATTGTTGACAAACAAGGGAGAAGTATCGCCGTTGAGCATAGGCGCAATCGGCTTAGTTTAACCCTCAACGACCGACAAAGTGAGACTTCCCCACGCATCGAATACAAAGGTAAAGCCTATCGCCAAGTCTTTCTTGATTGGCTTGCCGCCTGCATCCGATACACTTCATTGCAGCCAGAACTTCGCAATGAACTGACAGGATATGCCCAATACATTCAAAAAAGAGGTTGGTTTACAAAAGTTTTGCCTGTGCATTAATTCGGCACAACCTTTTTGTTATCTTTGCCGCATAAAACTAACCCCATGGAGGAAGAAGAGCGAGAGGCAACCTGTGCAAAAATTGCACAAGTTCAAACAGAAGGGAAAAGGATGGTGAAAGGGGTGGTGGGCCTTATCAATCAGAAAACTAAAAACTATGTCCAAAAACCAAATCAACAAATACGTCTGGCTCGTAGAGACGCTCTACCATGCCAAGAAAATCACCCTGAAGGAAATCAACCGTCGGTGGCTCGATACCGATTTGAGCGAGGGGCTGGAGATTCCGCGGCGCACGTTCCACACTTGGAAGAACGCAGTAGAAGAGATGTTCGGCCTCGTCATTATGTGCGACAAGAGCGACGGCGACCACTATTATATCGAGAACCGCGAGGTGCTTGAGGACGATGGCCTGCAACGCTGGCTGCTCAGCACTATGTCGGTCAACAACACGCTATTGGACAACAAAGCACTCAGCGACCGCATCCTGTTGGAAAGCATCCCCTCGGGTCAGGACTTCCTCGCCACAGTCATGGAAGCGATGAAGAAAAACCGACTCCTGGAAATCACCTATAAAGGCTTTTGGAGCGAAAGCGAGCACACCTTCCCCGTGGCACCCTATTGCGTGAAGCTGTTCCGGCAGCGGTGGTACATGGTGGGCAATAGCATCTACGAAGACAAGATCCGAATCTATTCCTTGGACCGCATACTGGAGGCCCGGCTGTCGGAGGAGACCTTCAAATACCCCAAGAAATTCAGCCCAGAGAACTACTTCAAAGGCTGTTTCGGCATCATTCGCGACGAGGATTGCCCCATCGAGACCGTGAAGCTGAAAGTAAGCGCCGACCAAGCCAACTACCTGCGTTCCCTACCCTTGCATCCTTCACAAAAGGAGCTGGTGCATACAGGCGAATACAGCATCTTCTCCGTTGAGGTGCGTCCCACCTTCGATTTCCAGCAAGAACTCCTTTGGAACGGCGATGCGCTTGAGATAATGGAACCCCTTTGGCTTAGGAAGGAAATGGCTGCCATGGTCAAACGGATGTGGAACAATTACAGCAAGAAATGAACTCCTTCGCCGCCATAGACTTTGAGACCGCCAACAACGAGCGCACCAGCGTGTGCAGCGTCGGTGTGGTGATTGTGAAAGAAGGCGAGTTCGTGGACTCGTTCTATTCCCTAATTCAACCGGAGCCGAATTATTATCTTTATTGGAATACAATGGTTCACGGCATCACCAAGGAAGACACCGAGGATGCGCCTGTGTTCCCGTATGTTTGGAAGCAAATTGAGCCGCTCATCGAAGGCTTGCCTCTCGTGGCGCACAATAGTCCCTTCGATGAGGGTTGTCTCAAGGCCGTGATGCGCTGCTACCAGATGGATTACCCCGATTATCAGTTCTACTGCACCTGCCGCGCTTCGCGCAAACACTTCGGGAAGCAGCTGCCCAACCACCAGCTGCATACCGTGGCTGCAGCCTGTGGCTTCGATTTGGTCAACCACCATAACGCGCTCGCCGATGCCGAAGCCTGCGCATGGATCGCTCGGGAGATATTGTAAAAAAACTTGTTTTTGTTGAATAAAGCTAATACTTTTGCATCGTCTCATTCATGCATACCCAAAATAATCCGAACGATGAAGAAACTGTTATCATTGCTTGTATTAGTCGCATTCTTTGGCCTGACAAGCTGCGATGCGACCATGGATACTACAAGATCTAAAACCAGGCCTAACAAAGAAACCAACAAGCCAAAGAGCCCTCCTGAGAAAATCTCACCTCAAAGCATAAAATCCGCTGAGAGCAAGCCCGAGCAAACGTTAAAGAACCCCTAAACGCTTATCAAATAAACCTTTCAACGACAATTCAAGGATTTATTCCAACAATACACTTTGAAAATGGAACAGGTTGAATCCGCTTTCCAATCTCTCAAAGAAGGCAATGAACGCTTTGTTACGGGAACCTTATCCAATAAAGACTCCTACATCGAAGACCGAAAGAGACTCCGCGAAGGTCAACACCCCTTTGCCGCGGTCCTCTGCTGCTCCGACAGCCGCGTGGCACCCGAAATCATCTTCGACCAGAAACTCGGCGACCTCTTTGTCATCCGCAATGCCGGCAATGTGGTGGACGAGGACGTGCTCGGCTCCATTGAATATGCCGTCGAGCATCTGGAGACACCTTTAGTGGTCGTCATGGGACACGCTGCCTGTGGTGCGGTCACAGCAACCTGTCAAGGCGGTGACTTGCCTGGGCACATCCTTGATTTAGCCAAACGCATCAAGCCGTCGCTTGACACGAGCTGCTGCATCGACGATAACGCCCGCCGTCATGCCCGAAGGATGGCACAACTGATTGAAGAAGACGAAATCGTCCATCATATTGGCGCAAAAGTCGTTGCGGCTTTCTATAACCTCGAAAGCGGAAAAGTGGAATGGCTGTAACGCAGTTTTGCTTTTTATCGCCCAATTCTCAGACATCAGACCATGAAAACACATACAAGACATTTCATCTTAGCGTTCATCGCAGCAATTTTGACCTTTATGACCGCCTGCAACCCAAAAACACCCGTCGACCTTATCGTCCACAATGCCAATATCTATACCGTCGACAACAACTTCTCGAAAGCCCATGCCTTTGCCGTGAAAGACGGTAAGTTTGTCGCCGTTGGCGATGAAGAGAGCATTATGCGCCAATACGCCGCCAAGGAAACCATCGACGCCCAAGGCGATGCGATGTATCCCGGCTTCATGGACGGGCACAGCCACTTCACAGGCTACGGCGAGAACCTCATTCGCTGGGCCGATTTGAAAGGATGCCGTTCCTACGATGAGATCATCGAACGCCTCAAAACACACGACAGCCTCTACCCTGCCGAATGGCTCTTGGGTCGCGGCTGGGACCAAAACCTCTGGGAGGTGGCCGAGTTCCCCGATAACGAAAAACTTGCAGAGGTCTTCCCCGACAAGAAAGTCCTGCTAACCCGCGTGGATGGTCATGCAGTATTGGTCTCCAAAGAGGTTCTTGAATTAGCCAACATCGATGCGAACACGAAGATGGACGGTGGCATGGCTATCGTCAAAGAGGGTCGCTGCACAGGCGTGCTGTTGGACAACCTTGCCGATGCTGCCAAGGCTTTGGTGCCCAAAATGGAGACTGCCCAAAGCATCCAAGCCCTACTCAAGGCGCAAGAGAACTGCATGGCCGCCGGTCTGACCAGCGTCACTGATGCAGGACAGGACATCGCCACCATCGAGCTCATCGACAGTCTGCAACAGGCAGGACAGCTCAAAATGCATGTCAACGCCATGGTCAACCCTGACGACGAGACAATGGACCACTTTATGAGCCAAGGTGTCATCGACAAGGAAAGGCTCACCGTCCGCAGTGTGAAGATCTACGCCGACGGTGCCTTGGGTTCCCGTGGTGCGAAACTGCTTGAGCCATATACCGATGACCCCACCAATGACGGCTTAATCCTTGAAAGCGACGAGTTCTACCGTCACGTCTGCCAAAAGGCCTACGATGCTAATTACCAAGTCTGCTGCCATGCCATCGGCGACGGCGGCGTGCACCATATCCTGGACATTTACTCCGAATACCTGAAAGGCCAAAACGACCGCCGTTGGCGCATCGAGCACTCGCAAACAGTGGCCGACGCGGACTTCCAACGCTTTGGAGATTTATCCGTCATCCCCTCCATCCAAACCACACACTGCACCTCCGATATGGATTGGGCCGACGAGCGCCTGGGTGACCGCATCAAGAACGCATACGCCTACCAACAATTATTGCAGCAAAACGGATGGGTCATCAACGGCACCGACTTCCCCATCGAAGACATCAGCCCCATTTACACCTTTTATGCCGCTGTGGCCCGCAAACACTTGGACGGCACACCTGCTGAGGGCTTCCAAATGGAGAATGCCTTGACTCGTGAACAAGCCCTGCATTCCATCACCATCTGGGTGGCCAAAGGTTGCTTCATCGAAAGCCGAAAAGGGAGTATAGAAGTAGGGAAAGATGCTGATTTCGTGATTCTTGACCGCGACATTATGACCGTAGCGGAAAACGAAATCCCCATGGCCAAGGTCAAGACCTGCCACATTCATTAAACAGTGTACCTGCTGTAATAAGGGAAATCAATAATCCATCCGATAGATGTCGACGCAGTTACCGCCGTGGCCTGAATGGCCTTGGGAGGTAGTGTAGACGTACTTGCCGTCCTTGGAGATGTCGAGTCCCACAGGGAACGAATCGGCGGGGATGGTAGCGATGTTTTTCATCGTCTTGGTGTCAACAATAGAAAGGCAGTTGCTCGAGTTGCAGGCAGCCACAACATAGCGTCCGTTGGGTGTGATTTCAATCGTTCGAGTACCAGAGCCGACCTTGCAATTCTCCCAGCCATTAATGGTGGCTTTCTTGTTTTCCATCTGAGTGGCAACACGCATAAAGTCTTTCAACGGGATGCGTTGCACATAACCAAACTTATTGATGCTCAGATACAAATAACCACCGCGGATGACCAAATGGCGTAGATTCGTCATCATGCCGTATACAGTGCCAAGATATTTGGCATTGGGCACGTCGATCACAGCGATACCGCCATTGCCGCCCATGCAACCCACCAAGAGATAACGGTTGTCCTTGGTAAACACCGTCCCACGCAAGCATAGTCCGCTGTTCACGTCGCGGTCGACGGAATGGGTGAGGCTGAAATTTAGGGTCAGCTTCTTCCCCACCTCGATGCACGAAACATAATGCCATTTCTCAGGTGAATCACCCATAATATTAATGATGCCCACAGTGTTGTTCCCCCAATGCGTGATGGCAATATACCTGTTATCAGGCGAAACCGCAATCATCTTGGGCAGCGGGCCAGTCTCCATCAAACGGATGATGCTATCCGTCTCCGTGTCGATAATGGCCACCGCCGATGGATCTTGTGCGTTGATGTCATAGCTACGACGGTAATAAGGTACCCAAAGGTAACGTCCTCCATGCGAGAAAGCACTCTCGACAGGCTTCCCCATAAAATTATTGAGGTTTTTCTTGTAATGCGTAAACTCAAATAGGCCCGAAGGCTTGCTCCACAAGGCCGAGTCGGCTTCCGAAAACTTATGAAGGATAACCTTCAGTTTATTGTTGCTGCCTGCCTCATAGACAACCGTCTTGCATGCTTCCAAGGAATTGACGTAATACTTTGTCCCATTGGGATGGATGTTGACCGACTTGGGCGAACGGACGTCCGTGTCCCAAGTGTCTTTTTCGGCAGCAGAATACTGCTGCTTTTTCCCAACCAGCGTAATGGTAAACGTGCCATCTTCTGACGAGACGCTTTTGCCAATGGAAGGATGCACAAACTGGGCAATTGCTCCAAAAGGGAAGGCAAAAGCCAGCAAAACAAACAAGAAGACTTTGGTTTTCATATTAATTCTCGGGTAAAACTCTACATGCAGTGATGTATCTCTGGGCATAATATGCCTCCGTCGAGGTTGAAACGGTCACGCCCAAATTCACGGTAGCATGAATGAAGGTAAAGCTATGGTTGGCAGGATCGTTGTTTACCACGATGGCCACATGACCTATTTCCTTAGTGTTGCGACGTCCACCATAAAACACCAAATCGCCTCTTTTCAGCTCTTCAGGTCTGTGGATCACGCGCCATCCTTGATGCAATTGGTCAGGCGCGTAATAGCTCAAGTTATAGCCAAAGCGGCTGAACACGAAGTGGGTAAAGCCAGAGCAGTCGAACTTGTCGGGACCATGTCCGGCTGGCACATACGGGACACGCATGAACCTCATGGCATAGTCGATAATGCTGTCGGCCACCGTATGGTTCTTGCAGTATTTTGAAGGATCGGGCAGGTCATACCTGATGGAGTCCCATTGCGTCACAAACAAACCGTCACAATAGTCAATAGCAGGCAGATCCTGCAACTTAGTGTCGTCGCAGTCGGCCCTATCATCGTTTCCACGAATCATTTGCGAAACCATGGTGCAACCACCAAGGAATACAAGCAAAATAAATACAAAGGGAAACGACATTTTATATACAAATGTCCTCTTTTCGTCTTTCATTGGGCTGCAAAAATAATAATTTTTACCTTTGCAACACGAAAAAAATGCATTTTATGCCAATTAATTTTGACCAAATCGTCATCAAAGACGCCTTCGAAAACAACCTGAAGCACGTATTCGTCAACATTCCCAAGCGACAGATCACCGTGGTGACAGGCGTCTCCGGTTCGGGCAAGTCATCGTTGGTGCTCGATACCATCGCCGCCAAGTCGCGCCGCGAGTTGAATGACACCTTCCCTTCATTCACGCAACAATACCTCCCGAAATACGGACGTCCCCATGTCGGCGACATCGAGAACCTCCCCATCGCCATCGTCATCGAACAAAGAAAACCCACTTCCAACTCCAGGTCAACCGTTGGCACCTACACAGATATCTATGCCTTGCTACGCCTGTTGTTTTCACGCATTGGGCAACCTTTCGTGGGCTATTCCGACGCCTTCTCGTTCAACCATCCATCGGGGAGTTGTCCGCGCTGCGCAGGTTTGGGAGAGATCCGAGAGTTGGACATCCACAAGCTCGTCGACTTCGACAAGTCGCTCAACGACGAGGACACCATCCACTACATCGCCTTCGGCAAAGGCGGCTGGCGCTGGATCCGTTATGCCCACAGCGGCCTCTTCGACCTCGACAAGAAAATCAAAGACTATTCGCCCGAGGAACTCGATCTCTTCCTCAACTCGCCGCAAATCAAGCTGAAAAACCCACCATCGAATTGGCCTAAGAGTGCCAAATATGAAGGCCTCATACCAAGAATGTACCGCAGCATCATCAACTCGGAGGAAGGCCTGCTCCACGCCGCAGTGCTCAATCCCATGCTGACCATGGGCATCTGCCCCGACTGCGGTGGCACCCGCCTTAACGAGAAGATACGTTCTTGTAAAATCAAGGGAGTCAACATCGCGGAAGTGACTGCCATGAGCATTGCCGACTGCCGCCAGTGGATGGAGACCATCGACAACCCATTAGCCGAGGACATCAAGCATGCCACTATCGAAAGGTTGGCCGCCTTAGAGGAAATCGGTCTTGGCTATCTCACCCTCGATCGTGCCATCGGCACGCTCTCTGGCGGTGAGGCGCAACGCTGCAAGATCGCCAAATACATCAACTCACCGCTTTCCGACGTGATGTACATCCTCGACGAGCCCAGCGTGGGCCTGCACAACCACGACATCCTGCTCATGCAGAAGTCGGTACAAAAGTTGAAAAACCACGGCAACACTGTCATCCTCGTGGAGCACCACAAGGATATGATCAAAATTGCCGACCACATCATCGACATGGGCCCTGGTGCAGGCATGAAAGGCGGCGAAATCGTCTTCGAGGGCAGCTACGACGAGCTGTTGCACAGCCAAACGCTTACTGGCATCTCGCTCAGCGCAACAAGTTCCATAAAGGAACAAGTTCGTCAGCCCAAGTCTTTTTTCCACCTTGAAAGCGCCACCTTGCATAACATCAAAAACCTAACCGTGGATTTGCCTTTAGGCGTGATGTGCGGCATAGCGGGCGTTGCCGGTTCGGGCAAGAGTTCACTGATGGAGTGCTTCCGTAAGGCCTATCCACAGCCCGAGGAAATCGTCTACATCAGCCAAAAGAACATCGGCATCAGTCTGCGGTCCACCCCTGCCACCTATCTCGAAGTGGCCGATGACATCCGCAAACTCTTTGCCAAGTTGAACAAAACCAAGGCCGACTTGTTCTCCTTCAACGGCAAGGGCGGTTGCCCCGTCTGCCAAGGCAAAGGCGTTATCGTCAGCGACATGGCCTTCATGGATGCCATCGAGACCACCTGTGAGGCCTGTGGCGGATTGCGTTACAGCAACGAAGTCTTATCCTATAAGGTCAACGGCATGAACATCGCCGAGGTGATGGACATGACTGCCAACAAAGCCTCCGAAATGTTTGCAGGCACCGTCATCGCCGAGAAACTGGGGCCCTTGCGCAAAGTCGGCTTGGGCTACCTCCATTTGAATCAGTCGCTCTCAACGCTCTCTGGTGGCGAGTTGCAGCGCATCAAGTTGGCGTCCTACCTCCGCGACGCAGGCAAAATCTTCATCATGGACGAGCCTTCCGACGGTCTCCACCTCAACGACATCAAGCGCATCCTCGACTTGTTTGAAGCCATGGTCGAAGCAGGCAACACCATCTTCCTTATCGAGCACAACCTAGAGATGTTGAAAGCATGTGACTACCTCGTGGAACTCGGTCCCGGGGGCGGTGCCATGGGTGGCAAAATCATCTTCAGCGGCACACCGAAAGAGATGCTAGACTGCAAAGATTCCGTTACTGCACCTTATCTTTCAGCGCATTAGCCACACAACTTTTTTTCGCCATGGCGAAGACCATAGTATTTCAAAAAAGTGTATTTTTGCATTTTTCAACATTTTGCAAACCTAATTCCACACCAATGAAACACATAATAAAACGCGGATTGTTGCTTACTGCCCTAATAATGGTTCTGGCATTCCACCTCACGGCACAATCCACACAAATGACCATCTATCTCAACGATGGTAATGAGAAATCCTATCTCATGACACCAAGTGATCGCGTCTATTTTGAAGACAATGAGACACTTGTAGTCGAAATCACCGTAAACACTAAATCCGACAGATACAACCTTGCAGATATCCGGAAGATCACGTGCGCCGAGACTGAAGGCGTAGTTGAGGCTTCGGGGGGAAGGGTATGTCTCTTCCCTAACCCCGTCCATGATGTCGTCATGCTAAGCAACCTCAATGGCAACAAGACCATTCAAATCTTTGCACTTGACGGACGATTGATGAAGTCGGTAGAAGCCTCTGAAGGACAATTGATTGACATCTCCGAATTGCCCATCGGGCTTTATCTTGTCAAAACCGAGCACCAAACCCTTAAAATGATCAAGCTATGAGAAAGACCTTATTATTAATGGCCCTTCTGCTGGCTTGCATGGGCCTCAGTGCACAAAACTATCACATCAACTTGCACAATAACGGTTCCGTGATCTACGACAACGATGTTAACACCATCGACGAAATACGTTTTCAGGGACATCAGCCTGCCAACATGCTGATCAATGGGCAGAATGGTACACTTACCTTCCCTCTCACCGCATTCGACAGCATTACTTTCGTAAAAGAAGAACTCCCTCCTGCTGGCGACACGGTTTTCATTATCTATAACGGCTCAAACGTGAACGTCGTCAACCCGTTCTCCAACAATGGTGTAACGGTGAGTACCAGCAGTTCCAACGTCACGGTGAACTCCACCATGGCCAACGTGCCCTACGTGGTGTCAGGCAGCTCAAGTAATGGATCGCTAACGATTTACAGCATTTCTTCTTTCTATTTGGCACTCAGCTCTTTATCGCTGACAAGCACAAGTACTGCAGCCATAAACTTGGCTTCCAACGTCGGTGTAAGCCTGGCTTTGAGAGGCACTTCCACCATTGCCGACGGTGCCAACAGCAGTCTCAATGCAGCACTTTATGCCGCAGGCAGCCTCAACATGGGTGGCTTGGGCACTTTGTGTGCCACGGGCAATGCCAAACACGGCATAGCTGTGGAAGGCTCGATGACGGTCAACTCTGGCACCATCCGCATCTTTGACACAGACAGCGACGGCATTCACGGTAGCAGCAACTTGACTTGGAACGGCGGTACACTTGAAATTGTTTCAGCCGGTTCCGATGGCCTTGACATTTCAGGAACCATCACCATCAACAACGGCGACCTGACCATCAACACGACGGCGGAAAGCCAAAGAAGTATCAAGGTGACAAACGCCTTTACCATGACAGGCGGTTCGCTAAGTTGCAACGTCACAGGCAACGACTGTAAGGGCATCAAAGGCGATGCCGACATCAATATCAGCGGTGGTACCGTAGATGTGCAAGTTTCTGGCACAGGCTCGCACGGCATCTCGTCCGACACCGATGTTGTCATCGGTGGCACGGCTGACATCAACGTTGTCTCCTCATCGCAAGACGGCAAGTGTATCAAGAGCGACGGCACCGTCCTCGTCAACGGCGGCACCCTAGAACTCACCCATTCGGGCGACATCTCCAAGGGCATCACGGCCACAAGTGACGTGACCATTACAGGCGGTGACATCACCATCACTGCATCAGGTAGTACCATACTTGAAAATGTCAATAACCAAAACGTGCCTGCCTATTGCACCGCCATCAAGAGCGATGCGGACATCACCATATCGGGAGGAACCTTCCATATCACCTTGCCCACCACCAACCATGGCGGCAAGGCCATCAGTGCTGATGGTAACTTAACCATCAATAACGGCGACTTCACCATCACCACACAAGGCAACGGCGCCTCTTACACCGTCAGCGGCAGCACAAAAGACGCCTACACTTCATCGTGCCTCAAGTGCGACGGCAACATGCAAATCCTCGCTGGCAATTACACCCTCAGTAGCTCGGGAACGGGCGGCAAGGGCATCAACGTAGGTGGCACCTTGGTCATTGGCCAGCAAGGCGCCAACAACGACGACCTCTTCCTCAACGTCACCACTTCTGGCGAACGCATCACTGTCTCCAGCGGAGGTGGAGGATGGCCTGGACCAGGCGGAGGTGGCGGCGACTATGCCAACCCGAAAGGCGTCAAAGCCCAAGGCAACCTGACCATCAACAGTGGCAACATCACCGTTCACTGCACGCAAAGCCAAAACGAAGGCGGTGAGTGCATCGAGAGCAAGGCCACACTGACCATCAATGGCGGTAATATCGAGGCCTACTCGGTGAAGGATGACGCCGTCAACGCGGCACAAAACCTCACCATCAACGGCGGCATCTATTATGCCCACAGCGATGCCAACGACGGCACCGACTCGAACGGCACCATGTTCCTCAATGGTGGTCTCAACATCTCCAACGGTGCCCGTTCGCCCGAGGAAGGCTTCGACTGCGACAACAACCAATTCAAAATCACCGGCGGCACCAGCATCGGCACAGGCGGCGGCACCAGTAACCCCACGCAGAACGTCTGCACCCAACCTTCACTGAAGATCAACACGCAGCAAGGCTACGCCATCCAAATCCTGAAATCGGACGGTACCGTGATTTGCACCTACCAATGTCCCACCTTCACAGGTGGAGGTGGCGGTGGCTGGCCCGGAGGAGGAGGCAACGGCATGGTCATGCTCTTCACCGACCCGCAACTGCAAACAGGACAATCGTACACCGTGAAATACAACGGCACCATCAGTGGCGGCACCAACTGGAACGGCTATTATACTGGCAATGTCACCTATTCAGGAGGCAGCCAAACCACCGTCAACGTCAATTCAATGGTTACCACAGTAAGTGCAGGAGGCGGAGGATGGTAAATCCTGCAATCATAACATACGTCGAACAGGAAATCCTTCCTCGCTACGAGCATTTCGACGCTGCTCACCAACGCAACCATGCCGAAGAGGTCATCGAAAGAAGTTTGGCTTTGGCAGAGCATTATGACGTGAATGAAAACATGGTCTATGCCATCGCCGCCTACCACGACACAGGTCTATGCGAAGGCCGTGACACGCACCATCTCGTTTCGGGGCGCATCATCCGTGAGGACACAAGGCTTCGTGACTGGTTCAATGAAGATCAAATTGAAACCATGGCGCAGGCCGCCGAGGACCACCGCGCCTCAAGCGGACATGAGCCTCGCAGCATCTATGGCAAGATCGTGGCAGAAGCCGACCGCCTCATCTCACCCGAGAAAGTCATGCGTCGCACCATACAGTTCGGTCTCGACCACCATCCCGAGCTCGACAAGGAAGGGCAATACCAGCGTTTTCGCGAGCACCTGTTGGAGAAATACTCCGACACAGGCTATCTCCGCCTCTGGATTCCCGAGTCGGACAACGCGGTGCGATTGGAAGAATTAAGGAAAATCATTCGCGACGAAAACAAGATGATAGAGGCTTTTGAGCAACTATTTCCGCAATAAAACACCTGGGAATACATATATTTTGTATTTTTGCGTCCAATTTAACTCACGTTGATATGAAAAAGACACTTATTACCCTTATGATCCTCTGCTTCGCCGGCCTTGCCATGGCCCAAGAAGCCAACGAGACCGAATTTAAAATGGCCATTGGCGACACCGTCATTTGGAAGCCTTTCGAGAAATGCGACGGCCTTGGCTACAACGTCAAAGGACCAAAAGTCATCAATTACAAGCCCATTCATTGGGGCGAAAAGATCCAAGTCATTGCCCAAAAAGTCGGAAAAAGCAGCATCATCGCCACTTGCCAGGACAATGATACCGAAGCCGTGGCCAATTTCATCGTTTACGACCCGAACGAAGTCCCTGTTATCGTCGAGAAGCCAGTGAAGCCCGCCACGCAGACCTTTACGGGCACCTATAAATTCGTCCCGCCCACCAACAATTACTTCATCACCATTAACGACACGGGTAGCGGATTCAACGAGACCTATATGAAACACGGCGATGACGAAGCCTATAACGATGGCCAAGGCGTGGACCGTTTCTGGAACGTCAAGACCGGTAAGAATTGGTACTACCGTCCCGATGCCCAAGGCTGGACCGACGATGTCGACTGGGAGTTTGAGGCTTTCGGTGAGAGTTTCCCCATCATCAACTCTTTCGCCAACGAGGTGAACAAAGACAACCTCTCCAACTACTTTGTCGGCAACGAAAAACTCACTGTCGGCGGCTCCGAAAAACCCTTTGAAATCGACTGCTGGCACTTCTTTGTCGACTACGAGGACGGCACTGTCATCCAATACTGGGTGGATCCCGCCAACGGCTGCACGCTGAAGCGCCAAATCAACGCCGACCCCGCCAAGGTGGTCACCGTGTATGACCTCAAATACAACCGCCTGTATTTCGGCCCCAGCTTCAAGAAAGGCCTACATGACATTTCGAGATGAATGCTGAATGCTGAAATCGCAGATTCAACGAAGTTAATGTAGAATAGTAGAGTATTATAACAATTAAACAATAAATAATTCAACGATTAAACATACGTCAATGGAAAACATCGAATTAAAGAAAACCCCTTACAACCAGATCCATCACGACCTGGGCGCCAAGATGGCTGAGTTCGCCGGTTACGACATGCCGATCCAATACACCGGCCTCGTCGAAGAGCACAACAACGTCCGCAACAACGTCGGCGTGTTCGACGTGAGCCACATGGGCGAGTTCCGCGCCAAAGGCCCCATGGCCAAACAGTTCATGCAATACTGCACCGTCAACGACGTTGCCGCTTTGAGCGACGGCAAGGTGCAATACACCTGCTTGCCTAACGGCAAGGGCGGCATTGTGGACGACATGCTCGTCTATCGTATCGCCGACGACCATTATTTCATGGTGCCCAACGCCGCCAACATCGACAAGGACTGGGCTTGGATGAGCCAAATCGCCGAGAAGTTCGGCATGACCCTTGGCGAAGAATTCAAGAACGAGAGCGAAGAATGGGCTCAGCTGGCCGTGCAAGGTCCCAACGCCCTGAAAGCCATGCAGAAGCTCACCAAAGCCAATGTGGTGGACATGGAATACTACACCTTCCAAATCATCAACTTCGCCGGCGTCGACAATATCATCTTCTCGACCACGGGTTACACGGGCTCAGGCGGCTGCGAAATCTACATCCCCGTTGCTCATGCCAAGGAAGTTTGGGACGCCGTCTTTGAGGCTGGCAAGGAGTTCGGCATCATGCCCGCTGGTCTGGGCTGCCGCGACACCCTCCGTCTCGAAAAGGGCTTCTGCCTCTATGGTCACGAGATCGACGACACCATCAGCCCCATTGAGGCTGGCTTGGGTTGGATCACCAAGTTCGTCGACGGCAACGACTTCCTCAACCGCGAAATCTTCGCCGCTCAAAAAGCCAATGGCGTGAGCCAAAAGATCGTCGGCTTTGAGATGATCGACCGTGGCATCCCGCGCAACGGCTACGAGGTATGCGACGCCGAAGGCAACTGCATCGGCATGGTGCGCTCGGGCAGCCCGTCACCTTCGACTGGCAAGAACATCGGTACCGCCTTGGTGAAGAAAGCCTTCAGCAAAAAGGACACTGAGATCTACATCAAGATCCGTAACAAACTCATCAAAGCCATCGTGGTCAAGATGCCGTTCCTGCCATAAGGTTTGAAAAACAAAGGAAAAGTTTTCAGCCGTCCTCGATTTTTCGGGGACGGCTTGTTTTTTGGCAGGATTTTTGTAGTTTTGCAGCCTAAACGGAAAGCAATAATAAGTCTAATAATTAAAACTCTATCAAAATGAAAAAGTTAAGTTTAATCTGCATGACCATCCTAGCCATCTCATTCTTGGCTTCATGCCGCGGACCTCAAGGCCCTGCCGGACACGACGGCAACGCCAACGTGGCCTCTTCTACCCTGACCATCAAATCTTCCGATTGGCAGTGGCAGGCCAATAATAGCCAATGGATGGTTGAAATCGACTATCCGGCTATCAATAACAATGTGTTCAACCATGGTGCCGTGCTCGTATACATGGACGTGGACGGAGCTTGGTCACAAGTGCCTTTGACTTACTATTATCAGGACTGGATCACGAACGAGGAAAACCAACAGGTGCTCATCAACTGTGAGGCCTCCATCGAAGTGGTCACTCTAAGCGACGGCGGCGTCCGCCTCTTCTGGACAGAGAGTGACTTCTATGACGGAATGCGTCCCGAAACCCACGACTTCAAGGTTGTGGCCATTGAGGCAACGGTCTTCGCCACCCGCAGCGACGTCGACTACAGCAGCTACGAGGCCGTGAAGAAAGCCTTCCAGCTGGCTGAAGATTAAAAGATAGCAAACGGAAACGAATCAATGTAGAGACGGTGCATGCACCGTCTCTACTGTTTTTATTGCATCACCAACGAGAACCACATGAAACCCACATAGCCCAAGGTCAGCAAAGCGCCCTCCCAACGGGAGATCTTTCGGCCTTTGCCCGTGAAGACGAACATCAGCATCAGGATGTTGGCAGCAAAAAGAATCAACAGCTGTTTGTTCATCATCGGCTCAAATGGCAATGGCGTGATGAGTGCACTGACACCCAACACTATGAAGATATTCATGATATTTGACCCCAACACGTTTCCAATGGCAATACCAGAATTCTTCTTCAATGCAGCCACAAAGGAAGTGATGAGTTCGGGCAAAGAGGTGGCAGTAGCCACAATGGTCAAGCCTATGGTGCTTTCGCTCATGCCCCAGTTGCGGGCCAAAATCTGCGCATTGTTGGAGACAAGCTCACCGCCCAGCCACAATCCAGCGATACCAAAAACAAGCGACAGGATGGTCTTTCCCCAAGGCATGGCTTGTTGGACTCCTTCGCTTTCTTCCTGTGGATCCTTTTTCATAAAGGTCAGCAGAAGATAACCGACGCCCAAAGCGAGAAGGATGATGCCCTCGATCCAGTTGATAGTGTGGGACTGTTCTGTAAAGAAATAGTTGGCCATCAAAGTGATGGCAAGGGTGGCGACAAAACCCACAGGAATGTCGCGACGGATGGAAATGCGGCTCACATCGATGGGCCATACAAGGGCGCTCACGCCCAAGATGAGCAGGATATTCATCGTATTGCTACCGATGATATTGCCAATGGCCAGTCCTGGACTACCTTTGGCGCATGAAAACACGTTGACAATCATCTCGGGCAACGAGGTGCCGAAAGCCACGATGGTCAGGCCGATGATGAGGGGCGACAGCTTGGCTCGAATGCCCACGCTTGTGGCTCCGTTAACAAGCCAGTTAGCACCTAAAATGAGGGCGACAAAACCTGCGGCAAGTAATAATAAAGGTATTAAAGAAGTCATATCCTTGTCTTGGCGGCGTTTCGACGGGCTCAACGACCTTGGTTTTCAAGTTTTGTCAAGGTCCCTGAGCCTGTCGAAGGGCCGACATTTATATTAAACATTATAGTTTCTAGCTCCAAAAATCTTACTGCCGACGCGCACCAAAGTGGCACCTTCCTCGACGGCAATGGGATAGTCGTCCGACATGCCCATCGAAATCTGCTTGAATTGCGATTGGTCAGCAAAATAATCTTTCTTGAGGGTTTCAAATATGTCTTTCAGGTGTTTGAATTCCTTGCGGACCTCATCCTTATCGTCAGTGAACGTCGCCATGCCCATTACCCCACAGATACGCACGTTTTGCATCTGTTTGAATGCTTCCGAATCAAGCAACTGGCGGGCTTCATCCATATCAAGACCGAACTTCGTCTCTTCCATCGCGATGTGGAACTGCAGCAAGCAATCGACAACACGGTCGTGCTTTTTGGCTTCCTTGTTGACAGCTTCAAGCAAGTTGGCAGAATCGATGCTATGGATAAGCGTAACGAAAGGGATAATATATTTGATTTTGTTGGTCTGCAGGTGGCCGATGAAGTGCCATTGGATGTCGGCAGGCAACACCTCATGCTTGTCGCGCATCTCAAGGGCGTGGTTTTCGCCGAAAATACGCTGACCCGCATCGTAGGCTTCCTGCAAGTCGCTGACGGGCTTGGTCTTGCTGACGGCCACCAAAGTCACTGACTCGGGTAGCGTCGCCCTGATTTTTTCTAAGTTTTCCTTGATCATGATTCAACTGTTTTTGATGGTGCAAAAATACGCAATCCAAACAATTCAACAATTAAACATTCAAACAATTCAACAATAATTCTTACCTTTGCGCCCAAATTTAGAAAAACTATGTTTGAAGGTTTAAGTGAAAAACTAGAACGTTCGTTCAAAGTCCTTAGAGGACAGGCATATATCACCGAGGTGAACATTGCCGATACGATGAAGGAAATTCGTCGCGCCCTGCTGGACGCCGACGTCAGCTATAAGATTGCCAAGGATGTCACCAACAACATCAAGGAGAAGGCTCTCGGACAAGAGATTCTCACCTCGGTGAAACCTGGCGACATGATGGTCAAAATCGTCCACGACGAGTTGGCAGAACTGATGGGCGGCGATGCCGTCGACATCAACCTGAAAGGTCAGCCGAGCATCATTTTGATTGCAGGTCTGCAAGGATCCGGTAAGACTACCTTTTCCGCCAAGTTGGCCTCTTATCTGAAGCGCAAGCGCAGCAAGCAGGTGCTGTTGGTGGCTGGCGACGTATACCGTCCCGCCGCTATCGAACAGTTGAAAGTGTTGGGCCAGCAGGTGGAAGTTGAGGTCTATAGCGAAGAAGGCAACAAGAACCCCGTGCAGATTGCGCAAAACGCGATCAACCACGCCAAGAGCCAAGGCAAGAATGTGGTCATCATCGATACCGCCGGTCGTCTTGCTGTTGACGAGGAGATGATGAACGAGATCGCCAACATCAAGGAAGCCGTGAATCCGCATGAGACCTTGTTTGTGGTGGATGCCATGACGGGTCAGGATGCCGTGAACACGGCCAAGGCCTTCAACGACCGCTTGGACTTCGACGGCGTGGTACTGACCAAGTTGGACGGCGACACCCGCGGCGGTGCAGCCCTCACCATCCGCACGGTGGTAGAGAAGCCCATCAAGTTCGTCGGAATCGGCGAGAAGATGGACGCTTTGGATGTGTTCCATCCCAAGCGTATGGCCGACCGTATCCTCGGCATGGGCGACATCGTCTCCCTTGTGGAACGCGCCCAAGAGCAATTCGACGAAGAGGAAGCCCGTAAATTGCAGAAGAAACTCGCCAAGAACGAATTCAACTACAACGACTTCCTGAAGCAGATCCAGCAAATCAAGAAGATGGGTAACTTGAAGGACCTCGCCAGCATGATTCCGGGTATGGACAAGGCCATGAAGGGAGAGGAAATCGACGACGACGCCTTTAAGAGCATCGAGGCCATCATCTATTCCATGACACCCCAGGAACGCGAGAATCCGAAACTCCTCAATGGCACGCGCCGTAAGCGCATCGCCGATGGCAGTGGCACTTCTATCGTGGAAGTCAACCGCCTTGTGAAGCAATTTGAGGAGACTTCGAAGATGATGCGCATGATGACCACCGGCGGTGGCAAAAAGATGATGCGCATGGCCAACGCAATGAGAAGAAGATAAACACCAACACTATGGATAACAAGATTATTGACGGAAAACTGATTTCCGAACAGATTAAGAAAGAGATTGCAGCGGAAGTTGCCGACATGATTGACCATGGCATCGCCGCCCCGCATCTGGCCGCTGTCATCGTAGGCGAGGATGGCGCCAGCAAGACATACGTTGCCTCGAAGGAGAAAGCCTGCCACTCGGTGGGCATGACCTCCTCGGTGTATCGTCTGCCCGAAACCACCACCGAGAAAGAGATGCTCGACATGGTGGAGTTCCTCAACAACGACCCCGAAATAGACGGTTACATCATCCAACTGCCTTTGCCGAAGCATATCGACGAGAACAAGGTCATCAACGCCATCAAGCCACAAAAGGACGTTGACGGCTTCACCAGCGTCAACGCTGGCCGTATGCAGCTGGGGCATCCTTGCTTCGTGCCTGCCACGCCGAATGGCATCATGGAACTCATCAAACGCTCTGGCATTGAGACCGTTGGCAAAAATGTTGTCGTTTTGGGCCGTTCCAACATCGTGGGTACACCCATGGCCATCCTCATGTCAAGAAAAGGCATCGACGCCACCGTCACCTTGTGCCACAGCCGCACGAAGAACTTGCCCGACATCTGCCGTCAGGCCGACATCCTTGTAGCTGCCATCGGCAAACAGGGTTTTGTGACCGCCGACATGGTGAAACCCGGCGCCGTAGTCATCGACGTGGGTATCCACCGCATTGAGGACCCAACCAGTCCGAAGGGGTACAAAATCATGGGCGATGTGGACTATGACGAAGTCTACAAAGTAGCTTCCAAAATCACGCCCGTCCCGGGTGGCGTAGGTCCCATGACCATCGTTTCGCTATTGCAAAACACACTGAAAGCCGCCAAAGGCGAAGTGTATCCAAAATAAAGTTTTTCATGGTTTTTAATGGAAACGGGGACGCCACGAAAAGGCAGCCCCGTTTTTTGTTGCCCATATTCCAACAAAAATGCTTAGTTTTGCACCTTAATAAGTCTTGCCTCATGAAAAAAGGATTGCTTTTCACCCTGATAATACTGGCATTTCTTCCTTGGACAAAAGCCCAGGAAAAAGGCACAGCAACCCACTCCCCTATCTATCTTCCGCAACTCAAAGCCGAGTTGCCCAAGGAAGTGAGTGAGACTTCAGGGCTTTTCTTCCACAACGGTCGTCTTTGGACCCACAACGACAGTGGTGGCAAACCCATCTTGTTTGCCCTCGACACCACCGACTTCCAAGTCGTCCAGAAAGTCACACTGTCCAATGTGAAAAACAAAGACTGGGAAGATGTTTGCACCGATGGCGAGACGGTCTTTATCGGCGACTTCGGTAACAACAAAGGCAATCGAAAGGATCTAAGGATCTATACTTTCCCTTTGTCATCCATTCCGGCTGAAGGTGACACATTCCTCCAGGTCGATTCAATCCGTTTCAGTTTTGCCGACCAGACGAACTTTGAGAAAAGAAAACAGGCACATGACTTCGACTGCGAAGCCGTTTTTGCTACCGAGGATTATCTTTACCTTTTAAGTAAAGGCTGGGAAACGGGCACGACGCGGCTGTATCGCCTCTCAAAAAACGGGAGAGAACAGGTGGCGGAGGTGGTCAATGGCTTCGACTCACAAGGTCTGATCACAGGTGCCGACTACGATAGGGAAAAACACATTTTGGCTATCGTGGGCTATGTTAAAGACATCTGGAAACCCTTTATGTACCTCATCTCTGACTTCGAAGAGGATGGCACGAAACTCTCAAACAGACGTTTCGAAATGCCACAATTAAGTGGAACACAGACTGAAGGCATCTGTTTTTTCGATGACGGGCGATGCTATGTTTCGGCAGAGACTTCCCCCACCGTCACCACAAGAGTGTTTGTCGCTGATTTCAGGAAATGGATTGAGAAAGAACTGAAAAACAAGGAAAAATGAAACGCTTGGTAACCATACTGTTTCTCATCGCTTTGGCATCTACAGCCTTCGCACAACACCCCAAGAAGGCCGTGAAGGCTTACGAAGCCGCTGAAGACTCCTTTATGAAACGCGACTACAAAAAGGCATACCAACAAGTCCTCAAAGCTATCGTTGAAGACCCTAACTATGCTGAAGCTTGGCTCTTGCAAGGCGAGATCGGGATGGAGACCCAAGATTTTGACCTGGCTATGTTAGGTTATGAGAAATCCTTGACATGCGATTCGATGGTCTTCCCTCCTGCCGCCATCACTCTGGCCAGGTTGTACGACAGACAAGGTTCATACAAACGCGAAGTCGCCTTGCTCCGTTGGTATCAGTCGAAGAAATTCCCACAAGCAGCCAACAATGCCACCGTGACCGAAATGCTTGAATTAGCTACCTTCCGCGACAATGCCATTTCCCATCCTGTAGCATTCACGCCAGAGAACCTAGGAGATGCTGTCAACACCAACGATGACGAATACGTGAACATGCTTTCGTTTGACGGAACACAGCTTTTGTTTACCCGCAAGATGCCCATGGGCAACGGCTATCAAAAGGAGTTCCTATACATCTCGCAATGGGATGGCCAGCAATGGACTGAACCCCAATTGCTTGCCTTTGCCGACTTCCCGCAAGACGTCGACCCAGGTGCAGCCTTCATCTCCGCTGATGGCAAGAAACTCTACCTGACGGGCTGTGGTTGGACACGCGATAGTAGCTGCGACCTCTATGTCTCAGAATGGAAAGACGGGCAATGGGCTATGCCCAAACGTTTGTCGGAAGGCATCAATACAAGGAGTTGGGAGTCGCAACCTTGCGTGAGCAGCGATGGCAAGGAACTCTATTTCGTCTCACGCCGAAACGGCAATGGCGACATCTATTGCGCCAAGCGAAACACAGACGGCAGTTGGGGCGAGCCGCAGAATGTGGGCACACCCATCAACACGCAAGGCACCGAAATGGCACCTTTCCTGCATCCCGATGGTCACACCCTTTATTTCTCGTCGGACAAGCACATCGGCATGGGCGGCTTCGACCTCTTTATGAGCCGCCGCGGTGACGATGGGCAATGGCAGAAACCGATCAATCTCGGCTTCCCTATCAACACAAACGGCGACGAGATCAACTTCTTCGTGGCAGCAGATGGCAAAACGGCATTCATCTCCTCGCAACGTGAGGGTGGCCATGGAGGATACGACATCTACACTTTCGAGTTGCCCGAAGAGATTCGTCCTGACTCAGCCAACTACCTCGCCTCTGTTGACGTGGTAGAGCTTACACCTGGCGATGCCTTAGTGTTGCAAAACATACAGTTTGAATTCAACAGTGCTGCCTTGACTGCCGACTCAGAGTCGGGCATTCAGATTTTAACTGCCTTCCTCAAGCGCAATCCCGACTTGAAGGTGGAGCTTGCCGGCCATACCGACAATGTAGGCAATGACAACTACAACCTGAAACTATCTTCCGAACGAGCCGAATCGGTCAGGAAAGCATTAATTGCCGATGGTATAGAAGAAACACGGTTGACAGCCAAAGGCTATGGCGCCACAAAACCCATGGTTCCCAACGACAGTGACGAACACCGCGCCTTAAACCGTAGAACAGAAATGATTATAATCAATTGAATATGAAAAAGATAGTATTACCTTTGTTTGCATTGGCCATAATCATGTCGGCCTGCGTAAAGACACCCGAACCCATCCGTTTCTCGATATTGGGCGACAGTTATTCGTCATACGAAGGCTATGTGCATCCCGACTCAAACGATGTTTATCCTTACGAAAACATTGGCCTGACTGGCGTTGAACAGATGTGGTGGGCTCAAGTGGCCGATTCGACTGGCTGGATTCTCGAAAGAAACAACTCGTTTTCGGGTGCTTTGATGTGCAATTACGACTATGTGAACTATTATGGGCAATACTCCTTCATTCGTCGCATGGACGACTTGGGCCATCCCAACGTGATTTTCATCTTCGGTGCCACCAACGATGCCTGCGCCCATAATGATGACGGTCCTGTTGTGTCTTTGGGTGATTACATCTATTCCGACTGGACCGAAGAGCAGCTGTGCGATTTTCGTCCGGCATTAGCCTATCTTTTCGATCATCTAATGACTCGCTATCCAAATGCCAAACTGTATTTTCTGCTCGACATGAACCTTGGCACTAGCGGGGTGACCGAATCACGACGCGCCGAATTCCTTTCATCAATTCACCGTATAACCCAGCATTACGATGTGGATTGCATCGACATTACTGGCATCCACAAAAGCCGATGGCATCCCAACGTAGAAGGACACAAAGACATCGCCGAGCAGGTGTTGGACTATATCACCATTGAACCAGTTTAATGCCTGAAACGGTAACGCACCGTCAACTCTTCGTCGCTCGGTGTAGGCACATCCCAATAGGGAATTTCACCATTCCCTTCATTGTCTGAAGAATCGTCTTCATCATCCTCATCCCAGTGGTGGATTTCCTTCTGCGGGCCTTCCTTCCGAAGAAAAACAGCCAACAACACACCTATGATAGCACCGCTGAGGTGGCCTTCCCAAGAGATGTTTTGTGGTATAGCCAACGAGGGAATCATACCCCAGATGAAGCTACCATATAGGAAAACCATGATAAGCGATACGACAATGAGCAAACGATTGCCTCGGATGAAGCCGCTCGTGATAAGGAAGAGGTTAAGGCCATAGACGAGCGCACTCGCTCCTATGTGGGTTGAGTCGGGATTGCCGATGCACCAGGTAATCAAGCCACTCGCGAAATAGGAGATGAGTAAGACGCGGTTGGCGAGGGTGGGATAACAATAGTACAAGGCCGTCCCCAACACGAGGATAGGGACAGAATTGGAGAGCAAGTGTTCCCAATTAGCATGCAGAAACGGCAAGGTAAAGATGCCAACCAAGCCATGCAAGGAATGCGGCGTGACACCCCAACGGCTCAAGTTGATGCCACACGACACCTCGACAATCTTCACCACCCACATCAATGCCACGATGAGAAGGGGGACGATGAGACTGCCCAGAAACTTCCGTCTTTCCGCTTTGTTATCCATAATGCTGAGGTCGTTCAAGAATCATTCCGCGGGCAAAGGTCGGAAATTTTGGCAGATTTTGTATTTTTGCGGCATGAAAAACAGGAACTATTTAGTCCACCTTGCAGGCGTTATCGCAATGATATTCTGGGGGATGTCGTTTGTTTGGTCGACTCAAGTCTACCAAAGCCTCAACCCCACAGCGACCATCTTTTTGCGGCTTGTTATCGCCACCGTTTTCCTAATGACAATTTTGTTTGTCTTCCGCCTCAACGAGAAGATCCAGAAGAAGCACCTCGGGCTGTTTGCCATAGCAGCCATGTTCGAGCCTTTCCTTTACTTCATCTTTGAGGGCTATGGACTGAAGAACTCCTCCCCCGTGATTGGCGCCGGCATCATCGCCTTGATTCCTTTAGTCACCCCCATCGCGGCGCGTATCTTCCTCAAAGAACGGCTCACGCCAATGAACATCGTAGGCTTCATCATCTCCTTCGCCGGCGTCATCGTTATGCTGCTCAACAAGAACCTTGAGCTCACGGCCTCGCCCAAGGGCATCCTCTTCCTCTGCGGGTCGGTAATCGTGGCCGTAGGCTATTCCATCGCTTTGATTCGTCTCACCAAACTATATAAGCCATTGACCATCACATGGATGCAGAACATCGTCGGAATGATCTACTTCATCCCCATGGTCTTCATCATGGAGCGTTTCGAGCCTTCAAACTTTGCCAACGTGAGCGCCTACATCGTTCCGTTGGTCTGTTTGGGTATCTTCTGCAGTGCCGGTGCTTACGCCCTATGGGCTTTTGCTTTCAGCAAACTGGGCGCCTCAAAAGCCAATGTTTACTCCAACCTCATCCCAGTATTCACGGCCATCTTCAGTTATCTTCTCGCCATCGAAGAGATGACGGCATTCAAAATCATAGGCATCTTGGTGGTGGTCATCGGGCTGGTGCTTTCCCAACTGAAAACAAAAAAGGCTGCCACCGAGTGACAGCCTAAACTCTTTTGTTCGTCAGGGCTTACTTTAGTTTTATGGAGGACAAAATCTGCTTATAGGCCTCATTCTTGTATGCTTCGCTGCGAACTTCAGCCATCACGAATTCATCTTTTTCGTTGGCTTTCATCATCACCGTGAAGTCGCCCATTTCGTTTTCGAACCCACGGAATTTGTTTGTTCCGAAACTAACTTCGCCCAAATCCTTCGTCTGTTGCAGACCCTGATAAGTCTTGACCATTTCTGCCATTTGACGATACGGCTGTTCCTGGATTAAGATGGATCCTTTGAACTCATCGCCAGTACCTGGATAGATTTTGGCTTCGTGTCTGTCTTGCTTCAGCACCTTCCATCCTTCAGGGAGGTCGACACTGAACATTTCAAAATCCAAGGTGCAGGGACCCACAGGGAGCTGCGGCTCCTCTTGAACAGTCTCCGTTTCGGCTGGTTGAGAAGTCTCTTGCTCAGCCACAGGCTGTTCTTCGGTTTTTTCATTTTGTTTGACATTGTTGTTTCCGCATGCGACCATGGCGAACATGACGACAGCGGCCATAGCGAAATGATAAATCCTTTTCATTTGTCTAGTATTTGATTAATAAAACGATGAAATCAGTTCTGAACACTTATTGAATTGCAAAATTAGGAATACGAAACGACTGAAAACGGGGAGAAAACTCCTATTTTTCGAAAAAGAAGACAAAAAAAGCCTGTATTAAGGCAAAAAACATTTGTTTTCCATAATTTTGCAGCACATAACCGGAGCATTATGATCACCAGCAAAACCAACCCAAAAATCAAGAACCTCGTCAGGCTACAAAAGGCCTCCGAACGTCGTGAACAAGGCCGTATCCTCATTGAGGGACAGCGTGAGATCGAGCGTGCACAGGCCTGCGGCTTCGAAATGGAAGAACTGTATGTCTGTGAACCCTTGCTGCGTGAACCCATCAACATTCAAGCGAAATACACCGAGAACGTTTCCGAAGAGGTATTCGAAAAGATAGCTTATCGCGAAGGCAGCGACGGACTATTGGCTGTAGCCAAGCCCAAATACAAGAACTTGAGTGAGTTCAAGCCTAGAAAGGATGCCTTGATCATCGTGTTGGAAACCGTCGAAAAGCCCGGCAACCTCGGTGCCGTAATGCGTACTGCTGATGCCGCTGGCGTTGATGCGGTTATCGTGGCCGACCCTGCAACGGATCTCTTCAATCCCAATGCCATTCGGGCCAGCATCGGTTGTATCTTCAGCGTGCCTGTCTATGCCTGCTCTACCGAAGAATGCATCAGCTGGCTGAAAAAGAACGGCATCACCATCTACTGCACCTACCTCAAGGCCTCCATCGACTATCTTGACGCCGACTTCACCAAAGCCACCGCCCTTGTCATGGGCACTGAGGCCACAGGCATTTCCGATGCATGGGTGAAGGCTGCCGACCAAAACATCATCATTCCCATGAACGGTATTGCCGACTCACTCAATGTGTCGGTGACTACCGCCATTGTCACCTTCGAGGCCGTACGCCAAAGGAAAAAACCATGAAAAAGGACTATTTGCTGCTGCATCTCTCCGTCTTCATCGCCGGTTTCACGGGTGTGTTGGGACGACTCATCACCTTGGATTCCGCCATCTTGGTTTGGTGGCGCATGGCTGCAGCAGCATTGTTGATGTGGGCATTCCTTGCCCTCAAGAAAGGGTTGAACCGATATCAATTCAAGGACATTGTGCAGATGGGTGGTGTAGGCATGTTATTGTGCCTACATTGGGTGTTTTTCTACGCTTCCATCAAGGCCTCCAACGTCAGCATAGGCGTGGTGTGCTTCTCCTTGGTTGGTTTCTTCACCGCTTTGCTTGAGCCCATCATCAACAAGCACAAGTTCTCAGGACGCGAGTTCCTCTTCAGCCTGCTCACCATCCTTGGCATCTATCTCATCTTCCAGTTTGATGCTCGCTACCGTCTGGGCATCGCCTTGGGCGTGGTCTCTTCGGCACTGTATGCCTTGTTTGCCATCACCAACCAGCGCGTAGGCAAGCACTATGAAGCCAAGAACATGCTGCTTTGGGAGATGATAGGTGGTCTCATCGGTTTGACCTGCCTGATACCTATATATAATGCGTTTATCCCCGTCGGGCGGCTCTATCCCGTCGGCATGGACTATCCTTATTTGGCTTTCATGGTTGTGGTCTGCACCATTGGACTTTGCCTATTGCAAATCATCGTGTTGCAGAAGATTCCTGCCTTCACCGTCAACCTGACCTACAACTTGGAGCCAGTTTACAGCATCATCCTCTCCATGTTCATCTTTAGCGAGTACAAGGAGTTGAATTTCTCGTTCTGCATCGGCATTGCGCTGATTATTATCTCCGTTGTTTTGCAGACTTGGAGCGAGATTAGAAGGAGACGAAACACTATATCACAAAACCCACAAAACATACAAAACCAATGATTAGGAAAGACGGCACCCAACCGGGATGCCGTCAGGAAGCGAGCCGTTCCGAATCAAGTTCGGAATGAGGGACCGCTTCCCTACTTTTATCTTTAAGTTTTAACAGTTTTGCTTGTTTTGTGACAAAAAACAATCACAGTTTTATTTTAACGAACACCGGATAATGGTCCGAAGGATTGTGCCGAATGTAGGTGTCGAATGAGATCTGCTGCGGTGCATCGGAGGCCTTGATAGTATCGTCCGGGTCTTCGTCTGGCGTCCAATAACTGTTGGTGAAGACACCGTATGCCTCAACGGTCGTGGTGGGCGACACAAAGACATGGTCAATGCGACTGGTAGTAAAATAGTTGATCTTGAAGGCGTTGAAAGTGCCGTTCTCCGCAAAACGGATGCGTGCGGCATCATAGGAGTCTTTTAGCAGTCCCGATTTCGTAAAGATGGTATAGATTTCATCATTTTGATCCACGTTGAAGTCGCCTGTGATGAATACGGGCGCACCTTGGGCTATCTCATGAACCTTGGCGACCACCAGTTTGGCCGCCTCACGACGTGCCACAACGCCCACATGGTCCATGTGGAGATTGAAGAAATAAAACTCTTTTGCAGCTTTTCTGCGATTGAACAAGCCATGACGCTGTTCCAGGTCTTTCACTGCAAATTTGCCCCAAGTGCAGATGCGGATGCAGACCGCATCCCATCCCAAGCCAGGTTTGTCGGGCGTCTCGCTGAGCCAGAAGTCACCATGGTCAAGGAGTTGGAGTTTATCTTTTTTATAAAATATGGCCTCATGTTCGCCACCGCGCTGACCATCGTCGCGCCCGATGCCGATATAATCATAGCCATCCAAAGCCTTCTTCATATCTTGGAGTTGGACATATAGCACTTCCTGCGTTCCGAATATCTCAGGAGCCATGAAATTCACCTGATCGCAGATGACCTGGCAACGCTTTTGCCAAATTTCACCTTGAACGCTATCGTTCCAATTCTTGTAACGGATATTGTAGGAACCGACCAACATATCTTGGGCGGAAAGTTGTAGGGATGCCACTATGATGAGGGCAAAGAAGAGGAGTTTTTTCATAGAAAAAGGTTTTATTGGGGCAAAAGTAGAAAAATTCCTTATTCCTCCTTACTTTTTGCCAACTTATTATACCAACTCCCAAACACAAACATCTCCTCGACGAAAGCAAATCCCAAACTCTCATAATAATGTTGCAAACGCGGTTTATCTTTGTCGACAAGTAATGTAACCTTTTGAAAACCATTGCAAAAGGCATAGTCCATGCGGTCACGCATCAGCATTTTACCAATGCCAAGGCCTCTATAGTCTGACAGAATCGCCATGCTGTCAAGATAGAACTCACCCAAACCGGTTTCCATCGCGTTGCGGCTCAAGTCCATGCCTGAAGTCTGTTGCACGAGGCCGAAAGTCTTGGCGCGCAATGCAGCATAACGAGCTCCATCGTAAGCCACCAAGGCGCCCACCCTATTCCCATCAACCTCGGCAATGCGCGTGTTCCAATAACTATACAAGGTGTCATCCATGCGGCAAATATCCATCAAGTGCTCATAGATGGCATGCTGCTCATCTGGAAGGACAGCATCTATGTCCAGCATATCGATGCCTGCCAAAACCACACGTGCAATGAAAGGTGCGTCATCTGATGCGGCATCACGAAGCTGGACTATGGGAAGGACGGGCTGCATTAGCGAAGCTTATTTCTCTGATAATGAGGCGTTACAACGATAATGAAAAAGACGAGCGACACCAGCACGGAAGCCGAGGCCACCAGATAGGCCGCCGAGAACGAGAAATGCTCGGCCAACATACCGCCTGAAAAGATACCGATGCCGAGTCCCAGGTCCCAAGTCGTTAGATAGGTAGATGTTGCAGTGCCTCTTTGGGCGTTGGTGCCGAGATTGATGAACAAGGCATTAAAGGACGGGAAAGCCGCACCAAAGCCCAAGCCACAGCACAAAGCGATCAACAGGAAAGCCGCTGCCGTGTAGTCCGTGCCCAAGGCGTTACAATGATGGCACATGCCCAATCCGAACATGGCCAAAACGACGATGCCTAAGCCCAAGGCGATGGTTTGAGTCACCTTGCCCTTATCGACCATCTTGCCGGCAAACAAGCGCGAGGCAATCAGGCCTACGGCATATAATGAAAAGAACAAGCCACTACTGATAGTCAAGCCCATCTCCTTGGCATAGAGAGCGATGTAATTGGAGATCTGTCCATACGCGAAGGCCAACAAGGTGAATGAGATGCCCGCCAATAGGCCTTTCAACAAGATGAAACGATCCAAGGAAATAGGTGGACGCTTAACGGGCGGCCTTACCTTGGTCTGAATCCTTGATGCAAACAAAGCTGCTAACAGGCTACAACCCATGCAACCCATAAAGATAGCGTTGAAGCTGAAATGCTCGTAGACGAACAGTCCTGTCATCGGGCCGACCGCCATGGCGATGTTGTTGGCCACACCGTAATAGCCAATCCCTTCTCCCCTATGCTCCGACGGCACCACATCGATGACCAAGGTGTTGCCACCCACCGAGGTAAGGCCAAAGGCCAAGCCATGAACAATGCGGATTATTATTAATATGGTGATGGTAGCCGCAAAAAGATAGCCTACAAACACAGCCGTAAAGATAGACAATGCCAACAGATACAAGGGTTTGCGTTTAAAGGTGTCCATCATATAGCCCGAGAAAGGACGGACCACCAAAGTAGCTAGCGTGTAACAAGAGATGACCGTGCCGATGACCGCATTGCCTGCCTGGTATTTCTCCATGATAAAGAAAGGCAAGACGGGGAGCAGCAGATAGAACGAGAAGAAAAACAGGAAATTAGCTGCACAAAGGCATAGATAATTCTTATTGAACAGTTTTTCTTCCATGATTTCGGCTCGTTATCAGGCGGCAAAAATACGGAATTAAGCCAGACAACGAGCCGAAACAACAAGGAAAAACAATCGACTGCCTAGAATGCGAAATACATGTCCCAACGAAGGCGGCTAATAGCTGCGAATTGACTATTCGTTACAACACCTGTCCTATTGAAGATGTACCACGAATATGAGAGATCCATACCAAATATTCCGAAATACATACCTACACCTTCGGTCAAGCAATTCACACCACCTTTCAGACTAGGCACATGGTAATACCCCGTCCTGACAAAGAAGTGGTCTGCCAAATTATACTCCAATCCTATGCCCGTGTTGATTTCACACATTTCTTCGTAAAATGAACCGACGCGTTCATATTCTCCCATTTTATTAAGAGCATATCCAGGAGCATCATAGAAAGATTGGAACATGCCGCGAAGCACCGACACATTATTGTCGTATCCATACTTAATCTTATAGGTACCATCTTCATTATAGCAAGGATAACCATTCCCATTCAATTCGATGATGGGTGGCGTGGGAACCAGCAACTTATTGAACTCAACATTGAGAGTAAGCGTATTCTTGGGATGGAAATTAAATTTGAAGGCCGTGCCAAGTCTCAGGGTCGTCGGAATAAACCCTTTTTGATCTTCCGAGGTTACATAAGTCATTTTTGTACCGATATTGGTAATGGCGGCACCTGCAGACAAGTCAACCAGACTGCCTAACGGACGTTGGTAGTAGGCTGAGACATCACATGCGACTGAATATGACTTGGCGCTGTATCCCAGTGATTCGACCGTCAAACCAGAATAGATAAAACGACCAGCCAAACCAGCCGATAAGTAATCGCCAAAACGACGGGAATAGGCCAAGTCAATGGCAAACTCCTGCGGATTGTAATATCCCATGATTTGGCCGAATGCATCAATAAGCGTCACATCGTTACTCTGCTGATATCGTGCCGTTGCAGCAATAGCCGAGCGACCAATCTTCTGCGCAAAAGCATCAAACAATGCGTATTGGTCAGGAACCACAAAGTTAATTGCATTGAATCCAGAAGCAATCATGGTATGGTCGTTTTTCATGAAAGCATACTTGGCTGGATTGTAGAACATACTGAAAGCATCAGGGCTAGTAGCCACACCACCAAAACCCAAGGCTGTCCCACGGGCATCAAAAGCATTTGTCAAAAAAGGCACAGTCGTCGTGATGACATTTGGGGAGTAAGTCTGTGCAACAGAAACAGGCAAAGCCCCTAAAAGAAGCAGGGCTACAATAAGAATTCTTCGTGTTTTCATAATAAACTGTATTTGAGGATTGTTGATAATTACTATTTCATGCTACTTCCATACACAAAAGAAGCGTGGAACTGAAGGCCACGAAGACTGGAGGTTGTAGGATACCTAAAGCAACTTGTGGAACAGCAGCCCACGCATAATGCGCGAAAGCCGCTATGCAAGTTCGTTGCTTTTTTGAAAACTCCTACATTTCCAATCTTAACGAGCATAACGCTTCAATAATGATGTCGACTTGGCGAACCAAATCTTTCGCAAAGATAAACAATAACATTAAATGCAAACCATATAATTGGTTTTTTCACCAAAAAAGACAACAAATAACAGTTATTTCGGAAATTTTGTCATAAATATTTACACAAAACTACCTAAAATCGGAAATTTTGTCAGTAAAAATAGGGTTTTTAAGCTCGTTTTTGGCCTTGGCAAAGAATTTGACTAGATGGAGTCGTCCGAACGAAAGGACGGGCAAAAAGTCCCAAGGTCGGCCCTTCGACAGGCTCAGGGACCTCAAAAAAAACGAACAATCAATAAACAAACAACTAAAAAATAGGAGATCAAAACCATGTTAGTAACTAGAAGAAACCAAGACTTCATGCCTACTCTGTTCAACGAACTGATGAACTGGAACGACACGACTTATTCAACGCCCCGCATGAACATCATGGAGACGAAAGACAACTACAAACTTGAACTCTGCATCCCTGGCCTCACCAAGGAAGACGTCAAGTTGAGCATCGACGCCGAAGGTAACCTCGTCGTTGAGATGGTCAAAGAGAACAAGAGCGAGAAGAAAGAGGACAAGGAAGAGATGCGCTACCTGCGTCATGAGTTCTCGGTCGAGCACTTCCGCCAGACGGTGATGCTGCCTGAGGACATCCACAAGGAGCAGATCAGCGCCAAGGTCGAAAACGGCATCCTCGACATCGTCATCCCGAAGGTGACTGTTGAAGAGAAGAAGCAGGCCATGCAGACCATCGAAGTCTGCTAAAGTCTTCCCAAAAACAACCCCACAACGGGACGGAGTCATCCGCCCCGTTTTTTTTGTTGCCACAAACGCAATTCCCGACACTTTTATTCCTTACCTTTGCAGCAAATTTAATTGCGTATGAGAAAAGCGTTACTCCTCACCTTTTTATCCTTCTTCGCCTTCCTGCAGGCCTTTTCACAAGACGGCAAGCCATTTGTCACTCTCGACAACCTGCACCTGAACACCCGTGCCGACTTCACCCTCGACTACCATCCCGGGTATGATACCATTGCACCGAGCACCGATCATGGTTTCGCAGGCAAATATCTAGTTGTCGCCTTAGACGGCACCCTCGGCAGCAAGTTTAGCTATCACCTGCGCCAGCGCATCAATGCACCCAACATCGGCTTCGCCAATACCTTTTTCCAAGGCACCGACTGGGCCTATCTCAATTGGAACTTCACCGACAACCTCTTCCTCTCGGCTGGTAAGCAGGTCGTGGCCATTGGCGGCTGGGAATACGATTCCAACCCCATCGATATTTATTATGGCACTGAGTTTTGGAACACTGTATGTTGCTACGAGGTGGGCGCATCTTTGAATTACAAGGACAACTCTGGCAAGAATCATTTCCTCGTACAGATGTGCAACTCGCCCTTCATCAACCAGGCCATGCAGAGCATCTATGCCTACAACGCAATGTGGTATGGCGACTTCGGCATCTTCAAGACGGCTTACTCCGTCAATATGATCGAATACCAACCCGGCAAGTTCATCAACTACATCGCATTGGGCAACAAACTACAATTCAAGGGTGTGGAGATGTACCTCGACGTCATCAACCGCGCCTCCTTCGAGCAGGAACATTTCTTCGGCCAAGACCTAACCGCCATCTATGGCGTCGGTGTCGACATCGGAAAGAAATGGATCGTTTTCGCCAAGGCTGGCTACGACTTCAACAAAGCCCAACTACCTAACACTGAAGCCTATGACCAATATGTCATCCCTGGCAAGAAGGTGGATTTCGAGAGCCTTGGCTTCGAATATTATCCCATGGGCGACCGCAGCCTACGCCTGCACCTATGTGGCTCACACACGAGCGTAGACGGCGTAAGCAAGTACCAAGCCAACCTCGGCCTCACCTGGAAAGTCGACTTGCTTAACCTGAAAAAATAAACCGTTATGGCAAAGACAAAATACAACACCATCAAACGAACCACCACGTTCTATCACGATCGGGTGGAAAAGTTCTTCAAAAAGTTCGAGAGAAAGAACCCAATGAAGTTCACAACCAAACGAAGCGTTGAAGCCATCATCTTTCTAGTCATCTTCTTCGCCTTCTTTGGGTTGTTGGCCTATAAGATGAGCTTGCCCAAGATGCTGAACACCTTCATGCAGACGGCCTATCACCTGCTGCTCGAGACTGTGTTCTACATCATGGCCATCTGCGTGCTCATGGGTGCCATCAGCAAGCTGCTCACCGAGTTTGGCGTGGTACGTTTGTTAGAGAACCTGCTGCGTCCTTTGATGAAGCCGCTATACAACCTGCCTGGTGTAGCTGCCTTGGGTGCTGTGATGACCTTCCTCAGCGACAACCCCGCCATCATCACTCTGGCACACGACAAGAACTTCAATCGTTATTTCAAAAAATACCAGCTCGTCTCGCTGACCAATTTCGGTACTGCCTTCGGCATGGGTCTGGTGGTTGTGGCCTTCATGACCGGTCTTGGCTTCGGTAAAGGTGCTTTGGTTGGCGTGGCAGGGGCCGTTATCGGCAGTATCGTCTCCACAAGATTGATGCAACGCTCCACACTGAAATCTTACCCTGAGTTGGACGACCCCGTTGACGCAGAATTTGGCGGCGACGAGCAGCAAATCACCTTCAAAAGCGAAGGCGGCATTTTCATGCGTTTCCTCAACTCATTGCTAGACGGTGGTAAGGACGGTGTGAGTATCGGCTTCGCCATCATCCCCGGTGTGCTCTGCATCTCCACCATTGTGATGATGCTTACCTTTGGTGCGGCAGGCGACAACGGTGAATATCTCGGTGTGGCTTACGAAGGTGTGCCCGTCATCAGTTGGGCGGCCAACAAGATCAACTTCATCTTCGAATGGCTCTTTGGCTTCAAGGACGGCGCTTTGATTTCCTTCCCCATGACCGCTCTTGGTGCCGTAGGTGCCGCCATAGGTCTTGTGCCACGTTTCATCACCCAAGGCATCATCGACAACAACGCCATCGCTGTGTTCACTGCCATCGGAATGTGCTGGAGCGGTTTCCTCAGCACACACGCAGCCATGCTCGACAGTCTCGGTTACCGCAAGCTCATCGGCAAGGCCATCGGTGCCCATACTGTCGGAGGTCTATGCGCGGGTATTGCGGCACACTGGCTGTATGTTCTGCTGGCGTTGATATTCTAGACGTTGCACGCAACGTCTCTACAAGACACAAAAAAAAGAGGCTCGCGAGCCTCTTTTTTTGTTTTTAGAATAGAAGATTATTAGCTCTTCTTCCCACCCATGCTGTAGGTCAGGTTGAAGCGCAGGGTATTTTCCAGCGGGTTGCTGCCTGCCACCGTGTTGACGGGGATCAGATAGGAAACGTCAAGACCAAACACATTGTACTTCAGAGCGGCGCCCAAGGTGACGAACTTACGGTTACCCTTCAGTGCGGTCTCATTGAAGTAACCAGCGCGAACGGCAAAGGTGTTGTTGTACCAATACTCGATGCCACCGCCGATGTTGATCTCGCAAAGCTCTTCATAGAACTTGCCATAGTTGACCAGCTCGTGCTTCGAGTTGTAGCCATAACCAGGGGCATCGTAGAAAGACTGGATCATACCTTGAACGACGGAAACGTTGTTGTCGTAGCCGTACAGGATCTTATAAGTTCCATCGTCATTATACATCGGGTTGCCCTGATCGTCACGTTCAATGACGGGCGGCGTGGGCACCATCAACTTGGAGAAATCCACGTTGAAGGCCAAAGAGTTGTATTCATCGAGGTCAAGTTTCAGACCAGCGCCCAAACGCAGTGTGGTCGGGATGAAGTCGCGACGTTCAGATTGACCATTGTAGCTGATCTTACTACCAATGTTGGTGATGGCGGCACCCCAGGCAAAGTCGGCATCCATACTGCTGAACCATTCGACAGGACGTTTGTAATACACAGCCACGTCGGCAGCCACAGAGATACCCGGACGGCCATAGTCGGACTGGTTCTGGGTCAGGTCGGAATAGATGAAACGACCTGCGACAGCACCAGAGAGATAGTCACCGAGCATACGTGAATAGGTGGCATCAATAGCCCATTCGTTGGGGCTGTATTTACCTTGTGATATGTTGTTATGGTCACGGAATTCGATTTCACCGCAGCTAAAATAGCGCAAGGTTCCCGCCACCGACGAACGTTCGTTGATCTTGTATGCCAGAGCCAAATAGGCAAGATTCATGTCGGGCACCAAATTACGCAGCCAAGGGCTATAGCCCAAACCGCCGGCGAACTTGTCCTCAAGATAAACATACTTGGCGGGATTGTAATGCATGGAATAGACATCAGGTGTTGTTGCCACACCACAATCACCCATAGAGCCTCCGCGGGCATCAGGTGAAATGGAAACAAAAGGAACAGCAGTAGTGATCACATTGGGTGACACGCTGTAATCCTGGCCAATGATGTTCTGTCCATACGAGGAAGCCGCAACCATCAAAAGGGCGGCAACAAGGAGTTTCTTTACTTTCATATCCGGTTTTAGTATTTGAAATTGCAAAAATAACGTTTATTCAATTGTCATATTGTATGGATGTCAAAATAATTTTTCGCCTTAACGCTGGATGACCATGCGTTGGCTGACGGTACGGAAGAACCCGTTTTCATCCGTTAGCGTGAGGCGATAGAGATAAACACCTGAGCGCAAAGGACTTCCCGAATAACCACAGCCGTTCCAAAGGATAGGCTCGATGACACCGTCGGTGGCGGACACCTTTTTATATAAATGTTGCACGGGACGACCCATGATATCGAAAATCTCAATGTTGACATCGAAATTGCCGTCCTCGCCAACATGGGTCAGGGTGATGCGAGTCTCCTCATTGAAAGGATTGGGGTAATTGCGAACCTGCGAGAGGAAGAGGTTGTCATCGACAACAAACCAAAGGACTGCCTCGGAGGCGTTGTCCTGAGTGTCCCACACCTTAAGGGTAAACTCGTACGTTCCTGGTTCAAGTTCGCTGACCGGCAAGGCGAGGCGTCCACGTCTGAAGTCATTCAAGGCGGGTTCATAGCGGTCGTTCAACACCAAGTGATTGTAGGCGGCAAGATTGCTATTCATGACAATGTCACGACCCAAGCTGAAGCCATAGTGATAGATGCCTTGAGCATCGTAGAGGTCGGCATAAAGCACGCCTTGACGCTCCACCGATTGTCCATTTTCGAATTCGGGGGTATTCCAATAGAAGGTAATCTTCGGGCCTTCGTCGTCGGGCACCATGGCAGGATCGATTCCACCCAACATCAGCCCGTCGAACTTACCCATAGCATCGACAACACGAAGTGAGTCGTAGGCATAGAAACTAAAGCGCGGCATGTCCATTCCCGGCATAATGTCTTTCGGCACCTGGAAGGAGATATTGAACCTACCCGCAGTCACACTGACCTGTCCCTGATAGAGCACATCCTTATGATAATACACATTTCTAGTCGTGTCGCCATTAAACTTCACCTTGATCTTCGCCTTCTGGTCGTAGAACCTCACCCACAGTGTGCCGTTGAAGCCGGCATCAAGATGTCCGTTGGCGTTTCTCACCTCACCCTCCAACGTCACCATGCTCATGGCATGAAGCACAATGTCGTCGGAAGCCCCAATTGACATTCCATTAATTTTCGTCACAGCGATATTCCCCTGAGGCAAGGGGAAACGCATCACCGGGTCGCCCAAAAACAGGAAGCGGATATTCTGACTAAGGAACGGACTGGTTTGGCTTTGATAATTGAGCGAGTTGATCTTGGCCTCCCTGACAATATCGCCATAACGCATAGGTTTGCCAGAAGCGTCGCGTTGAAAGAGGACTGGGATAAGCGACCGTGTCAGACGGTCGTTATACATACCGTAAGTAGGACGACTTGTTGTAAGCATCGCCACACTGCCTCCATGGGGGTTCAGGAACAGTTGTTCACCAGCCGAAACCAAGAGGGGATTGTCGTATTTTGTAAACTCACAAGTGGCAGTATAGACAAAGGGCAATTTATCAAAGTTGTTGAGGGCATTGATGTCGGCATTGGCAAGCACATTCTCACCAGTCAGGCCCTTGACGCCACCATGGCCGTTATAGAAGAAGGCCAAAGTGCCTTGCTCGAGAGCACGCATCAAGTCGGCATTGGCGCCTTGGTTGACGGTACCACTCGAAGTGCTTGTCAGAGGATAGGCGCCACAATACACCTTTTTTGCGGTCAAGGCAGGACAAATGGTATCCATCATCATATAATGTTTCTCGCTGTAATCCACATAATCCACCTTCTCGTCGTCGGCCAAGAGCAGCAAATCCGTCTTCCATTCGCCATGCGATTCAGCCAGATTGTCGTAATGTTTGATCTTGCGCAACATATTCTCAGCCTCTTCCACAGTCGACACAGAGATACGTCCCACACCAATGTCGACGCGTCCGTTAGAGTTGGCGCCTTCGTTATCGTCCATCATGGCAAAGAAATCATCGGCTGCGAAACTCAACTCATACTGTGGGTCTTCAAACGTTTCGTAAGTAGGCACATAATTCTGCCCATTGCCTTTGATATTGCGGAAATCGAACGATGCACGTCCAAACAAGGTCAGATACTTCAGTTGGCCAGCGCTGCGCCGATACACCATGCGAACGAAGTCGCGTATGCCTGTCGGGTCGGGCGTGCCCGACGAAAATTCGTTATAGATTTGATTCACATCGACCACCACGCTAGTCAAGCCGTCCTTTTCGGAATGATAATCGGCCAAGGCCTGTGCCTGCTCGAGAAAGATGGGCGAAGTGAGGATCAGGTTATCGGCTTCGGCGATGGCGTGAAGGTTTTGATTGGGCAAGGCCGTCCAGCTCACAATCCGATGCGCCGCCTCAGGCTTGAACAGAACATAGCGTTTTTCCGTCCTCTCATCGGTGGCAAATACCAAGTTGCCTCCACTCAACACGACATCCTGAACGATAGGCTGCAAAGGTGAGGTCACTTCCCAAAGCCGATAATCGGCATTGACATTCTGTACCCAGACAGCACTTCGGCCGTTGCCAAACTGACTTGGCATCAAGCGGAATAGGAAATTGCTCTCCGTCCTTTTCAGCTGTCTCCAACCATAAATCTCAACATAATCAAGATATAGGGAAGCTGATGGAGAATTTACAAGACTCATTTTGAACGTAGCAGTGTCGTTATCAAGAAGCATCTGTTTGTCGATGGTCGATAACCTGCCATACAAATGATCTTGATCACTAATATACTTGATGGCAACATTATCAGCCACATGGTTGTCGTTGACCCAAGCATCGTAATGTAAATACGTCTTTTTGACGCGTCCCAATATTTGCGAATTTATTCTTAAAGCTTTGGTCTTTACCAGGTTAGGAAAAACAAAAGAAATAGCAAAAGTCGAATCCTCTGCAGTAACCTGTTCGCCAAACCAGTTTTGTCCGATAGAATAAGGCGAAAACAGTTCTTCCTCATGCCAAACGAAATCGGGGAACTCAGAGATGACGGTCGTCGTATTCTCAACGGACAGCGTGGGCTTCTCTCCCACCCTCAAGCCGTCGACACCGCTGTCGACACATAAATAATAATAGGTGGTGTCGGAATAATAGTTACGTTCACGCTGATAGGTCTTGTTGCCATTGTCAACCAGCACCCAACGCGTGGGTTCCTGACCATAGAACAACACCTTGTCGCCCTCATCGAAGCTGCCGTCGTCGGCACCCGTCACGCAGATGGCCATCTCCGTCAAATCGTCGGGACGACTATCCGAGTTCTTCTCAGGCAAAGCACCTGAAGGATTACCAAACAACCTGATTTGATTGGGGTTCAAGGCACTCACATCGATGCCCATTCCCTGCAAGGTGGCATAGTCCAATTGGTAGGCGCCCTCTTGCGTCACCGAAAGGCGATACCAGGTGTGATCGCTCAGCACCGACTGGTAGGTGTTATCCTGCGACCAGCCCACCGTACCGCCAAACAGCAGTAAGAGAACCGTAATAATGGTTATTCTTCTGTATTTCATACTCATTCTCATTTACTTAACACTAGTTTTGATACCAACGTGGCCGTTTCTCCATTATCGTTGGTAGCCACGATGCGGTAGACATAAATGCCGTTACGCAAATCAGCACCGTTAGCGCCACGGCCATTCCAACGGATGGGCGAGATGCGAGCCGAAGTGCCTGACACCGTCTCGGAGAGTGTAGTCACCCAACGGCCCATGATGTCGTAAATATAGATGTCGACCTTCACATTGTTGCCCACTTGGTTGTGGTCGAACACGAAATGCGTCTCGTCCGTCACTGGATTGGGCGCATTGAAGGCATTCTCAATGACCATGCCACTGTTGTTCACCACAGTGAACGAAACCGTAGCTGTTCCAGAGTTGTTGTAGATGTCCCAAACCTTGAGCGTCAGGGTATAGTCGCCATCGGCGAGGTTTTGGAGTTTGTAAGTGATGGTGCCCTTGCCTGGCTGGTCAAGTTCGGCAACGAAGTAATCGTTGAGGCAATAAGCGTTCTTGGAAGGGCCTGTCAGCGTAGCCATGATGTCGTGGCCAATGCCCGCGCCCGTCGTGTTGATGCCACTCTCGTCCTCGACGAAAGCCAACAGCAATGGGTTTTGACCCGTCAAGCCACCATCTACGAAGAGCGTGTCGTCGATGAAGAGCTTGACCTCAGGTCCTTCGACGTCCTCAGTGGCCTCGTCATAAAAACCGCCGATGATGAACGCATCACAGCTGCCGTTGGCATCGATGTCGTAATCAGTAGCATAATAATTGATCAAACCTTGACCGAACCGATAGGAGATGTCGCGCGGGACGATAAAGTTGATTTTGAACCTTCCGTTGACCGCCTCAGCCTTCCCGTTGAAAATCATGCTATTACGTAACTTAAAATCAATAACTCCACAAGCCGTACCATAAGTGGCAAGCTCGGCTTCCTTATCATAGACGATAACGCTGACCACACCATTGAAACCTGTGGCCACATTGCCATCCAAGTCCTTCACGACGCCTTCGATCTCAACGGGTTGCAAGGCGCTGATGGTATCGTGATAGACAGGATACGTCATCCATGTGCTGTCGTTGATGGCGAGGGAGTCCAAGTCGTGACCTGGATATTTCCCATTTATGCTTAGCGTTTCCACTTTCCATTTCGGATAGGCCAAGCGCAAGGCGGGGTCGCCAAAAAACACATAGCGTTTCTCCACCAAGCCTCCACTACTCTTTGCCATGCGGTAGACATCCCCCAAACGATAGTGCTCGCCACCGTAATAACGGAACAAGTTATCGTAGACACCCTCACCAAAAGCGAGGTTATGATGTCCATGAGTCACTCTTGAAGTGGTGAACATGGCGATCATGCCACCATATTGGTTCAAGAACGAATACTCGCCCAAGGAAGTGCGCAGGTGATCGTCGAAGCGGCTGAACTCACACGTACCAGTAATCATCAGCGGATACATCGGACCGTTTCGCCATGAGTCGACGTCCTTTCGTTGAAGAATCTTCTCTTCAGAAAGTTGGACCTCGCCTCCATGGCCGACATAATGGAGCACCAACGTGCCTTTTTCCATGCGGCTATTGATGGCAGCGTTCACGTCGGGAGCAATCTCACCTCCCGGGGCGCTGATTTGCTGATAGGCGTCGAGATAGATCTTGTCAACCACAGCAGCCTCGCCTCCTACATCCTTCAGCTTGGCCACCAAGGTCTCCGCACTATTCACAAAGCCACCTTCATCATCCGTAAAGAAAGTGATGGTATTGCGCCACGGTTGCATGGTGGTCTCGTCTTTCACAATATAACGTTCGATCTTGTCGACCATCTGGGCAGCCTGTTCCACCGTCTGCACCGGGAAACGGCCCACACCGATGTCGGCCAAGGAACCGTCGATATTGCCCTCAAGTTCATCCATAAAACCGAAATAGTCATCCGTTACATAGGTATACGACATCGCCAACGAAGCCACCGATTCGTAGGAAGGCACAAAGTCAACAACGCCATCGCGGTTCTTGTAATCGTAGGAGCAATCACCCAAAAGCAGGAGATACTTGATAGTACGACCCGGGGTACTGTCGAGATAAAGCATACGGCAGAAATCGCGAATGGCCGAAACGTCTTTGGCACCACAAGAGAACTCATTGTATATCTTTTCCGGCGTGGTGATATAGACATTCAAGTCAGGGTCGATGCGGTTATGGATGGCTTTCAGCCGTTCGGCTTGTTCCATAAAATCGGGATAAGTCAGGATGACGAAGTCCACATCGCGCACCCCATGAAGGTTCTGGTTGTCAACCTTCCCGAAGGCCGTGGCAGAATGATACGAGTTGCCATTGAAGGCCACAAACTCGTTATTGCTGTTGCCGACCATCTTGAAACTGAGGGTGGATCCATTGAGTTGACCTTTCACGATGGAAGGTTGCATGGGTTTGCTTACATCCCACACCTGGGTTTGTTGCGTGGCACCCGTCAGTCTGTACTCGTACGTCTTATTGAGTACGTATGCTTCGGGGTTGCGGAAGCGCATTTGGTCACCCGTCATTTTCAGGCTGCGCCAGGCATTGACGAGGATATAATCCACAAAGCCTTCTGAGGTGACAGAAGAACCATTGGAATTGTGTTTCAAGGTCACACGCACCGTCTCGCCATTGGGATGGGTACTCACCCATCCGCCCACATCGTATCCGTAGGGCATCTCGGTCGAAGAGGAAGTCGTTTGAATAGGGTAAACAGCTTGCTGCACATTGTTGACCAACACCGCGAAACTGGCCGCTTGGAAATTGCGTCCCGCCAAAGCCGTCTTCACCGTGCAGGGAAGTGAGGTAATCACATTGGGGAAAGTGAAATCGAAGCTTTGTGTAGATGTATATTCCATCTTGTCGCCATAATAGGTTCGTCCTACTCGGAATACATTGTACAAGTCTTTTTCATGCACCTGATAATCCAGGAATTGGTTGACGATCTCATTGGCGCTTCCAGTAGGTTGGTCGGCATAACTGATGCGTTTGCCCTGGCCCAACCCCACGACAACGAAGGCGTAGGCATAGTCATCGTATGCATTTTGAATATGAGTATAGGCCATGCGTTCCGTATCAAGCTTCCAGCAAACGGGGCCACGACCGTAGAAAAGGATATAGTCGTTGTTGTCGAAACGGCCATCGGATTCGCCTGCCACATAAATGGGCACCTCAACCAAATCGTCTGGACGGGCGGTTGCGTTCAACTCAGGCAGCACGCCGCCCCCATTGTGGTAGATGCGTATCTGACGCGGGTCAAGTTGTGACACGTTGATGCCCAATTCAGTGAGGTCGGAAGCCGTCAGCTTATAGATGCCAGTTTCTGCAAGACCGATCTTGTACCACTCTCCAGATGCCATCGCCGAGCGCGTGGCATAAGTTGGTTTAGACTTCATAATACTGACATCAGGAGTGAGCGTCATCGACAATGTGGCTGAAATCAGCTTCTCGTATTGATCGCCTTTTTGACGGAAGGGTACGATACGCACTGAGAGCAAAGCCTTATCGCGCGAGCGCAACGGCTTGGCGGTCACTTCAAAATCGCTGCTGAAGGCATAATTACGCGCCACTTTCATCTCAGCCTCCGTAAGGGCTTCGGCTTTGACTTCAAGACACATCACCTCCACTTTAACGGCATCGTCGTAAATGGGGAATGACTGATAAAACACAGGCATGATATCTTCGTAGACCCCCGACTCCAAATCCATATATAATAAGGTATCGGAAGCGAAATGTTGCTCAGCCACTCCCTGCCATTGCAGACGGATAGTTTGTTCCATCTTCATTTGACCCCACAAAGAATCGGCGTTGCCAGCGGCAAAAAACAACATGACCAGCAACAAACAAAATCGTATCTTATGACGCATATTTATCGTTATTACTTAATATTCAATTTATTAAATACAAAGTACACCTTCTAAGCATACCTTATTTATAAGGGAACGAAAATACAACTTTTTTATTGCAAGATGGCATTTTTGGGCAACAAAAAAGTTTTTTTTCCAAAAATGACAACCGATTCAAAAAAAGTCCATAAATTTGCGTGTTTTTTTAGAAAAAAGTTTGAAAATAATCTGAGAGGCATACAATAAATGCCTTTCAATTGAGTTTATAGATAACAAATTTGAATGACAATGTATAGAAAACAAGGATTCAAGACACTAGCCATCATTGTTTTGGCAGGATTGCTTACCGTTTCATGCTCCAATAAGTCTTCGCGCACGACGGGTTGGGCCTACAACGATGCCAACAACGGAGGCTTCGAAGTTACTGAAGTGAACGACCAGGAAATCGGTCCCGGCTTGATTGCCATCGAAGGCGGAACCTTCGTGATGGGCGCCACAACCGACAACCTGACCTATTCGTGGGACAACTCGCCCCGCAAGGTCACCGTGCCTTCTTTCCTGCTGGACCGCACCGAGGTCAGCAATGTGGACTACCGTGAGTACATCTACTGGCTGAACCGCGTTTACGGACAAAACTATCCTCAGGTGGTACGCAATGCCGCGCCCGACACCTTGGTTTGGCGTGACCGCTTGTCATACAACGAACCCATGGTTGAGATCTATTTCCGCCATCCTTCCTACAATGACTATCCGGTGGTGGGTGTGACCTGGGTTCAAGCCAATGACTACTGCTCTTGGCGTACCGACCGTGTCAATGAGTTGATGCTTGTTGAGGCTGGCGTCCTTGATTGGGACCCGACCCAACAAGACGAAGAGAACTTCAACACCGACGCTTATCTGGCCGGCCAATACACTGGCAAGGTGAAGAACGGTAAGAAAGACCTCTCCAAAGGCGGCGACGGCGTGCGTAACGTCAGAATGGACGATGGCATCCTTTTGCCCTCGTACCGTCTGCCTACGGAAGCCGAATGGGAATATGCCGCTGTCGGCTTGGTAGGCAACACCTCCAACGAAATCGTCAGCGAACGCAAGGTGTATCCTTGGAACGGCGACGGTCTGCGCACCGACAACAAGAGATATATGGGTAGCTTCATGGCCAACTTCAAGAGAGGCCCTGGTGACTACATGGGTGTTGCTGGCCACTTGAACGACGGCGCCGCCCTGCCCGCCCCTGTGGGTTCCTACTGGCCCAACGACTACGGCCTGTACAACATGGCTGGCAACGTGGCCGAATGGTGCCAAGATGTCTATCGTCCGCTGTCTCACGAAGACGTTGCCGACTACAGCCCCTTCCGTGGTAACGTGTTCACCCGCAAGGCTGTCGACGACGAAGGCTTCCTGCTGCAAAAAGACTCCCTGGGTCGCATCCGCAGAGAGCCCATCCCCCAGGAAGAAGCTGCCAAGCGCCAGAACTACCGTACGAGCTTCAACTCCAACTATGACGACGGTGACTATATGTCGGCCATCCGCAACCGTTGGAGCGATCCTCAAGACGACCAAAGCGTGTTCACCAAGGAGATGTATGAAGCCGCCACGAATGAAACTCCCGGTACGACCCTCATCAGCGACGAATCGAGAGTGTACAAAGGCGGTTCATGGGCCGACGGTCCTTACTACCTGAGCCCTGGCACGCGCCGTTACCTCAACCAGAACCAGTCCGCTTCGACCATCGGCTTCCGTTGCGCGATGAACAAGGTGGGCAGCTCTTTCGCCAAGTAAATAGTAATAGATTCTTTTTCATGATAGCTTTGAAGCCGTTTGATCCGTCAGGCGGCTTCTTTCATTAAAACACAAGGGTCCCTGAGCCCTGAGCTCGTCGAAGGGTCGAAGGGCCCAAACCCATAACAGATGATAGAAACAATATATCAACATTACCTCAAGGCTCACAAAGTCTCCACCGACAGCCGCAAGATTGAAAAAGACGCTGTTTTCTTCGCCTTGAAAGGCGAGAACTTCGACGCCAATGACTTCGCCCTGCAAGTGGCGGAGCAAGGCGAGGCCAGTCTCGTCGTCGCCGACCGCAAAGACCTGCCCAAACACGAACGCATCTTGATAGTGGACGACTCATTGAAAGCATTGCAAGACCTCGCAGCCTACCATCGCCAACAGAGCAAAGCCATCGTGCTATCCATCACCGGCACCAACGGCAAGACAACCACCAAAGAGCTCGTCTCGGCTGTGCTGGCCAAGAAATACAACATCATCCACACGATGGGTAACCTCAACAACCACATCGGCGTGCCCATCACCCTGTTGAGCATCAAGCCCGAGACCGAGATCGCCGTCGTGGAGATGGGTGCCAACCATCCAGGTGAAATTGACTTCCTCTGCAAGATCGCCGACCCTGATTATGGCCTCATCACCAACATCGGAAAAGCACATCTGGAAGGCTTCGGTAGCTTTGAGGGCGTCATCAAGACCAAGACCGAACTGTATCGACATATCAAGGCGCATGGCAAGGCCGTATTTGTCAATCAAGGCAACCCGCTACTATGGGAGCAATCAGAGGGACAGGAACGCATCAGCTATGGTAGACATTGTGCTGCCTTCTGCCCTGTCGCCCCTGCTGCCTGCAACCCGTATTTGAGTGTCGGCTGGAGGAATCACCTCATTCAGACCCATCTCGTGGGAAGCTACAACTTCGAGAATGTGGCCGCTGCCATTGGCGTGGGTCAGTATTTCGAGGTGGATGAGAGCGCCATCATCGAAGCCTTGGAGGCCTACACGCCCACCAACAGCCGTTCGCAAGTGATTGAAACCGGCAAGAACCGCATCATCATGGATGCCTACAACGCCAATCCCACCTCCATGCGCGCCGCCTTGATCAACTTCGCCAGCATCTGCGGCGATAACAGTCTTTTGATATTAGGCGACATGCGTGAGTTGGGCACGGCTTCCGAAGAAGAACATCGCAACATCCTGGGCTTGATGAAGGAGTTGAAATTCAAGGAGGCTTTGTTGGTCGGTTCGAACTTCAGCGCTTACAATGAGGACCCTGATTGGAGCACCTTCGCAAAAGTGGAAGACTTGTGCCAATACCTTGAGGACAATCAAGTCATTGGAAAGACGATACTCGTCAAAGGATCTCACAGTGTACAGCTTGAGAAAGTATTACCATTATTGTGACGAATACCTACCCTCAAGCCGTCATTGCGGGCTTGACCCGCAATCTCCTTAGCGAAAAGGATACGTCTTCGCATTCAGGAGATGGCGGATGTTCCTCCGCCATGACGGTTTAAACTAAAGGATTACACCCCGTTATAACACCACCAATGAAAGAAACCACCGCCATAGGACTCATGTCGGGCAGCTCGTTAGACGGGCTGGATATCGCCCTTGTGCGCTTCCAAGAAGAGGACGGCAAATATCACTTCCTAATCTTGCAGGCCGAGACCCTACCCTATCCCGAATACTGGACCGAGCAACTCTCTGGAGCCTTCCACAAGCAGCCCGAAGATTTGGTGCAGCTAGACAAGGACTACGGCAAATACCTAGGCGAACAAGTGTTGGCTTTTGCCAAGAAGCATAATGTTACGCCAGATTTTGTCGCTTCGCACGGCCACACCATCTTCCACCGCCCTGAGGAGCATTACACGCTTCAAATTGGCGACGGACAAGAGTTAGCCAAAGCTTGTGGCTTCACCGTCATCAACGACTTCCGCAGCGAGGACGTCAGCAAGGGCGGACAAGGTGCACCACTCGTTCCCATTGGCGACAAGTTGCTTTTCGGCGACTATGAGATCTGCCTCAACATCGGCGGCATCGCCAACGTCTCCTATGATGAAGATGACAAGCGCATTGCCTTCGACCTCTGCATCGCCAACCAAGCCCTCAATTATCTCGCTCAGATGAAAGGTCTCCCCTACGACCGCGATGGCGAACTGGCCCGTAGCGGTGAGGTCGACATTACGTTGCTGAAACAGCTGAACAGGCATCCTTTCTATGGGCTGTACCCACCCAAATCGTTGGGAAGAGAGTTCTTCGAAGCGAACCAGAAGAAGCTGCTGCAAGGCCTGTCTGTGCCAGATTTGTTGGCCACCTTCGTGGAACACATCGCCTTGCAAATCGCATTGGGAGTGAGTCATCTGCCCAAGGGGAAGATTCTCGTTACTGGTGGCGGCGCGAGGAACAAGTTCCTTATGGAACGCCTGCAAGCCCGCAGCTCGCACGAAGTCATCATCCCCGACAAGATGACAATCGACTACAAGGAGGCTTTAGTCTTTGCTTTCCTTGGACTGCTCCGCGTGGAAGGCAAGACCAATGTGCTAGCCTCAGTAACTGGGGCTGAAAGTGACAGTTGCAGTGGGCGAATTTGGAGGCCCTGCTAAAGCATTCTGCTTCTTACTCATTTACAGCAATATATTCGACAGCAAACGACAACAAACGACTGCTGTCGACTACAAACGTTTGTTCAACGGCTTTGTCTTGACAAGGTTTGCATCTTTGCGGTATTAAAACTAATAAGAATATGGCAAAGAAAGAAACCAACACAAAACTTGAAATCACAATTTGTGACATCAAAGGCATTGACAGTATCAATATAGAATCTTTGATACGCGTAATAAGAGGCCAACAGGTGATGCTTGATTCTGATTTGGCGATGCTGTATGGTGTTGAAACCAAGAGATTGAACGAACAGGTGAAACGAAATCTCAATCGTTTTCCGGAGGATTTCATGTTTCAACTCACTCATGATGAGGCAGTTAGTCTAAGATCACAAATTGTTACCTTAAACGAAGAGAAAAATTCTTTAAGGTCGCAAATTGCGACCATAAACGAGGAAGAAGTAATCTTGAAGTCGCAAATTGCGACATCAAGTTGGGGAGGCACTCGAAAACTTCCCTATGCCTTCACCCGCAATGGCATCGCCATGCTCAGCAGCGTTTTAAGGTCTGATACTGCTGTGGAAGTCAACATCCGCATCATGCGCGCATTTACCATGATTCCGCAACTCGTCAATCACAACACGCAGATTATTGAGCGCATCTTCAACATTGAGCAGCATCAACAAGAAACAGACAAAACGATTAAGGTTATTCTTGATAGAATCGAGGACGTTAGTCCAAAACTCCTCCCCGAGCAAGTCTTCCCTACAGGCTGCGTCTGGGATGCATGGACTTATATTTCAGATCTCGTTAGAAGCGCCCAGCAAAGAATCGTTCTTATCGACAACTATGTTGACGACCGAGTACTTTCCATGTTCACCAAACGAGTCGATGGCGTTTCGGCGACCATCCACACTCGGCATAATGAGCAATTCCTTACGGACCTAAAAAAGCACAACGCCCAATAACCCGAAATTAAGTTCATCCAACTGCCTCACCGCAACCATGACCGTTTCCTGATTATCGACGACAAAGTCTATCTGTTGGGTGCCAGCCTGAAAGATATGGGCATGGGGCTTTGCGCGGTTTCTGAGATGAGAATTGCGCCAGAGGTAATTCTAGGGTTGCTAAAGTGAAAACAAACTACACGAATCACCAAACCACAAGATTAAGCACATTTGATTAAACCAGGAAACGCTTTTTCTGGTGTTTTTTCTTTCCTAAAAACTATTTCCGTACTTTTGTCGTTTGAATCATATATCAAACGGTCGTGTTCAAGAAAATCCTAAATACCTTTGGAACCAAGATATTGGCGGCAGCCCTTAACTTCGCCATTGCCATTATCATTTCCCAGACCTTGGGCGATACAGGCAAAGGTACGCAGGCGCTGCTCTTGACCACCATCTCCTTTATCCTTATCTTCTCCGACATCATCTGCGGTGCAAGCATCATCTACCTTGCCCCGCGCCATTCGTTCAAGAAGATTCTGGTAGCCTCCACGGTATGGGCAGCCCTCATCGCTGTGATCATGGGTTTCGCCATTTGGCTGTTTTATCCGAAGCTGGCACCCGACTTGGTCGCACACGTGGCCATCCTGTCGTTCATCTCCTCGCTTAGCAACATCAACTTCCGCTTCTTGGTCGGCAAGGAGGAAATCAAGAAGGCCAACTACAACACACTTCTCCAACCCGTGCTTTTGGCCTTGACTTTGGTCATCTATTATATCTTGTTGAAGCGAACCGACATCTACGGCTACGTCATCGGGCTGTATGCCGCCTACGGAGGCACTTTCCTGCTGGGTGTGTGGATGTTGCACAAGGAATACGCCAACCTGCGCCATGATACGGACAAGGACTACAGACCCGTCTTGAAAGACCTCTTCAAATACGGTTTCCTCAACCAGACAGGCCACTTCGTGCAGTTCTTCAACCTACGCTTGAGCTATTATCTGCTGGACAAATACATCAGCGTGGGACGCGTGGGCGTGTTCTCCAATGCCCTTTCGTTAGCCGAGGCCATCTGGATCATCAGCAACAGTATTGCGCTCGTGCAATATGCCCGCATCGCCAATGCCGACGACCGCGCCTACGCGCAAAAGCTCACCCTCGACTTGGGCAAGATCTGTCTGCTTATCTCAGCCTTGGCCGTCATAGTATTGTGCCTGCTACCGCCTGCAGTCTACACATTCGTCTTCGGTCCCGAGTTTGGCGAGATGGCAGGACTCATTCGCATTCTGGCACCAGGCATCTTGCTCTACTGCATTTTCCTCATCCTCGGACACTATTACTCGGGCACAGGACGTTATCAGATGAACACCTTTGCGGCACTCTGCGGACTGGTCATCACCTTCGTTTGCGGCTTCACGCTGATACCACGATTCGATGTCACAGGTGCAGCCATTACCTCAGCGGTGTCGTATACGGTCAATGCGGTGTTCCTGTTCGTGTTCTTCGTCAAGGAGTCGCACTTCAAAGGCCACGACTTCTTATTGACCAAGAGCGAGATACAGAACTACATCGCTGGTTTGAAACAACAATTCTTGAAACAACCTACCGAAAATGAATAAACTCCATAAATTCACGAAAGCCCTCGGGCGCATCATCAGGCATCCCTACCTGCTCAACCTCGTCTTGCAAGACGAGGACAGCAACAAGGAAGACGTCATCCGAAATTATGGTCTCGCCGACGGTCTTCCCGTCATCGAAATCAACAAATTGTTCCCAGATTTCCATGAAATCGCGAAGCCATACGCCTATCTCTCGGGTGCCACCATGCCTATTGATATCGCACTATTGAGAGCCTTGGCAAAACGCTATGCGGTGAAAGACTACTTCGAAATCGGCACCTGGCGCGGCGAGAGTGTGGCCAATCTGGCTGACGTGGCCGAACATTGCGTCACGTTTAACCTGCCGAAGGAAGACATCCTAAAGCTGACCAACAACCAGTTATACGCTGACTTGCACAGCTTCTTCAGCAAGGATTTAAGCAATGTGGAGCAACTCTTCGGCGACTCGCAGACCTTCGACTTCTGGCCACATCTCGGCAAATACGACATGGTTTTCGTCGATGGCGACCACCATTACGAGAGCGTGAAGAAAGACACCGAGACCGCCTTCAAACTGCTCAAAGGCGGGCGCAGTATCATCGTGTGGCACGACTACGGCCTCGACCCCGAGACCATCCGCTGGGATGTGATGGGCGCCATCTTGGACGGTGCACCTGCCGAGAAGCGCAAACATATCTATCATATCTCCAACACCTTGTGTGCCGTTTATCTGCCTGAAGACTTCCCTACGCACAAGCTTGTGCCTTACGAGACACCAAAGAAATATTTCGAAATTGATATTAAAACGCATATTTGCTAAGCGATGAACGTTCTGCACCTATTGAGTTGGTTCCCCACCCCCGACGACCCCACCTTGGGTAACTTCTGCGTCCGCATGATTGACGCACTGCCCGAGGATTGCCATTCCGTCATCCTCTCCGTGTGCGACGGCAAGAACATGACGAAATCGTTCGAGGTCAAGGAGATTTCCGGAGCGCACCATACCCATGTGCAGATTTATATCCGTCCACCGAAAATAAACGCCATTCGCAAACTCAAAATGCTGCGGATGTACCAATACGGATTGAAATACATCAAGCAACGTTTCTTCAAGCCTGACTTGATTCATTTACACGTCACCTACCCGCTAGGGCAGGTCGCCTTGCTGTGGAAGAAGCTCTTTGGCTACAAATATGTCCTTACTGAGCATTGGACCATTTACCAACCGCAGAACAAGGACGTTTTGGTCGGCAAGCTGAAGCGGAAAATCGTCAAGATTGCCAATAATGCCGAGCTCATCATGCCAGTAAGCCTTGACTTGCAGCGGTGTATGGAAGGTCATGGGGTGCACAACCGTTTTCAGGTGATTTACAATTTGGTGAATACGGATATGTTTAAACTGAAGCCGTGCATAGATTCCCGCCAACGCACAAGCCCTTGCAGGAATGACATGCACGTCTGGAAAAAGCACATCCTCCATATCTCCACCTTGCGCGATGAAGCCAAGAATTTCAGCGGCATCTTGCGTGTTATTGAAAGATTAAGACAGCAGCGTGACGACTTTGAATTGCACGTTATCCATGACTACGATGCTCCAGAATTCAAGGCGTTTGTTAAAGAACACCATTTGGAGGACTGCGTCATCTTCCATGGGAAAAAGACCTCTGCCGAGGTAGCCGAAGCTTACCAAAACGCGGACTTCTTCGTTCTGTTCTCCAACTTCGAGAACCTTCCTTGCGTCATTGTGGAGGCCTTCGCCAGTGGGGTGCCTGTGGTGAGCACTTCCGTGGGAGGCATTGCCGAAATCCTCTCTCCCGAAAGGGGCATCCTCATCCCTCAAGGTGACGAAGACGCTTTGCTGCAAGGCATGAACCAACTGCTTGACCATTCTTCAGAATACGACCGTCAAGCCATTCGGGACTACGCCATAAAAACATTTGCTGCCCAAAACATTGGACAGCAAATATTTGAAGCCTACAAGGAAGTCGTTATTCCTTGACAAATTTCACCGTCGAGACGACATCGTTTTCATCCACGACACGGACGAAATACACGCCTTGTGGCCATGCCGCCACTTCGACAGTATTGTCCTTTCCTTGATACACCATTTGTCCCAAGGCATCAAATGCCTTGACTTCCTTGACTTTGCCTTCGATAGTGAAGCGGTCGGAGGCGGGATTAGGATATAGCATCGAATGGGAGGTGTTTTCCGAAACCGATGTCACTTCGACTGTCACGGTTGAAGGTTCGGACTCACAATACTCGTTAGGACGCTCATAAGTCACGAGCACGGTATATTCCGTAGCGCCAATTTCATTAGAGGCATCAAAATAAGACCTTTGTGATGGATCTTCAATTTCAGCAATCACGAAAGGAGCATCATTCTCCTTTTTCAGTATTAAATAACTCTGGAACTCATCGGTTCGGCCTTCCCAATCCCAAGTCAACAGAGCACCGAATTCATCACCGCCATTCCACTGGTAAGTACCACTCAGGTTAGAAACAGGTTGGCAACCCATCGTGCAATTGATCTCGTATTCGGTGATAACACCCACCTCGGGATAGCCGTTGGAGGCCACAATCAAGTTGTCGTCCCAGTCATAAATCTCGTATGACACTTCAGAAAGGCTACCATGTGAATAGCATGTGTTGTCGTATGTCCAAAAGAATGTAGCGGTCTGGTATTTTGGTACGGGCACAACCAGCGAGGCAGAACCTCCATCCCACAAACCCACTCGCTGCGAGACCTTGCCACCCTCATCAAGCACGGCGATGAATGACATATCCCAGCCGTTACCACCCGTATCGGACAACTCAAAGCGCAAGTCACAATTGGTCCCCACCAACACAGTGTCGCGGGCCACTTTACTCATTCCAGCTGCATTCACTGAATACACCGTATAATAATATGTGCCATACTCAAGACCATATTGATCATAATCATCAAAATAAACCAGGTCGTCTGTCACATCTGTCATCTTCTCAACCACTTCACCATCACGCATAATGACAATAGTATCAATCTTTGAGAGAGCGGTCCCATTACGGGTTTCATACACGGGATTGAAGGTCAGTTCCACCTCTCCATGATCAAAAACAGCACGAGCATTTATGTTCTCCACTGCCTTAGGTGCATCATAATACTCATCAACGGGATGCAAATTAAAGACGGCATTATGCTGCCATGGGAAGGAATAGAACGTCAGATAGAAGCCGTCAATAGCATACCATCCGTTGTCGAAACCCGCCCAGCCCCAATTGAGATGGAACATGCCGTTAGTATCATAGCCGTCAAGCACATAGGCATGGCCACCTGCATCCCCTTGTGAGGCATAATAAAGAGGCATGCCTGCATCGAGATTGGCACGCAAGTCATTCATCCATGCGCCTGAGCCATTCGGCTTATACCGATGTTCCCATTCGGGACTATATCTGAAATAATCACTCATGCCTGGACCCACATTCTCCGAATAGGCACCGCTAGCATTGGCACCATAGCCCATGTCAACGCTTACACCGGCGTGGTATTCCAATAAGGCGGTGGCATCCACCTCGGCTTGCGGACTGGCAAAATCGAGGAAGTCAGGCATCAACTCAAAACGGTAAGTGGCGTCTTCGAAATTGGCTTCCTGCCAGCCATAATCGCCATAATAGCTGCTGGCATCATAGCCGTGGCCTCCTTGTCCGTGACGGGGCCATTCCCAATAACGCATGATCTGGCTCATGGCATTGGCCACACAACCCGACTTGCAATGGCCGCTATAGACTGAGCTGGGGTCAAGAGGAGCCATGTTGTTGTAGAGGTCGGTCTGGTTCCAAATGGAAGCCATCAGCGGTCCTACACTGCGGTCGGTCTTCGAAGCCGAAAGCAGGCCTGTCTTCTCAAGACTCGTCCAATCGGCAACAGCCTCTGCCGTACGCTCGTCGTTATTGGCATACATCTGACTGAAACCAGCCTTGTAGTTCTCGAAAAAGGTCATCAGACCATCGGGAAGCTGAGGCGTGAAGTTGCTCTCGGTGGAATAGCCCAAGATAGGTTTAGCACGGTCGTCGGCAGAGACAATGACAAAACCCTTAGGCTGTACGGCAAAGACATAGAATGCCGTTTGACCATTGTCGGCATAGGCAGTATAAGCCAAATCGACCGATGCCGACTTCATCTCCGTATTGGCTTTCATAAACTTGGTCCCCAGCGACTTGGCCGTTTGGACATCGACAGGGTTGGCTTGCATGCCAAAGCACAAAATGGCAAGCAATAAGGTTAAGAGCGTCTTTTTCATAGATTTTGTATTGTATTGTTTTGTTTTTAATCGTTGTTTTTCACCAAGACAAAGGCATCCTTGTCGGTCTCCTTAGGCACGTAACCTTGGTCGTAGACGAAATGGTAGACGGCTCCCGCCTTGGTTGTGTAGGTACTCGTGAAATACTTGAAATCGAAACCTTTCTCCGTCAGCTGTTGGCGGCTGGCAAAGCCTTTACCGTTGGGATTCATCTCCTCCAGAATATTGTGGTTGCGTGCAAGGATTCCGTTAATCTTTCTCACCACGTTGACTTGCTTGTGGGTCTTTTCGTAGTTGTAGCTGTTGCGGCACGAGTCACAGCAAAACTTCTTGTCGACACGCCCGATGATGGGTTCACCGCAGTAGAGGCATTTTCTTTCTTCCATAGTTATCAGTTGTTCAGTTGTTTAGTTATTCAGTTGAAACAGGTTGCTGAGTACTGAGCCCGTCGAAGTATCGAAGCACCGTCATTTATCGGTCGGCCCTTCGACCCTTCGACGAGCTCAGGGCCCAGGGACCTTAGTTATTTCGTAAATACATACCTTAATATATTCGCGCCCATTTTGAGGGCTTTCTCTCGGGTCTCTTGCGAGTCGTGGTGCACACGTTGGTCCTCCCAACCGTCGCCAAGGTCGCATTCGTAAGTGAAGATGCAAACAATCCTACCTTCATAAATCAAGGCAAAGAGTTGTGGTGGTTTGTTATCGTGCTCGTGGATCTTGGGCAAGCCGTTCGGGAAGGCATACGGCTTCTTGAAGATCTCATGCGTATAGGGCAATTCCACAAAATCCAATTCGGGGAATACCTTTTTCATCTGAGGCTCGATGTATTGCCGGATGCCGTAGTTGTCGTCAATGTGAAGAAAACCACCAGCTAACATATAGTTTCGTAGGTTTTGCGCCTCAGCGGCATCGAAGACCACATTGCCGTGACCCGTCATATAGACGTATGGATAATTGAACAGGTCCGGACTCGATGGCTCCACAGTGGGCACATTGGGGTTGATGTCAGTGCCAATCTCCTGGTTGCAGAAACGCACCAAGTTGGGCAACGACGTCGGGTTGCCATACCAGTCTCCTCCCCCACGGTATTTCAGCAAGGCGATGTTGAGTTGCTGAGCCGAGGCAACGAACGAGAAGGACAATAATATGGCAATCAATAGCTTCTTCATTTCATTTGGTTGATAAGTTGAATCGTGTGGCAAGCCACGATGGCCGCCGTTTCAGTACGCAATCTCGCCTCGCCCAAGCTGCACGGTACGAAGCCATTCTCTTTAGCCAGTGCCACTTCCTCAGGACTGAAATCGCCTTCAGGACCAATAAGTACCATAACATTCTCACCTTTTTTATACAAGTCGCAGAGGCAGTCTTTCACGTCGTCGTCGATCCAAGCGATGAACTTCTGTCCCTCGAAGGGTTGCTTCACCAACTTGTCAAATGTCACCAAGTCTTCTACCTTCGGCAGCCGCGACTTGATGCTCTGCTTCATCGCCGCTACCATCACTTTCTGGAAACGCTCCACATTGGCGGCGCGGCGCTCTGAATGATACGAAGTGAACAGCCTCACACGGTCGATGCCGATTTCCGTAGCTTTCTCCAGAAACCACTCCGTGCGCTCGTTGAGTTTGGTAGGTGCGATGGCGATTTCGAGATTAAATCCCCAGTGGTCATACCCTTTGCGCTGGTTCGTCAAGTTGACGGTGGCCCGCTTGGGCAAAGCCTCCACCAATTCGGCGTCGAAGAGAAAACCTTCGCCATTGGTGACGCAGAAACGCTCGCCTTCGGTCATGCGCAGCACCTTGACGCAGTGCTTCGACTCGTCCTCAGGCAAGGTCGTCAGGCCTTCTGTGGCGTTGGGTATGTAAAAGACATTCATATACTTCTTTAGTCGGGCCTTTCGACAGGCTCAAGGACCCTTTGTCTCACAGTAAAGCAGGTCCCTGAGCTCGTCGAAGGGCCGGTTTATTACATCCTATTCGGCATTCCGATACCGAGTAATTCAGACGCATTGCGCAGCAAGGCGGCCACCATGTCGCACACTTGCAGACGGAACATGCGGCGGTCGGCATCGGGTTCCTTCAGGATGCTGCACTCTTGGTAGAACTGGTTGAATTCCTTGGCGAGGTCGAAGATGAAGTTGGCAATCATCGCGGGACTGCGGTTCTCTGCGGCTTGGTTCAAGACCATCGGCCAGCCGTACATCATCACAATGATTTCCTTCTCCTTGGGTTGCAAGTCGCTGACCTTTACCTCACTTTCGAGCTTGATGCCTTGCTCCTCAGCTTTGCGCAGCACTGAGCAGATACGCGCATGCGTGTATTGCACAAACGGACCCGTATTGCCGTTGAAGTCGATGGACTCCTCGGGGTTGAAGAGCATGGTCTTCTTCGGGTCGACCTTGAGGATGAAATACTTCAAGGCACCCAATCCGATGGTGTGATAGAGTTTGTCAGCCTCTTCAGGCGAAAGGTCCTTTGCCTTGCCGAGCTCATCGGAGACGGCTTTAGCTGTGGCCACCATCTCATCCATGAGGTCGTCGGCATCGACCACGGTGCCCTCACGGGACTTCATCTTACCGTTGGGCAGTTCCACCATGCCGTATGACAAGTGTTCAATATCGTTGCCCCACTCACGGCCAAGGCGCACCAACACGCGCTTCAGCACATCGAAGTGGTAGATTTGTTCATTACCCACGACATAAATCAACTTCTCGGGGTCGTATTCCTTGACACGCAGCTGGGCGGTGCCGAGGTCCTGGGTCATATAGACCGAGGTGCCATCGCGGCGGAGCAGGAGCTTCTCATCCAAACCCTCGTCGCGGAGGTCGCACCACACGGAGTTGTCGTCACGACGATAGAGGACGCCTTTTTCGAGGCCTTCTTGAACCAAAGCCTTACCCAGCAGATAAGTCTGTGATTCATAGTAAATCTTCTCGAAGGACACGCCCATGCGCTTGTAGGTCACATCGAAACCGTCATACACCCATTGGTTCATGGTCTCCCACAGGTGGCGCACCTCTGGGTCGTTGGCTTCCCATTTCACCAGCATCTCACGTGCTTCCTTCATCAGCGTGGACTCGGCTTCAGCCTTAGCCTTTGCTTCTTCCTTGGCTTTCTCGTCCAAGGTGTCATAATCGGCAGGAAGCAAGGATTTTACCTCTTCCTTGAACTTCTTGTCGAACAGCACATAGAAGTCGCCGATGAGATGGTCGCCCTTCTTGCCCGTCGACTCGGGCGTGCAGCCGTTGCCCCACTTCAGCCAAGCCAACATGCTCTTGCAGATGTGGATGCCACGGTCGTTGACGAGGTTGACACGCACTACCTTTTTGCCATTGGCCTTCATGATTTCGGAGACACTCCAGCCAAGGAGGTTATTACGGATATGACCCAAATGCAAGGGCTTGTTTGTGTTGGGCGAGGAATACTCGATTACCACATTCTTGCCCGATACAGGTTTGCGGCCGAACTCACGGTTCTCATGATTCGCCTTGAAGAAATCCATCCAGAACTTGTCCGAAATCAGCAGGTTAAGAAATCCTTTCACCACATTGAACTTGGCGATCATGTCCGATTCCTTGATCATCTCAGCACCCAACTCGTTGGCCAGCTGCTCAGGATTGCGACCTGCCAGCTTCACGAAGGGGAACACCACAATGGTCATGTCGCCCTCAAACTCGGGGCGTGTCTTCTGGAAATTCACCTGCTGTACAGGCGGTTCCTGTCCGTATAAAGTTGTGAATGACTTTATAAATAATTGTCTTAATACTTCTTCTAACATAGCGATGGAATTAATTGCACAAAAATAGTAAAAAAGCTGGTCATGGAATAAAAAAAACCTTATTTTTGCAATCCGATGAGATACCAAAACAAGCCATCGGAAAAGATTATCTGCACGGAATCAAATGGTTCCATCAAATTGAATTCCCTTTTACCCCATACTGACGGTCACATTGTTGGCCGTCTTTTTTTTGCCAACAACAACAAATCAAACAAATAAGCCTATGTCAATATCACTGAAAAACCGCAGCTTGATTTCCATCAGCGACTACACGCCTGAGGAAATCTGCCATGTCCTCGACATCGCCGAGGACTTCGAGAAAAACCCGCACCAGAACCTGTTGAACGGGCGCATCATCGCCTCGCTCTTCTTTGAGCCTTCCACCCGTACGCGCTTGAGCTTTGAGACGGCCATCCAACTGCTGGGCGGCAACGTCATCGGCTTCAGCAGCACCGCTGGCACGAGCATCCAGAAGGGCGAATCACTCGCCGACACCATCACCATGGTGGCCAGCTATGCCGACCTCATCGTCATGCGCAACCCCATCGAAGGCTCGGCCCGCTTCGCCTCCGAGGTGTCGAAAGTGCCAGTCATCAACGCTGGCGACGGCGCCAACCAGCACCCCACCCAGTGCATGCTCGACCTTTACAGCATCCGTAAGACGCAAGGCACACTTGAAAACCTTGAGATCACCCTCGTCGGCGACCTGAAATACGGCCGCACCGTCCATAGCCTCGTGGAGGCCATGTGCCACTTCAACGCGAAATTCAACCTCGTCTCTCCTGTCGAGTTGAAACTGCCGAGCGTCGTTAAGCAGCACATCAAGGACCGCAACCTCGAATACCACCAGTACACCGAGTTGGAAGACGCCATTCCCCACTCCGACATCATCTACATGACCCGCATCCAGCGCGAACGCTTCCCCGACCCCGAGGAATACGAGAAGGTGAAGAACTCCTATGTGCTGCGCAACGCCATGCTGGAGAACTCGAAGCCCAATTGCCGCGTGCTGCACCCGCTGCCGCGCGTCAACGAGATCCACGTGGACGTCGATGCCAACCCGAAGGCCTACTACTTCCAACAGGCACAAAATGGCGTGTATGCCCGTCAAGCTTTAATTGCATCAATCTTAGGACTTAAATAATCTGAACCATGGAAAAGAAAAAAGAATTGACAGTTTCCGCCATTGAGAATGGCACCGTCATCGACCATATCCCCGCCGACAAAGTGTTCCAAGTCGTCAAGATCCTGGGCTTGGACAAAGTCAGCACTCCTGTGTATTTCGGCATCAACGTCGAAAGCAAGAAATACGGCACCAAGGGCTTCATTAAAGCCTCCAATAAGTACTTCGAGTCGGAGGACGTGAACAAGATTGCCCTCGTCGCCCCTACTGCCTCCATCATCGAAATCAAGGACTTCGAGGTCATCAACAAGCAGACGGTGACCATCCCTGACAGCATTGAGCACATCGTGAAGTGCTTCAACCCCAACTGCGTCACCAACAAGGAGCACGATGTGCCGACCAAGTTCACTGTCATCAAGGACACTCAGGGTAACATCAAACTGCACTGCCACTATTGCGAGAAGAACACCACACAAGATAAACTTGAATTCATCTAATCATGAAGAAATTCCTCATCATTTTAGCCATCATAGTGGGCGTCATTCTCCTTTGGGGATGGTCGGCTTACAACGGCCTTGTGAGCAAGCAGGAAGCCATGACCAAGGCCTGGGGACAGGTGGAAAACGTCTACCAACGTCGCGCTGATCTGGTGCCGAATCTCGTCGCCGTGGTGAAGAACTACGCCGAATACGAACAAGGCACCATCCTTGCCGTCACCGAAGCCCGTGCCAAAGCCGCTGCAACCACGGTTAACACGGAGAATTTCGACGAGAACGAGATGAAGGCCTTTGATGCAGCACAAGAGGAGTTGGGCAAATCGATGAACCGACTTCTTGTCTCCATTGAAAACTACCCTGACCTGAAGGCAAGTGAGAACTATCTCACCCTGCAAGCACAGCTGGAAGGTTGCGAAAACCGCATCCTGACCGAGCGTGAACGCTTCAACGAAGCCGCCAAGGTTTACAACCAAAGCCTCCGCCGCTTCCCGACCAATTTGCTTGCCAAGATGTTTGGTTTTGAGAAACGGGCATATTTTGAGGCTGATGCTGGTGCCGAAAAGGTCCCAGAGACTTTCTAATCGCCATTCAACAAAAAAAGAATCGGGCGAAACCCAAGGGTTTCGCCCGATTTCATTTCCGTGGAAGACTCATCTTCTTCTACTACACCCAAAACCACCTTTTTGAGGTTGATGGGAGGAGGGAATATCAATCATCTTGAAAACATTACCATTTGAACCTGGTAATGATTTGCTTATCAACCTATTATCATCTCCAATCAAGAGATAAAACGTGCAATCCAATGATGGGTCATACAGATTCAAAACATTTCCATTTCTTTTAAAAGTTCCTTTTGAAAAAGGACAATCTCTAAACCCAAAGCAATACGTATTGTTTTCATACACGTCTAAATCAAATGCAAACTTTATCGCCTTGTACTTTCCATACGTTAGATTATGTAATTCCTTATTCTGAACACTGTATCGATCGCGCTCTTCTTGAATATTAGCCTTGTTTATATCTTCGTCAATTCCACCAGGAATATCCGTGCGATAGGATGTTACAGGAAACATAAAGCACTTGCCTTTCATAAACCCAAAGCCTTTTTGCATCAACAATGTTTCATCGGCCAAAACCATTTCCATTTGATAATCGTGTAATGCATCCATCAAAACAACACGACCATCCTCAATCTTGTATTTACCATACGAGAGCACAACAACGTATACTATATCCTCCGTTTCTTGACTCGAAACTTCAATATAATAATCATCGCTGTCAATAAACTCAATAAAACAAGACAACCGTTCCTGTTCCATCTCCATTTCATAGGACTTACCAGCTACCGACGACTGAGCAAAGCCATGCAAAGACGCCAATGCAACTATGCAAAACAATAATTTCTTCAACATAACAATCTATTTAGATGATTTACAATAACATGCAGCAAATATACAAAAATAACGCACCAATTGGTGCGTTATTATCAGTATCCGTACTTTTTTTCAGCTCATTAGTATACCATATTTAGAACTGGAAATAGATAAAGGGCTGGACGTCGCTGCTCTTGATTTGCAAGATGCATTGGATGAGGATAATAAAGGCCACAACCTTGACCAAGAACGGTGTGCGAATGTAAGCCCGTTCCACTTTGTCGAACCTTGACGACGGAATGGCGTGAATGCCTATGGCCAACACCAACAGCAATACAAAGAGCTTGCGGGTCTCGAAGAATACGGGCAGATAGGCAAGGTCGAACGAGTTGAACACTTGGCCTATGATCTCCCAAGCCGTAGCAAAACTGTCGGCGCGGAAGAAAATCCACAGGAAGATGACAAAATGCAAGGTGATAAACCAACCAACTATCCGAGCTATACGATACTCTTTTAGCTTTCCCTTGGTGATTTTCTGCCACAATTTGTCTACAATAAGACCCACGCCATGCATTCCACCCCAGAAGATGAACTTCCAATTGGCACCGTGCCATAAACCACCGAGCAACATGGTGATAAGGAGGTTTAGATAGGTACGGAATTTCCCTTTTCGGTTACCTCCCAAAGGAATGTAGAGATAATCACGCAACCAAGACGAAAGGCTGATGTGCCACCGCCTCCAAAAGTCGGTCAGTGAGGTGCTTTGGTAGGGCTTGTTGAAGTTGATGCCCAAGTCGAAGCCCATCATCTTGCCCATACCGATAGCCATGTCGGTATAACCCGAGAAGTCGCAATAGATTTGTATCGCATAACCATAGATGGCCATCAAAGTCTCCACGCCTGAATATGCTCCAGGATTGGCAAACACAAGGTCGTTGTATTGAGAGAGATAATCGGCCAAAATGGACTTTTTGAACAAGCCCATCATAATCAGGAAAAAGCCCTTCTCTATCTCATTACGGTTTAGTACGATGTCTTTCTTCAGTTGGGGCAGGAAACTCTTTGCACGTACGATAGGTCCAGCCACCAGCTGAGGGAAGAAGGTGATATAGAAGGCATAGTCAAGGAAGTCCTTCTCCTCTTCGAGCTCGCGACGATACACGTCGATGGCATAGCTCAACAGCTGGAAAGAATAGAAGGAGATGCCCACAGGCAGCAGGATGTCCCAATGATGGAACTCCTTCCCAATGATCAAGAAGAAATTCTCGCCCAAGAAATTGGCATATTTGAAATAGCCCAAAACGCCTAAAACCACAGCAACGACACCTGCCAGCCACCACTTGCGTCCACCGCCTTCGCATCGACTCATGCGGCGCGTCATCAAATAGACCGCCACCAACGTACCAATGAGTAGTAGCACAAAGATGCCACTGGTCTTATAGTAGAAAAACAAGCTGAATGCCAGCAGGAAGAGGGTGCGCGGCCTCTTGTGACGATAAACAGCAGCATAAATCGCCAGCACCAATATGCCCAACACCAGAAACTCAACACTGTTGAACAACAACGGGGCTTCCGGTCGGTAGACAAAAATATCGTATAATAATTCCTTGAAGTTCATTCTCTGACCATTTGCAGTATCGTCGTATGAGGGACTTTATTATACTTTTGTTCCGGCGGCGTCATCTCAATGGGCGAATGGGCATCGCGACTGAGATAGACAGCGATGGAGTCCATCCACATGGAGGCCGATTCCCTGGTAGGATGCGCGCCGTCCTTATAGCGATCATATTTCAACTTCTTCGACTCGAAATAGCGCGATTCACCCACATTGGTGACAATCATCTCATTGATGCCTGTATCGTCTTTCCAGTTGGGCGGGCCGACCCATACAAAAGGCGTCCTGCCAAGCTGTTTGACTATGTGTTTGACATAATCCGTACGCTTCTCAATGATGTCGCGTACAAAAAGCTCGTTGGACCCGATGGTCAATAAGACGTAGGTAGGCTCATGCTTTTTGATGAAATAGGCTATGGTGTCGCTAGTGCCATATTGTTTGGTAGTGGCGCCATACCAAATCACACAATACATGTCGTATCCGTTGGCTATGCAATAGTCGTTCAGGCGGATACGCAGATACTCGTTCATTGAATCGCCAATCAACAAGAAATGCACCTTTCCAGTGGAGTCGGTTGGCGACAAGGTGCTATCTTTCACCGGTTCTTCAGCCACCAGTGAATCAATGGTTTTCAAAGTATCCTGCTTGAGCGTATCACTAACGGCATACTTGGCAATGCTCATTTTCTTTAGGTCAAAAGAGACCAAGGTGTCCTTGCATAGGAAGGCATAGCATGAAAACAGCATCAAACTCACTACCATCAAGGCCAGATAGCCCCAATAGGAACGAGGGATGCGGCTGCGTCGCTTTGCGTTTTTGTCGGTCATCACTGATTCTTTTTCTGGCTAAAGAGCCAATGGAAGATTCCAGGAGTGGAAAAAGCCTGGTCCCAACACAAATGGCCCAATTGGGAATAGGTGACATACTTCAGCTTGGTGTTGCCAGCAGCCCGCAAGGCATTCACCATCTGTGCACTACGTATGGGTTTCACCAGTTTGTCCTTTTGCCCGTGAAACACGTATATGGGCATGTCTTTCATCCTTTTGGCATAAGCGGGGTCGCCACCGCCGCAGATGGCTATGCCAGCAGCAAAAGTCTCAGGACGACGTTGCAGCGCATCCCAAACGCCAAAACCACCCATCGAGATGCCACAGACATACACACGGTTAGGATCCGTAACACCACATCCATTGAGGCAATCTATCAAAGCAAACACGGCTTTCATTTGGGCAGTCGGTTCCGCTTCCATCTGGTGTTCAGGAAGTGTCCAATCCGTATTCACCCAACGCTGTTCATTCGGGCATTGGGGAACCAAAAGGACAAACGGATATTGATTCGTCACCGAATCTTCGAGGAAAAAACGTATGCAATGAAAGAGCTGATTACTATTGTCATTACCCCGCTCCCCTGCCCCATGCAAGAAAACCACGAGAGGCACAGCCTCGGTCGTAGATTCAGCTTTCACTGAGCGGTAAAGACGGTAAGGAAGCGTGTCATTGCCTTCCACATACCGACCCGACTCAAACAGCGTCGTATCGGGAAATGGAGGAGCGACATTCTTATTCCCTTGCGCCCATAAGGTGTTCCCAGCCATCAATGCCAAGAACACAAAGAAGCCTAGCAGCCTCGATGTGATGCGAAACATGCCCATTTTTATTGAAATCAAGCCTGAGCCGTAGGAGCACCCATGCTGAACGGGGCAATGCCACCGCCGTCGGTGATGGTGCCAAACTGCTGCTCATATTTGGCGATATTGTCGGCCAAAGCCTTGTACAGACGCTTGGCATTCAAGGGGTTCATGATCACTCTTGAACGGACCTTGGCCTTGGGTGTGCCCGGCATCATTTGGGCGAAGTCGACGATAAACTCATTGGGTGAATGGGTGATGATGGCCAGATTGGAGTACTTGCCCTCAGCGATCTCGTCGCTAATTTCTATATTCAGTTGGTTTTTCTGATTGTTTTCCATCTTGTTTTTCATATTAAAAAGCGGGGACAGCCTTTCGGTCGTCCCCGCTTAGTTCAACACTTGTTAGAGAGCGGCCTTTTCTTGCAGCTCCTCGTACTCTTCACGAGAACCCACAATCAAGTCCTCATACTCACGCAGACCCGTACCGGCAGGAATCTTGTGACCGACGATCACATTCTCCTTCATGCCGAGCAGGAAGTCGCTCTTGGCAGCGATGGCTGCGTTGGTCAGCACCTTGGTGGTCTCCTGGAAGGAGGCAGCCGAGATGAAGCTGTCGGTAGCCAATGCAGCACGGGTGATACCTTGCAGCACCTGCTTGGCAGTGGCAGGACGGGCAGGACGCACCTGAGGCAGTGTCAGGTCCTTACGTTTCAGTGCCGACTCTTCCTCACGAAGCTTCATGGCCGAAACGATTTCACCCTTCATCAGCTTCTCGGAAGCGCCGTTGTCTTCCACAAAGAACTTACCGTAGATGTCATCGTTCTCTTCTTGGAAAGTCAGCTTGTTGACCAACTCGCCTTGCAGGAAACGGGTGTCGCCCGGGTCGACAATCTCGACCTTACGCATCATCTGACGCACGATGACCTCAAAGTGCTTGTCGTTGATGACCACACCTTGCTGACGATACACGCTCTGGGCCTCATTGACGATGTATTCTTGCACCTTCATGGGTCCCATGATCTCCAGGATGCTGTTAGGCGTGATGACACCTTCGGAAAGCGGTTGACCTGCTTTCACGAAGTCGTTCTCCTGAGCCAGGATCTGCTTCGAAGTCGGGATGAGGTAACGTTTCTCCTCACCCGTCTTGGCCGTCACGACGACCTCACGGTTGCCGCGCTTCAGTTTCTTCTCAAGGTGGACGATACCGTCAATCTCGGAAACCACGGCCGGGTCGATGGAGTTACGGGCCTCAAACAGCTCCTGCACACGAGGCAGACCACCAGTGATATCGCCGCCGCCAGAGACGTTACGCGGGATACGTACCAGTTGGTCACCAGCGGTGATGGTGTCACCTTCGCCAACAATGACGTGGGCGTCGACAGGCAAGTCGTAGGAAACCAAGGTCTCGCCGTTCTCATCAACGATGTCGATGAGCGGGTTCTTGGCACCTCTCTTACCTTCGATGATGACACGCTCGATGAAGCCGGTCTCAGCGATGGTCTCGTTACGATAGGTAACACCTTCAATCACATTCTGGAAGCGAACTTTACCGCTGTGCTCAGAAATGATAGTGGCATTATAGGGATCCCATTCGCAAATCTTGTCGCCCTTCTTCACCTGATCGCCAGACTTGAAGAACAACTTGGCACCGTAAGGAACGTTGGTCGTCATCAAAACGACGTCGGTATGGTTGTCGTGCAGCTTCAATTCAGCCGAACGACCGATGACGATTTGATACTTGTCGCCATCCTTGTCGACCTCGACGGAACGGAGCTCGTCGATTTCGAGATAGCCGTCATACTTGGCTTCGGTGCTGTTAGCCACCAGACCCTTCGATGCCTTACCACCAGAGTGGAAGGTACGCAGGGTCAGCTGAGTACCAGGCTCACCGATGGACTGTGCGGCGATGACGCCCACAGCCTCACCTTTCTGCACCAGCTTGCTCGACGACAGGTTGCGGCCATAGCAGTTGGCACACACACCGCGCTTCGACTCACAAGTCAGCACGGAACGGATTTCGACGCTCTCCAATGGCGATTCGTCGATAGCCTCAGCCAGGGCTTCGTTGAGCTCCTGACCACTGGCAGCGATAAGTTCACCCGTCTGAGGATGGAACACATCGTGCAAGGCCACACGACCGAGGATACGGTCGTACAACAAAGAGTGTTTGCCCGGCTCCTTGATCTCTTCACCACGCGAGATGGTCATACCACGGAGCGTGCCGCAGTCCTTCTCGGTGATGATGACATCGTGAGCCACGTCGACCAGACGACGGGTCAGGTAACCAGCGTCAGCGGTCTTCAGAGCGGTATCGGCCAAACCTTTACGAGCACCGTGGGTGGAGATAAAGTACTCCAACACCGACAGACCCTCTTGGAAGTTCGACAGAATCGGGTTCTCGATGATTTCGGAGCCGCCCGAGCCAGCCTTCATAGGCTTGGCCATCAGACCTCTCATGCCGCAGAGCTGCGACACCTGAGCCTCGGAACCACGAGCACCAGAGTGCAACATCATGTACACAGGATTGAAGCCTTGGTCGTCGCTCGACAACACCTTCATCACCTCTTGGGTCAGCTTGGCGTTGACGTCAGTCCAAAGGTCGACAATCTGGTTATAACGTTCGTTGGGACCCATGAAGCCCATCTTTTCGAACTCACGGATCTCAGCGGCCTTGGCGTTAGCATCAGAGATGAGGTTGCTCTTCATCTGAGGAACGAGGACGTTACCCAAGTTGAACGACAAACCTCCTTTATAGGCTTGATAGTAACCCATGTTCTTGATGTCGTCAAGGAACTTGGTGGTGACGGCAGTGCCTTCCATACGCACCATGTCACCGACGATGCTACGAAGCGACTTCTTGGTCAACAGCTCGTTGATGAAGCCGTAGTCATCAGGAACCACTTGGTTGAAGATGACGCGACCCACAGTGGTCTCGACGAGCTTCGTAACAAGCTTGTCCTCTTCGCGCACTTTAACGCGCACCTTGATGATGGCGTGCATGTCGGCACGACCTTCATTGTGAGCGATAATCACCTCTTCCGGAGAATAGAACGACATGCCCTCACCTTTCACAGGATGCTCAGGCGTGCTCTTACGCGGCTTGGTGATGTAGTACAGACCCAAAACCATGTCCTGCGAAGGCAGCGTGATAGGAGCGCCATTCGAGGGGTTCAGGATGTTGTGCGAAGCCAGCATCAGAATCTGGGCTTCAAGCACTGCGGCGTTGCCCAACGGTACGTGGACAGCCATCTGGTCACCGTCGAAGTCAGCATTGAATGCCGTACACACCAAGGGGTGCAGACGGATTGCCTTACCTTCGATAAGCTTCGGCTGGAAGGCCTGGATACCCAGACGGTGCAGCGTAGGAGCACGGTTCAGCAGGATCGGGTGACCCTTCAGGATGTTTTCGAGGATGTCCCACACGACGGGATCCTTGCGGTCGACAATCTTCTTGGCCGATTTCACGGTCTTTACAATGCCGCGCTCGATAAGCTTGCGGATCACGAACGGCTTGAACAGCTCGGCGGCCATATCCTTAGGCAGACCGCATTCGTTCATGTTCAGGTCGGGACCGACCACGATAACGGAACGGCCAGAGTAGTCAACACGTTTACCGAGCAGGTTCTGACGGAAACGACCTTGCTTACCTTTCAGGCTGTCGCTCAACGACTTCAGCGGACGGTTCGAGTCGGTCTTCACCGCGCTCGACTTGCGCGAATTGTCGAACAACGAGTCGACGGCCTCTTGCAGCATACGTTTCTCATTACGCATGATGACGTCAGGTGCGTTGATCTCGATCAAACGCTTCAGACGGTTATTACGAATGATGACACGACGGTAGAGGTCGTTCAAATCGGAAGTGGCAAAGCGGCCGCCATCCAACGGGACGAGGGGACGCAGCTCCGGAGGAATCACCGGCACCACTTTCACAATCATCCACTCAGGACGGTTCTCGATGTGCGTGTTGGCCTCGCGGAAAGCCTCAAACACTTGCAGGCGCTTCAGCAGTTCCTGCTTCTTCTGTTGGGCCTTTACCTCGTTGGCTTCGGCGCGCAGACGGTTGGCTTCCTCATCGATATTCAGACGGGCCAGCAGGTCATAGATAGCCTCGGCACCCATCTTGGCGATGAACTTGTTCGGGTCGTCTTCAGGCAGATACTGGTTCTCGATCGGAATCATCTCCATGAGGTCGAGATACTCTTCCTCGGTGAGGAACTCCAACTTCGTGACCTTGCGGCCTTCGTTGTCGTTCGGGATCTCCTTGCCTTCCAAGATACCGCCTTGGATCACCACATAACGTTCGTAATAGATGATGGAGTCGAGCTTCTTGGTAGGAATACCAAGCAGAGCACCAATCTTGTTGGGCAGCGAACGGAAATACCAGATGTGGGCGACGGGCACCACCAATGAGATGTGACCCATACGCTCACGTCTGACCTTCTTCTCCGTCACCTCCACACCGCAATGGTCGCAGATGATGTTCTTGTAACGGATTCTCTTATACTTACCGCAGTGGCATTCCCAGTCCTTCACGGGACCGAAGATGCGCTCGCAGAACAGACCATCGCGTTCGGGTTTATAAGTACGGTAGTTGATGGTTTCCGGTTTCAACACCTCTCCGTGTGAACGGGCAAGGATCGATTCCGGCGAAGCCAAACTCACCGTTATGCTAGCGAAGTTGCTATTGACTATATTGTTAGTTGCCATATTTCTGTTTGTTTTATCCTAGCATTATTAAACTCAATTCAAGACTTTGCCTTCCTTATCCTTGAAAGTGATCTCCAAGCCCAATCCACGAAGCTCGTGGATCAAGACGTTGAAGGATTCAGGGATACCCGGGACAGGCATGTTGTCTCCCTTAACGATGGATTCGTAAGCCTTGGCACGGCCGTTCACGTCGTCCGACTTCACGGTCAAGATCTCCTGAAGCACATTGCTGGCTCCGAAGGCCTCCAATGCCCAGACTTCCATTTCACCGAAACGCTGGCCACCAAACTGAGCCTTACCGCCCAGAGGCTGCTGCGTAATCAGCGAGTATGGTCCGATAGAACGGGCATGCATCTTGTCGTCAACCATGTGGTGCAACTTCAGCATGTAGATGTAACCCACGGTAGCAGGCTGGTCGAAAGGTTCACCCGTCTCGCCGTCGTAGAGCTGCATACGGCCATTGTCGGGCAGACCTGCCTTGCGCATGTAACCATTGATCTCTTCCAAGGTAGCACCGTCGAAGATAGGCGTGGCAAACTTCAGTCCGAGTTCGTGACCTGCCCAACCGAGCACGGTCTCGTAGATCTGACCGAGGTTCATACGCGAAGGCACGCCCAGCGGGTTCAACACGATATCGACCGGAGTACCGTCGGCCAAGAACGGCATGTCCTCGGCACGGACGATCTTCGAAACGATACCCTTGTTACCGTGACGACCGGCCATCTTGTCACCAATCATCAGCTTGCGCTTCTTAGCAACATAGACCTTGGCCATCTGGACGATGCCATTCGGCAACTCGTCGCCAACGCTGGCCACGTACTTCTCACGGTTGAACTTACCTTCGATCTCCTTGTGCTTCACTGTGTAGTTGTCAATGATGGCACCGATCATCTTATTGATCTTCTCGTCCGACGTCCACTTGTTCGGGTTGACCGACAGGTAGTCGATGTCGTAGAGAGCCTTGGCCGTGAACTTGGCCTTCTTGGGGATCAAAGTCTCCTTGAAGTTGTTCTGCACACCTGTAGAAGTGCGGCCATTCAGCAGCGTCATCAGTTTCTCCACCAACACGTCCTTCAGGGCTGCCAGCTCCTTGTTGCAAGCGGCATCGATGCGAGCGATGTCCTCCTTGTCCTTGGCGCGGGCCTTGCGGTCCTTTTGCAGACGCGAGAAGAGGCGCTTACCGATGACCACGCCCTTCATCGAAGGACCAGCCTTCAATGAGGCGTTCTTCACGTCGCCGGCCTTGTCACCAAAGATGGCGCGAAGCAGCTTCTCTTCAGGAGTGGGATCCGATTCGCCCTTAGGCGTGATCTTACCAACAAGGATGTCACCTTCCTTAACCTCGGCACCCACGCGGATGATACCGTGCTCGTCCAAGTCCTTGGTGGCATCGGTGCTCACGTTCGGGATGTCGTTGGTCAACTCTTCCAAACCACGTTTCGTGTCGCGCACCTCAAGGGTGAACTCCTCGATGTGGATGGAGGTGAACAGGTCTTCCTTCACGATGCGTTCCGAGATGACGATGGCGTCCTCGTAGTTGTAACCCTTCCAAGGCATGAAGGCCACTTTCAGGTTACGGCCGAGAGCCAGGTCTCCGTTCTGCGTGGCGTAGCCTTCCGTCAGGATCTGACCGAAGGTCACGTGATCGCCACGACGCACGATAGGTTTGATGTTGATGCTCGTGTTCTGGTTGGTACGGGCGTATTTCGTGAGATAATAGGTCTTCACATCGTCGTCGAAGCTGACCAGACGTTGTTCATCCGTACGATCATACTTGATTGTGATCTTCTTGGAGTCAACGAAGATGACCTCGCCTTCGCCTTCGGCAGTGATAAGAACGCGTGAATCCTTGGCAACAGAGCGTTCAATACCAGTGCCCACGATAGGACTTTCGGGATTCATCAAAGGTACAGCCTGACGCATCATGTTCGAACCCATCAAAGCACGGTTAGCGTCGTCGTGCTCCAGGAACGGGATCAAAGAAGCGGCGATGGAGGCAATCTGGTTGGGACCCACGTCCATCAGATTGATCTCCTCGGGCGAAACGATAGGATAGTCGGCGATATAACGCGCCTTGATATCCTTATCAGTAAATCTTCCTTCATCATCAACGGGAGTGGTAGCCTGGGCAATAATCTTGTCTTCCTCAAGCTCGGCAGTCAGGTAGATGGGGTCGTTCTTGAAGTCGACCACACCGTCCTTCACCTCGCGGTAAGGCGTCTCAATGAAGCCCAAGTTGTTGATCTTAGCGAACACGCAGAGCGACGAAATCAGACCGATGTTGGGACCTTCAGGGGTCTCAATCGTACACAGACGACCATAGTGCGTGTAGTGCACGTCACGGACTTCGAAACCGGCACGGTCGCGCGACAGACCACCAGGACCCAGAGCGGAGATACGACGCTTATGCGTGATTTCCGACAGCGGGTTGGTCTGGTCCATGAATTGCGACAGCTGGTTAGTGCCGAAGAACGAGTTGATGACCGACGACAGCGTCTTGGCGTTGATCAGGTCGATAGGCGTGAACACCTCGTTGTCGCGCACGTTCATACGCTCACGGATGGTGCGGGCCATACGGGCCAAGCCAACACCGAACTGAGCTTGCAGTTGCTCGCCCACGGTGCGAATACGACGGTTGCTCAAGTGGTCGATATCGTCGATTTCAGCCTTGCTGCTCAGCAGTTCGACCAAGTATTTGATGATGGCGATGATGTCTTCCTTCGTCAGGACTTTGACGTCATCGGGGATGTCGAGATTGAGCTTACGGTTGATGCGGTAGCGACCGACCAAGCCCAAATCATATCTCTTGTCGGAGAAGAACAGCTTGTCGATGATGCCACGGGCCGTTTCCTCATCGGGCGGCTCGGCGTTACGCAATTGGCGGTAGATATATTCGACAGCCTCTTTCTCGGAGTTACATGTATCTTTTTCTAAGGTCTTAAAAATGACTGAATAGTCAGAGATCCTATCATTCTCGTCTCGTTCGGCCTCGCTGTGGAGCAGGATGGTCTTCACACCGCTGTCCACAATCTTCTGGATGTGCTCTTCCTCGAGAACCACGTCACGGTCGATAATGACCTCATTACGCTCGATGGAGACACATTCGCCCGTATCTTCATTGACGAAGTCTTCAAAATACGTGTGCAGCACACGGGCAGCCAGTTTACGGCCCAGGACGCGCTTCAAGCCAGCCTTCGAGACCTTCACTTCCTCGGCGAGGTTGAAGATGTCAAGGATGTCCTTATCGGTTTCATAGCCGATGGCGCGGAGCAAGGTGGTGATAGGTAACTTTTTCTTACGGTCGATGTAGGCATACATGACGTTGTTGATGTCGGTCGAGAACTCCATCCAAGAACCCTTGAACGGGATGATACGGGCCGAATACAGCATTGTGCCATTGGCATGTTGGCTTTGACCGAAGAACACACCGGGTGAACGGTGCAATTGCGAGACCACAACGCGTTCGGCTCCGTTGATGACGAAAGTGCCGCGAGGCGTCATATACGGGATCATGCCGAGATACACGTCTTGCACGACGGTCTCAAAGTCTTCGTGTTCCTCGTCGTTGCAGGAAAGCCTAAGCTTAGCCTTGAGGGGAACGCTATAGGTAAGTCCACGTTCGATGCACTCCTCAATGCTGTAGCGGGGAGCGTCGATGTAGTAGTCTAGAAATTCGAGAGTAAAGTTGCCTCTTGCGTCTGAGATGGGGAAGTTTTCGGCGAAAACCTTGTAGAGGCCTTCGTTCTTTCTGTTGTCAGGATTGGTTTCCAGCTGGAAGAAATCCTGGAACGACTGAAGTTGAATATCCAGAAAATCAGGATATTCGAAAGACTTCTTGATAGACGCGAAGCTTATTCTTTCAGTTGATTTTGTTGCCAAGGTGATATTGTTTTTAAGTGATGTAATGGGAAAGACGAACGAACGAAGAGAGGAAATTTCGCATAAAGCGAAAAATCGGCACAAACCTCAGCCCCTATTCGGGACTGAGGTTGAATGCCGTTATGAACGGGAATTGAATCCTTATTTCACTTCCACTTCTGCACCGGCCTCTTCGAGTTGAGCCTTCAGTGCATTAGCTTCGTCTTTGCTCACGCCTTCCTTCAGCGGTTTGGGAGCTGCGTCAACCAGTTCCTTGGCTTCCTTCAGGCCGAGGCTGGTGAGTTCCTTCACCAACTTCACGACTGCCAGCTTCTGAGCACCAGCGCTCTTCAGGATGACGTCGAAAGAAGTCTTTTCTTCAGCAGCGGCAGCGGCGCCACCAGCAGCAGGAGCAGCAACAGCAACAGCGGCGGCTGCGGGTTCAATACCGTATTCTTCCTTCAGGATGTTAGCGAGTTCGTTCACTTCCTTCACGGTAAGATTGACTAATTGTTCAGCAAAAGCTTTAAGATCTGCCATTTTTAATTCTATTTTAAATTGTTAATACTTGCTTTTAATGGTTTGAATGATACACATTCGATATATTATTCTGGTCTTTCGGACAGGGTTTCGAGAATACCGCTCAGCTTGTGTCCACCTGACTGCAGGCCGCTGATGACGTTCTTCATCGGCGATTGCAGCAAGGCAATGATGTCGGCGATGAGGTCGTTCTTCGACTTGATGCTGCAGAGAGCGTCGAGCATGTCGTCGCCAATGTAGCAGCACTCCTCGATGAAGGCGCCCTTCAGGATAGGACGGTCGCTGGTCTTACGGAAATTCTTGATCAGCTTGGCGGGAGCGTTGCCGGTCTCGCAAAGCATCAATGCAGTTGATCCTTTCAGAACGTCGTACAGACCTTCATAGTCCTTCTCCATTTGCTGCATAGCCTTATGGAGCAGAGCGTTCTTCACAACGATCATTTTCACACCACTGTTAAAGCACTGCCTTCTGAGCTGGCTGGTCTTCTCGGCGTTGAGGTCGGAGACGTCGGTCAGGTAGAAGTTGGGGCAGGCCTTCAGTTCACTGAGTATGGAGTCGATGAGGACTTGTTTATCTTCTTTTCTCATTTCAACAAATTCCTTTCAATTTAGTTTGACACTGATTTGACATCGATCTGCACACCCGGGCTCATCGTGCTAGAGATATAGATGCTCTTCACATACGTACCTTTAGCAGCGGCTGGTTTCAACTTGATAACGGTTTGGATCAGCTCCTTGGCGTTATCAAAAATCTGTTCCGGAGAGAAGCTCACTTTGGCGACTCCAGCAGCAATGATACCGTATTTGTCGACCTTGAAGTCGATCTTACCGGCTTTCACTTCTTGAACAGCCTTTGCGACGTCCATCGTAACAGTGCCAGTCTTGGGGTTCGGCATCAAGCCGCGAGGACCGAGGATACGGCCCAGAGCACCCACTTTAGGCATGATGTTAGGAGTGGTGATCACAACGTCAATATCGGTCCAACCGTCCTTGATCTTTTGGATGTATTCATCCAGACCAACGTAATCAGCACCAGCGTCTAAAGCTTCTTGTGCCTTGTCCGGGTTGCAGAGCACCAGGACGCGGACGACCTTACCAGTGCCGTGGGGCAGCGTCACCGAGCCGCGGACCATTTGATTGGCCTTGCGGGGGTCGACACCCAAACGGATGTTCAAGTCAACCGAAGCATCGAACTTGCTGTAAGTGATCTGTTTTACGATATTAACTGCTTCATTCAAGGAGTAACTCTTGCTTTTGTCGAACTTAGCTAAAGCTTCTTTCCTTTGTTTGGATACTTTTGACATTTAACTAACTTTTTTGTTGTTCTACAAATGCACGAAAGATCTTAGTCTTTCTTTAAAGGTGATTCGCCGGTTATCTTCACGCCCATGCTGCGTGCCGTTCCGGCCACCATTGACATGGCGGACTCGACGGTGAAGCAATTCATGTCCTTCATCTTGTTGGTGGCGATTTCACGCACTTGGTCCCAAGTCAACGAACCGACTTTCGAACGGTTAGGTTCCTTGGAGCCGCCTTTGATCTTCGCAGCCTCAATGATGGAGACAGCCACGGGAGAAGCCTTCACGATGAAATCGAAAGACTTGTCCTTATACACAGTGATGATGACGGGCAAAACCTTGCCAGCCTGATCCTGAGTACGGGCGTTGAACTGCTTGCAGAATTCCATGATGTTCACACCCTTCGAACCCAAAGCGGGACCAACGGGCGGGGCGGGATTCGCAGCTCCTCCTTTGATTTGCAATTTAATTAATCCGCTTACTTCTTTTGCCATTTCTTTAATCCTTAATTAAGTGTAATTAGGCAACAATTTAAATTCGCACAAACCGGCTTAGCTTTCCAACTTCACCTGGAAGAAACTCAGTTCCAATGGGGTCTTACGACCAAAAATCTTAACAGCCACTTTCAGCTTCTTCTTCTCCTCGTTCACCTCTTCGATGACACCTTGGAAAGTGCTGAAAGGACCGTCGTTGACAATGACCGACTGGCCCACCATGAACGTGACATCGCTGCCAGCGCCCATGCCTTGAAGCTCGTCGACCTTGCCCAAGATACGCTTCACCTCTTGCGGGCGCAGCGGGTCGGGCTCACCATTCGTGCCCAGGAAGCCTAGCACGTTAGGAACATTCTTGATGACATGAACCACCTCGCCAACCAGGACAGCCTCAACAAGCACATAGCCCGGCAGGTAGTTGCGCTCTTTGCACACCTTCTTGCCGTTCTTCACCTCGAAGTACTTCTCGGTCGGAATCAAGATAGTGGGGATAAGGTCCTGCAGATTCAACCTCTTGATTTCGGACTCAAGGTATTCCTTAACCTTTTTTTCCTTACCAGAGATGGCTTTCACCACATACCACTTCCTCTCATTCGTGTCGCTCATCTTCCAATCAAATTAAATAGTTAGCCGATAAATGCTCATCAAGATTCAATCCATCTATCAGAACAGTCCGTAAAACGCTTCTAACAGATTTTTGAATGAAATGTCCATCAAGAACACCACCAGGGCGATGATCAGGGAAGCAATGGACACAACCAACACGCTACTTCTCAGCTCTTGCCAAGTTGGCCAAGTGACCTTCTCTTTGAGCTCAGTGTAGCACTCCTTAATGTAGTTTACAATTTTCATCTTCTATTGAACCTTAATAAAAAGCACGGGCGGAAAGGCTCGAACTCTCGACACTCGGTTTTGGAGACCGATGCTCTACCAACTGAGCTACGCCCGTAGGATAAGGGTGGGTGTTGCCCCACCCTTAGTTTTGATGTTGAATTAATCGTCGATGATCTCAATCACCTGACCGGAACCAACGGTACGACCACCTTCACGGATAGCGAAGCGGAGACCCTTGTCCATGGCGATGTCGGCAATCAACTTAACGTCGATGGTGACATGGTCGCCAGGCATGACCATTTCCATGCCTTCAGGAAGAGTGATTTCACCAGTAACGTCAGTGGTTCTGAAGTAGAACTGAGGACGATACTTGTTACGGAACGGGGTGTGACGGCCACCTTCTTCTTTGCTCAGGACGTAGACCTGACCCTTGAAGTGGTGGTAAGGCTTCACCGAACCGGGCTTGGCAATAACCATACCACGGCGGATTTCGTCCTTGTCGATACCGCGGAGCAACAGACCAGCGTTATCGCCAGCTTCACCTTCGTCCAAAATCTTGCGGAACATTTCCACACCGGTAACAACCGACTTCAGCTTTTCAGCACCCATACCGAGGATATCGACGGGGTCACCAACGTGGATGACGCCAGTCTCGATACGACCGGTAGCAACGGTACCACGGCCAGTGATGGAGAACACGTCCTCGATAGGCATCAGGAACGGTTTGTCAACGGCACGAGCGGGTTCGGGAATCCAAGTGTCGCAAGCTTCCATCAGCTCGTCGATGGCAGGAGTCCATTTCGGGTCATCGTTCAGAGCACCCAGAGCAGAGCCACGGATGATAGGCGTATTGTCGGCGTCGAATTCGTACTTGCCAAGGAGGTCGCGGATTTCCATCTCGACCAATTCGAGCAACTCTTCATCGTCAACAAGGTCGCACTTGTTCAGGAACACCACGAGGCGCGGCACACCAACCTGACGGGCGAGCAGGATGTGCTCACGGGTTTGAGGCATGGGACCGTCGGTGGCGGCGACAACGATGATAGCACCGTCCATCTGAGCAGCACCGGTAACCATGTTCTTCACATAGTCAGCGTGGCCGGGGCAGTCGACGTGAGCGTAGTGACGCTTCTCAGTCTGATACTCGACGTGAGCGGTGTTGATGGTGATACCTCTCTCCTTCTCTTCCGGAGCGGAGTCGATGGAGTCGAAGCTCTTCACTTCTGACAGACCCTTCTTGGCCAGGTGCAGGGTGATAGCAGCGGTCAAAGTGGTCTTGCCGTGGTCAACGTGGCCAATCGTACCAATGTTGACGTGCGGTTTAGTTCTTTCGAATTTTTCTTTTGCCATTTTGTTTTCTATTTAAGGTTATGAACTCTTATCCACAAAAAATCGAGCCGATGGGGAGAATTGAACTCCCGACCCCTTCCTTACCAAGGAAGTGCTCTACCGCTGAGCTACATCGGCTTGTTTGTTCATCTGAGCGGAAGACGGGGCTCGAACCCGCCACCTAAAGCTTGGAAGGCTTTCGCTCTGCCAAATGAGCTACTTCCGCTTGTCCGCTTGACTGTGGGGGAGGGTGGACTCGAACCACCGAACGGATACCCGGACAGATTTACAGTCTGTTGCAATTGCCACTATGCGACTCCCCCAGTGTTAACTGAGCCGGTAGACGGACTCGAACCGCCGACAGGCTGATTACAAATCAGCTACTCTACCAACTGAGTTATACCGGCATGATGTGAAAGAACTGTCGGCTTCTTTTCGCCGTCCTTTTCTCTCGGAAAAGGTGTGCAAAAATAGAAACTTTTCTCCAATTGACAATGCATTTTCTGCTTTTTTTCGAAAAAATTTTCTTTTGCATGCTATATAATATTGATAATCAATATAATAAATAAACACGTTTTTTGCAAAAAAAGAAGCCCGCCTCTCGTTTTTGGGCAGGCTTCCTGTGCTAAATGCGGGTTTTTTCGGGTCCCCGAAAGGGTTTACTTGATGGTTTTGCCCTTGTATTTCTCCAATTGTTTCTTCAATGCGTCAATCGAGGTGTCGATGGATTCCTCAAACGTCTTGCTCTGCTTGCTGGCAAAGAGGTCGTCGCCACGAAGCACCAAACGGACGTCGGCAATCTTGTTCTCAGGCGTGTCCGTGTTGTCGAGCTTCAGCGAAACCTCGGCGTTGATCACCTCGCTGTACTTTGAGCAAAGCTTTTCCACTTTCTGCGTGATGAAGTCTTCAAGTTTTTGATCAGCCTTGAAGTGAACTGAATTGATCATAACTTTCATAATAAACTCCTTTCTTTTAATCACCCTTTCGGGTGGGCTTGTTTATGAATTTTCTTGAGTTGTTCTATGGTATTGTGGGCATAGATCTGGGTCGTGGCCAGGTCTTCGTGCCCAAGAAGTTTCTGGATGGCCACCAGGCTCGCGCCCTCATCCAAGAGATGTGTGGCGAAAGTATGGCGCAGCACGTGCGGGCTCTTCTGCTTCAGGGTAGTGACGCCTTCGAGCATGTGATGCACCTTATTATATACATACGATGGCGACATCTCCTCCCCTTTGTCGTTCAGGAGCAGCCGGTCGGCCTTCACCGTAAAGGTGGCGTCGCGCAAAGTCTTGTATTGGTCTATCAACACTATCATCTCTCTTGATAACGGAACAATGCGGTCTTTATTGCGTTTGCCATGGATTTTCACCTGCATGCCCATCTTGTCGACATCGCCGTCAGTCAGTCCGCGCAACTCGGCCTGACGCATCCCGGTTTGATACAGCATTTCAAAAAGCAAATGGTCGCGCACGGTCGCGAAATCGGTCTTGTCGCCAAACGACACCTTATTAATATCAGTCTCAGTAACGAACTTGACCAGTGACTTCGGCTGTTTCAAAGCCTTGACGCCAGTCATGGGCGACTTCTCCATTAAGTTTTCGCGCAGGCAGTATTTATAAAAGGTGCGAAGCGTGGACATCTTGCGGTTGATGCTCCGATTTTCAAGCCCCACGCTCTTAAGGTGAACAATGAAAGACTTCACCTGCATCGTCTTCACCTGGGTCAGGTCTTCGATATCGTATTCAGTTCTCATGAACTCGGCAAACTGGAGCATGTCGCGCTGGTAGGCCTCAACTGTCAGCACCGAGAAGCGTTTTTCAGCCTGGATATACCCTATGAACTGGTCAATGAGCATGACAAAAATAAAACTTCGCTGTAAAATTAGTAATTTTTTACCAATTCACAGCGAAGTTTGCCTAAAAAAATTATTTTTCCAAAGCGGGCGTTTCCGTAACGCGTACGGAATGAATTACATATTCTCTTCAGCCTGACGGAGTTTCTGCACGTAGATAGCCTTCATCAGCTGTGCACGCTTGATGACTGAGGGCTTGGTGAACTGCTGGCGAGCGCGCAATTCCTTCACGACGCCGGTCTTTTCATACTTTCTCTTGTAGCGCTTCAAAGCTCTGTCGATGCTTTCGCCTTCTTTAACAGGAACAATAATCATTTTAAAACACTTCCTTCTTTTAATTGTTAATACTATGGTTGATTTTTGAGGCTGCAAAAGTACAACTTTTTCTTTTTCCGCAACAAAAAATTGCAGAAAAATGTAAAAGTTTCGAATCTGTGACGAAACATTTGTCAAAAACCATCTTTTTGCTAATTTTGCAGTTTTAATCAACTAACTCATAATACTATGCAATTATTGACACTACTACGCATCGGTTGGGGAGAGATTCTTGTTATCGCCCTCATCGTTTTGTTACTTTTTGGTGCACGCAAAATCCCGGAGCTGATGCGCGGCATGGGCAAAGGCGTGAAAAGCTTTAAGGACGGCATGAACGGCGTGGAAGAACCCGAAATCAAGGAAGACAAGGAAAATAAGGAATGAGCGAACGTGTGGTCAGCAGTTTCTGGGACCACTTGGAGGTGCTTCGAAAAGTGCTGTTCCGCTGCTTGATTGCCTGGTTTGTCGGGGCGGTGGCTGCGTTCTGCTTCAAGAACCTGCTGTTCGGCCTGCTGTTCGCCCCATCGCGCGACGACTTCATCTCGTATCAAGGCTTAACATGGCTCTGCAAAAAGACAGGTTGGCAGTCGCTCTGTCCGGGCAGTTTCCAAGCTTCGTTCATCAACACGGAATTGGCGGCACAGTTCATGACGCACATCAAAGTGGCGCTTTGGGCGGGACTCGTTGTGGTATCGCCTTACCTTATCGTACAGCTCTACGGCTTCGTAGCACCTGCGTTATACGAAAAGGAGAAACGTCATGCTGCACCCATCATTATCTGGGGCACCCTGCTCTTCATGCTCGGCGTGCTGATGAACTACTTCATCATCTTCCCTTTCGCCTTCCGTTTCCTCAACGAATACCAAGTGTACGAAGAGGTGAAAAACCAGATCTCACTCTCGTCCTACATCTCCAACCTGCTCATGCTCAGCCTGCTGATGGGCATCCTGTTTGAGATCCCCATCGTCAACTATCTCCTCGCCAAGGCGGGCCTATTACAGGCCGAGACCTTGAAGAAATACCGCCGCCATGCCATCGTGGCCATTGCCATCGTGGCGGCCGTCATCACCCCCACCGGCGATGCAGTGACGTTGACGCTAGTCACCTTGCCCATTTATCTGCTGTATGAAGCAAGTATATTTATTGTAAAAAGGACAAACTCAAAATCAATCTAATATGTTACGTAAAATCAGAATCTGTTTACAAATCATCACGATGACCCTGGTGACCCTGCTGCTGCTCGGTATCGGTTTCCAGGTGCATCTCTGGGCAGGATGGGTGGCCAAGATCCAGTTCTTCCCTGCCATACTGGCATTGAGCTTCGGCGTGTTGGCACTGCTCATCGCCGCCACTTTCATTTTCGGGAGAATCTATTGCAGCGTGGTCTGTCCCTTGGGCATCATGCAGGACATCTTCTCGTGGATTGGCGGCAAGGTAAAGAAAAACCGCTTCTACTATGCCAAGGAGAAACTATGGTTGCGCATGGTTTGTTTGGTCGTTTTCATCATTGCGACGATCATCGGCTTCGCGCCTGTCACCACCCTAATCGAGCCTTACAGCACTTACAGCCGTATTGTCAACAGCCTGTTCAAGCCACTCTACGACATGCTGAACAACTGGCTCGCCGGGATGGATGCCGCCAATGACCGCTACAACTTCACCGAGGTACAAATTTGGATGCGCAGCGTGACGACTTTCGTAGTGGCCATCGCGACCTTAGTGATATTGGGCGCGCTAGCCTTATGGAAAGGTCGTCTTTACTGCAACACCATCTGCCCCGTCGGAACGCTCCTCAGTTTCTGCTCACGCTACCCGCTGCTCCGTGTGCGCTTCGACAAAGACAAGTGCAAGAGTTGCGGTATGTGCGAAAAGAACTGCAAGGCACAAGCCATCGACTTCAAGGAGGGCAAGGTGGACTACGCACGCTGTGTGGTCTGCGGTGATTGCCTGGCCAAGTGCAAGTTCGACGCCTTGCACTATACCGCTAAGAAACCTGCAACCCAACCCAAGCCCGTCGACACGGAACGTCGTGCTTTCCTTGCTGCCACCGCAATAGCGGGAACCACAGCTGCCATGGCACAGACCCAGATGAAAGTGGATGGTGGCCTGGCAGTTATCGAGGACAAGGTAGCCCCGAAGCGCACAACGCACATCACGCCTCCTGGCTCGGTCTCGGCGCGCAATATGCAAAAGCATTGCACAGCCTGCCAGCTCTGCGTGTCGAGTTGCCCTAACAACGTGCTGCGCCCCTCAACCGACATGATGCACTTCATGCAGCCCACGATGTCGTATGAACGAGGCTATTGTCGTCCCGAGTGCACACGCTGCAGTGAGGTCTGCCCCACTGGGGCCATCAAGCCCATCACGAGGGAAGAAAAGACCATGCAACACGTCGGTCATGCCGTTTGGATCAAGGAGAACTGCGTTGCCTCAGAAAAAGGCATCAGTTGCGGCAACTGCGCCCGCCACTGCCCCACTGGCGCCATCACGATGGTGGACTACGAAGGCCCGAACGGCACGGTGCAGGTGCCTGCCGTTGACGAGAACAAATGCATCGGCTGCGGCGCCTGCGAGAACCTCTGCCCCGCCCGACCGTTCAGCGCGATTTACGTGGAAGGAAACGAAATGCATCATATCAATTGATAATTAACTACGTTGAATCTTCGATTTGATAGTTGAAAATTGATAATTGATAATTATTATAAGTTGTCACTACAATCTTTCAACTCTAAACACTAAACTCTAAACTAAACAAAATGGACAGAAGAGAATTCCTAAAACATATAGGCGGCGCGGCTGTGGCGACCTCGGTGGTGCTCTCCGCCTGCAAATCAGAAGGCGACGAAACCCCAATCGCCAAAGACGTCATCGACGGCCAAGGTGAGATGACCTATCGCACCAACCCCAACACGGGAGACAAAGTGTCGTTGCTGGGTTACGGCATGATGCGCCTACCCGTCGAGGAAGGCGGCACCTTGCGCGATCACCCCGACTCCCCCATCGACCAAGAGCTGGTTAACCAAGAGATTGATTACGCTCTCGATCATGGCATGAACTACTTCGACACCTCCCCTGCCTATTGCAAGGGCATGTCGGAACGCGCTACGGGCATCGCCTTGGCACGGCATCCCCGCAATTCATATTACATCGCCACAAAACTGTCGAACTTCAGTCCCTCCACATGGGACACTGAAAGTTCAAAGGCCATGTTCGAGAACTCGCTTAAGGAGCTTCAGACTGACTACATCGACTACCTGCTTTTGCACAGCATCGGAGGAAGCACCAATGAATTGGACAGCCACGGCTTGTTCAACGCCCGTTTCATCGACAACGGCATCCTCGACTGGCTCGTTGAACAGAAAGCAGCGGGACGCATCCGCAACCTCGGCTTCTCATACCACGGCGACATTGCCATCTTCGACATGTTGCTCCAATGGCACGACGAGGGCAAATACCATTGGGACTTCGTCCAAATCGAGCTCAACTACTTGGACTGGAACTATGCCGACGAGATGAACGAGCGCAACACCGATGCCCGATACCTATACGAAGAGTTACATAAGCGCGGTATCCCTGCCGTCATCATGGAGCCGCTGTTGGGCGGACGCTTGGCCTCGCTCCCCGACCACATCGTGAAGCAACTGCAAGAACGCGAGCCCGAGACCCCCGTGGCCCGTTGGGCTTTCCGCTTCGCCGGCACGCCCGAAGGCATACTCACCGTCTTGAGCGGTATGACTTACATGGAACATCTGGAACAGAATGTGGCGACCTACTCGCCCTTGCGTCCCATCAGCGCGGAAGAAGACGCCTTTTTGATGAAGATTGCCGAAGAAATCATCGAGTTGCCGACCGTGCCTTGCACCGCCTGCAACTACTGCATGCCCTGTCCCTTCGGGCTCAACATCCCCGTCATCTTCGACTATTACAACAAATGCGTCACCGAAGGCAAGGTGCCTGCAGGAAACCACGAAGCCAAAGCCTACCAAGAGGCCAGGAAACGTTTCCTCATCGGCCTTGACCGCACCGTACCTTCGCTACGCCAAGCCAACCACTGCATCGGTTGTGGCCAATGCAAAGAGCACTGTCCGCAAAACATCGACATCCCCACTGAGTTGCACCGCATCGACGACTTTGTGGAACAGCTAAAGCAACAAGGGTAACATTAAAAAGGCCGAACCTCTTTACGAAGTTCGGCCTTTTTTTCCGATCATTAGTAATCGGAACGTCGTCTTTGCTTATTTCGGATAGAGCTCAAAGTAGGTCGCAATCTCCTCCTTGAATTGATTCGACAGTTCAACGGCTTCCTCTCTGGAATGACCCGTACTTTCTAAGTCGTCGATGAATTCCAGCCAGTCGATGGATTTGTAAAACTTGCGCTGGTTTTGAATCACTTCCTTCATAAAATCCTTAGAGCAATTGGCAAGGTCGTCAATCAGCCATTCGTCGTCGACAAACACCATCGAGAGCTCATCGGAGCCTGAATACCCGCTTTCCATAGCGACCTTGGCCTTGTTGTTGGTCACCTTAATATCCGTAACGGCCTCCAGTCTGCACATTTCTTCGGAGAAGCTAATCCACACTAAGTTATAATCCTCGTTGAAATCAGCAGGAAGAGCCAAAGCCTCTTTCAGAATGTCTCCGTATTTGGTGGTGAACACATTGTTGAAGGCATAGACATTGTAAGGGTCGCTGTTGCACAATTTGTCACCCAAGGTCATAACTCTGTCAGCTATGTATTCCTCGGTGAATTTCTCGGGATACTGGTCGCGAAGCGAATTCTTGGTCGGTTGATCTGAAGATCCGAAATTGCATTGACACATTACTAAAGCCAAAAGTAGTAATGCAAATACTTTTTTCATAGCGCTTAAATATTTGTTTATGAATTATTTGGGATAATTCTCAAAGTATTCTTCGATTTGGCTCCTCAAGCCCTCAGATGCTTCAACGGCATCCTCTTTGGAATAGCCTCTCTCTTCAAGTTGATTGATCATTTCCAACCAATCGATGGATTTGTAGTATTTGCGGCTCTCTTGAATCATATCCTTCAACCACTTCTTGGAGCAGTTTCCAAGATCGTCGATCATCCATTCGTCACCAACAAACTTCATAGAAAGCTCATCTAGATCATAAGCTTCGCTATCCACCGTAACCTTGGCGTTATTGTCGGTCACTTTGACATCGGTAACGGCCAACATACTACAGAGTTCTCCGGCGAATTCAATCCAAAGTCCTGAGCTCGGCCCGTCTCCATCAATACCTTCAGGAAGTGCCAAAGCTTGTTTGAGCAAATCGCCATATTCGGTCGTAAACACATTATTAAACGAATACACATTATAGGGGTCACAATTACATAGCTTTTCAGCCAGGTCTACACTACGGTCAGCGATGTAATCCGTGGTGAACTTCTCGGGATACTGGTCACGAAGTGACTTTTTAGCAGGCTCATTTGAAGACTTGAAGTTGCATTGGCACATCACGAGAGCCAGTAACAGTAATGGTATAATCTTTTTCATAGCTGTTTAGTTTAATTGTTTATTATTTAGGGAAATTTTCAAAGTAAGTTGCAATTTCCTGCTTATATTCATCGGCAAGGTCAACGGCATCCTGCCTGGAAATGCCAGTACGCTCAAGATCGTTGATGAATTCAAGCCAATCGATGGACTTGTAGTATTTGCGACTCTCTTGAATCACTTCCTTCATATACTTCTTGGAGCAATTGCCAAGATTGTCGATCATCCATTCGTCATCCACAAACACAAGGTCGAGATTATCCGTGCCATAGTATTCATCGCTATCCATGGTGATCTTAGCTTTGTTGTCAGTCACTTTAACATCAGTAACGGCATTGAGGCTGCATAATTCTCCTGCAAACTCAAGCCACTGTTCAGAATGGTCTTCGTTGAAACCATCAGGAAGCGCCAGCACCTCTTTGAGCAGATCGTCGTACTCCTTTGTAAACACGTTATTAAAGGAATACACATTGTAGGGGTCGCAATTACAAAGCCTTTCAGCAAGGTCCATACTGCGCGTAGCGATGTATTCCTCGGTGAATTTTTCGGGATACTGGTCACGATACGACTTTTTGGCCGGCTCATTAGAAGATTGGAAGTTGCATTGGCACATCACAAAGGCCAATAACAGTAATGGTAATAATTTTTTCATAGTGTTTAGTTTTTATTGATGTGTAATTAAAACTTAGATACTTAGATTATGCATTTAAAGTGCAAAAATATGCTTTTTCTCAAACATTACCACTTATTTTCAAAAAAACATAAAAAATCATGGGCAACGGCAAGGCTCACTGCTTGGGATAGCCTCAATTTCACCCAAGAAATGAGGCTGCTTGCCGAACATCAGGTCGAGGACAACCTTCACCTTGGCTAAGGCTTCGCGCAGATGGTTCTTCAGATAAACCCTACGGCCTGCGGTATAGTCTTTTGCACAAAAAGCAATGGCATCAAGTCCATAATGCCCTGCGATGTATATGGCTCGCTCATCATGCCATTGTTGCGAGACCACGGTCACCGAATCTTGAGCGAAGACCTTTTTGGCACGTACCATGGAATCAAAGGTACGGAAGCCCGCACAGTCGAGGTAAATTGCAGAGTCGGGCACTCCCCTTTCGATGAGCGACTGCCGCATCGACTCGGGTTCGTTGTAATGACTTATGTGGTTGTCGCCGCTGAGCAGCAAGTACGACACTTTGTTGGCAAAATAAAGCTCAGCGGCCGCATCCATGCGGTATCTATAATACAGGTTTTGGTGGTCTTGAACGATGGGCACCGTCCCCAGCACCAAACCAACCTTACGATAGGGGACCGCACTTACATCTGCAAACAACCTCCCCTTGGCATAGTGTTTCACGACTGCATTGCAGACGCCGATCAGGCCACCGCCTACCATCAGCACCAAAAGAAACCCTATGACAAAGAGTTTGCCCCAACGACGTTTTTTCATCGTCATGTTTCCTGACATTAAAGATTCTGACGGCAAAAATAGCCAATTGTTTTGACAAAACCATTACATTTGCAGCCCAAATCGCGATTCAATGGAGTGAACAGCCAATGGAAACGTCAACTAGAGAAAAGGAAATCTACAAAGTGACCCTCGTCGGTGGAGTCGTGAACGTCATCCTGCTGCTTTTCAAATTTATGGCAGGCATCGTGGGACACAGCTCAGCCATGATTGCCGATGCCGTTCATTCGCTTTCCGACTTTGTGACGGACATCATTGTGTTGGTCTTTGTCAAGATCAGCAACAAACCTCAGGACAAGTCGCACGACTACGGCCATGGCAAATACGAGACCTTGGCATTGACCATCATCGGACTTGCCTTGATGGCCGTGGCCGTCAGCATCATCGTGAAAGGTGCGATTAAGATTGCAGCCTGGGCCAATGGCGAGGCACTCGAAGCTCCTGGAAAACTAGCCTTCTGGGCCGCCATCGTATCCATCGTGCTGAAAGAGGGTGTTTACCGTTACTCCATCATTAAAGCGAAAAAGTTGAACTCGAAGGCTGTCGAAGCCAACGCCTGGCACCATCGCAGCGATGCGCTGTCGTCCATCGGCACAGCGGTGGGCATCGGCGGTGCCATCTTCCTTGGTGAGCGTTGGACCATCCTCGACCCTGTCGCCTCAGTAGCCGTGGGCGCTTTCATTGTCAAAGTGGCCTTCGACCTGCTCAAAAACGGCATCGGCGACCTGATGGAACAATCGCTGCCCGACGAAGTGGAAGAGGAAATCCTGAAAATAGTGGCAGGAGTGCCTGGCGTTGAAGAGCCGCATGACCTGCGCACACGACGCATCGGCAACCATTACGCCATAGAGTTGCACATCCTGATGGATGGTAACATCAGCCTAAATGAAGCCCACGACAAAGCCTCAGAAGCAGAAGCCTTGCTACGACAACGCTATGGTGAAGAAACCCACGTGGTCGTGCATGTCGAACCAAGAGAAGAATAAAGCTTATTCCTTCTTTTCCATCTTTTTCCCATTCCAGAAGAAAACCGTACGGTTGCCTTCTTCATCAATGGCAACCAAATCATCTTCATCGAAATAGGCTTCCTTGAAACCATTCAATTCATCCTGTAACTCACTTTCAGTGAGTTTGCCGTCCTTGAAGAGGTATTCCTTGATGTGATGCGACTCGTTCTGGATCTCGTCGTCATAGATATGCTCATAGTTGTACACATCTAAGACCTTGAACAAGGTTCCATCAAAGAAGCTTACAATCTTACGATCGCGGTGATGGTACACGCCCAACTCATAGCTGATGTAATGAGGTTCGATGGTGAAGCTGCTGTTGGTTTCAGCCTCCTCGTCCAAAGGCATTTTCTCAATTTGATCCCAAACCAACTGCATATCGCACACTGGCATGCTATTCTCTTTGGTTTCCTCGGGTTGAGATTTTGCCTCGGTCACTGTTTTTTCTGGAGTACTTAGAGCCATGTTCCCAATATTACGGCCACATGCAAAAAGCAGGAAGAGCGGGAGAAAAAGGACAATCAGTTGTTTCATAAATCTCTTAAAATAGTGCGTCAATTAATTCATTTGGCTTTATTTCACTCTGGGAAATGATAATAGCTAGCCGTGATGTTTCCTTCGCAAAGCGCATCGCCTTTGACCACATAATTCTGGTAATTGCAGCTTTCTTCGCCGCTGTTGGATGTGTATATTGTCAAGGTCCCATCTTCCATGGCGATTAGATTGGCCCAAAGACCATAAAACTCTCCTCCATCGTCTACCCGCCACGTTGATGTTTCGTCATACTTTGCAGGGAATTCCTTCACCGCCTTGATCTCGCCGTTTTCAACCAAGGCAGTAACGCCCAAAGCGTCATCACCTTTGTTCTCAAACTGAACGTTGACCAGTTGGTATTCGCTGTTGTCACCAAAAACCGCCGAAGCGCAGCTAGTCATGATCTTCCTTCCGTATTTGTTTTCAAAAGCTTTTTGGAGATCATCCGACAAGGCTACCACTTTGGTCATCCCGTTTTCCCGGTTTTTCAAATCGAGTATGGTGGAGGTGTTTTTGTAGTTCTCGTCCACCAACAGCGCGGCATCCCAAATGGCATCGTATTCATTCTCTGGATTTTCCAACAGTTTCCCTTCTTGCATCTCATAGAGCCACCCCGAAAGGTTGTCAAAATTATAATAGGTGTCACGGCCGCTGTTTTTCTCTTTGTCTCCCAGCTGAACGCCTTTGAAACTCACAGTGTAGTACTTGTCGTCATAGATGATGTACTTGTAGTTTTTCAGACTATCGTTAGGTTGGGGCGTTTCACCATCGTCAAAATACGTTTGCAACAGGAAACGCTCTCCATACTGATCGGATAGCACATAGACAGGCAGTACGGGTGCCTCATGGACCTCCTCTTTAATTTCCGCCGCGTCCGTATTCGTTGTTTGCTGTTGTTGATGGTTTCCTCCGCACCCGAAAAGCATGAGTGCCGAAAGAGAAAGAACGAGTAATTGTTTTCTCATGATAATAAGTTTATGGGTTAATGGGACAAAAGTACAAAGAAAACAAACATGTTAATCATTATGGAATCGCTTTTTTTGCCCCAAAACGAACAGTATTACGCCAAAAAGCCGTACTTTTGCAGTTGAAAACAAGACAAACCAAGCATTACCAGTATTAAAGAAAACGAAATAACAACCTAATATCTAACAACTTAAATCATTACACTATGAAGAAAGTATTAGCAATCGTGGCTCTCGTAGCCGCCATGTTCGTTGCCGGAAATGTGCAGGCACAATCAACGATCTATGCAGGTTATGCTCCTGAGTCCTTCGTTTCGGGCAGCACCAGCACCAATTATCAAGGCTTCTTTGCCGGATTCACCCAGAACTTCGGCCTTTCTAAAGGCATTGGCGTTGCCGCTGGCGCCCAATTCCGTATGAACACTAAGAGCGAGTCGAACACCATTTTGGGAGTGACCACCACCACCAAGAACAGCCAATTCCTGGTCGATGTTCCGATTCTGTTCAACTATGGCATCGGCGTTAACCGCGATATTACGATCACGCCTTTCGTTGGTCCTATGGTATCATTGGCCCTGGCTGGCAACACAAAAGTCTCTGTTGGCAGCAGCACTAGCACTTCCGACTGGTATGGCGACAACAGCAGAATGAACCGCTTCAACCTCTACGCCGTGTTTGGCGCCGATGTAAAGTTCAACCAATTCAATCTGTTTGGTGGCTATCGTCTCGGCCTGCTTGACCTCAACTCGAGCGACAGTGTTACTTTAAAGACGAATGGCCTTTTCGTTGGCCTTGGCTTCACCTTATAATTTGAGGTTTACAGACAACAAAAAAGGCGAGCGACGTTTGTCGCTCGCTTTTTTTGTCCTTCTTACGAGATGGTTTTATTCTCCCAACAAGTGTTCAAACAAGAAGTTGTCGATCTTGTTGAAGAGGTGCATACGGCATTCGCCGCTACCATATTCGTAACCACCGTAGATGCCGTGGTTCTTGTTGGGATAAATCATCAACTCGAACTGCTTGCCATTAGAAATCATGGCCTTCATGAGTTCCATGGCGTTCTGGTAGTGGACATTGTCGTCGCCGCTGCCATGGCAGAGCAGGTAGTTGCCCTTGATCATCGCCGTGTTGTGGACGGGTGAATTGAGGTCGTAGCCATCGGGGTTCTCCTGAGGCGTGCGCATGAAACGCTCAGTGTAGACATTGTCGTAGTAACGCCAATTGGTCACAGGAGCCACCGAAACAGCCGTGCTGATGACATCGGCGCCCTTGGTGATGCCATTGGCGGCCATGAAGCCACCGTAACTCCAGCCGTAGATACCGATACGATCAGCATCCACGTATGGTTGCTTGGCCATGTACTTGGCCAAGGTAATCATGTCCTCGGTCTCATATTTACCCAGTTGAAGGTAAGTCATCTTCTTGAACACCTCGCCTTGGGCGCCGCTACCGCGGTTGTTGATGGACACGCTGATGATGCCGTGCTGTGCCAGCAACTGCATCCACCAATAGTCGCTGTCGGCCCATGAATTGTTGACCGTCTGATGACCAGGACCACCATACACGTAAATCAACACGGGGTATTTCTTTGCGGGATCGAAGTCGGGAGGCAATATCTGCCAAGCGTCCACGTCGACTTGCGTTCCATCGGGAAGCACGAAAGCGGGGTCGCTGATCTTCATGAGTTTCTTCTCGCCGAGGTTGAAGGTCTTCAGCTTTTCAGCGAACTCATGGTTGTCCTCAAGCACACGCACCAACTTGCCCTTGTTGGTATAAAGCTCAAATTGGCGCGGCTGACTAATGGTACTGTTTATATTAATAAGGTAGCTGAAGTCGTTGCTGAAAGTGGCATTGTTGGTGCCGGGACGGCCAATCACCTCGCGCATTTGGCCTTTCAGGTTGACGGCATATATCTGACGGTCGACTGGAGTGTTCTTTGCCGCTTGGAAATACACTTCCTTGCCATCGAAGCCGTACACCGAAGTCACATCCCAAGGACCGTCGGTGAGTTGCTTCACCAAAGTACCATCCAGATTGTAAAGATAGATGTGGTTGTAGCCACTTCTCTCGGAAGTCATCAAGAAGCGCTTGCCATCCTCAAGGAAATGCCAGTCGTCGGTGATGTCGATGTAGTATTCGTTGGTATCGTCGTAGAACACACGGCTCTTGCCCGTGGTGGCATCGGCGGCCAAAATCTCCAGATGATTCTGATGACGGTTGAGGCGTTGGATGGCCAGCACATTGGCATCCTTCGTCCAAGCGATGCGGGGCAGGTAGATATCGGTTTCCTTGCCCGTATCCATCTTCACGGTCTTACCGTTTTCGAGGTTGTAGACATAGATTTCGACGATGGAGTTGTCCTCGCCAGCCTTGGGATACTTGAAGCTGTACCAATCGGGATAGAGGCCTTCGAACTCCTCCATCTGGAACTCGCGCACGTTGCTCTCATCAAATTTCATGAAAGCGATCTTCTTGCTGTCGGGCGACCAATAAAAACCTTGCGAGAAGCTGAATTCCTCCTCATAGACCCAATCGGGAGCGCCATTGATGATATGGTTATAAAGACCGTCGTTGGTAAATTGCTTCTCCTCCCCTGTCTTCAGGTCCTTGATGAAAAGGTTGTTGTCGCGCATAAAAGCCACCTTGGTAGCATCAGGCGAGAAAGTAGCCAGACGCTGCTTACCGTTCTTTGAAAGCGGCTGTAAGGTTTTGGTGGCGAAATCGTATACATAATAATTGGCGTGGAAAGAATGACGATAAATGCTCTCCATATCAGTAAGACACAACATCTTATCCTCATTATCGCTCAACTCATAGTTCTGCAAGCCAATAGGCAGCGAATCGGGATGCATGGTGAGGTCAGTAATGCCAAACAAAGTCTTCTCCAATTTGCCCGTCTTGTAATTGTAGATGTTGAGTTGGCCTTTCTCGAAAGAGGCGTAGGTCTTGCCATCCTTCATCGAGTTCATGCCGCGCACACTCTTGGCATAGAATGTTGGGCGCATGTAAAGGTCTTCCAAATCGAAATTCTTCTTCTCTTGGGCCGAAGCCGACAGGGTTCCTAGAACAAGGAACAAACTGACTAATAAGTATTTAAACTTCATAACGAATAGATTTGATTGCACAAAGATAGAATTTTTTCAAAAAAAGGAAGAAAAAAACTTGTCAGTTTCGGAAAAAGCCGTATTTTTGCACCCGCATTTGGGACGGTAGCTCAGTTGGTTTAGAGCGCATGCTTGACAGGCATGAGGTCACAAGTTCGATCCTTGTTCGCCCCACAGTAGAGACGCATTGAATGCGTCTCTTTTCTAAACCCCAAACGGTTATCGGGACGTTAGCCCAGTTGGTTTAGAGCGCTGCCTTCACACGGCAGAGGTCACTGGTTCGAGTCCAGTACGTCCCACCAACAACAAAACCCGCTGGTTTCAGCGGGTTTTGCGTTTTATGTAGCGCTTCTATAGCGTGTCATTTCACACCGAGTTTCTTGGCGATGTTCTTAGGAAGTGCGTCCTTGTGCAGGACGATGTTCATGGTCTTGTATTTGGCGAAAGTCTCAGAGACGTACCAGATGCCGTGGTATTTGCCACTGTCGCCCCACGAGTTCTTGCCCATGAAGTATTCCTTGCCGTTTTGGTCTTTGGCCTTGCCGAAGATGAGCAGACCGTGGTCGTCGCCAGTCTCCCAATTATCAAAGGCTTCCTGACGCATCTCTTGTGTGACTTCAATCTCTGGCATTGGCTTGGATGTCAGTTCGTTGCGACGATTTGACGCCGACATGCCCAACCAATGTGCCATGTCGGAGCCTGAGAGTTCGGCCGCCTTCTCGGCATCGGGGCAGACGGCAATGCCATCGCGGGTGAAGCCTTGCTCGCTGACATCGGCACTCCATTGGAAGGTGTAGCCTTTGTCGATGGCATATTGCATGACCTCCATCAGTTCGTCGATAGGCAGGTTATAATAGGGGCAGCCACGCCAATTGTCTTCGATCTCAAGTGCAAAAGGCGCATAGAAAGGGTGATGCGTGAAAGAGGTGAGTGTGATGTAGTTGTCGGCTTCGAGGCCCAACGACTTGGCATATTCCTGTGGCGTCATGCCATTCACCTTTTCAGGATATTTTCCAAGATAGGCATCGTAAATGCCTTGCAAGCCTTCTTTCCACACGGGGCTGAGTTTGCTGATGTCACTTTTGGCAAGGGCTTTCACATAGCCTGTGGCCACGAGGTCGAGTTCGGTGTGATTGGGCAAGGTTCCGCCATAACGGTTGCCAGGCATGTCTTCCTGACGGACGAAGCCATAGTGTTCCAAGCAGTAAAGCACGTCGCCGCACTTACCGCCTGGTGCCCAGCTGGCGTTGCCGTGTAGACGGACATATTTTTCGGCACGATCCATCATGGAATGGCTGACAACATACATCTCGGAGAGGTCGACGTCAACGCCCTTGATGCGGAGCGCTTCGGCTTCCATAAGGGCAATGCCGGAATGGGCCCAGCAAGTGGAAGAGCGATGTTGGTCGCGAACGGCCGTGATTGGAATTTCCTTGATTGTAGTAAACTGGAATCCTTCTTCTTTCTTTTCATCTTGTGCCTTGACGGGCGCGAAGCCCATCATCAGGGCTAAGGCAAGTAACAATTGCTTTTTCATCAGTATTTGGAATTAAATGATATGCTATCAAAGGACAAACCTAATATTTGCAGCGCGATAGTCTCCGGTGAGGTTTGCAAGCGCAAAAATAAGAAAACTACATTTACCACGGTAAAGACTTAATCATTTTATTTTTGCACGTCTCAAATAATTTCCTATCTTTGCCGTTCCAATTAAAAAGAGCAAAACAAACCAAAACAGATATGATGCAACACAATATTGTACCCCAAGATTTAGCGAAGAAACTCTTTGCAGATAGTGGTCTGCCGAGCATCGGAAGAGCTGGCATCCGCGAAATCAACAAGTTAGCCTTCGACCTCGAAGCTGCCTGCGGCAAGAAATTCATCCACATGGAGTTAGGCAACCCTGGTCTGCCCGCCGCCCGCGCTGGCGTGGAAGCCCAGATCAAGGCCTTGCAAAACGGTGTGGCTGCCAACTATCCGCCCATCGATGGCGCACCTATTTTAAAGAAAGAGGCATCGCGTTTCATCAAGAACTTCCTTGACCTCGATGTCGCCCCCGCCAACTGCGTGCCCACCGTCGGTTCCATGCAGGGAGCTTTCGCCTCGTTTATGATTGCCGGACATTCCGACGCGAAGAAAAACACCATGCTCTTCATCGACCCCGGTTTCCCCGTCCACAAGTTCCAAAACAAGGTACTCGGCATCCCGATGGAGCATTTCGACATCTACGAATACCGTGGCGAGAAGCTGCGCGCCAAACTCGAAGAAACCCTGAGCAAAGGCAACATCCACAGCCTGCTCTACTCCAACCCCAACAACCCGACATGGGTGTGCCTCACCGACGAGGAGTTGCGCATCATCGGCGAACTGACCAACAAGTACAACGTCATCGTCATGGAAGACCTCGCCTATTTCGGCATGGACTTCCGCAAGGACTACAGCCATCCGGGCGAGGCCCCGTTCCAACCCACCGTGGGCAAATACACCGACTACTACATCCTGATGATCTCCAGCTCGAAAGCCTTCAGCTACGCCGGCGAGCGTTGCGCCATCCTTGGCATCAGCGACAAGCTGGCTCAGCACCACTTCCCCGACCTGAAGGCCTTCTGCGGACAGGAAGTCTTCTTGCGCGCCATCCTCTTCGGTGCCTTGCATCCGCTGAGTTCTGGCACTTCACACTCGGCACAACATGCTTTGGCCGCCGTGCTGAAAGCTGTGAACGACGGTACCTATAACTATCGCGAGGATGTGTTGGAATACGGCCGCAAGGCAAAGTTGATGAAGAAAGCCTTCATCGACAACGGCTTCTACATCACCTACGATGAGGACTGCGGCGAGCCCATCGCCGATGGTTTCTATTTCACCTACTGCTATCCTGGTTTCACAGGAGCCGACCTCGTGGAAGAAATGCTGTATTACGGTGTTTCTGGCATCTCATTGGACACCTGCGGCAGCACCAAGCAAGGCGTCCGCGCCTGCACCTCGCTGATTCAGCGCGAAGAGATCCCGATTCTGGCGGAGAGATTGAAGGCCTTCGCTATGGACCATCCCGTAAAGTGAGTGAAGAATTAAAAGAATTGAAATGTAGAGACGCAATGCTTGCGTCTCTATTTTTTTATTGAACAAACAAAAACCAGCGGTTTTGTTTATAATCAATCTAAATTAACGATAAACCAAGAAATAAAACGAAAAGACGAACAATGTTTGCCTAAAATTCCCTAATTTCGTGGCTCATTATTTAAAGACACAACAAATCCTAAATCTTAATCAATATGGCAAAATTCAGAGGAGCCATCGTAGTTGACACTGAGCGTTGCAAAGGCTGTGGCGTGTGCATCACGGCCTGCCCCTGCGGTGTCATCGAATTGGCAAAAGAAGTAAACGGAAAAGGTTACAATTACGCCTTCATGGCGAACCCCGAAGCCTGCATCGGCTGCGCTAGCTGCGGCATCACCTGCCCCGACGGCGTCATCAAGGTTTACAAGAAAGCCCTGTAATCAAAACCTATTGTCTAACAAATCAAAAAATCTTACATAATGGGAGAATTAAAACTGATGAAGGGTAACGAGGCATTGGCCGAAGCCGCCATCCGCTGCGGCGCCGATGCTTATTTCGGATATCCTATCACCCCCCAGTCGGAAGTGATCGAGTATCTGTCGGAACAGAACCCTTATGAACGCACCGGTATGGTCGTTCTTCAAGCTGAAAGTGAATTGGCAGCCATCAACATGGTGTATGCCGCTGGTGCAGCCGGTAAGCATGTCATGACCTCCTCCTCTAGCCCGGGCGTGTGCCTGAAACAGGAAGGTTTGGCCTACATCGCAGGTGCCGAGGTGCCTTGCGTCTTCGCCGACGTCGTTCGCGGCGGCCCGGGTCTGGGTACCATCCAGCCCTCACAGGCCGACTATTTCCAAAACACCAAGGGTGGCGGCAATGGCGACTATCGTAACATCGTCCTCGCCCCCGCTTCCGTCCAGGAAATGGCCGACTTCGTGCCGCTGGGCTTCGACCTCGCCTTCAAGTATCGTATGGCAGTGTGCATCCTCTCCGACGGTGCCATCGGCCAGATGATGGAAAAGGTCGTCCTGCCCGAGCAGAAGGCCCGTATGACCGAAGAGGAAATCAAAGCCAAGTATCCTTGGGCTTTGACAGGCCGCAAGCGTGGCACGCAACACCGCGTCATCACCTCCTTGGACCTTGACTCCGCCCGCATGGAAGAGCACAACCGTGCCTTGCAACGCAAGTATGACGAAGTGACCAAGAATGAAGTCCGCTACGAAATGATCGACTGCGACGATGCCGACTACGTGTTCGTCGCATACGGCTCCAGCGCCCGTATCGCCCAGAAGTCGGTGCAACTCGGTCGCGCCGAAGGCCTGAAGGTCGGTCTGCTCCGTCCCATCACCCTGTGGCCCTACCCCACCAAGGCTATCCAAAGTCTCATCGACAAGGGCGTCAAGGGATTCCTCTCTGTTGAATTGAGCTGCGGTCAGATGATCGAAGACGTGCTGCTGGCTTGCAATGGCCGCGCCAAGGCCGAACACTTTGGCCGCGTCGGTGGCATCATCCACACCCCGGAAGAAGTTCTCGAAGCTATGAAGAAACAAATTATAGGAGAATAAGACAATGGCAGAAATCACATTACAAGATATCATCCAGCCTGAAAACTTGGTTTACGAAAAATCAAAGCTGCTGACGGAAAAACCTTTCCACTACTGCCCCGGCTGCGGTCACGGCACTGTGCACCGCATCATCGCTGAAGTGCTCGAAGAGCTCGGCGTTGACGACCGTACCATCGGTGTCTCCCCTGTGGGTTGCGCCGTTATGGCTTACGACTACTTCGACGTCGACTTCGTCGAGGCTGCCCACGGCCGCGCCCCGGCGTGCGCCACGGGTATCAAGCGCGTGTGGCCCGACAAGGTCGTGTTCTCCTACCAAGGCGACGGTGACCTCGCTGCCATCGGTACCTGCGAGACCATCCACACCTGCAACCGTGGTGAGAACATCACCATGATTTTCGTCAACAACGGCATCTACGGCATGACCGGTGGCCAGATGGCTCCTACTACCCTCGTGGGCATGAAGACCGCCACCACGCCTTACGGCCGTATGCCTCAGTGGCCCGACGGAACACCTAACAACGGTTTCCCGCTCCAGATCACCCAACTGTTGGCCCAACTTCCTGGCACCCGCTACGTCACCCGTCAGGCTGTATTCAGCCCCGCCGCTGTGCGTAACGCCAAGAAAGCCATCAAGAAGGCTTTCCAGAACCAGATTGAGAACAAGAACGGTGTCAACTTCGTTGAAATCGTTTCGAACTGCAACTCCAACTGGAAGATGAGCGCCGTCGACGCCAACAAGTGGTTGCAAGACAACATGCTGCCCGTCTATCCTTTGGGCGACCTCAAGGACAATTTCGAGCTGATTAAGAAATAACTAAAAACGACAAAGCAATGACAGAAGAAATTATTATAGCCGGTTTCGGCGGACAAGGTGTCTTGTCAATGGGTAAGATCCTTGCTTACAGTGGTATCATGCAGGACAAGGAAGTCAGCTGGATGCCTTCATACGGCCCGGAGATGCGTGGCGGCACGGCCAATGTGACCGTCATCGTTAGCGACGAGCGCGTGTGCTCCCCCATCCTCAACGCTTTCGACACTGCCGTCATTCTGAATCAGCAGTCACTCGACAAGTTTGAAGACAAGGTGAAGCCCGGTGGCTATCTGCTCTATGATCCCAACGGCATCACCCACAAACCCACCCGTAAGGACATTCACATCTACAGCATCGAAGGCGCACAACTGGCCTCCGATATGGGCAACAGCAAGGTGTTCAACATGATCATTTTGGGTGCTTTCCTGAAGCTGCGTCCCATCATCGACAACAAGAACGTCGAAGAGGGTCTGCGTCACTCCCTGCCAGAGCGCGCCCACAAGCTCATCCCGCTGAACATGCAGGCCGTCCAGGTTGGCATGGACAATGTGAAGGCTGAGAACTAAGATTCGGTTATCCGAGAAGAAAAAAGCCGCTCAATTGAGCGGCTTTTTTTGTGGCTATAACACAAAAAGAAAGGGACGAGAAACCTCGTCCCTTTTGTGTGTATTGACTCGATTCAATTACTTCAGACCTTGCCAAGGACCGTTTTGGATGTTTCTGCACTGCGTGTAGGTGGAAGGGCAGTTGAACACCTGATATTTATTGGATCCATAGGGTTGGAAGATCTCAACTCCACGTTGGAAAGAGTCCCAACCGCCATCGGTCAAGATGTAAGTATAGTGCACAGTGCCGCCAGTCAGAGGAGCGTCTTGGATACCATTGGGGTTGCCACTCATTTTGACCGTGTAGGGTTCTTCAGGCTTGTAACCGTTGGTGTAGGTAGCGCCTTTCAGCAAAGCGGCCGGCAAATAACGTTGGACATACGGGTCGTTCTCAGGGCTGTACTGCGTATAGTTGAACTTGCTTTTCAGGATACGCACAATACCAGCAACGGTTGAAGAGCTGTTGCAGAGCACATTGAAGCACTGTTCACCCACATTGGCATCACGGGCGTAGATTTCAATGGCCATGGGCACCATGGCAGCAGCACCTTGAGGCGACAAACCGAGCAAGTTGTCATACACAGCCTTGAATTCGGTGACACCCGAAGGGATGTTGGTGAAGGTCACGAAAGCAGTAGGTGTGTCATAATAAGTTTGGTCGTAAGTAATTTCACCGCTCACAGTGTAGGTGTGGTCGCCATAGGTCAAAGTGTTGCCGTTGACAACAGCATCATGCTGGGTCTCATTGAGGAGATAGGCCCAAGAGTCACCAGAGGTGGAAGGGCCAGGTGTAGGATCAGGATTGGGGCCAGGAGTAGGAGAAGGCGTTGGATCTGGAGTCGGATCGACAGGATCTTTCGTGCAGCCCGAGAAACTCACTAAACTGATACCCAAAAGGGCGATCATGAGGGTTTTACCCATTGTGCTGAAAATGTTTTTCTTCATGATGTTTGATTTTTTAAGTTAATAATAAGGTTTTATTTGAGTGTTTCTATGATTCTCTTCCGCAAAATTAGAAATAAAAAGCAACACAACCATAGGTAAAATTACCTATTTTTTCAAATATTTTCAAAAAAAACACCAGAAAAGCGCATTTTCATAGGCAAAAACAAAAAAAGGCTGTCCAAAACGGACAGCCTTCTCCATCTGTATTGAAAAAACATTACTCTTTCGTCTCTTCAGCGGGAGCCTCGGAAGGAGCTTCAGCAGGAGCCTCAGCCTTAGGAGCAGCCTTCTTGCTGCTTCTGCGGGTGCTCTTAGCCTTAGCAGGCTTTTGACCCTCGCGGGTGTAGACCTCGTTGTAGTCGACGAGTTCCATCAGAGCCATCTCAGCGGCATCGCCTTTACGATTCTCAGGCATACGGATGATTCTCGTATAGCCACCGGGGCGAGAAGCCACTTTCGGGCCCACTTCACGGAACAGCTCGGTCACAGCAAACTTGTTTTGCAGCTCGGCAAAAACGATTCTGCGGTTGCTCGAACCGGTCTCGGTGGTGGCGTTGTTCTCAGGCTTTGCCTTGGTGATCAGAGGCTCGACATAGACGCGCAGCGCCTTGGCCTTGGCCGTCGTGGTGATGATGCGTTTGTTCAGAATCAGCGAAGAAGCCATGTTCGAAAGCATAGCCTTACGGTGAGCGCTTTTTCTTCCCAAGTGATTGAATTTCTTATTGTGTCTCATCTTTCTTATTCCTTATCTAATTTATATTTGCTGACATTCATACCGAACTCGAGGCCTTTGCTTCTGACCAACTCATCAAGTTCGGTGAGCGACTTCTTACCGAAGTTGCGGAACTTAAGGAGGTCGGCCTTGTTGAAGGCAACCAGTTCACCAAGCGTTTCAACCTCAGCAGCTTTCAAGCAGTTCAACGCACGGACCGAAAGGTCGAGGTCGACAAGCTTGGTCTTGAGGAGCTGACGGATATGCAACGAACCTTCATCAAAGTCTTCGGTCACGGTCTTTTCGTCGGGAACGAGGTTGATGTTCTCGTCGGAGAAGAGCATGAAGTGATAGATGAGGATCTTTGCGGCTTCTTTCAAAGCATCTTTAGGATTGATCGAACCATCGGTATCGATTTCGATGACAAGCTTTTCGTAGTCGGTCTTCTGTTCGACACGCCAGTTTTCCACCTTGTAGCTCACGTTGCGAATGGGCGTGTAGATGGAGTCGATGGCGATGGTGTCGACAGGGGCACCGGCAACCTTGTTCTCGTCGGCAGGCACATAGCCTCTACCCTTGTTGATGGTCAGCTCGATGTTGAGCTTCACGGAAGGCTCAAGGTTGCAGATGACGAGATCCGGATTGAGCACTTGGAAGGAGCAGAGGTACTTGTTGATATCACCAGCCTTGAATTGCTCTTGGCCTGTGATGGTGAAGCTGACCTTCTCGTGCATTTCGGTGGGAACAACTTGTTTGAGGCGGACTTGTTTGAAATTCAAGACCATGTCGGCGACATCTTCAATAACGCCGTCGATGGAGGCGAATTCGTGGGTAACGCCGTCGATGTGGATAGAAGTAATAGCGAAGCCTTCAAGCGAAGACAACAGGATTCTTCTAAGCGCATTACCAATGGTGATGCCGAAACCTGGTTCTAGAGGTCGAAACTCGAAAACGCCTTTGGTGTCGGAGCCTTCAACCATGATAACCTCATCGGGTTTTTGAAACGCTAATATTGCCATAATTTTATTTTTTACCAGGTTAACAATCAACAATTACTTAGAATACAATTCGACGATGAGCTGTTCGTTGATGTTCTCCGGGATCTCTTCACGAGCCGGATAGTTCATGAACTTGCCGCACATCTTTTCCGAATCCCATTCCAGCCAGGCAAAGTTGCTGCCCTGACGGCCTTCCAAGGAATTGGTGACGACTTCCAAGCTCTTTGACTTTTCACGAACGCCGACAACATCACCAACCTTCACGAAGTAGGACGGAATGCTGAGGACACTGCCGTTGACGACGATATGACGATGGTTCACGAGCTGACGGGCGGCGGCGCGAGTGGGAGCAATACCCAGACGGTAGACCACATTGTCAAGGCGTGATTCCAGAAGTTGCATAAGGATCAAACCTGTGACGCCTTCCTTACGGCGGGCGTGCTCGAAGGTCTTGCGGAATTGTCTCTCGAGAACTCCGTAGGTATATTTAGCCTTTTGCTTCTCCTTCAGCTGGGTGCCGTATTCCGAGACTTTCTTTCTTCTGCTGTTGGCGCCATGCATTCCAGGAGGATAATTTCTCTTTTCGAAGTACTTATCGGAACCGAAGATGGGTTCACCAAACTTACGAGCGATCTTCGTTTTTGGACCTGTATATCTAGCCATAATTCAAGTTTTTTAATTGTTTTACACTCTTCTACGTTTTGGAGGACGGCATCCGTTGTGCGGCAGCGGGGTGACGTCGATGATCTCGGTCACTTCAACGCCCATCGAGTGGATGGCACGAATGGCAGATTCACGTCCTGAACCAGGTCCCTTCACATAAACTTTAACTTTGCGTAATCCCAAGTCATAGGCAGTCTTGGCGCACTCTTCAGCAGCCATCTGAGCAGCGTATGGTGTGTTCTTCTTTGAGCCCTTAAAGCCCATTTTACCTGCTGATGCCCAAGAAATGACTTGTCCTTCATTGTTAGTCAGAGAAACGATGACATTGTTGAAAGAAGCCTTCACGAAAGCCATTCCCGTTGCCTCGATCTTCACAACACGTTTCTTCGTAACTTTGTTGTTTTTTGCCATTTTTTAATTGTGTGGTTTTAATAATTAGATATGATCCAACTACCTATTACTTGGTAGCTTTCTTCTTGTTAGCGACAGTCTTTTTACGGCCCTTACGGGTACGTGCGTTGTTCTTGGTGCTTTGTCCGCGGACGGGCAAACCAGCACGATGACGGACACCTCTGTAGCAACCGATATCCATCAAACGCTTAATGTTCATCTGAACTTCACCGCGAAGTTCACCTTCGGTCTTGTACTGTTCGGCGATAATGTCACGAACAATCTTCTGCTCGTCGTCGGTCCAGTCCTGCACTTTCTTTGCGGGCTCAACGCCAGCCTTCTTCAGGATTTCCTTCGACAGCGACCTGCCAATGCCGTAAATGTAGGTTAATGAGATCTCACCGGCCTTGTTGCTCGGGATATCTACACCAGCGATTCTTGCCATATTATCTTATTACTTTAGTTTAAAATTTTCGACCAAGATTAACCCTGACGCTGATTCTCCTTAGGGTTCTTCTTATTAATCACATACACTCTGCCCTTGCGCTTCACGATGATGCAGTCGGCAGATCTTTTCTTTACAGATGCTTGAACTTTCATTTCAAATATACTTTTGTAGTTAACTCTTGTATCTGAAGGTGATACGGCCCTTTGTCAAATCATAGGGAGACATCTCCAGCTTGACTTTGTCGCCAGGCAGAATCTTGATATAGTGCATGCGCATCTTGCCGGAGATGGTGGCGATGATCACCAAGCCGTTCTCCAACTCGACACGAAACATGGCATTACCCAATGCTTCCACTACGGTGCCTTCCTGTTCTATTGACATTTGTTTAACCATACTTTACGCTTTCAAATACTTATTACTTAGTTATTTACTCCATTCCCCACCCTATTTCGGCGGATTTTCGGGCTGCAAAAGTAAGAAATCTTTTCCAATTGGAGGTGATTTTTATGAAATTTCTTCATTCTCACCGTTTTGTCTTCTTACTCTACCATCATTTCGGGGAACCTTCGGCAGGTTCCGAAGGTTTCCCGAAAGTTTGGCTAGCCTTTCCATAGGGCGAAGGACTTTCACAATTACATTCTGCCAACGCGGCCCTTGATACGTCCGGTCTTTGTCAGACCATCATAGTGGTGCATCAAGAGGTGGCTTTCGATCTGCTGCAAGGTGTCGAGCACAACACCCACAAGAATCAGCAGCGAGGTTCCGCCATAGAAGTGGGAGAATCCCGTGGTGACATTCATGAGCGAAGCAACGATGGCAGGCATGATGGCCACGATGCCGAGGAAAATGGATCCAGGCAGGGTGATACGCGACATGATGGTGTCGAGGTATTCAGCCGTCTTCTTACCAGGCTTGACGCCAGGAATGAAGCCACCGTTCTTCTTGATGTCTTCCGCCATTTGGTTGGTGTTCATCGTAACAGCCGTATAGAAATACGTGAAGGCGATGATCATGAGGAAGAACACCAGGTTGTACCAGAAACCGTTGATGTTGGTGAAAGCAGCGGCAAATCCCGTCAGAGCCTCCGACTGTCTGAAACCGGCGATGGTCACAGGCAAGAACATGATGGCCTGGGCGAAGATGATAGGCATAACGCCAGCAGCATTCACCTTCAGCGGGATGTATTGACGGACACCACCGTACTGGCGGTTGCCCACAACGCGCTTGGCATACTGTACCGGAATCTTACGCGTGCCTTGGACGAGGGCGATAGTACCCACCATCACGAAGAACAGCACAATCAACTCGATGACGAGGATCAGAAGACCCGTACCGCCTTGGTTGAAGCGGGCTGCACATTCGGCCGTAAATGCACCGGGCAGACGGGCGATGATACCGATCATAATGATGAGGGAGATACCATTGCCAATACCTCTATCCGTGATCTTTTCACCCAGCCACATGATGAACAGGGTGCCTGCAGCAAGCAGGATGACCGACGAGATATAGAAGAAGGGTCCAGGAGCAGAGCCATCGAAAGGTGTGACAGCGGTAGTGGCACCGGCCATTCTGAACTGTTCGATGATGTTGCGGATATAACCGGGAGCCTGGACGGCCACGATAACCACGGTCAGGTAACGCATGATTTGGTTCAGCTTCTTACGGCCGCTCTCACCTTCCTTTTGCAGGCGCTGGAAGTAAGGCACTGCCATGCCGAGCAATTGGATGATAATGGATGCGGTGATGTAAGGCATGATACCAAGAGCGAAGATGGAGGCGTTGCCGAAAGCACCACCCGAGAACATGTTCAACAGTCCGAGGAGGCCGCCTTCGCTGCTCTTCTGAATGATCGACAGTTGGTTAGGGTCAACACCAGGGATGACGACGAACGATCCGAAGCGATAGACCAAGATGATGAGGATGGTAAACAGGATGCGTTTGCGCAGCTCCTCAATCTTGAAGATATTCCTTATGGTTTCAATCAATCTTTTCATTTCGTTTCGTATTTGTCGCAAGTGCCACCGGCGGCTTCGATCATCTCTTTAGCCTTGGCGGAAAATGCGTGAGCCCTAACTTCAACTTTTGCAGTCAATTCGCCACGACCGAGGATCTTAACCAGTTCCTTCTTGTGGGTGACACCGTTTTCGACAAGCACTTCGGGTGTGATCACCGTAATGCCATTGTCAGCAAGCTTCTGCAAAGTTGCAAGATTGACAGGGGTATACTCAATACGATTCATGTTCTTGAAACCGAACTTAGGAACCAAACGCTGGAGAGGCATCTGACCGCCTTGGAAGCCGGTCTTACGCTTTGCGCCTGAGCGTGCTTGAGCACCCTTATGACCGCGCGTTGACGTGCCGCCTCTTCCTGAACCTTGGCCACGGCCTAATCTTTTCTTTTCCTTTGTAGAACCTTTTGCTGGTTTGAGATTACTTAAATCCATAGTAGTGTAGATTTGATAAGTTCAACAATTAGATTTCTTCGATCTTGAGAAGGTGGGCGATTTTATTCACCATACCGGCCATGACGGGGTCGTCCATGTCGACCTCGACAGACTGGTGCATCTTTCTCAGTTTGAGTGACCTCAAAGTGTCCTTTTGATCTTGTGGTCTTCCGATGCCACTTCTGACTTGGGTGATTCTTACTTTTTTCATCGTTTCAAAAGTTTTATCCGTTAAACACAGTATCCAAATCCACACCTCTCAATTGTGCGACGGTGTAGGCATCGCGCATTTTGGTCAGAGCGTCGAAAGTAGCCTTCACCACCGAGTGGGGGTTGGAGGAGCCCTTCGACTTGGCCATCACGTTCTTCACGCCAACGCTCTCGAGGACGGCACGCATGGCACCACCGGCGATGACACCGGTACCAGGAGTAGCGGGTTGGATGTAGACGTAGGCGCCGCTGTACTTACCGTACTGCTCGTGAGGCAGCGTGCCGTTCAGAACGGGAACCTTCACCAGGTTCTTCTTGGCGTCATCAACGCCCTTCTGGATGGCGGCGGTGGCTTCCTTGGCCTTGCCAAGACCGTAACCGACGACGCCGTTCTCATTGCCGACGACAACCAGTGCTGCGAAAGTGAAAGTACGACCACCTTTGGTCACCTTGGTGACGCGGTTGATGCTAACGAGACGTTCCTTGAACTCGATTTCGCTAGACTTTACTCTTTTTACATTAACTTCTGCCATGACAATTAGAATTTAAGTCCTCCATTACGAGCTGCGTCGGCCAGCGACTTCACTCTACCGTGATACAAATAACCATTACGATCGAACACGACGGTGTCGATGCCAGCGGCCTTGGCCTTCTCGGCGATCAGAGCGCCAACCTTAGCGGCCTGTTCGGTCTTCGTGATCTTTTCATTTTCGATGCCGTTCTCGCGGGAACTGGCGGCAGCCAGAGTCTTGCCGACCTCGTCGTCAATCAGCTGCACATAGATTTGCTTGTTGCTTCTGAAGACAGACATGCGCGGACGCTGGGCGGTACCAGAAATCTTCTTTCTGATGCTCTTCTTAATGAACTGTCTTCTTTCTTCTTTAGTTTTAGCCATTTTCTTACTTTTCTTACTGAGGTATTAATCTTTACTTACCAGCAGCCTTACCTGCCTTACGTCTCAGGACTTCGCCTTCGAACTTGATACCCTTACCCTTATAAGGTTCAGGCTTACGCATCGAGCGGATCTTTGCGGCCACCTGACCAAGAAGTTGTTTGTCGTGTGAACGCATCTTCAAGATGGGGTTCTTACCTCTCTCGTTGATGGTTTCAATCTTAATCTCCGGAGGCATCTCCATGAAGATGTTGTGGGAGAAGCCCAGAGCCATTTCGAGGATTTGTCCCTTGGCCTCGGCCTTGTAACCGACACCGACAAATTCCTGCACCGTTTCAAAACCTTCGCTCACGCCCTTCACCATGTTGTTGATGATGGCGCGATAGAGTCCGTGCATGGCGCCCGGCTTGCCAGCGGCAGTAGCCTCGTTGGGCTTCACATGGAGCTGACCGTCTTCCATCTCGAGGACGACAGCGTCGCCGAACTTCTGCGAAAGTTCACCTAACTTACCTTTAACCGTGATGACACCGTCTTTGATGTCGACCGTCACGCCAGCGGGGATGGCGATAGGCAATTTACCAATTCTTGACATACTTTCTATCTCCTATTCTTTTAGCTAACGTAACAAATCACTTCACCGCCGATGTGGAGCTTGCGGGCTTCCTTGTCGGTCATCACACCCTGCGAGGTGGAGATGATGGCGATACCGAGGCCATTCATCACGCGCGGCAGGTTTTCACTATCAGCATACCTTCTCAGGCCAGGACGCGAGACGCGGTCGATGGTCGTGATGGCAGGCAGCTTGGTCACAGGATGGTACTTAAGAGCGATCTTAATGACATTCTGCGATTTCTTTTCACCTTCTTCGAACTTGTAGTTGAGGATGTAGCCCTTCTCGAAGAGGATCTTCGTGATGGCCTTCTTCATGTTCGAAGCGGGGATCTCAACGATTCTATGCTTGGCATTATTCGCATTGCGGATGCGAGTCAGATAATCTGCTATAGGGTCTGTATTCATCTTTCTAAAGTCTTAAATAGTTTACCAACTAGCTTTCTTTACGCCCGGGATGAGGCCTTTGAGGGCCATCTCACGGAAATCAATACGCGAAATGCCAAACTGGCGCATATAGCCTTTCGGACGACCGCTGAGCTTGCAACGGTTGTGCAGGCGGACGGGGCACGAGTTCTTCGGCAGTTTCTGCAGGCCTTCGTAATCGCCGGCAGCCTTCAGGGCTGCACGCTTCTCAGCATATTTCGCGACCATCTTTGCTCTCTTGCGCTCACGCGCTTTCATTGATTCTTTAGCCATAGTTTACTTGTTTTGATTTTTAAAGGGAAGACCAAAATGTTTCAACAAAGCCAATGCCTCTTGGTCGGTCTTGGCTGAAGTGACGAAGGTGATGTTCATACCGTTCATCTTCACGACCTTTTCGATATCGATTTCGGGGAAGATGATTTGCTCGGTGATGCCGAAGCTGTAGTTGCCGCGGCCGTCGAAGCCTTTGTCGCTGATACCCCTGAAGTCACGCACACGCGGAAGAGCCACGCAGACAAGGCGCTCGAGAAACTCGTACATCTTGTCGCCACGCAGCGTTACGTGAACGCCGATCGGGTTGCCACGACGCAGTTTGAAGTTACTGACGTCGTGCTTGGAAATGGTAGGTACGGCTTTTTGACCGGTGATTGCGGACATCTCCTCAATACCGTAGTCGATCAGTTTCTTATCGGCCAAAGCTGCGCCGATGCCCTGATTGAGTGAGATTTTCAGAAGCCGTGGAACCTGCATCACGCTCTTGTATTGGAATTCTTCCATCAATGCAGGCACGATCTCACTCTTGTATTGTCCTCTAAGTCTGGGTTGATAGTTCATGATTACTTAATGATTTCACCTGATTTCTTTGAATAACGGACCAATTTGCCGTTCTCGTCTTTCTTACGCCCAATCCTCGAGGGTTTGCCGGTCGAGTCGACCACCATGAGGTTGGAGATGTGGATAGGGGCTTCCTGCTTGATGATGCCACCTTGAGGATGTTCCGCGTTGGGACGGGTGTGCTTGGAGATGATTCTAACGCCTTCGACGATAGCTCTGTTCTTCTTCACATCGACCCTGAGGATCTTACCTTGCTTGCCTTTGTCGTTGCCTGAAAGGACCAAAACGGTGTCGCCTTTCTTTACATGTAATTTGCTCATTTCTTTCAGTTTTTAAATGTTAATTAAAGCACTTCTGGAGCGAGCGAAACTATTTTCATGAACTGCTTTTCACGCAACTCTCTGGCCACTGGCCCGAAGATACGGGTGCCGATGAGTTCACCGGCTTGGTTCAGCAGCACGCAAGCATTGTCATCGAAGCGGATGTAGGAACCGTCGGCACGACGGGTTTCCTTCTTGGTGCGGACTACGACTGCCTTCGAGACGGTGCCCTTCTTGACGTTACCGCTCGGGATGGCGCTTTTCACGGTGACGACGATGATGTCGCCCGTGTGGGCGTAACGTTTCTTCGTTCCACCCAACACTCTGATGCAGAGGACTTCCTTTGCACCGCTATTGTCAGCTACTGCGAGTCTGGTTTCCTGTTGTATCATTTTACTTAGCCCTTTCGATAATTTCTACTAATCTCCAATGTTTTCTCTTGCTCAGCGGACGGGTTTCCATGATGCGCACGGTATCACCGATGTTGCACTCTTCTTTCTCGTCATGAGCCATAAAACGGTTCGTCTTCTTGATAAACTTACCGTAAATCGGGTGTTTCTCACGACGCTCGATTTCCACGACGATGGATTTCTGCATCTTGTTGCTGACGACCACGCCGATTCTTTCTTTTCTAAGGTTTCTTTCCATTTTTCTGCGTCGTTTAATTATTTATTACCTTCAAGTTCACGTCTTCTCAATTCGGTCAGATAACGGGCAATGTTCTTGCGAGTTTCACGGATCTGATTGGGATTGTCGAGCGGCGAAACGGCGTGGTTCAGTCTCATCTTCACCAGCTGCTCGCGGGCCTGGTCCAAACGGTCGTTCAGGTCGGCGGTGCTCATCTCTCTGATTGCTTCTTGCTTTTTCATTGTGTATTATCCTCCAAATTATTCGACGTAATCTCTTCTAACAACAAACTTCGTGGTGACGGGAAGCTTTTGAGCGGCGAGACGGAGAGCCTCTTTGGCGACGGCCAACGGCACACCCTCGGCTTCAAACAGCATGTGACCCGGAGTGACACGAGCTACAAAGTATTCGGGATCACCCTTACCTTTACCCATACGGACGTCCAAAGGCTTCTTGGTGATGGGTTTGTCGGGGAAAATGCGGATCCAGATTTGGCCTTCACGCTTCATGTAACGGGTGACGGCCTGACGGGCGGCCTCAATCTGACGGGCAGTAATCAAAGCCTCTTCAAGTGTCTTGATTCCAAAAGAACCGAAAGCAAGTTGGTGAGCGCGGTGGGCGTTACCCTTCATCTTGCCTTTCTGTGGCCTTCTGTATTTTTGTCTTTTAGGTTGTAACATATTCAGTCAACTTTTAAAGATTAAACACGATCATTTACGTTTGCCTTCACCACCACGGCGGGGACCACGTCCGGCAGGACGCGGGGCACCACCTTGCTTCTTCGCAGGAGCGTTGACAGAGGTGGGCACCAGCTCGGGCTTGCCATAAATTTCACCTTTACAGATCCACACCTTGATGCCGAGACGGCCATAAGAGGTATGGGCTTCCACCAAGGAGTAGTCGATGTCGGCGCGCAGCGTGTGCAGCGGGATACGACCTTCCTTGTACGACTCGGAACGTGCGATTTCGGCACCTCCGACGCGACCCGAAATCAAGATCTTGATGCCCTCGGCGCCCATTCTCATGGTGCCGAACGAAGCGGTCTTGATGGCGCGGCGATACGACACGCGGCCTTCAATCTGCTTGGCAATGGTGCTTGCCACGATGTAAGCGTCAAGCTCAGGTCTCTTGATCTCGTTGATGTTGATTTGGATTTCCTTGCCGGTGAGCTTCACCAGTTCTTTCTTCAGCTTGTCGACTTCCTCGCCACCCTTGCCGATGATCATACCCGGGCGAGCGGTGAAGATGGTGACAGTGACATACTTCAAGGAACGTTCGATGGCGATCTTTGAGATGCCGGCTTTGCCGAGACGGGCGTTCAGATACTTGCGGATCTTGTCGTCCTCAACGAGCTTAGCCGAAAAGTCTTTTCCGCCAAACCAATTGGAGTCCCATCCTTTGATGACTCCCAGTCTAAGACCTATAGGATTAGTTTTTTGTCCCATTATTTAAATCTTTTTATTCTCCAATTATTCTTCGTTAGCAATTCTGCTGTCCACAATGATCGTAACGTGGTTCGAGCGCTTGCGGATGTGGAATGCACGTCCGTGAGGGGCAGCTTGGATACGCTTCAGCGTACGGCCTTCGTCGACCCAAATCTCTTTCACGTAAAGGTTGCTGTCTTCAACGCGCTTGCCTTCGTTCTTGGCTTCCCAGTTGGCGATGGCCGAACGGAGCAGCTTGTAAATCGGCTTGGCGGCGTCTTTAGTCGAGTATTGCAACGAGTGCAGTGCCAACTCCACCTTTTGACCTCTGATCATGTCGGCCACAAGGCGCATCTTGTAGGGTGATGTCGGGGTATCGTTCAGATGAGCGATGGCGACATTCTTGCGAGCTTCCTTAATTGCTTCTGCTCTATTATGCTTTCTTGCTCCCATTGTTAGCTCCTTTCATTATTTGTTACCTTTATCTTTACTACCGGCATGACCTCTGAAGATACGGGTCGGAGCGAACTCGCCCAGCTTGTGGCCAACCATGTTCTCAGTCACGTAGACCGGGATGAACTTGTTGCCATTGTGGACGGCGATCGTTTGACCGACGAAATCAGGAGAAATCATCGATGCTCTTGACCAGGTCTTGATGACGGTCTTCTTGCCGCTTTGCACATTTTCCATCACTCTCTGTTGGAGTTTGTAGTGGATATACGGACCTTTCTTAAGTGATCTACTCATAGTTTTATGCGATTTTCCTGATTATTACTTCTTTCTTCTGTCGATGATATACTTGTTCGAAGCAGCCTTCGGTGAACGGGTCTTGTAGCCCTTTGCCGGCAAACCCTTGCGTGAGCGAGGGTGACCGCCAGAGGCACGACCTTCACCACCACCCATCGGGTGATCGACCGGGTTCATGACAACACCACGGTTGTGAGGACGACGACCGAGCCAACGGCTACGGCCAGCCTTACCTGACTTCTCGAGGTTGTGGTCAGCATTCGAAACGCTGCCGATAGTAGCCTTACAAGCTTGGAGAATCATACGGGTTTCGCCTGAGGGCATGCGGAGGATGGCATACTTGCCGTCGCGGCTCATCAGCTGAGCGTAGCTACCGGCGCTACGGGCCATCTTGGCGCCTTGGCCAGGACGAAGCTCGATGTTGTGGATAATGGTACCGAACGGAATCTCGCTCAGGTAAAGGGTGTTGCCCACATTGGGTTGGATGCCCTTGCCAGAGAGGATCTCCTGACCGACCTTCAGGCCGGCAGGGGCGATGATGTAACGCTTCTCGCCGTCCTTGTAGAACACGAGGGCGATACGCGCCGTGCGGTTAGGATCGTATTCAATAGTCTTCACAACGCCCGGGATACCATCCTTGTCGCGCTTGAAGTCAATGACTCTGTACATTCTCTTATGGCCGCCGCCACGGTAGCGGACAGTCATTTCACCACTTGAGTTACGACCACCCGTGCTCTTCTTAGGTCTTAGTAACGACTTCTCGGGTTTGTCGGTCGTGATCTCGTCAAAAGCGCTAATCACTTTGAAGCGCTGACCTGGTGTCGTTGGTTTATATTTCTTTAATGCCATGATCAGATGTTGCTATAAAAGTCAATTGTGTAACCTTCTTTCAACGTCACGACAGCTTTCTTGAAAGCAGCGGCGCGGCCAGTGATGGCGCCCGACTTCGTGTAGCGTGACTTCTTCTTTCCATCGTAATTCATCGTGTTGACGGCCTCAACCTTCACATCGTAGAGCTTTTCGATGGCGTCCTTGATCTGATACTTGTTGGCGTTCTTGTCGACGATGAAAGCGAATCTGTTCAGCTTCTCGCTGATGGCGGTCATCTTTTCAGTAATGACGGGTTTCTTTATGATAATCATCTCTTTTCGTGTTTTAAGCGTTAAACATTATCCAAGGATCTCGTCGATAGGCTTGATGGCGCTCTCGGTAAGGAAGATCTTCTTGGCCTTCAGAATATCATAAGTGCTCAGGTTGCGGGCCAGGGCAACCTCGGTACGCTGAATGTTTCTGGCGCTGAGGACCACGTTCTTGTTCGGCTCGGCGAACACAAACATGTTTCTGCTGCCATTGGCCTTGAAAGCGTCGATGATCTGGACCATCTGCTTGGTCTTGGGGGCTTCGAAGTTGAAGTCCTCGATAACCATGATGGCTTCGTCAGTGATCTTGCTCGACAGGGCCGACTTGCGGGCCAAAACTTTCACTTTCTTGTTCAGCTTGAAGCTGTAGTCGCGCGGCTTGGGACCAAACACGCGGGCACCGCCTCTGAGAAGGGGTGAGTTGATGTCGCCACGACGTGCACCGCCGGTGCCCTTCTGACGGAAGAGCTTGCGGGTGCTGCCCGACAACTCGCTGCGTTCCTTTGACTTGTGAGTGCCTTGGCGCTGATCGGCCAGGTATTGTCTCACTGCCAGATACATGACATGCTCGTTGGGTTCGATAGCGTAAATGTCGTCATTCAGCTGAACCTTGCGGCCAGTATCTTCACCTTTGATGTTATAAACTGTTAACTCCATCTCTCAATCATTAAATATCCGTTATTATGGCCCGGAACGGCGCCCTTCACCACTAACAAATTCTTCTCGGGAACCACCTTCATGATGAGGAGGTTCGTCACTTTCACCTTATGGTTGCCCATCTGGCCGCCCATACGCAATCCCTTGAACACTCTCGAAGGATATGCGCAAGCACCGATGGAACCCGGTTTTCTCAAACGGTTGTGTTGACCGTGAGTTGCTTGACCAACGCCATTGAAATGATGACGTTTCACTACGCCCTGGAAGCCTTTACCTTTGCTGATGCCGCTGACATCAACATATTCGCCTTCCATGAACACGTCGACGGTGAGCGTTTCGCCCAATTGTTTTCTGTGGCCTTCTTCGAAACGCGAGAATTCACGCACCAGTTTCTTGGGAGTCGTGCCGGCCTTGGCAAAGTGCCCGATTTCGGCCTTAGTGGCATTCTTCTCCTTCTTCTCGTCGAAACCTAACTGGATAGCGCTGTAACCGTCTTTCTCAATCGTTCTGACTTGGGTGACAACGCAAGGACCTGCCTCGATGACAGTGACGGGAACCATCTTTCCGGCCTCGTCGTAAATGCTTGTCATACCAATCTTTTTTCCTAGTAATCCTGACATGCTACTTTAGCTTTTTAATTTGTTGTACTAGATAGGTTTAATTACAATTTGATTTCTACTTCCACACCGCTGGGGAGCTCCAGCTTCATCAGTGCGTCGATCGTCTGAGAAGTCGAGTTGTAGATGTCGAGCAAACGCTTGTAGGTCGAAAGCTCGAACTGCTCTCTCGATTTCTTGTGGACGAACGTTGAGCGCAATACGGTGTAGATCTTCTTGTTGGTCGGCAACGGAATAGGACCGCTAACGACAGCTCCAGTCGCCTTAATGGTTTTCACGATCTTCTCGGCTGACTTGTCAACCAAGTTGTGGTCGTGCGACTTCAGTTTAATTCTAATTCTCTGGCTCACAATAATTATTATTTATTGAATTGTTTGCTTAAATGAATAATAGTCCTTTTGCCTTCTTGATCACCACATCGGCAATGGCTTCGGGGACGGGGGCGTAGTGGCTCAGCTCCATGTTGAAGTTGGCGCGGCCCGACGACAGCGAGCGCAGCTGAGTGATGTATCCGAACATCTCAGCCAACGGCACGTCTGCCTTGATCGTCTGGAAACCAATGCTTGCAATGACTTCGCGCAATATTGATCTCTTTTTGTTCAAATCGCCCGTGACATCACCAATGTACTCGTCAGGGCAATGTATTTCAACTCTCATGATAGGTTCCATCAACACGGCACCAGCTTTCAGGCCGGCCTCCTTGAAGGCGATGTGCGCTGCACTCTCGAACGAGAGGGCATCGCTATCCACCGGATGGAACGAACCGTCGGTAAGGGTCACCTTGAGGTTCTCGACCGGGAAACCTGCCAACACGCCGTTGGACAGGGCGCCCTTGAAGCCTCGCTCCGTGGCTTGGATGAACTCGGCAGAGAGGACACCACCCTTCACTTCGTTGACAAACTGCAATCCCTGCACGCCGTCGTCGGCTGGACCCATAGTGAACTCGATATCGGCAAACTTTCCCTTGCCACCGGTCTGTTTTTTATAGACTTCACGATGCTGAATTGTTTGAGTAAAGGCTTCCTTGTACGCGACCTGCGGACGGCCGGAGTTGACTTCAACGCCAAACTCTCTCTTGAGGCGGTCCATGATAATGTCAAGGTGCAATTCGCCCATACCTGCCAATATGGTCTGGCCCGAATTTTCATCGGTGTGCACGAACAGCGTAGGATCTTCCTCGACCAACTTGGCCAAGGACTGATCCAGCTTGTCGATGTCTGCTGTAACTTTGGGTTCAATGGCGATGTTCACCACGGGCTCGGGGAACTTGATGTTCTCGAGCACCAGCGGCTTGTTCTCGACACAAAGCGTATCACCCGTGCGGATGAGCTTGAATCCGACGGCGGCACCGATGTCGCCAGCCGAAATCTCTTCCAAGGGCAACTGCTTGTTGGCGTGCATCTGAACGATCTTGGCGATGCGTTCGCGCTTGCCCGTCGACACGTTGAGAACCATTTCACCAGCCTTCAAAGTCCCGGAATAGACGCGGAAGAAACACAGACGACCAACAAAAGGATCGGTGGCAATCTTGAACGCCAGGGCGCAGAAAGGCTCCTTGGGGTCGGCCTTGCGGATCTCTTCTTGTTCGGTCTTCGGATTGATACCCTTCACGTGGTCGATGTCCAAGGGGCTGGGCAGGTAGTTGACGATGGCGTCAAGCAGGGGCTGCACGCACTTGTTCTTGAACGACGAGCCACACATCACGGGGCAAATGCGAAGGTCAAGCGTAGCCTTGCGGATTTGGCCGATGATTTCTTCGGCGGTGATGCTGTCGGGGTCTTCCATGTATTTCTCAAACAAAGCCTCGTCGTCTTCAACAGCGCCCTCGATAAGGTCGGTACGATATTTCGCAACCATTTCCTTCATGTCTTCGGGGATGTCGATTTCGTCGTAGACGGAGCCATTGTCGGTTTCTTCCCAAGCGTACGCCTTATTCCTAATCAGGTCAACGATACCGATGAACTCGTCTTCGGCACCGATAGGCAGCTGGACGGCGACGGGAGTAGCGTGGAGCTTCTTGCGGATTTGGTCCATAACCTTAAAGAAATCGGCGCCTGCGCGGTCCATCTTGTTGACGTAGCAGATACGCGGGACATTGTATTTGTTGGCTTGGTGCCACACGGTCTCCGACTGAGGCTCCACCCCACCGACGGCGCAGAAGATGGCGATGGCGCCATCAAGCACGCGCAGCGAGCGTTCCACCTCGACGGTGAAGTCGACGTGGCCGGGGGTGTCGATGATGTTGATCTTGTAAGCCTCATTGTTAAGGTGCCAAAACACCGTTGTTGCAGCAGAAGTGATGGTGATGCCACGCTCTTGCTCCTGTACCATCCAGTCCATGGTGGCGGCGCCGTCGTGAACTTCACCTATCTTATGACTACGGCCAGTATAATAGAGGATACGCTCAGTCGTGGTCGTCTTACCGGCGTCGATGTGTGCCATGATGCCAATATTACGAGTCAGGCTGAGAGCGTTGATCATATTTTCCTGTCCGTTTTGCATAATTCCTGATCTCTCCTATTAGAATCTGAAATGCGAGAATGCCTTGTTGGCATCTGCCATTCTGTGGATTTCTTCTTTCTTCTTGAATGCAGAACCTTCTTCCTTGTAAGCTGCCATGATTTCCGAAGCGAGCTTCAGAGCCATCGATTTCTCGTGACGTTTGCGGGCATAACCGATCAGGTTCTTCATACCGATGCTCTGCTTACGGGCAGGACGGATCTCTGAAGGAATCTGGAAGGTAGCACCACCGATACGACGGCTTCTTACTTCCACTTGAGGAGTAACGTTGGCCAAGGCCTTTTTCCATACCTCAACTGGATTTTCGTTGAGCTTACTTTCAACGATGTCCATTGCTTCGTAGAAAATCTGATAAGCCAAATTCTTCTTACCCTTGAGCATGATGTTGTTCACGAACTTCGTGACCTGCACATCACCGTACTTCGGGTCGGGAAGGATAATTCTCTTCTTTGGTTTAGCTTTTCTCATGTCTTTTAAGTCTTTCTGTTTTGACTAATCGTTATTTCTTTGCGGCTTGTTTGGGTCGTTTAGCACCGTACTTAGACCTGCGTTGGCGGCGGCCTTCAACGCCAGAGGTATCCAAAGCACCTCTGATGATGTGGTAACGCACACCCGGCAAATCCTTAACACGACCTCCTCTGATCATAACAATGCTGTGTTCCTGCAGGTTGTGGCCCTCACCGGGGATGTAGGCGTTGACCTCCTTTTGGTTGGTCAGACGAACCCTAGCGACCTTACGCATAGCTGAGTTAGGCTTCTTGGGGGTCGTCGTGTAAACACGCACGCACACACCACGACGTTGCGGACTGGCATCCAATGCAGGCGACTTGCTCTTGTCGATCAATTTTTGGCGCCCTTTGCGCACTAATTGTTGAATAGTCGGCATTTTTAATTTGTTAGGTTAATTTGTTAGTTATTCAATCCTTTGATTAGGAATTATTTACAAACTCATACCAAACTGGCCGAGGGCAACTCTTTTCAAGATGTAGTCAGGGAAACATAATAAGCCTAGTACGGCTTAGAAGTCTATAAAACCCACTCCGTGACATTTTTTACGCTTGATTATGACGTCACTTCGTGTAGAAACCTATTACGTTTTAGCTTATCAGGTTCCTTAACTATATCATTTTCAAGGGCAAGCCCTCATTCAATTCAGCGGGTGCAAAAGTACAACTTTTTTCAATACGTCGCGCACTTTTTTGAAAATATTTGGAAAAAATGTTGATATATGTATTTATATCCCTGTTATTCAATAAAATAAAGCTGTTGAAAACTTAAACTTTTGCATAAAAAAAGCGTCTTTCTCGACTCGATTTTGTCGAAAAAGACGCCTTAAGTCCGGAAAAAACGGTCTCAATATTTCACGAAACGGTCCTCACCGTTGCTCAAACCAAGCAATTCGCTACGACCGAAGAGGAGGAAAATCTTGTGGTCCCAAATGAGTTCCCACAGGATGCGACTCACACGAACCTGCTCCTCGGGAGCGAGTTCCTCACTGGTGATGGTGGTGTTATCATCGAGCTTTTTCACCTTGTTTTCTTGGAAAGCCACCTGGATAAGTTGGTAGCAAAGGTTGACGAAGGTGATGCCCGTGGTGTGGTCGCGGCTGTCCATCACCATATTGATTCTGTCTCTGAGCTCCTCATTGTTGTAGAGGAGATGAACGGGATTGGAGTCGTAATTCATAGCATTTCGTTTTGGAATATGGTGCAAAGATAGGGATTATTTCGAAACTTGCAACATTTTGACAGACCAACGAACACTTTTTTACACCTTATATTAATATGTCGCGCCGATTTCGTACCTTTGCGCCCAAATTTGAGCAAGATGGTTACCGAATTATTGGTTGTATGGATTGTCGGCGTAGTGGCCTTCTTCGTACTTTGGGCGGTTTTGCTCAAGGTGATCAAGCGGATTAGCGAAAGGAAGAACAAAAAAGAGGATGGGATTCAACCTTCGTCTAATCAATCCGACGAAACCGTCGAGAATAATCTTTAAATCTTGAATATTAAATCATTAAATCACTGAATATGAAATACGAAGTCATCGTTATCGGCAGCGGCCCCGGAGGCTATGTGGCTGCCATCAGAGCATCACAACTTGGAAAGAAGACCGCCGTGGTCGAGAAGGCTGAAGTGGGCGGCATCTGCCTCAACTGGGGCTGCATCCCCACCAAAGCCCTGCTGAAGAGCGCACAGGTCTACACCTATATCAACCACGCCGAGAACTACGGCATCAAAGTGGAAGGCGAAGTGAAACCCGACATGGAGGCCGTCGTGGCACGCAGCCGCGGCGTGGCCGAAACCATGAGCAAGGGTGTGCAATACCTGCTCAAGAAGAACAATGTCGACGTCATTGCCGGCTATGGCAAGCTCACCGCCGACAAACAGGTGGAAGTGACTGACGCTGAAGGCAACGCCACCCTCTATGAAGCTGACCATATCATCCTCGCCACGGGATCCCGCGTGCGCGAACTGCCCGCCTTGCCCATCGACGGCAAGAAGATCATCGGCTATCGTCAGGCACTGGTCTTGGACAAGCTGCCTGAGAGCATGGTCGTGGTCGGTTCGGGTGCCATCGGTTCGGAGTTCGCCTTCTTCTTCACCTCGATGGGTGTGAAGGTGACCTTGGTTGAGTTCTTGCCCAATGTGGTGCCCAACGAAGACGAGGAAGTCTCCAAGCAAGTGGAGCGTGCCTTCAAGAAGCTGAAGATGACCGTGATGACCGAAGCTTCGGTGACCCATGTGGACACTACGGGTGAAAAGTGCGTCTGCACCATCGCCACCAAGAAAGGCGAGAAGACTGTGGAAGCCGACATCGTCCTATCAGCCGTCGGCGTGCAGACCAATATCGACAACCTCGGCCTTGAGGAACTCGGCATCGCCACCGAGCGCGGCAAGGTCAACGTGGACGAATGGTATCGCACCAACGTGCCGGGCATCTATGCCATCGGCGACATCGTACACGGTCCCGCCCTGGCCCACAAAGCCGACCACGAAGCCACCATCTGCGTGGAGAAACTCTGCGGATTGAATCCTAAACCGCTCAACTACGCCAACATCCCTGGCTGCACCTACACCACGCCCGAAATCGCCTCTGTCGGCCTGAGCGAAGCGAAGGCCATTGCCGCTGGCTACGAGGTGAAGATTGGTAAGTTCCCCTTCACAGCCTCGGGCAAGGCCACCGCTGCCGGCAACCGCGACGGCTTCATCAAGGTTGTCTTCGACGCCAAGACGGGCGACTGGCTGGGCTGCCACATGGTCGGCGACAACGTCACCGAGATGGTCGCCGCCACCGTGCTCTGCCGTGAACTCGGCGCCAAAGGCGAAGACATCATCCACGCTGTGTTCCCCCACCCCACCATGTCGGAAGGCATTATGGAGGCTGCTGCCGCAGCATATAATGAGTGCGTTCATCTTTAATGCGGAATTATGAATGCTGAATGCTGAATGTCGCGATGCGCTGCTGGGCTTTGCCCTTCATTCAGCATTCAGCATTCCACATTCCAAATTTATAACAAAATGGAAATCATAGAAACCAAGATAAAAGACCTATTGGTCATCAAGCCGGACGTGTTCACCGACGAGCGCGGCTATTTCTTTGAGAGCTACAACAAGGAGCGCTTCGCCCAGCATGGACTCGATATGACCTTCGTGCAGGACAACGAGTCGCAGTCGATGAAAGGCGTGCTGCGCGGACTGCATTTCCAAAAGCCGCCCTTCGCTCAAGGCAAGTTGGTGCGTGTGGTGAAAGGCTCCGTGATGGACGTGGCCGTCGACTTGAGGAAAGACTCACCCACCTACGGGCAATGGGAGTCAGTGGTGCTGACCGAAGGCAACAAGTTCATGTACTGGATTCCTGAGGGCTTCGCCCATGGTTTTGTATGCCTTGAAGACCATTCGGTGTTCACCTACAAGTGCACCAACGTATACAACAAAGCCTCGGAAGGCAGCATCCGCTGGGACGACCCCGACCTGAACATCAACTGGGACGTCGAAAACCCGATTCTGTCCGACAAGGACAAGATAGCACCATTGTTCAAAGACTTTGTGACACCGTTTTGAAAATCTCTAACAGACATAGAACACCCATGAAAACAAGAAACATCCTCTTGGCCTGCGGAATGGCTATTATATTAATAGGTGTATCCGCAGCCATCACTTTTTCGCTGGCACAATCCAACGACGAACAACTGGAAGAATACGAAGGCACTGACCGTGAGTTCCTCGCTTTCGACCGTATCGAACACATCACCCACGACATCGACCTGCCCGAAACCCTGACTTTTTGCGGCGAGGAAGTGCCCATGGACCTGTTCTATGTCCGCGAGAGGCTGGAACGCGAGCTGATCGTCAACTCGTACCTCCATTCCAGCACCTTGTTTCTGCTGAAGCGAAGCACCCGCTGGTTCCCCGTCATGGAACCCATTATGGAGAAATACGGACTGCCCGAAGACTTCAAATACCTCTGCATGTGCGAGAGTTCGCTCACCAATGCCGTCTCGCCCTCTAAGGCGGTCGGCTTTTGGCAATTTCTCGAAGGCACAGGTAAGGAATACAACCTGGAGATTAACAAAGAGGTGGACATGCGCTACAACGTGGAAAAAGAGACCGTGGCCGCCTGCCAATACCTGAAGGCTTCCTACCGCAAGTTCGGCAACTGGACCTTGGCCGCCGCTGCTTTCAACTGCGGCAACGGACGTATCAGCAAGACCAAAGAAGAGCAGCGTGTGGATTCGTACTACGACATGCTCCTGCCCGAGGAAACACAACGTTACGTGTTCCGCATCCTTGCCCTGAAACTTATCACCGAGAACCCCGAGAAATACGGTTTCCAAATCAGCGACAACGGCTGGTACCGACCTTACGAGACCAAGACCGTCACCGTCACCCAGTCCATCCCCGACTTGGTACAATTCGCCTACGACCAAGGAACGAATTACAAAATGTTGAGATACTTCAATCCCTGGCTGCGCGGCACCTCGCTGACCATCTCCGAAGGCAACAGCTATGACATCAAGATCCCGACTGGCGATTATGCCAAGACACATGGGAAAATGAGAAAAGCGGAATGAACGAATTTTCAGAAGATAAAGAATTACAAATTCTCGGTGCTCGGGAAAACAATCTGAAGAACATTGACCTTTCCATTCCCCGCAATGCCTTGGTGGTCGTCACCGGCATCAGCGGAAGTGGCAAGTCGTCGTTGGCCTTCGACACCATCTATGCCGAGGGACAACGCCGCTATATGGAGAGCTTCTCGGCCTACGCACGACAGTTCATCGGCAACATGGAGCGCCCAGATGTCGACAAGATCACAGGTCTGAGTCCCGTCATCAGCATCGAGCAAAAGTCGGTCAACAAGAACCCTCGCTCCACCGTGGGTACCATTACCGAGATCTACGATTTCCTGCGCCTGCTCTATGCCCGCATCGGCGAGGCCTATTCCTACAACACGGGCGAAAAGATGGTACGCTACACCGAGGAGCAAATCACCGACCTAATACTTAAAGAATTTGATGGCAGGCGCATCAATATTTTGGCGCCCGCGGTCAGAGGCCGTAAGGGGCATTACCGTGAGTTGTTCGAGCATATACGCCAAGCGGGATTCACAAGAGTTCGTGTCGACGGCGTGATGCGCGAGATCGAGTTCGGCATGATGGTGGACCGCTATAAGACCCACGACATCGAGATTGTCGTCGACCGCATCGAAGTGCACGAGGACAGCCTCACGCGTATCAAGAAGTCGGTGCAGACCGCCTTCCGCTATGGCAAGGGCCTACTCATGGTGCTCGACAACGACACCGAGCAGCTGCGCTATTTCAGTCGACTGCTGATGTGTCCCACAACGGGCCTCTCCTACGAAGACCCCGAGCCTAACACCTTCTCGTTCAACTCACCCTACGGCGCCTGCCCCAAGTGCAACGGCTTGGGAGAGATTGCCGTGGTTGACAAGGAAAAGCTCATCCCGAATCCGAATCTGAGCCTCCGCAAAGGCGGCTTGGCTCCCGCAGGTGAATACAAAGCTGGAAGCTGGATCTTCCGACAGTTGGAGGCCATCGGCCTAAAATACGGCTACACCTTGGACACCCCCTTGAAGGACATTTCTGATGAGGCATTGGACGTCATCCTCTACGGCACCAACGAGACCTTCGACGTGAAGCGCGAGTCTCTTGGCATCACCTCAACCGTCAAAATCAACTTCGAAGGCATCATCAACTTCATCGAAGACCAGAACAACGAGGAAGCCTCGGCAGCCATCGCACGCTGGGCGGGCTCGTTCATGAACCATGTCAGCTGCCCCGTTTGCGGCGGCACAAGGTTGAAGAAAGAAGCGCAATGGTTCCGCATCGACGGGAAAAACATCGCTGAGGTGGCCAATATGGACACCCTCAGCCTCGGCAAGTGGATCGACGACCTCCCGAGCAAACTCACCGAACGCCAAAACGACATCGCCAAGGAAATCCTGCGTGAAATCCACAAGCGCGTGCATTTCCTCTTGGACATCGGCATCGACTACCTCAATATGAACCGTCCGGCGGCATCTTTGTCGGGCGGCGAGGCACAGCGCATCCGATTGGCCACACAGATTGGCTCGCAACTGACAGGTGTTTTGTATATTCTGGACGAACCTAGCATCGGCTTGCATCAGCGCGACAACCAACGCCTCATCGAGTCGCTGAAGGAACTGCGCGACATCGGCAACTCGGTCATCGTGGTGGAACACGACAAGGACACCATGCTCAACGCCGACTATCTGGTCGACATCGGCCCAGGTGCGGGAAGGCACGGCGGTGAAGTCGTCTTTGCCGGCAAGCCCTCCGAGACCAAGACGGGGCACTCCATCACATGCGACTACCTCAATGGCATCAGACAAATCGAGGTGCCAAAGACAAGGCGCAAACCCTTGGAGGGCGATTTCCTCACCATCAAAGGTGCGAAAGGACATAATTTGAAGAATGTCGATTTGAAACTGCCCCTCGGCGTGATGGTCTGCGTGACAGGCGTCAGCGGCTCTGGCAAGTCCACCTTAATTAATGAGACCCTCTCCCCTATCCTCAGCCAACAGTTCTACCGCTCGGTGAAGGAGCCCCTGCCTTACGACAGCATCGAAGGCTTGGAGAAAATCGACAAGATCATTCAAATTGACCAAGCTCCGATTGGACGCACACCGCGCTCCAACCCTGCCACCTACACCAAGGTCTTCGACGACATCCGCAAACTTTATGGTGAGTTGCCCGAGTCGAAGATTCGCAACTACAAGGCAGGACGTTTCTCCTTCAACGTGAAGGGCGGTCGCTGCGAGGCCTGCAAAGGCGCAGGTGTGCGCGTCATCGAGATGAACTTCTTGCCCGACGTGACGGTGCTATGCGAGGAATGTCAAGGCAAACGCTACAACCGCGAGACCCTTGAGGTGCGCTATAAAGGCAAATCGATCAACGACGTGCTCAACATGACCATCAATGAGGCCGTGGAGTTCTTTGAGAATATTCCAAACATAATCCAGAAAATCAGGACTTTGAAAGACGTCGGCTTGGGTTATCTGACCCTTGGTCAGGCCTCCACCACCATCTCGGGCGGCGAGGCACAGCGCGTGAAGCTGGCCACCGAACTGGCCAAGCGCGACACGGGCAAGACACTCTATGTGCTTGACGAGCCCACCACAGGTCTGCATTTCGAGGACATCAAGGTGCTGATGAATGTGCTGAACAAGCTCGTTGACAAGGGCAACACCGTCCTCATCATCGAGCACAACATGGACGTCATCAAGATGGCGGACTGGATCATCGATATGGGTCCCGAGGGCGGCGACCGCGGTGGACGCATCGTTTGCGAAGGCACGCCGGAGGAAGTGGCGAAGTGCGCAGAGAGCTATACGGCTAAGTATTTGAGCTTAGAGTTGAAGGTTTAGAGTTTAGAGTTGTTGGAAGACCAACAAAAGGTGATTTAACGCAACCAAAGTTCCTGTCCTTTATGCAGTTTCGCGCCTTCCTTCAAGCCATTTTTGCTTAGGATTTTATTAGGTTTCACGGCAAAGCGCAAGGCCACATCGCGAAGGGTCTCCCCTTCCTGGACGGTGTATTTCTTCGCCTTCCAGTTCTTGTTGCGCAGCTTCTCGAGATATACCACATCGCCGCTGTGGAAGACCACCTCTTCGGGATGCTTGAGGCAATTGTATTGGCAGAAACGCTTCATCTTGATGCCAAAGGCCTTAGCCAACCCTTCAGGGGTCTCACCTTCCTTGGCGAAGACAAAAAGCACCCCGTTGTTCTCGTAGAGGAAACGCCCCTCAGGAGTCATGTCGGCCAATGGAAACACCGACTTGTCCTGGGGTGAATAAGCCAATTCAAAATACTCTTCAGCCTCAGGAGCGACAGGCTCAATATCACTCTCCTTGATTTGGCCAAGGGCGATTTTGTCGTATTGCGTGAGGTCATAGAGCTCGATGCGGTCGATGAGCAACTGGGCATACTTGGGATTGGTGGCATAGCCCGCCGCCTTCAGGCCCTTAGCCCATCCCTTGTAATCGGTGATTTTGAGGTCGAACAAAGCCGAATAGCGGCTGCGTGTGGTCAAGAATTCGGAGTGATCCTTGAACGACTCCTCGGCATTCCTGTATTTGCGGAAACACTCGTTCTTCTCATCGTCATCCATATAGTAGGTGTCGCCTGTCCAGCCCTTATGGCATTTGATGCCAAAATGGTTCTTCGCATTACGTGCCAAGGCGCTGTTGCCCGCCCCCGACTCAAGCAGCCCCTGCGCCAAAGTGATGGACGCCGGAATCTTGTGGGTCTTCATTTCGCGGATGGCGATGTCCTTATAGGTCTGTATGTATTCCTCAGGCGTGATTCTTTGCGCAAAGAGCGAAAGCGGCAAAAACGCCAATAACAGCAAAAGTTTCTTCATTCGACAAGTACAAATTAAAGTGTAAAAGTACGACTTTTTCCGAAACGCAACGTTTTGCAAGGAAATTTTCCCTATTTTTGAAGCCCATTTCAAGCCACTACCATGGATACAACGAGCCTATTCCAATACTTTCCCGAGTTGAGCGACAAGCAAAAGGATCAGTATAACCAACTGAAAGACTTGTATTTAGACTGGAACAGCAAGATCAACGTCATCTCACGTAAGGACATGGAGCACTTCTACGAGCACCATGTGTTGCATTCGTTGGCCATCGCCAAATACTACGAGTTGTTGCCAGGCATGAAAGTCATGGATCTGGGCACTGGAGGCGGCTTCCCCGGCATCCCCTTGGCCATTATGTTTCCGCAGACCGAGTTCTACCTCATCGACGGGACAGGCAAGAAAATCAAGGTGGTGAACGCCGTGAAAGACGCCATCGGATTGGAGAATGTGGTGGCCGAGCAAAAGCGTGCCGAGGAGGTGAAGGACAAGTTTGATGTGATTACCGGTCGCGCTGTGATGACCTTGCCCGAAATCGCTAACCTTGCTGGCAACAAACTGAGAATCAGAGGCGATGTGGAAGCTGGCGGCATCATCTACCTGAAAGGCGGCGACCTGACAGATGAGTTCAATTCACTTGGCCGTTACTGGAAACACAAGAAAGCCATCATCAGCAAGTGGTTTAAGGAGGAGTATTTTTTGGAGAAGTATGTGGTGCATTTATATTGACTTGGGACGACAAAACCTGTCCCTTAACCCTCATGGCGGAGGAACATCCGCCATCTCCTAAGCGCAAAGACGAGTCCTTTTCGCTTGGGAGATTGCGGGTCAAGCCCGCAATGAGGTTCAAGGGAACGGTTTCCCACAATTCCTAAACACTTAAAACTGAACAACTGAACAACTGAACAACTAATAACTATAAAAAAATGAAAAGACTAACACTCACCCTTTTGGCCATGCTTGCCTTGAGCGCGACGATGTTCGCCCAGCAAGCCATGCCCGTGCCCTTCGACCCGAATGTCAGGAGAGGCAAACTGGAGAACGGATTGACCTATTACATCCGTCATAACGAGAAACCCGCCCAGCGCGCCAACTTCTACATCGCGCAGAAAGTCGGCTCCATCCTTGAAGAAGACGACCAGCAAGGTCTAGCCCACTTCCTGGAGCACATGGCCTTCAACGGCACAAAGAACTTCCCTGGCAAGGCACTGCTCAACTACATGGAGCACAACGGCGTGAAGTTCGGCGAGAACGTCAACGCCTGGACCAGCATCGAGCAGACCGTCTACATGCTTACCAATGTGCCGACCACCAACATGAACCTCGTTGACTCGTGCATCCTCATTCTGCACGACTGGTCGAGCTTCATTTCGCTTGAAGGCGAAGAAATCGACAAAGAGCGCGGTGTCATCCTTGAGGAAATGCGCCAAGGCCAAGGCGCCCAGATGCGCATCTACGAGAAGATGCTTCCCGAAATCTACCCCAACAGCCCCTACGGCCATCGTCTGCCCATCGGCACCAAGGAAGTCGTCAGCGGCTTCGACCATGAGGCCCTGCGCGCCTACTACCACAAGTGGTACCGTCCCGACCTCCAAGGCATCATCATCGTCGGTGACATCGACGTCAACGAGGTGGAGAACCATCTGAAGAGCATCTTCGAAGACATCCCTGCTCCCGTCAACCCCGCCGAGCGTATCCGTTTCCAAGTGGCAGACAACGCCGAGCCCATCGTCAGCATCTGCACCGACCCCGAAGAGACCACTTATGACGTTTCGGTATTTTACAAGCATGACATCGTGCCTTTCGAAGAGAGAGGTGATGTGCAATATTGGATCAAGGGCTATATTGACCAACTGGTGGCCACCATGTACAACAACCGTTTGGAAGAGCTGACCCAAAAGGCCAACCCTCCTTTCATCTATGGTGGCGGCTATTATAGCACCTTCTTCATCAGCGACACCAAGGATGCTTGGATGAGTGCCGCTGTGGCCAAGGACAAAGACGGCATCGACGAAGCCATGAACGCCATCGTGGCCGAGAACAAACGCATGCAACAATACGGCTTCACTGCCTCGGAGTTTGAGCGTGCCAAGGCAGACCTCATGAAACGCATCGAGAACCAATACGATGAGCGTGACAAGCAGGAGACTGGACGTATCTTCCGCCCCATCCTCAACCACTTCCTCACCAACGAGCCGTTGATGGGCATCGAAAACGAATACATGCTGCTCAGCCAGATTTTGCCCGCCCTACCCGTGGAAGCCATCAACCAATATGCAGCCGAGCTCATCCGTGAAGACAATATCGTCATCACACTGACTGCTCCCGAGAAGGAAGGCGAAGTGCTGCCCACCAAAGCCGAACTCCTGGCCATGTTCAACAAAGCAAAAGAGGTCGAGGTTGAACCTTATGTGGAGACTGTCAGCAACGAGCCCCTCATCGCCACCCTGCCCGTGAAAGGCGCCATCGAAAGCAAGAAGCACGATGACACCTTCGACGCCACCGTGCTCACTTTGAAAAACGGCGTGACGGTCATTTACAAACCCACCACCTTCAAGGATGATGAAGTCCTGATGAATGCTTACAGTTTCGGTGGCTATTCCGTTATGGACCAGAGCGACCCCTACACCCTGCAGGAAATCAACAGCCTGGCCACCCTTGGCGGCGTGGGCAACTTCAGCGCTATCGACCTGCCCAAGGTCCTTGCCGGAAAGAAAGCCTCTGTTCATCCCCAAATCGGTTCGCTGACCGAAGGTATGAGCGGCAACTGCTCAGCTCGCGATTTGGAGACCATGCTCCAACTCACCTATTTATACTTCACCTCGCCGCGTAGCGATGAGGAAGCCTTCCAGTCCTATATCACCCGCACCAAGGCCATGGTTGCCAACGCAGAATCGGATCCCAACACCGCTTTCCGCGACAACCTCATGTTTGCCATGTATGACAACCACCCGCTTGTCAAACGCATGAAGGCCGAAGACTACGACAAGGTGGACTATGCCAAGGCCCTGAAGCTCTATGCGGATCGTTTCAAGGATGCCAATAACTTCGTATTCACCTTCGTGGGCAACATCAACCCCGAAACCTTCGAGCCCTTGGTCGAGCAATACATTGGTTCACTGAAGACCAAGAAAAACGACGAGACTTGGACTGCCAATGTGCCTGCCATTACCGACAAGGACGTCAACAGCCACTACACCAAGTCCATGGAGAATCCCATGGTCACCTGTTATATGGTTTACAACGGTGAGATGGCATACACCATGGAGAATCAGATGAAGATGCAGGTCCTTAGCGACGTCATGGACATCGTCTACACCGAGAAGATCCGCGAAGACGAAGGTGGCACCTACGGTGTGGGCGTCAACGGCAATCTCACCCTCCGTCCGAAAGAGACCTTCATGTTCCTCATTGCCTTCCAGACCAATAAGGAGATGTATGAGAAACTGATAGGTATCGCCGTGGCTGAGTTGCAGAATGTGGCCAATCAAGGCCCGCGTCCCGAAGACCTAAAGAAAGTGAAGGAATTCCTCATCAAGAAGCACAGCGAAGACCTCGAGAGCAACCGCTATTGGATGAACTGCATCCAAACGCAATACCGCGACGGTTACAATCCTATGGCGAATTACGAACAAATCGTTAATGGCATCACCAGTGATGACGTAGCCAACATGGCCAAGGCCGTGCTGAAGGGCTATAAGAAGGAAGTGGTGCAGATCCCCGAATGATATTGGGGGCTATTAGCCATTAGCCGTTAGCTGTTAGCTTAGTTGCTACCAAGCTAATGGCTAACGGCTAAAAGCTAAAAGCCATATTTTCAAATCTTGAAATCTAAAATCTTAAAATCAAACAAATATGACAGAAAAACTCACATTGAGAGACAATGCCACCATGAGGTGGATTGCCTTGCTGCTGTTGGCCTTGGCCATGTTCTGCAGCTACATTTTCATGGACATTTTGTCCCCCATCAAAGACTTGATGCAAGAGACACGCGGTTGGGACAGTGCTTCGTTCGGCCGTATGCAAGGTGCAGAAGTGTTCCTTAACGTCTATGTTTTCTTCCTCATCATTGCCGGTATCATCCTCGACAAGATGGGCGTTCGCTTTACGGCAGTGCTTTCAGGTGCCGTGATGCTTGTGGGTGGACTGATTAAGTTCTATGCCTGCAGTGAAAGCTTTATCGGCACAAGCATGGAGACATGGTTCAACACGCACCTCAACTGGAACGTCAACATTCCGTTCATCGGCGACATTCTGCCCTTTGCTGACGGCATGCCCGGTTCCGCCAAATTGGCCGCCATCGGTTTTATGATCTTCGGTAGCGGCTGCGAGATGGCTGGCATCACCGTGAGCCGTGGTATCGTGAAGTGGTTCAAGGGTCGTGAGACCGCCTTGGCCATGGGTTCCGAGATGGCTCTTGCCCGTCTGGGTGTGGCCACCTGCATGATCTTCTCCCCCTACTTCGCCAAGTTGGGTGGTGAAATCGAGGTTGCCAACTCCGTCAAGTTCGGTGTGGTACTGCTTTGCATCGCCTTGATCATGTTCATCGTCTACTTCTTCATGGACAAGAAACTCGACTCACAAACAGGAGAAGCTGAAGAAAAAGACGACCCGTTCAAGATTTCCGACATCGGCAAGATCCTGACGAGCCTCGGTTTCTGGCTGGTTGCCCTGCTCTGCGTGCTTTACTACAGCGCCATTTTCCCATTCCAGAAATATGCCGTCAACATGCTGCAGTGCAATCTGACGCTCACTCCTGCCGACCTCAACACCTACTGGGGTGGCAGCACTGAGAGTTTCCCGATTTCTGTTACCATCGTCCAATACATCATCATGCTCCTCGTGGCCATCTGTTCCTTCGCCAGCAACTTCTCGAAGAAGAAGGGCATGAAGATTGGCTTGATGCTTGTCGCCGTTGTCGCCCTTGTGGTTTACTGCTACATGGGTTACATGCGTGGCACCGCCGAGACCATCTTCGCCGTGTTCCCGCTGTTGGCCGTGGCTATCACTCCTATCCTCGGTAGCTATGTCGACCACAAGGGCAAGGCCGCCACGATGCTTATGCTCGGCTCCTTGCTGCTTGTTGTGTGCCACCTCACCTTCGCTTTCGTTTTGCCTGGCGTTTCAGCCAGCTCGTCCGTTGGCGGCGTCATCGTGGCTTACGTGACCATCCTGGTGCTTGGTGCCTCGTTCTCGTTGGTGCCTGCCGCTTTGTGGCCGAGCGTGCCGAAGTTGGTGGACGAAAAGATCATCGGTTCGGCCTACGCCTTGATTTTCTGGATTCAGAATATCGGTCTTGGCCTCTTCCCGACCCTCATCGGCAACGTGTTGCAAAAGACCAACCCCGAAGGCACTGCTGCCCATGAGCTGAACTACACCTGGGCGCTCGTCATGCTGGCCGCCCTCGGTATTGCAGCCCTCTTGATCTCGGTCTACCTCAAGGCCGTCGACAAGAAGAAGCACTTCGGATTGGAAGAACCGAACATCAAGTAAGAATATAGAATTATAAATTAGGAATGCGGAATGGCCAAGTTTTGTGCCATTCCGCATTCTTCTATTTCAATAATTTGTTTATTTTTGCCAGCATGAAATGGTATTGAAAAAAATATGTAACTATGAATAACAAAACAGCTTTCTTGATTGCCTTTGCCCTGCTTTGCGGGGCAAAGGCAATGGCGCAAGAATGGGAATACTCCATAAAATACGAAAGAGACACCTTGTTGTATTTCCGTAATCAAGACATCCATGAGTTACATAACCGGAATATTGTCGTGAATGGTGATTTTAGCATTTGGAATCATTATAGTAGTTCCCCACACAACATACTGTATCTCCTCTCCCCCGAAGGACTTCCCTTGGCACACAACGTGCCTTTCAAGCCTTCATTTTGGAACTATGCTGCGCATTTCATAGAGAATGACGCGCATGAATTGTATATGCTCACCTCGTACAACCCCGAACACGACTACGAAACTCCAAACTACTACATGTTTTTCGACTCCGTGCCCGACTACGGCATCTTGGGTCTCTATCAGCTGGACGACAGCCTTCATATCGTGAGGAGCATGGAACACAGAATCACCGTCGACACCTTCGAGATGCGTGGACACGAATTATGGGAAAACAATAGGGACATGCAATCGGGTTACATTTGGCCACTCACGGCCTTCGTGGATGACGACGGCTACATCGTGGGAAATTACCTCAAGGCCGTCAGTTTCGGCCACGAGGATATAGCCAAAGACACCATTGTATTTTTCAGGATGGATTTCGACGGCAACTTCATTACCAAGGTCGACTATGCCTGCGTGGGGTCAATGGGAGGCTCTTGGCCCATCAACTGGATCGGGCGATCTGGGGATATGGTGAAAATAAACGACAGCACATACGTAATGTACGATACGTGTAAAGGGTTATTCGGCCATGCCACAAATGTAGTCTACCTTGACCGAAATTTCAACGTCGTCAGGGTTCGGCTCATATCCCATCCTGATATTCCACAGAACTCGACCGAATTCCAACACCCGTCATTTGTGCGCAGCCCTAGGAACTCCACCTATGTTTCGACAACGGCTAGTGAAGTTTATAGCACATACAACACTTACGTCATTCGCTTGTACGAGTACGACGAAACGGAAGGCCAAGAAACCAACATGCAACCTTTACATAGCGCCAGACGAAACTACACATGGGATAATTCCACCTACCATAGAGCATTGGAGTTCGACAAGGACGGCTACGCCTATTTCGCTTATACCTTGAATGTCGGATTTTGTTATTGTTTCGACTCGTGGATGGTTATAGAGAAACTCGACGAGAACATGGAAAGCCTCAGCACCTTGTATTACGACATCAACGGGGGAACGGATATCCTGAGCGAAGCCTACAGCATCAGGTTGCTTTCGGACGGCGACATATTGCTTACTTCCAATTCGAAAGACATCAACGACCCAGATCTACGCTGGGCCACTGTCACCAAATTTTCTGCCGATACCTTCGTCGGCATCGACGAGGCCCACGACAACGGCCTAAAAGTGGCGGTGGCCTATCCCAACCCCGGCAACAGCACACTCAACATCTGCACGGGCTTGAAAAACGCCCGCGCCGAGGTGTACGACGCCATAGGGAGGCGGGTACATGCACAGGAAATCATTGAAAACGCAACCGCCATCAATGCCGAGGCATGGCCTTCAGGCATTTATGTCTGGAAGGTGTATTCAAACGGCAAGGAGGCTGAATGCGGGAAGTGGGTGAAAGAATGAGCGATCCGCTGGGAAGGGGAAAACAGCATAAATGAAAAAAGCCGCGGATTCGCGGCTTTTTTCATTTATGGACAAACGGTATCTCGCACATTTCCAGAATTTCCTTGACGAACTTCCTTTCGCGAGGGCCGAAATGCGTGTCGGAACGCGAGAGCTGCGTCATCATACGCGAAAAGATGCGCTTCTTCTCCATCGGCATCATCTTCAGCGTCTCGTATGTCTGCTGAGGCAACTCGTTTCTCGGAATCGGCACAAAATCCGTGGCGTCAAACTCCAACTCCTTCATGCAGGCCTCGATGCACTCGCGCTCAGCATTACGGGTACGGAAGTCTGCCTTGGCCAAATTGTAGAGCACACTGGCGATGGCCTTTTGTTCCACTTGGGTGAATTTTTCGTCCATGACTTCAGTTTTTTGATGCAAAGAAACGATTTTTTCTAATTTTGCAGCAAGAAACAACTTAAAAAAACGATAGCCATGAAAAAACTATCTTTACTATTCTTGGCTTTAGCTTCAATTGTAACGTTAAAAGCCCAATGGGTCGACGATCCAGCCACCAACACCCACATCGCCAATTGTCCCCACACCGCCGACGAGATTTACGTCTCCACCGACGAGGCCTCTGGCGACACCTATGTGCAATGGACTTTTGAAGATTCATATAGTTGGACGCCTACATTGCAACGTCTCAACCGCGACGGTGTGCCTCAATGGGGCGAGGGTGGCGTACGTCCCAACGTGTACGGCCATGCCTTATCGTATGGCATGGCCATGGTGGCCACCAACGATAACGCTGTGGTGACTTGTTTTCCCGCATGGAATGACCAATTGGAAGATCATTCCATCGCGATGAAAATCAACGCAGACGGCTCCTACGCCTGGGGCGAGGAAGGCGTTACGCTCTTCAACGGTGACGGTGGCTACCGCACCGAGGTCATGGCAGGCAATGACGGAGGCGTGTGGGCTTTGACTACCGACTTCGACAGCACCTTTCTCTGCTATATTGAAGCCAATGGAACGACGAATCCCACGATTACAATAAGCGACCACAACGGTAAAAGTTGCCTCTATGGTCTTATGGTTCCTGGCCCCGACAACAGCGTCTTTGTCGTCTATGAAAAAGATGCCTTAGTCTACCTGTATGATCACGAGAAATCAATCCATGTGGTCGGCTACACAAAAGACGGCACCCAAATCACACCCGACACATGCCTTATGGCTCCCCAAACCTTCCATAGAAGCCATATTCATTATGTGGTGCCCGACGGTTTGGGAGGCGGCTATGTGTACATCTGGCATGGCGGAATGGGAGGAATCAACACCTATGTGTTCCATTTCGACGCCAACGGCATTTCCACCATCAGCGACCCCAATGGCATTGCCGTCCACACCCCCGACCCAAACAACTATTACCTCAATGCCTACGCCACCGTTGACCCCATCAGCCACGACCTGCTAATCGCTTACATCCAAACCGATGCCGAAACAGAATGGGAAAGCCGCATATACATCAACCGCATCACTGCCGAAGGAGAAAAGGTTTGGGGCGATGGCAAACTGGCTGCCAGTTACGAAGACAACAAGTGTTCACACGTCGGCATCGACGCTTTCGAGGATGGCAGCGGGTTTTCTCTCATCTTCCATCGAGGCATCGACATGGTGGGCGTCAGCTCCACTATCGCTGCCATCGGTTTCGACATGGACGGCAATGAGCTATGGAACACGACCATGAGTTCCTCCGTTTATCCAAGAACAGCCGCCGAGAACACTTCGGGATTCCATCATGGCCAAAACATCGTCGCTTGGATTGACCGCAATGGCGGGATTGTTTACGGGCAGAACATTTCCACTGATGGCACTTTGGGAAACACCCAGCCCATTTCCTGCCTCGCCCCTGAGAACTTTGAAGGAGAAGCTGTTTATGATGACGAGACCCAGACCTATGGTGCCAAACTGACTTGGACCTCACCTGAAACGCAGCCCCTTCATTACAATCTCTATGTCACCGACCCCTCCGGTTGCACAACAACCATCGAAATTGAGCCTACCGAGACCTCTTATTATGACCAAATGACGATTATCGGAGAAGTCATTTATCGGCTGACCGCCGTGTACGAGGACTGCGAATCCGACTATGCCCTCACTCCTGACGGCGAAGACCACGTCACTATCATGATTACTGACATCCACGAAAACACAGAGGAAGAAATCGTGTCCATCATGAGTGTCTACACCATCAAAGGACAACTTGTCAACGCCAAGGATCTCAACGAATTGAGTCAAGGCGTTTATATTGTAAAAGGAATCACGGATTCAGGCAAAACCATCATAAAGAAAGTAATCAAGTAATTATTAACTTCAATACAATAAAACATGAAAAAGCTTTTCTTTCTATTTATCTCGTTAGTAGCGATGCTTACCGCGAAAGCACAATGGGTCGACGACCCAGCTACCAACACCTTCGTCGCCAACTGCGGCAACGACGACGGTGAACTATACATGGCCACTAACCCCAACACCGGTGACACCTACATCCAATGGGAAGGATTCGGCACCAATGGCTGGTCTCCTACCTTGCAACGCCTCAACTTTCAAGGCGAGTCACAATGGGGCGACGATGGCATCCATATCGGCGGACATGAATTCTCGTCGATGTCGGAAGGTGTCGCCATGACTACCACCACCGATGGCTGCGTGGTGAGTTGTTTTGCCACTTACGACGGCTTCTCATACGCTGTAAAGATTGACCCTGACGGCAATTTCGTTTGGGGAGAACAAGGCTTGCAACTTTTTGGTGGCCTTGGCTTTTCGCGCACCGAATTGACTGCCGGCGATGATGGCGGTTTCTGGGCCTTAGGCTTTGACTACCAAAACCTTTATCTGCAATACGTTGGCGCCGATGGCACTTTGGGACCCACCACCACTATCAGTGACAGCGGTGGATACAAGTGCATGTTCGGCCAACTCACTTTGAGCCTCAACAACAATGTGCTGCTCACCTACGAAAAAGTGGGCTCCGGTTTTTATACCGACAAGGAGCTTTACGTCGTCGCCGTCACGCCCGATGGAACCATCCTCAACCCCGAATCCCTTCTCATGTCTTCTCAGACTTTCCAATCCACCTATATCCATAAGGCTGTTGCTGATGGCATGGGCGGCGGATATGCCTACATTTGGCATCCTGGCATCGGAGGAGCCTTCAACACCTACGTCTTCCATTTTAACGAGTTTGGCGTTTCCACCATCAGTGACCTGAACGGTATCGCGGTGCATTCCACCGACCCGATGAACTACTACGGCTATGCATGCGGCACCATCGACCCAAACAGCTATGACCTCATCGTCACCTACGAGCAAACCGACGCTTCCACGCAAAGCCAATCAAGGATCTATGTCAACCGCATCACTGCCGCGGGCGAAAAAGTGTGGGGAGAAGGCATCCTGTTGGCCGATTATGTAGGCGTCTCATACGCCGACATCATGGTCGATGCATTTGAGGACGGCAGCGGCTTCAGTGTGATTTACACGAAAAGCAGCCCCAACAACTCCTACTTCACTACCATCGAGGCCATGGGTTTTGACATGGACGGCAACCAACTATGGGCCAAGACATTGTGCTCGAATGCCTATAGAAGGACGGTATGCGACAACACCCCAGGTTTCGTCATGGGTCAAAACATTGTGACTTGGGTGAATTGCATCGACGGCGGCATTTATGGCCAAAACATCGGTCCCGACGGCACCATGGGACCCATCGAGCCCATTATCCCCGTGAATCCTTGCCTCGCCCCAGAGAACTTCGAGGGTGAATACGTCTATGACGACGAGACCCAGACCTTCGGCGCCCTGCTGACCTGGACCGCGCCCGAGACGCAGCCTTTGCACTACAACCTTTATCGCTACTACGACGTCAACAAGGATCTTGTCGTCATCGAAGTGCCTGGCGACGCCACCTCCTATTTCGATGAAAACGGCATTGGGCAATACAAATACCAACTGACGGCCGTCTACGAAGATTGTGAATCCGAATTTGCCCTCACTCCTGACGGCCAAGACAACGTCTTTATTGAAATCACTGGAATTGAAGAGAGTGTCGACAACAGCATCGTCACCGTACTGAATGTCTACAATATGAACGGCCAACGCATCACGGTCAGCGACATGAGCGAACTGAACACGGGCGTCTACATCATCCAAGGCTTGACGGAAGACGGCCGTTTGGTCAACCAGAAAGTGATGATCGACAAGTAATAAGACGCAAAACATACGCTATGAGCAGGCTACGTGTCATCATCAGCCCGCAGTACGACCCCTTCCTCAACCGCGCCGTGGAACAATACCTCACCGAGTGCCAAGAGGAAGGTGTCGTCACTATGTACCTCTGGAAAAACGAGCGGACCGTCGTCATCGGCTACAACCAGAACCCCTATTCTGAATGCAATGTCAAGCTATTGCTTGACGAAGGCGGTCACCTCATGCGGCGTGGCACAGGTGGTGGCGCCGTATACCACGACTTGGGCAACATAAACTTCTCGTTCATTGCCGACAAGGCATTCTATGACGTAAGGAAACAACTTTCGGTCATCCAAGACGCACTGCTTGCCTACGGCTTGAAAGCTGAGATATCGGGGCGCAACGACCTTACTTGCGAGGGACGTAAATTCAGCGGTAACGCCTTCGCCAAGGGAAAAAACAACAACCTGCACCACGGCACGATCCTCATCAAGACCGATGGCGCGATGATGCAGCGTTACCTTATCGTCGACAAGGCCAAGCTGATGAAAAACGGCGTGAAGAGCGTGGCCAGCCGAGTCGTCAACCTCAGCGAACTCGTCCCTGAACTGACTTCGGAAAACATCAAACAGCCTTTAATTGATGCATTTGAAAAGGTGTATGCAGGCAAAGCCGAAATGCTCGACATCGACACTTTTATTAATAATAAAGAAGTGCAAACCATCCGAAAGGAAATCTCATCACACGGCTTCCTCTTCGGCCGCTGGGAAGAGTTCAAGACCACAAAAAAGGCCCGTTTCGCATGGGGCGGCGTGGAGATTGCATTGCAAGTAGACGAGGCGAACGCCATCATCAAAGATGTTCAAATCGCAACAGATTGCCTTGAGCCAGAGGCCATCCAACAGACCGAGCAACTGTTGCATGGTGCCTCGACTAAGGCCACGCCGATGGTTGACACTGACAACGAAATCATCAATGATATTGTGCATTTAATTTATAATTGAGTGCAATTTGCTAATTTTGCAGCCCAATTATCAATTATCAATTGTCAACTATCAATTAAATGAAATACTTTCTCCTCCCCTTAGGCTGCCAAATGAACTTGAGCGACACAGAGCGTGTGCGCACGGTACTCAATGGCATGGGCTTTGTCCAAACTGACAACGAAAACGAGGCCACCATCCTCGGCATCATCGCCTGCTCGGTACGCCAGAAAGGCATCGACAAGGTATATGGCCGCATCGAGAAATGGAACGCCATGAAGAACCGCCAGAACGTCATCACCTTCGTGTCGGGCTGCATCCTGCCTGCCGACCGCCTGCGATTCCTCAAGCTCTTCGACCTGGTCTTCGCCATGAACGAATTACCCAACTTCCCCGACATGATCCGCCAATACGGCATCGTCACGCCAGCCTCACTCAAATACGGAGAAGAGATTGAATACCAGCCTGTGGTCAAGCCGCTGGCTCCGCTGTTCCACAAAGATGACAAGATCAATCCGTCGGCCAACATGGATAAGTTCTGGGCCATCACACCGACACAGACCTCCACTTTCGAGGCCTTCATCCCGATTCAGAACGGCTGCAACAAGTTCTGCACCTACTGTGCCGTACCCTACACCCGTGGCCGCGAGGTGTCGCGCCCCTCGGAAGAGATTTTGGCAGAGCTGAAGGACTTGGTTGAGAAAGGTTACAAGAGCATCACTTTGTTGGGTCAGAATGTCAACTCCTATGGTCTTGACAAGAAAGGCGAAGAGATCGACTTTGCCGAGTTGTTGCGCCGCGTGGGTGAATACGGCAAAGCCTCGGGCAAAGAGTTTTGGGTGTATTACACCGCGCCGCATCCTCGCGACATGAAAGATGATGTCATCGAAGTGATGGCGCAATACGACTGCCTCGGCAAGCAGATCCACATCCCCATCCAGTCGGGCGACGAGAACATGCTGCAACGCATGAACCGCCATCATGACCTGGCCACTTATAGGCATATCATCGAGACCATACGCGAGAAACTGCCCACCGCTACCATCTTCACCGACATCATCGTGGGCTTCACCCATGAGACCGAAGAGGAGTTTGAGAATACACGCAAGGCCATGGAGGAATTCAAATACAACATGGCGTTCATTGCACAATACAGCGTGCGCCCGGGAGCAGTGGCATCGGAATGGGACGATGATGTGCCAAAAGAGGTGAAACGTGAGCGTTACCACCGCCTCACCGAGGAACTGATGAAACACAGCCTCGTCTACAACCAAGGACTCATCGGGAAGACCGTCAAAATGCTGGTGGAGACCCAAGACCGCAAAAACGGCTACCTTGCCGGCCACACTGAAGGCAAGATCGTTATCCGCTTCGCTTCAAGAGACACCAGCCTTATTGGGCAGATTGTAAATGTCAAAGTGACTTCGGCTTCGCCGCTGTCGATTGAGGGAGTGTTAGTTTAGAGTTTAGAGTTTAGAGTTTAGAGTCGATGAAGAAAGTAGCGTTCAAGACTTTGGGATGTCGTGTCAACCTGTATGAGACTGACGCTTTGGCATCGCGCTTCAAGGCTGCGGGCTACGACATCGCCGACAGCGATGCCGATGCCGACGTCTTTGTCGTGAACACCTGCACCGTCACCAACACCAGCGACCAGAAATGTCGCCAGGCCATCCACCAGATCCGACGCAAGCATCCCGAGGCATTGATTGCCGTCACCGGCTGCATGGTCAACCACAGAAAAGAGGAATTGCTGCAATCCGGCATCGCCGACTTTGTCATCGACAACGAGCGAAAGTCTGCCTTGTTCGACATCATCGACGAGCATTTCCGCACAGGCCACAGCGACCCTGAGGGTTACGACCGCGACCTGTTCAGCTACCAGCCTGCCTTCGACACCTTCCATACCCGCAGCCTCATCAAGATCCATGATGGCTGCAACAACTTCTGCTCCTACTGCATCATCCCGATGGTGAGAGGACGCTCCACGAGCCGCCCTGCCGAGGACATCTATAACAACGTACGCGAGGTCGTCGCCCACGGCTTCAAGGAAGTCGTGCTGACTGGAGTCAACATGGGACGCTACCAACACGAAGGCACCAACTTCGAGCAACTCGTTGAGAACATCTTGAATATTGACGGCGACTTCCGAGTCAGGGTCTCCTCCATCGAGCCCGACCAATTCAGCGACAGATTTCTTGCACTTTTCAAGCACGAGAAGCTCGCCCCCCACATGCACATCTGCCTGCAGAGCGGCTCCGACGACACCTTGAAACGCATGCATAGGTTTTACACCGTGTCTCAGTTCCGCGACATGTGCCAACGCATCAAGGCTTCACGCCCCGACTTCAACCTCACCACCGACATCATCGTGGGATTCCCTGGCGAAACTGAAACAACCTTTAAGGAAAGCTGCGACTTTGCGAAAGAGATTGGCTTCAGCCACATCCACACCTTCAAATACTCGGTGCGTACCGGCACCAAGGCCGCTGTCATGCCCGACCAGGTTCCTGAAATAGTAAAGACAGAACGCAGTGAGGTGATGCGGCAGATCTCGCTGGAAAACAAAATCAAGTATTTCGAAACCATGCAAGGCAGAAGCCAACGCATGCTCATTGAGCGCATCGACAACAAAGGCATCGCAAGGGGCTATGGCGAGAACTATGTACCCATCATCGCTAGGGCGACAGGGATAGACAAAAACACCTTTATTAATATAAAACTCGGTGAAATCATCCATCAAGAAAACGAGGATAAAATGGCTTTTAACGCATTATAATTCAATATATTATACTATTTTAAAGAAAAAATTTCAAATAATTGGTTGGCATTTCACAGAAAAGTTGTAATTTTGCAGCCCAAAATAAAAAGAACAATAGCAAAAAGGAATAAGAGATATGGCAAATCACAAAGATGCAATCAAGAGAATTCGTCAGACTGAGAAGAGACGCTTGCACAACCGTTACTACGCCAAGAACATGCGTAACGAAATCAAGAAATTCAGGGCTTTGACCAGCAAGTCGGAAGCTGAAGGACAACTTTCGAAGTTGTACTCCGTTATCGACAAGGTCGCCAAGCGCGGTATCATCCACAAGAACAAAGCCGCCAACCTGAAGTCGAAGCTGACGAAGTTCACGGCAAAATTGGCATAATTGGAAGTTTTATTCATACATGTTGGTGCCTCTTCTACTTTGTGGAAGAGGCTTTTTTGCTTGAGGTAAGCCAAAAAGCACTATCTTTACCGCTCCAAACCACTACCCACCATGAGCAAAAAGAAATCCATCAAGGAATGGGCCAAGGACGACAGGCCTCGTGAGAAGATGGCCGAGAAGGGCAAGGCTGCCATGAGCGACTCGGAGCTTTTGGCTATCCTTTTGCGCACTGGCAAAGAGGGGCAGTCGGCCGTGGACCTGGCCCGCGAAATCTTGGGCAAAGCCAACAACAACCTCATCAACCTATCCAATTTCACCCTAAAGGAACTAGAAGCCTTCAAAGGCGTCGGCAAAGCTAAGGCCATCACCATCATGGCCGCTCTAGAGCTCGGCAAGCGCCGCCGAGGGGCCGAAGCCAACCTGCCCGACGAAGTCAAGGACTCCACAACCTCGTTCGAACGTTTCCTTTCCCATATCGATGACATGAAACAGGAGCATTTCCTCGTTATGTACCTCGACCAAAGCTTCCACGAGCTTAAGGTGGAATGCATCAGCAACGGAGGGACGACCAACGTCATCGCCGACCCAAGGATTATCTTTAAGCACGCCTTAAACTACGGTGCCACTTGCATCATCTTGGGCCACAACCACCCTTCGGGCAACCCACGCCCCAGCAAGGATGACCGTCTACTGACCCAGAAAATCGTGTCGGCCGGCCAACTCCTAGACATCGCTGTTGTTGACCACATCGTTATCGGCAACGAACGCTATTACAGTTTCCGCGACCATGGAGAAATGACTTTCTGAAACACAAAACAACCATGAAACTCGTTACCATCATAGGGGCACGCCCCCAAATCATCAAGGCAGCCGCATTGAGCCGTGCCATCCGGAACCATTATGCCGACCAAATACAGGAGGTCATCGTCCACACTGGGCAGCACTACGACGACAACATGTCGCAGGTCTTCTTCGATGAGTTGCAGATACCGCGTCCCGACTACAACCTCCATGTTGGCTCAGCATCGCACGGCGTGCAGACCGCCCGCATGACTGAAGGCATCGAAGCCTTATTAATAAAAGAGCAACCCGACTTTATCGTGCTCTATGGTGACACCAACTCGACCCTCGCCGGTGCCGTGGCCGCCGCCAAGATCCATGTGCCCATCGTACATATCGAGGCGGGACTGCGGTCGTTCAACAAGAGCATGCCCGAGGAGATCAACCGCATCGTGTGCGACCACTGCTCCACCCTACTCTTCACGCCTACCAAGGCTGGCTTGGAGAATCTGAAACGCGAAGGATTTCCTGTCGATGAAAGCGGCGTTTCGACCCTTCGACGAGCTCAGGGCTCAACGACCGCAGCACCGACTATCGACAATCCGAAAGTCTACCATTGCGGCGACATCATGTACGACAACAGCCTGCATTTTGCCGACATCGCGGAAGAGAAGACCGATATCCTACAACGCTTGGAATTGGTTGGCAAGCCTTTCATCCTAGCCACCATCCATCGTGACAGCAATACGGACCATCCCGAACGCCTCGGCGCCATCTTTGACGCTTTAATCGAGCTCTCAAAAGAGAAGCAAATCGTGTTGCCTTTGCATCCCAGAACGGCGAAGTTGTTGAAGACCAATTTGAATAGCGAAAAGCAGACTTTGGTCTTCAGCAGCCCCAACATCAAGCTCATCCCGCCCGTTTCCTTCCTCGAGATGATTGCCTTGGAACGTCACGCCCAACTCGTCATGACCGACTCGGGCGGCGTGCAGAAAGAGGCCTACTTCTTCAAGAAGCCTTGCATCATCCTTCGCCCTGAAACGGAATGGGTGGAGATCGTGCAGACCGGTAACGCCATCCTTGCCGATGCCGACGGTAGCCGCATCATGAAGGCTTGGCAACACTTCAAGAATAACCCGCCCACCACTTTCCCCGAGATTTTCGGAGACGGCCATGCGGCGGAGTTCATGCTTGAGCAAATGTTGAAGGCTTAGGCGAAATATTTTTCTTGTAAAGTGTTGTAGATTAAGAAAAAAGTCGTACTTTTGCACCCGCTAAACAAGCAAACACTAATATCAATTTAATCATTTAACAATCAAACAGTTATGAATCAGTACGAAACCGTTTTCATTTTAACTCCCGTTTTGTCTGACGAACAGATGAAGGAAGCGGTAAAGAAGTATGAAGATCAGCTGACCAACAATGGTGCAGAGATCGTTCATGAAGAGAACTGGGGCATGCGCAAGCTTGCCTATCCCATCCAGAAGAAGTCCACGGGCTTTTACCAACTCATTGAGTACAAGGCCGAGGGTAATGTAATCGCCGATGTCGAAACCGAACTGAAGCGTGACGAGCGCGTCATGCGCTTCCTCACTGTGAAGCTCGACAAGCACGCTATTGCCTACAACGAGAAGAAACGCAAGAAAGCCGAAGCTGCCGCCGAGGAAGCCCAAGCCTAATGTTGAACAATTAAAAAAGAAGAAAAATGGCACAAGTGAATAACAACAACGACATCAAATATCTGACTCCCATTGCAGTCGATACCAAGAGAAAGAAATACTGCCGCTTCAAGAAGAACCGCATCAAATACATCGACTACAAAGATGCCGACTTCTTGCTGAAGTTCGTCAACGAGCAGGGTAAGATTCTGCCCCGCCGCATCACTGGCACTTCAACGAAATACCAGCGCAAGGTTGCCCAGGCCGTCAAACGTGCCCGTCACCTCGCCCTGATGCCATTCGTAGCAGATTGTTTGAAATAATTTGAAGGAGGAAAAGACATGGATATCATTCTGAAACAAGACGTCACCAACTTAGGATATAAGAACGACATCGTCACCGTGAAGGCTGGCTACGGCCGCAACTACCTCATCCCGCAGGGCATGGCCATTCTGGCCACCGAGCGCAACCGCAAGATCTTGGCCGAAGAGATGCGCCAGCAAGCTCACAAGGAGCAAAAGATCAAGGACGAAGCCACTGAGAAAGCCAAGGCTTTGGAAGGCCTGAAGCTGCAAATCCCCGCCAAGGCTGCCGCCACGGGTAAGATTTTCGGCTCGGTCAACAACATCATGATCGCCAACGCCATCAAGGAAGCCACCGGCATCGAAGTGGACCGCAAGAACATCGTCCTCAACGAAGACGCCATCAAGGAAGTGGGCGACTACACCGCCAAGATTAGACTCCACAAGGAAGTGGCTGTCGACATCGACTTCAACGTTTTTGCCGAATAAGATTGAACTTTTTCATAATTTTGTGGGGCTGTTCCATTATTGGGACAGCCTTTTTTGTATTTTTGCCTACATGATCACCAAGAACACCATAAAACAAATTGCCTCTCTCCGCCAACAGAAATTCCGCAAGGAACTTGGCTGCTTCGTAGTGGAAGGACGCAAGATGACAGAGGAACTGTTGAAATCCGATTTCGAGACCGTGGGATTATATGCCACCGAAGCCTTCCTCTCCGACTATCCGTCTTTTGCCGAGGCTGAAACCGTGAGCGAATTACAAATGGAGCAAATGAGTGGACAAGACACACCGCCTGGCATCCTAGCAGTCGTGAAAATCCCGAAGCAAAGCGAAATCAAGACCACATCGCGACTTGTGCTCGCCTTGGACGGCATCGCCAACCCAGGCAACATGGGCACGCTCATCCGCACCGCCGAATGGTTTGGCATCCATGATGTGATTTGCAGCAATGATTCCGTAGAGCTATGGAACCCAAAGACGGTTCAAGCCACCATGGGATCGCTGTTTAGGATGAAGGTGTGGAAGGCTGATTTGCCCGATTATCTCGAACAAGCCAAGGACGCTAGCAAGGCCGTTTATGGTGCCCTATTGGAAGGCGAAGACCTGTTCCAGATGCAAGCCAAACCCGGAGGTATCCTCGTCATCGGTAGTGAGTCGCACGGCATCCGCAAAGAAGTGCTGCCTTGCATCACGCATCCCGTCACCATCCCACGCGCAAGAGGCAGCATGACCGAGTCGCTCAACGCCGCCGTAGCCGGAGCTATCCTGATGGCCGAAATGACGAGATGAGGGTATTGCTTCGCAAGAAATCATTCAAAAATCATTATTAAAATCTATATAATAGAAATATTGATTTTTGATTGATTTTAAAACAGATTTTGTTCAGATTTCTTGCCTTTAGGCAATCCGAAAACAACAAAAAAAACCGCCCCGAAAGGAGCGGTTTTTTCATTCAATCGTAGGATTGATTACTTCACGATGACAACACGCTGGACGCTGTTGCGGCCGTTGTTGTCGTACACGCTGAAGAAGTAGACACCAGATTCAACATTCATGTCGATGGTGTTGACCACGTTGTCAAGCTTCACCACGCGGACGAGCTGGCCAGCCACATTGTAGATAGCCACGCTGTTGAGGTTCTCGCCTTCGAGGGTGACCATCGAAGTGGCGGGGTTGGGATAGATGCTGGCCAGTTGAGCCACAGTCTCTTCAATACCATCGGTGACGGCGAGGATGACGGGGATAATGAACTGAGGATTCTCTTCATCGTTGGTGTTGATGATGAGATCAGCGGAATAATCCGTGCCCATGTTAAGGCCAATGGAGTTCAAGCTGAGGGTGATGGTCTCTTCGTTGCCACCAGGGATGGAGCCGACATATTTGTTGAGCGTAGCCCAGCTACCGGGGATGAGCTCGCCTTCGCAGTTGACCGTAATCAGCCAAGCGCCTTCAAAGTTGCCGGCGCTGTAGCAGTGGTCAAATGAGCCACCTTGTGTGCTGAGCCAGTTGCCGTCGCCTTCTTCACCATAGTGACCCTCATCCATAGTCAGAGGATACTCACCTGCGGTTTGTAAGAGCTCGACAGTTGCCCAGATAGTTTGTCCGTCCATATAGACGTCTTCATCGAAAGTAGCGGTAAGCCAAACACCGAGTTCAGAAGAAACAACAGTCTTTTCGGCGAGGAGTTCACCGGGCTGGTTGTTGGCACCTTGTCCATAAAGACGGAAGGTATAAGTATTATCTTCTGATTTGTAAGTAGAACCAACTTGGTACTTGACCGAAGTGATCTTCATACCCATAGCAGCACCTGCGTAGGCAGTTGCGGAAAGACGCATGGCCATCTCACGGGTGTAAGGACCTCCTGTGGAACCAATGCCTTGAGCTTCTTGACCATTGTGATAGGCAAGTTCACTGGTTTGTGTGCCAGCACCACCATGACCAAAATCAACGTAGGCGTTCCAATCGCCGATAGAGTTACCGGTGTTGCTGATAGTAACATCAACCGTAACGATTTCGTCTTCTGGAAGTTCTTCAGAGATTGATTCGGGAGTAACGCTTAAAACAGGAGCGGAAACACCACCAAGTTTGTAGGCATACACATTGTCAATGTAATAGTCCGAAACAGCGGCACTGGTCGGAGGATAGAAGTCCATAGCGGCAAGTTGACGTGAACCAGCGGTGCCGTCGGCTTGGAGACTGTACTGCCAAGTATAGATTTCCTCATCATCCACATAGAAAGTTGCCTCGTCATTGTCAAGGTCAACCACATACTTCACAGTGAACCAACTGTCGAAGGGGCAATCGAAGTTGGTGGTTACGCCACCAGCTTTAATTGAAGTGCCGTTGTCAGAGGTCTTGTACCAAACCTCCGTGGCCCATTCGCTTCCGCTGCCGTTGAAGATGTGGAGAACGTTGTTGTAGGCATCCTTGCCATTAGGAATGTACATATCGAAGCCGAGTGTGTAGGTACCGCTTGTGGCATCACTCAAAAGAAGAACCTGGTCGTTGCCATAGGTAAGATGACCGCACTTGGTGCCTTCGAAAGAAGCGACAACTCCATCTTCGGCACCACCAGGAGCGTTGCTCCAAGTGGTCCACCAATCGTGACCGGCAGCAATGGCTTCAGCAGCAATCTTGTTGCCCTCGGTGTACTCCTCAAAGTCATCTTCAAGAACCACCTCAAGGTTCATAACCGGCTGCACATCGAGATTGTCGATATAGTAGTCGGAAACAGCAGCACTGGTCGGGGGATAGAAGTCCATGGCACCGAGTTGACGGGTGCCAGCGGCACCTTCAGCTTGAAGGCTGAATTGCCAAGTGTAGATTTCGACATCATCCACATAGAAAGTTGCCTCGTCATTGTCAAGGTCAACCACATACTTCACAGTGAACCAACTGTCGAAGGGGCAATCGAAGTTGGTAGTCACATTAGCGGCTTTGATTGCAGTGCCGTTGTCAGAGGTCTTGTACCAAACCTCTGTGGCCCATTCGCTGCCGCTGCCATTGAAGATATGGAGGATGTTGTTGTAGGCATCCTTGCCATTGGGGATGTACATGTCAAAACTGAGTTCCCAAGTACCAGTAGTGACATTACCAAGATCAAGCACCTGGTCGTTACCATAGGTGAAGTGAGCGGCCATAGAGTTCTGTTCGGCGAAAACACCGTCTTCGGCACCGCCAGGAGCGTTGCTCCAAGTGGTCCAAGGATCACCATAGGTCTGAGCAATCTTAGCGCCGGCAACGCCGTCGTTAAAATCATAGCTCATCTGTGCGAAAGCATTGCCAAAAACAAAGGCAATCATTGCAATGAGTAAAGATACTTTCTTCATTTTGTTTGAATTTTAGTTAGTATTGAATTAAGTGTTGATTGTGTTCTTCGCTAAAAAACCACGCTGCAAATATAACCAAAAAAAGATAGATGCAAGAGGGAAAGGGGATTTTTTTTAGTTTAGAGTTTAGGGGTTAGAGTTTAAAAGTTTAGATTCCCTGCGGGAATGGAAGCATCGTTGCGTGGTATATAGCGGCGGCATGAAGGGCCAACAACATGTCAACACGTTAAGCCGCCGCTGTTTAACAAATTACCGACACTCCATTCTCGGAGGGAATCTCCTGTTTATTGTGTTTTTGCTTCTATCCAATAAGCGATCATCTCTTCGATGCTGAGGTGCTGCACACCTTTGCCTTGCTCGCGAGCACGCTGCTCGACATGGGCAAAGCGTTCACGGAACTTCTTGTTGGTTTTTTCGAGGGCATCGTCGGGATTCACACCGATGTAGTTGCCATAAGCCGCCAAGGCAAAGAGAAGGTCGCCATATTCCTCTTCGATATGAGCTGGGTCGTCGGGCTTTTTCAATGCTTCAAGAAGTTCACTCTTCTCCTCCTCCACTTTCTGCCATGCCTGCTCGGCATCAGGCCAGCGGAAACCCACACCAGCAGTTTTCTGTGCCATGCGATAAGCCTTTAGCAACGAAGGCAAACCCTCTGGCACGCCACCCAACACGCTACGGTTGTGCTCGCGCTCCAATTTGATCTTTTCCCAATTCTGCTCCACCTGCTCTGCATTCTCAACATGTTCATTACCAAAGATATGCGGGTGGCGCACAATCATCTTGTCGCAAATGCCATTGAGCACGTCGGCAATATCAAAGGCGCCTTGCTCCTGCCCTATCTTGGCATAAAAGACAAGATGGAGCATAAGGTCGCCAAGTTCCTTCTTCACCTCGTTGAGGTCGTCGTTGAGGATGGCTTGGCTAAGTTCGTATGTCTCCTCGATGGTGAGATGGCGCAGGCTGTGGATGGTCTGGGTGCTATCCCAAGGGCAGCCAGCTCGCACAGCATCCATAATATCCAATAAACGCTTGAAAGCTTGTAGTCTTTCGTCCATAGTAGGTTCTTTTGAGGGTGCAAATGTAAAGAATTTTGTATTTTTGCAGGCTCAATGGAACGACAAAAACGCCATATTCTTTTCGTGCTGCTTACCTTATTATTAATAGGGAAGACCGCAAGCGCCCAACTCAGCAACCGCAACTATGAGATAGAAGCGCGGATGCATTATGGCTACATGTACTTCCAAAACGACGAATACCACTCTGCCTTAGGGCGTTACAGTCGACACACACCCAGCTACGAGTTCTCACTTCACCGCAACACATACGGCGAACGCCGTTGGGAAGTGTTGCACAACTACCCCTCCATAGGGCTCACTTTCTATTACTCGGGCTTCGGCAACGACAGCATCTCGGCCGAGTTGGGCAGGGTGTTCGCCCTCTACCCTTTCATCAACTTCCCCATCACGCCTGGCACCAACAGCAGGCTAACCTTCAAGCTGGGCGTGGGCGTGGGCTACCTCACCAATAAGTTCGACCCGAAAGAAAATTACCATAACTACGCCATCGGTTCGCACGTCAACGCTGCCATTAATCTGTCGTTCGAATACCGCCAACGCATCGTCGACCGCCTTCACTGGGTGACCTCGGCAGGATTGACCCATTTTTCGAACGGAGCCACCCGCTCACCCAACATGGGCATCAACATCCTCAGCGCCGCCACAGGCCTTTCGTGGTATTTGGCACCGCCCAAAACCCATATCGACAAACGCTTGCGTCCCAAAAACTACCTTTTTGAGTTTGACGGCAAACGGCATTTCGTTACCGACTACCAGTACACCCTCGGCATCAAAGACATGAGCCAGGAGTACGGCACACACCAATATTTCTTCGTGCACGACCTGGCCGCCAATTTCATGTTCCAACTCTCCGAACGCGATCGTTTGGGTCTCGGCCTTGAGCTGGTCTACGACAATTCCGACAAAATCACCAAGCCCGACTGGGACTTGTATCTGAAGCCCGGCTTCCTGATTTCCTACGAGATGCTTCTTGACCGCGTCAGCTTCATGTTCAATGTCGGCTTACGCAACAACGTACCACTCAACTCACCGACCTTCGGCATGTTGTTCTACCAAAAGGTTGCAGCTCGCTACTATTTCAACGAGAACCTCTTTGCCACGCTTGCTTTCACCACCTACGACATCAAGGCCGACTTCATCAGTTTCGGCATAGGCTACCACATACAGCACAAATACTACTTACCACGCTATGAAAAGAAACGTCATCGCAGTCCTGTTTTTCCTCGTTAGCCTGATGGCCGCTTCGTGCAGCAAGATGGACCAGCTCTTCAACAATGGGGAGCCTGTCACCGAACGCCGTGAAGTTGCGCATCGGTTCAGTGCGATATCAATGTATAACAACGTGAATGTCAAGCTTGTGCAAAGCACTTACCCACATTTGGAACTCACCTGTCCCAAAAACCTCATTGAAAAAGTGACCACTGAAATCGAGGGCGACACCTTGGTCATCAAAAACGAGAACGAATACAACTGGCTGCGCAGTTTCGACTATAGCATTGACCTCACCGTGTATTACGACAGCCTGCGACAGATCAACTTCGCCTCTGTGGGCGACCTGCTCTGTACCGACTCCATCAAAGGTATTGCCGAGCAGACCATCGATTCGACTGGAGGCTTCATCGACACCATCACGATTCACAACTTCAACCTTAACATCAACGAAGGCTGCGGCGACATCGACTTGACCTTCAACTGCAACGTGGTGAAAAACAACTTTGGCAACGGCACCTCAAAGGTAACTTTCCGAGGCAAAGCCGAATACACAGAGATCATCATGCGAAGCTATGGCGTTGTGCATGCCGAAAACCTCAACTCCAACTTCGTCAGGGTGCAGTCGCATTCCACCAACGATGCTTATGTGTGGGCCCGCAGCAAACTCACCGTGTGGCTCTATAGCATTGGAAACGTGTATTATAAAGGCAACCCTTGGGTCGTGAAGGAGTGCACAAGCGATGGTCAAGTCATCAAATTGGAATAATTTACAAATTCAAATACAAAACTTCGATTTTGGTATGAAATTTGTATGTTTTTAGGCGATTGGACCATACAAATTGACAAACAAACAAAAACACTCAATACAATGAAAGCGTTAAGAATCATACCGATCATCGCCTTAATGGCCTTCGTCAGCTGCTCGGCCAACCGCCACACGGCCAAAGACGACACCTACTATTCGCCTTATGGCAATACGGGAGGACAAATGGCTACCAGCAACGGCTCCTACGTGAGCCCCAGCATTAGCAGCAACTCGGAATACGACTATCAAGCCTACTATTCCGACAGCAAGAATTACGTCAACAATGCCGATCCCGTCTACCAGACCACTGAGACGGTGACCGACACCAACGGCGTAGTTTACACCACCACCGAGACATATTACGATGCCGACTTCGCCACGCGCATCAAGCGCTTTGGCACGCAAGCCTCCTCGACGAGAGGATATTATGACGACTACTACACGAGTGGTGGCGACACATACATCTACGTCAACAGCTACGATCCCTTCTATTGGGACTACTACCCAAGCATTTATGTCGGCTGGGGTTATCGTCCCTACTGGAGGACCTATTGGGGCTGGGATCCCTACTGGGGCTACTCCTGGTATCCTTACTCCTACTGGGGCTATTCATGGTACCACTACTCCTACTGGCACAGTCCTTATTGGGCCTACGACTGGGGCTGGCATCACCCCTATCATCACCACCATCACCACTGGGATGGTCACCACGGCGGCCATCATCACGGCGGAATGGGCGGTGGCAGCAGCTTCGGCAGCTATGTGGCCAGCGTCAGACATGGCAACTCCAATGGCGGATCGATGAGCCGCGCCTTGCCCAACAACGGTCGTAGCAGCTTGACAAGCGGTGGCAGCATGTCGCGCCCACAATCTGCAGGAAGTTCCTCTTCGGCTCGCGTGGGTAGCAGCTCAAGCCGCGCCAACACCAGCCGTCCCACGGTGAGCAACAGACCGACTAGCGCCAGCCGCCCGACGGCAGGCACCAGCGGCCGCACCAACAACAGCGTCGCTCCGCAGCGTCCGGCCAACTCGAGTAGTGCCCGCACTGGCAACCAAAGCAGCGAACGCCAGAGCTACACCTCACCCAACAACAGCCGTCCGTCGCGCTCCAGCTCCGAATACGTACGCCCGCAGAGCTCTTCCTCATCCAGAAGTGCTTCCTCTTCGAGCTCCAACAGCGGTAGCTACAACAGAAGCAGCTCGCCTTCGAGAAACTCCTCTTCGAGCGGTAGCTATAACAGAAGCAGCTCATCCTCTTCGAGAAGCTCATCTTCGGGCAGCTACAACAGAGGCAGCTCCTCATCAAGTTCAAGCCGCAGCTCAGGAAGCAGCTACAGTGGCGGAAGCCGCAGCTCAAGCTCAAGTAGCCACAGCTCATCCAGCCATAGCTCCGGCGGCGGAAGCCGTGGCGGTGGCGGCGGAAGAAGATAATTTCCAATCCCTCCACGGACATTAAGAATAAAAGACTACCTTTGCAAGTTGAAATGCAAGGTAGTCTTTTTTTATCCTATCAAACCATGAAAAGAACACTCACCACAACTCTAGCGCTCCTTTTCGTTGTCACCACATTAGCTCAAGGTGTCGACGATGCCTGTCTGTTCTCGCAGACCTATTATCAAGGCACTGCCAAAGCCTTGGGCATGGGTAATGCCATGGGTGCGGTAGGTGGCGATATGACCTCCGTCTGCATCAACCCAGCGGGCATGGGCATCTATCGCAGCACCGAGTTCACCACCACCCTCAGCCTGATGGACAACTACCTTTCCTCCACCTATTATGGAACTACTAACGGCGCCAACAGAATGCGCCTTTCCATACCCAACCTAGGTTATGTCGGCACAAAGCAAAGGAGCAACTACAAGCCTTTGCGTTACACCCAGTTTGGCATTGGGCTCACCCGCACCAACGACTTCAACATGAATACCTTTAGCAAGGGCATCAACCCGACCAGTTCGAAGATCGACTCATATTTGGCTCGAATGACCGACTACCCACCAGACGACCTGCACGACGTTTTTCCATACGACATCTATCCTGCTTGGAGCACTTATCTCGTTGATCTCTATGAGGATGACATGGGAGAATACTATGGGAGTCCAGTTCCACAAGGCAACATCTGGCAAGGGCAAGAAAGCTACTTCAAGGGGCGTTCGGAATCCTGGACCTTTTCGGGTAGTGCCAACTACTACGACAGGCTCTACTTCGGCATGAGTGTTGACTTGGCGCACATCAAACGTTGGGGCGTTAGAACCTTCCAAGAAAGTCGCGTTGAAGGTACCGACACCGAATTCAACCAATGGCACTATCGGGAAGACCTCAGCAGCACCGGATGGGGTGTCAACATGAAAGCAGGTCTTATCTTCCATGCCACCCATTGGCTCCGCCTCGGAGCAGCCTTCCACTCGCCCACGCTCTACAGCTTCGACGAGACCTGGCAAACCGAGACAGAATCGCAAATCCTGGGCATCACGAGGAAAAGCCTCAGCCCCGAGTCGAGCTACGAATACACCTTCATTAGTCCTTTGAAATGGGTGGGCAGCATGGCTTTTGTTTTGGGTAGCCAAGGCATGATTAGCCTCGATGCAGAATACACCAACTATGGTGCGGCTAGGTTCAAGGCTAGCGACTACGACTATAGCGCAGTCAACGATGACATCCAAGACGCTTACGGAAAGACCTTCAACTTCCGATTGGGCAGTGAATGGCTGCTGGGAAGGTCCTATCTGAGATTAGGCGCAGCCTATTACGGCAGCCCCTTTGGCCTTGGCGAACCTGGCGGTAGCGTCAAGAAAGCCTCCTGCGGCATCAGCATGCCCGTGTCAGACGACACCACCTTCGACTTCGCCTACGAGCTGACCTACGGCAAATCCTACCATTTCCTATACGATGCAGGAGATTTGGGCATCGAGCCCGTCACACAAAAACAGATCAAAAACCTTGTGACAGCCACGCTCAAGGTGCGCTTCTAAACGAAAAAAGGCTGCTCGTATCGAGCAGCCTTTTGTTTTAGATTCACACAACTTATGCGTTGTATTGTGCGATGATGCCCTTGTCGACAAGGATACGGCCGCAATACTCGCACACGATGATTTTCTTGTGCGTGCAGATGTCCAACTGATGTTGGGGCGGGATACGGTTGAAGCAGCCACCACAAGCTTCATCGAAGATACCGACAACGGCAAGACCGTTACGGGCATTCTTACGGATGCGCTTATAAGCCACAAGCAGACGGTCTTCCACCAACTTCTCACAGTCGGCCGAACGTTGCAGGAGTTGTTCCTCTTCCTTCTCGGTGCCTTCCACCAGCGACTGAAGTTCCTCTTTCTTCTCATCAAGTGAAGACTTCAGCTCGGTGAGACGCATCTGAGCCTCGGCAACCTTAGTGGCCACCTCGTTGTCCTTAGCGGTAATCTCTCTGATACGCTTCTCAGACAACTGGTTGTCAAGCTGTTGATACTCAATCTCCTTGGTCAGCGAATCATATTCGCGGTTGTTGCGCACATTGTTCTGTTGATCCTCATATTTCTTGATCAGAGCCTCGGTCTCTTTGATCTTGATCTTGTAGTCCGAGATATCTTTCTGATGCTTCTTGCTGTCTTCCTTGAAGTTGGCGATACGAGTCTCCAAGCCGGCGATTTCGTCTTCCAAATCCTGGATTTCAAGAGGCAGGTTGCCACGATAGGCACGAATCTCATCGATTTTCGAGTCGACCTGTTGCAAGGTATAGAGCGCCACCAGCTTTTGCTCGACACTCACCTCCACAGGATCAACTTCAGTTTTGTGAGCTTCCTCTACCACGGCAGGAGCTTCTTCCTTCTCTACAGGAGCTTCTTCTTTCACCTCGGGTTTCGGTTCGGCATTGGTGGTTTTCTTCGTCGCCTTCTTGGCTTTCTTCTCCTCAACAACCTCTTCCTTCACTTCAGGTTCGGCAGTGGCTTTAGTAGTTTTTTTTGTAGCCTTCTTGGTTTCCTTAACTTCTTTAACCTCAGCGGCTTCGGCCACCTCGGCAACTTCTTTGATTTCTTTCTTAGCCATATTGTGATTACTTATTTCTTACAAAATAATGGACCGAATTCGTCTTGGTTTCGGCAATTTCGGCTGCAAAGGTAGGAAATTTTTTCCTAATTAGTTCAACTATTAATTCTTTCGTAAATTGTTCGGTCTCAAAATGTCCGCCATCGACCAGGAGGATGTTACCTTCAGGAACAAAAAAGTCGTGGTATTTGATATCGGCAGTAAGATAGGCATCGGCTTTTTGACGTATGGCATCGGTCATGAAAGGTGTACCCGAGCCACCGCATAGTGCAACTTTTTGGATTTGTCGCCCAATCAATGCGGAATGGCGAAGGCATGGGGAACCGATGGTTTCGGCAACAAGACCCAGGAAATCGGTTTCATCCATCGGATTGTCAAACGTACCAATCATCCCGGAGCCACAAATCTCGGGAGCGACCTCAGAAGGTTGAAGCAGATGCAGGTCTTTCAGGCCAAGCCTTTCAGCCAACACACGACTCACACCCAAATAGCTGTTGTCCAGGTTGGTATGCATCGAAATCATGGCAATATCGTGCTTGACGGCCTTCATCACGGCACGCTCGATATAGGTTTCAGGCGTCAAATGTTTCAAACCTCGGAAAATCAAGGGATGGTGGCTGATGATAAGATCGCTATTTTTGGCGATAGCTTCATCCACAACTTCCTCAGTGATATCCAAGCAAACCAAGGCTTTACGGGCTTCAGCATTGAGATTACCAACCTGCAAACCCGCATTGTCGTAACTCTCCTGCCATTGCAAAGGTGCAATCTCGGTGATGCAGTTCAAAATGTCTTTTACAAGCATAAATTCAAAATTGAGGCTCAAAATTAGGAAAAAATGTCTAATTTTGACCCCTACAATGAGATTTTTACTGCTACCCATATCGTTTCTGTACCATATTGTGCTGGCAATCAGGCACAAGCTGTATGATTGGCACATCTTGAAAACCACACGGTTTGAAAAACCCGTGATTTGCGTTGGCAACCTCAAACTCGGAGGAACGGGAAAAACGCCCCTTACGGAATACCTCATCCGTCTTTTGAAGAACGATTACCGAGTGGCCACCTTAAGCCGTGGCTATGGCAGGCGGACCAAAGGCTTCAAGTTGGCAGAATCTTCAAGCAAATACGAAGATTTGGGCGACGAGCCTTTGCTCTATTTCAAGAAATATCCAGGTATTCAAGTCGCGGTGGACGAAGATCGGGTGGATGGTGTGACACACCTGCTTGGGGAGCAAAGTGTCGAAGTTGTCCTTTTGGACGACGCCTTCCAACATCGAAGCATAAGTGCGGGATTGAACATCCTTTTGACGGAATACCAGCGTCTTTACATGGACGATTACCTCTTCCCTACCGGCACCTTACGCGATGTGAGATCGGCTGCCAAACGCGCCGACATCATCGTAGTCAGCAAAGCGCCAAAAGAATTAAGCGAGGAAGAAAAGCGGCAGATAACCAACAAATTAAACACTTCCGATAGTCAAAAGGTGTATTTCTCCTACTTGGAACATGCGGCATTGCAACCTTTGAATGAAGCGGCAAAGGTGTTCCCCCTTGAAGAAGCAGATGGCGCTTTTGCATTTTGCGGCATCGGCAATCCCAAGCCTTTTGTCGAAGAACTGAAAAGACGCTATCATGCTGTTGATTTTCTGCCTTTTGGCGACCATCATGCTTACAAGGAAAACGACATGAAAGCCGTTCTCAATTGGTTTGAAAAACTCGAAGGAGAAAAGAAAATCATCGTCACCACCGAAAAAGATGCAGTGCGATTGACAAATTCTCCTTATCTTTGTCAATTTGAAGACGTGCCGCTATACGAATTGCCCGTCGCGGTACGTTTCCATGAAGTAGAGAAGTTTAACGAAGAAATATTGAGTTATGTACGAAAGAATGCTCACCACGGTTGATTTCATCAACAATAAAACCAACGGATTCAAGCCCGAGGTCGGTGTCGTGTTAGGCTCAGGCTTAGGCGGCTTAGCCAATGGCATCGATGTTGAATATGCCATCCCTTATTCTGAGATTCCAAATTTCCCCGTCTCAACGGTGAAAGGCCACCAGAGCCAGTTGCTGTTTGGCACCATCGCCGGACGCAAGGTCATCGCTATGCAGGGTCGTTTCCATTACTACGAGGGCTATCCGATGAGCGAGATTGTCTTCCCTATCCGCGTGATGATGAAACTAGGCATTCAATTCCTTATCCTCAGTAACGCGGCTGGCGGTTTGAACCCCGCATTCAAGGTGGGCGACATCATGATCATCAACGACCAAATTCATGCCATGCCTAACCCACTTATCGGTCCGCATGACGACCGCTTCGGAGAGCGTTTCCCCGACATGAGCGAGCCTTACGATAAGCGTCTGATCAAGTTGGCAGACGAGATTGCATTGGAGAAAGGCATCTGGGTGCAGCACGGTGTGTATTGTTCCACTTCAGGTCCAACCTACGAAACGCCAGCAGAGTGCCGTTATTTCCGCATCATCGGTGCCGACACCATCGGCATGTCGACCACACCCGAGGTCATCGTGGCACGGCAAGGCAAATTGCCCGTATTCGGATTGAGCATAGTCTCCGACATGGGCAACATCTATGGTGTGGACCATGTCAGCACCATCACGCATGAGGAGGTCATCAAGGCCGTGAACGCCGTGGAGCCCAAGCTCATCACCCTCATCACCGAACTCATCCGCCGCTCGTCCGAAATCCAATTCTGATGGCCGTCTATTTCGTCACCGATTTCCATTTGGGCATCCCTTCAATCGAAGACAGCCAAAAGCGCGAGCGCAAACTGTTGTGCTTCCTCGATGGCATCCGTCCCGACTGCGAGGAGCTCTACCTGATGGGTGACTTGTTCGACTTCTGGTTTGAGTATAAAACCGTGATCCCCAGAGGTTTTGTCCGTCTGCAAGGCAAGTTGGCCGAGTTCACTGACGCGGGCATCCCCGTCCACATGTTCATCGGCAACCATGATTTGTGGAGTTTCGGTTATCTGCACGACGAAATCGGGATCGAATTACACCGTGAACCTGTCGTCAAGACCATCAAAGGCAAGAAGTTCTTTTTGGTCCACGGTGACGGCAGAGGGCCAGGCGACAAAGGCTACAAGTTCCTGAAGAAAGTGTTTGAATGCAAGTTCAACCAATGGTTATTCAGGTTGATACATCCAGATTTCGGCATCGGTTTGGCCTTGCGATGGTCGCACAACCACCGTCTGAAAAAACTCAAGAATGAAGTGGAGCGCGGCTATTACGATGACATCCCGAACACCCGCCTCTACCAATACGCCCAAGAGCAAGCCGCACTCGACCCCAGCATTGACTTTTTCGTCTTCGGACATCAGCACAAGCCAATGCAATACAAGACCGGCGACCATGCTTTGACCACTGTCGTCGGCAATTGGATTTACGATTTCACTTATGCCGTGTTTGACGGAGAGACGGTAGAATTGAAATATTTTGAGAAACAAAACAACAACTAAAAACGCACAATATGCAAATCACAAAGAATTACATTGAAGCCAACAAGGAGCGTTTCCTTGAAGAACTCTTTGGCTTGATCAGAATTCCATCCATCAGTTCAGAATCTGCTCACAAACCGGATATGATCCGCTGTGCAGAGTATTGGCGCGATGCCATCCTGGCGGCTGGCGCCGACAAGGCCGAGGTGATGCCCACCGAAGGCAATCCCATCGTCTATGGTGAGAAGATCATCGACCCGAAACTGCCCACCGTCTTGGTTTACGGCCACTACGATGTGATGCCCGTCGACCCCATCGACTTGTGGCACACCGACCCGTTCGAGCCCGTCATTAAAGACGGAAAGATCTGGGCCCGCGGCGCCGACGACGACAAAGGCCAGTCGTTCATGCACGCCAAGGCCTTTGAGACCATGGTGAAGACCAACACCCTTCCCTGCAATGTGAAGTTCATGCTCGAAGGCGAAGAGGAAATCGGCTCGGGCAGCCTCTCAAAGTGGGTCGTGGATTACAAAGACCTCGTCAAGGCCGATGTCATCCTCGTGTCCGACACCTCGATGATTGGTCCCGACGTTCCGAGTATCACCACGGGCCTGCGTGGCCTCGCTTACTGGGAGATCGAAGTCACCGGCCCCAATGCCGACCTGCATTCAGGCCTCTTCGGTGGCAGTGTGGCCAACCCGCTCAACACCCTCTGCGAGATGATTGCCAAGTGTATGGACGAGAACAACCACATCACCATCCCGCATTTCTATGACGACGTCATCGAATGCTCTCCCCGCGAGCGCGAGCTGCTCAACATGGCTCCTTACAACGAGGAAAACTACAAAAACAGCCTCGGTGTGAAAGCCCTGCGCGGCGAGGAAGGCTACACCAAGATTGAGCGTGTCGGCATCCGTCCCACTTTCGACCTCTGCGGCATGTGGGGTGGCTACACAGGCGAAGGCGCCAAGACCGTGCTACCCTCGAAGGCCTACGCCAAGCTCTCCTGCCGCCTAGTACCCGACCAAAACAACGAGAAGATTGCCGTGTTGGTGAAGGACTATCTGGAGAAGAGCGCTCCCGACTATGTGACGGTAAAGGTCACACCGCTGCATGGCGGACAAGCCTATGGCTGCCCTGTCGACCTGCCGGCCTACAAAGCTGCCGAAGCCGCCTACATGGACACCTACGGCAAGCAGCCCATCCCGATGCGTTCGGGCGGCTCGATTCCGATTATCGCCAGATTCGAGGAAGTGCTGGGCATCAAGTCCATCTTGATGGGCTTTGGCCTTGGCGAAGACGCCATCCACTCACCCAACGAGAACTACCGCCTCGACCACTTCTACAAAGGCATCGAGACCATCATCGCCTTCTATCAGCATTTTGCCAAAGGCGGAGAGATAGCATAAACACTTGCAACTCAATAAAATGAAAAAGGAAGAGTCAGTTGGCTCTTCCTTTTGTTTTTCATTCAACTCCGAACTTGCTTTTGTATTGTTCCGTGATAAAGCCATCCACCCAATCGTAGTAGGCTTCCATCGCTTTAGGATCTTTGGCTTTCCGTAGTGCTGCCACGGCTTCTTCGCCACGGCGCATCACATCCTCTTCGATAAGCAATAATTGCTGCAGAATACCCGTCCCCTTTTTGTTAATCAATGGAGCAAGGTTGCCGTAAAAAGCCGTATTGTTACCCTTTTTCAAAGTAAAAATACGCGACTTAAGCTGCAAGCCCATCTCACAAAGACGAGAATGGCCAATGCCGTCATTCGAAACAAGTGTCGGCAGTTTTCCTGAAGGCAATAATGCCAAAGGCATTGCTATGGTGGTCAAAGGCCAGCCCATGATCGTCCAACTGATGGTATTCAGCGGTGACTCGTCAGGTCTGACACCTTGCACCAACACCACAGAAGCCGTAGAGTAACGTGCAATATAGTCATGGAACGAGACATAACAGGTATCCGTCTCTGTCTCAGGCATCATATCATACATGTCGAGCTGAGTCACACCATGTTTCAAATAACGCGAGATGTGAGTGATCAAATAATCATGCTCAAGATGCCCTTCTTTGCATGCTTCTGCCATGAATGCGGTAATGGCTTGATAACGTTCCACACCTTGATCCAATTTGTGATTACCTGTTGTACCGAAATTGGTTCGCATCAGATAACCGTCAGGTGCCACAGCAGGGTCGTTCACATCAAATTTCACATACTTGTAGTTACCTGTCTCATAATAGGCGCATCCCCCTTTTGCATCAAGCACAGCAAAATTGGAATTGACATCACGAGGCTTCTTTACTGTGTCCATAAGACGTTCAAAATCCTCCAATGTAGCGCAAAACTCCAAAGCCTTGCGGATAAGAATACCGTCACCATCTGTGTCTCCACCATTGCCATTGAGGTTGTAAGCTGCCGTGTTGATGATGCCGAAACCAGCTTCATTATGGCCGCCCCAAACATCGACAGGAGTCGTATCTTCGGCATTCACCAAGCCAAGATAGCGGTAGCGCCGACCTTGCACCACTATCATCATGTTGTGCACATTTCCCGAATCGCGGTGTTTGAAAATCATAGGGCGACCATCTTTGGTGACACGGCCAGAAACAATGACCGAGGTGCAGGCCATCACTGGCTGCACCTCGGTCATCATAACTGCCAATACCACAAGGGAGATCAATATCTTCTTCATGGCTGGTATGTTTTTAATCTATTACATGCTGATAATAAGTCCCTTCTTGGAAGTTCTTAATGCCATCCTTCAAGAAAGCCACAAAAGCGTCCTTGTCTAAATCGTAGGCACGAGGCTTCATCAGCAGGTTGCCGTTGTGGTCCATCAGGCAGTAGTACGGTTGGGCATTGGTGCCAAACTTCGAAATCTGGAAGTCGGCATATTTGCGGCCGATGGTCTTCTTCTCCTTGCCGTCATAAGTGGAAGTGTAGCATTCGTTTTCAGGCAATGAAGTCTTATCGTCAACATACAAAGCACAAATAACGAAGTCGTTGCGCAACATCTCCTTCACGCGCGGATCACTCCACACGTTGGCCTCCATCTCACGACAGTTCACGCAGCCGTGACCCGTGAAGTCGATGAAAATCGGCTTGTTCGTGGCTTTTGCGGCGGCCAAGGCTTGGTCGTAGTCGAAATAGCCTTTCAGGTTATGGGCAAGATGGAAGAGGTCGGCATATTTCACCTCCTCGTCGAAGGTCGCCACAACCTGGGCCTCCCCTTGTGGTGCCACAGCCATATTGGCAAACTTGGCATCCACATAGTCGATGACCTTTTCGCTATTCTCCTCGATAATTCTGTTGAGGTCGAAGTCGAGGGTCTGCTTGGGCGGCAGATAACCCGAAAGGGCCTTCAAAGGAGCACCCCACATTCCCGGGATCATATAGATGACGAAAGTGAAATCGATGATGATAAGGATGAGGCGGAACACGCCCAATTCCTTGACTTCCTTTTCGCCTTTGAAACGCAGCTTGCCGAGGAGGTAGAGACCCAGCAGGGCAAAACACACAATCCAAATGCCGAGATAGACCTCACGGTCGAGCAGGTGCCAGTGGTAGGTTTGGTCGGCCACGCTGAGGAACTTGAAGCCGAGGGCGACTTCGATGAAGCCTAATACCACCTTCACCGAGTTGAGCCATCCACCGCTCTTGGGCAGACGTTGCAGCAGGTTCGGGAAGAAGGCAAACAGGGCGAACGGAAGTGCAAAGGCCACGGCGAAGGCAAACATCGTCACAATGGGTGCCCAGAACTCGCCCGAGGTCGACTTGATGAGTACCGTACCCACGATGGGACCCGTGCAAGCGAATGACACCAAAACCAATGTCAAGGCCATGAAGAAGATACCGCCAAGGTTCTTGGTGTTTTGCTTGCTGTCGCTCTTGTTCACCATATTGCTGCCCAGCGTGATTTCGAAGGCACCGAAGAACGAGGCCGCGAAGATCATGAACACCAGGAAGAAGATGATGTTGGGCAGCCAGTGCGTAGCCAGCCAGTTGAAGATGTCGGCCGTGACGCTGTTACCACCCACGAGCCAAGTCACCAGGATGATGATGGCGATAGGCAAGGTATAGAGGGCGACAATGAAAACAAAGTACATAAAGGCTTTGAAACGGCCTTGTGCCTTGCTCTCGCCCTCGCCATGCATGAAGAACGACACGGTCATTGGGATCATGGGGAACACACAAGGTGTGAGCAGGGCGGCGAAGCCCCAAAGGATGGCTTCGAGAATCATGCTCCAGATATTGGATTTTCCTGTCGCCGTTTCAGGCTCAGCGGCCTCAATCACAGCAGGTTCGCCATATTGCAGGTCGACATCCTCCGTCAGCGAGACACATTGTCCGTCCTTGCAGGCTTGATAAGTAATCTCACCCGTGATGGGGAAACCACCATCCTTTAGTTTGCGGAAAGTCTGGGCAAACTGTGCTGTGCCGGCGAATTGCTTGTATTCAGTCTCAAAGATGTCATCATAAAACAAAGGCACATCGGTAAGGTCGCGTGCCTCGCCCACCGCCTCGAAAAACTCCGAGGTCTTGATGTCGAACACCGTCGGCAACGGAGCCAAGTCAGGCATGGAGGTGGAATAGATGTGATACTCGGGATCAATGGTAGCCGTGGCCACCAGGTCAAATTCCGAATCGTTGAGGTCTTGGATGGTAATCGACCATTTGACAGGTTCGATAATCTGTGCCCGGACCTGCGGGGGCACAACAGCTAGGAAGGCCATCAACAGGCAGAAAATCAGTCGTTTCATAAGTAAATGTAATTTGTTTGCAAACAATTATATGTAATGAGGTGCAAAAATAATAAAATTTACAACATGACCGAGAAAAAATATCATTTTACCAACGAAGAACAAAAAAGGCCATCCTCAATGGCGGTCCAACCTGCATTCAAAAACAGTCTTTGTGTCGTTAACAATCTTGAAACGGTCATCGATGCGATAACCAACCACCCAAAGGATGTCGCCATCAGCAGAAACCAAAAGCCAAACATTTTGTTTCTGAAATTCCGAAAACTTCTGATCCACAAAGAAATCGCTCAACAATTTTGAACCTTTCATGCCCAAAGGGTGGAAACGGTCGCCGTGACGCCAATGGCGCAGTGTCAATGGAAACTTTAATTTGTCGAAATCCAATTGAGCCACATCGGATGATTTGTTGATGATGAAATCGGCAGTTTTCTCCAATTTGGAGAAACGAAGATGAATGGGCGAGAGAATTTCTTCTTCCCCTATTTGAATCTGGATTTCATCATCTGTTTTCTCCTTTATTTCTGAGAGTTGTAGTTCATCTCTGCCGATTACTAAGCAATGTGTAGGTGAACAGTATTGGTTTCCAATACCCGTTCCGATGGCATCGTAGATGAAGTGACATTGGTCGGTGTTGAAACCATATTGGCGTAGCCATTCAAAAAGCAATTGGAAAGTAAAATCCAAGGTCCCTGAGCCTGTCGAAGGGCCGCCAGCACTAGGTGAAAGTACAGAATAAGGCAACCGCTGAATCTCACCATCTCGTTCCACAATCTGCGCCAGCTTCTCTTTCAGCAATTCACGATATAACTCATTTTCAGCAGAAAGATGTTCCAAAGACTTATACAAACCTTGCCGTGCCTTTGGTTGCAGTTCATCGAAAACGGGTAATAGCTGGTTGCGGATTCTGTTGCGCAGGTATACCGACTCCACATTGGTATGGTCTTCCCTCCAAACGATATGATTCTCAACAGCATACTTCCGGATTTGTTCACGCGAAGCCCACAACAATGGACGGATGATTACGCCATTTTGTGGCTTCATGCCTTTCAGTCCGTTGAGGCCTGCACCACGCAAAAGGTTGATGAAAAAAGTCTCGGCTTGATCGTCGGCATGGTGGGCTACAGCGATTTTGTCGTAACCCAACTGCTGCCTCAACTGCTCAAACCAGGAATAACGCAGATCTCGGGCAGCCATTTCGATGGAAATGCCATGATTAGCCGCATATTTCTCGGTTTCAAAATGCTTCACAAAGCACTGTATTCCACGCTTTTCCGCAAATTTGCGAACAAACCAATCATCACCATCCGACTCATTGCCGCGCAAATGGAAATTACAGTGCGCCGCGACAAATTCCACCTTGGCTTTCAGCAACAAATCCGCCAAAACCATGGAATCGATGCCGCCGCTGAGGGCAAGAATGACCTTGTCGCCTTCGGCCAGCAAATTACAACTATTAATATATGACTCGAATTTCTGGAGCATCGTCAATGCCTTACCACAAATTTCCCAAATCCTTTTCCGTCAACTTGAAGAAAATACAATCCCTCAGAATAATTGCCAGTATCAATCCTTATTTGTTGATCTTCAGCAATAAACGAATCCATCAATTGGCCTAATGCATTATAGATTCGAACTAACCTTGAACTTTCCACCGTAAGATTCACAAAAGCATCAGCGGGATTTGGAAACATAAGCTTATCCGGTATCTCTTCCATCAATCCATCATTGCACTGTTGTTCTTCTATACCAAACATGTCGAAAGCATCTTTAATGGATTGAAAACTATCAACAAAGAAATTGTCCCTCATTGATGCTAATGCTATGGTACGATCAGGAGAGATTAGCAGGAAATTTGGATATATGTTGATCCCATACAATTGCATGAATTCCCAACCTCCTCCTCCTTTTGATATTGTGGGATATTCCACACCAAGTTCCTCTTCCCAAGCCTGACATACAATATCAGAGTCAACATTGGTCATTTCCATAAAAAAGACATCCCCTTCATTACAGCCATAATAGTGATATGCCTCTTCAATATATGGTACAACCACACGACACCCTCCACAATGATAAAAGAAACAGTCAATGAAAATATATTGCCCTTGGTCAAGAATATCAAAAACGCGCAACTCATTGCCATGACAATCCACCAAATTAAAATCCAGCGCATCATTTCCAGAAAGACTCACAATTTCTGACTTGTTTTCGGAACCGTCTTCACATCGCGAAACCACATAATAACTATTCTCATCTAATGCTCTATATGGCAATGCGTCAATATAGTTTTCATTCAACTCATATTGTAAATCAAATGAGACTCCTAAAAGTTTTCTCCAATACAAATGATAATACAAGGCATTCTCTGGCCCGTCCCACGAAAGGCTCATCCTGTCTCCATTATTCGTTATTATCAGATTAGTTGGCGCTAAGCAATTGCCAAAGTTACAATCGAAAGGCTGAACACCAAAACCTTCCAAAATCCCAACAATATTGTCATTATCCACAGGATCTTGATAAATCCCGTGATCTGGGGCAAGTAACATATACCCAGCATTCCCTCCGTAATAGATACAATCGTCGTATGTAGCGTAAAATAGCCCGCCTCCGCCGTTGATGCCAATCACGGGCATTTCCAAATGATTGACGCCTTCAAAGGCGAGGCATATCGAATCGTCCGACTGGGGCAAGACTTCCATAAAAAAAACATCCCTGCCATTACAGCCGTAGTTATGGTATTTTTCCACAAAGGATATAGTGTTATTGCCGTAATTTGTACTATTTACAAAATGTATCAGGACATATTGTCCTCCATCTAACAATTCATGTAAATCATATTGCACCCCGTGGCAATCAGTGAAGGTATAATCTTCAACCTCATGAGGACAATCAGCTTTTATTTGCCAAACAAGCGCAAGCAACGTTATAACAAACAACACTTTTTTCATGTTCATACATTTTTACGGTTACTCCGTTTGCAAAAGTACAAAACTCTCACAATCTGCGAAACAAATCACTTCTTTTTCTCACCGAAAACCCAAAACCACCAATCTTCTCTCCTAACCCGTAATACTTGCCGTGGGAATAGGCCAAAGGTCGTGCGTGGTTGAGTTGGAACGCACCCGTACCCTTGTCGATGAGTTTTTCCTCCGCGTTGACGGCCACCACCTCGGCGATGAACATATCGTGTGAACCTAATTCCTTCACCTCCACCACCTTGCACTCGATGCTCAACGGCGATTCGGCAATCAAAGGGGCCTTCACGATTTGGGCAGGCTCAGTGTGCAAGTGCATCTGCTTGAACTTGTTGTAGTCGCGGCCCGAGCGTACGCCGCACCAGTCCGTGGCGGCGGCCAAATCCTCCGTCGTCAGGTTGATGACAAACTCCTTGTTTTTCATGATGAGTTCGTGCGAATGGCGTTCCTTGCGGACGGAGATGTAGCACATGGGCGGGTCGGAGCAGATGGTGCCCGTCCAGCCGATGGTGATGATATTGTAGTTTTCCTCGCAGTCGCCGCAGGTGACCATCACGGCGGGCAAGGGATAAATCAATGTACCGGGTTTGAAGGGGATTTTCATTATAATATGCTCTTGAATTGAATTTTCTGTTGCTTAGCCCACCTTTCAAACTCCCATTCGAAATCATCAAACACATTAAGGTCGTCACAACGAAAAGACATCACAGGCCATGTCTCTAAACGATAATTCTTACCTTTTTTTGTTCTAATTGTTAGTATTCCCAACCAACGTCGATAAAATTTCATATTTTCCCATTCCACAATTCGTTTTTCGGGCACCAAAACAGACTTTGATATTTTAGTTTGTTCCAATCCCTCATTAGTTATCTTAAGATTGACTGTCGTCCCCGTTGCTGCTATTATTTTATCAATCAAAAAGAAACCAAAAAGCATAATAGGCAAATATACTAACAGACCCACTATCTTATTATGTAATTCCCAACGCCTAAGAATTAAAATGGTTAGAGTCAAAGACAATAAGAGCATGGTCAAAAACACCACAACTTGTACCAAGCGTGAGTATCGCTTCATAACAAATCCGTCAGGATATTCTTTCGCAATCCGTTCGTCTCTTGTCAAATGCTGTTTCTTTTCCTTCTTTGCCATCTTAGTAATAGTATTCAGGTGCAAAAATAACGATTTTCCCTATCATCTTGCGGAGAATGGTTCGTTTTTGTATTTTTGCGCATTGAAAACAAGAAAACCATGTACGCTGAACAAACCACATTGAATCCAATCCAGTTGCACCTGCTCGAAATGTTCAGCCATTGCAACAGCGAAAAGATGATGCTTGAATTGAAAGAGGTGTTGGCTGAATTCTATGCCAAACAAGTTCAAGAAGAAGCCGACCGTCTTTGGGATCAAGGTACTCTAAACGGCGAAGCCATTGAGCGCATTCTTGATGAGCATTGGAGAACTCCTTACCCTGAGGCGAGATGAGAAGAATCGTCATCGACACTAACTGTTTGATTGCCATACTGCCCTCGAAAAGCCCCTATCACAAAGTGTGGACAGATTTTTTGGAGCAGCGATTGGAGATTTGCGTGTCAAACGAAATCTTGATGGAGTATGAGGAAATCATTTCAGAAAAGATTTCACCTGCTTTTGCAGAAGCTATCATCAAGACTTTGATAAACAAGCCCAATTTTATCAGGGTCTATCCTACTTGGCGTTTCGGTTATATTGTGGCAGACCCCGACGACAACAAGTTTGTTGATTGCGCCATCTGCGGAAGAGCAGAATTACTTGTTTCAAACGATAAGCACTTCAATATTTTGAAAGACATTGGATTCCCGTATGTAAGAGTATTAAGGATCCAGGATTTTGTTCAAATTTTAAATTAGTATTATTCAACAACTTAAATCTAGTTTTGGTAATTATCATCCCAATTCATAGGCAAGAATAAGCATTTTTTTTCCTAATTCATAGGCAAGAAACACTAAAAACTTGCACAATTCATAGGCAAGAACCCTTTTCCAGACAAAAAAAATCCCGCCCAAACGAGCGGGATTTTTCAGTTTTTAGGTCGGCCTGTCGAGGCTTAAAATTTTCTATCAGTCGGCCCTTCGACGGGCTCAGGGACCTTCGCTCAGTCGATGGTCCAGGTCGAGCCGCTGTTCAGCAGGTCGTCCATGCACTTGATCTTCGAGTTGGCCTTCTCGTTCTCGATGACTTGGTCAAGGCTGTCGTTGAAGGTCGGGGCTTTCACGTCGCGGATGACGCCGATGGCGACGGGGAAATGAGGCGGCATCATGTGTGCCAGCATCATGTGGATACCCGTGTCCTCGGTGGTCTTGTCGTGGACGAGAATGTCCTTCTCGGTGATGCCGTTCTCGCCGATCTTCACCACTTCAAGTTGGTTGCCATTCAGGCGGATACCCTTGTCGCGGTTCTTACCGAAGATGAGCGGCTGGCCGTGGACGCACTTCACCTGCATATCGTCGCGGACATCCTTGCCGGTGATGTTCTCATGCACACCGTTGGAGAAGATCATGCAGTTTTGCAGGACCTCGGTCACGGCGATGCCATCGTGCTTGTACGACTCCCAGAAGATTTCGCTCAGCTCCTTGGGGTTGATATCCACGCCACGGGCAAAGAAGGTAGCCTTGGCACCGATGGCGAGTTCGCCAGGATTGAACGGGTCTTCGTAAGTACCCTGCGGCGAAGTCTTGGTCTTCGTGCCACGGAAGGTGCAGGGCGAGAACTGACCCTTGGTCATACCGTAGATACGGTTGTTGAACAGGATCAGGTTGATGTCGATGTTACGACGGCAAGCGTGGATGAAGTGGTTACCACCGATGGCAGTGCAGTCGCCGTCGCCGGTGATCATCCACACGCTGAGGTTCGGGTTGGCCAGCTTCACGCCTGTGGCGGCAGCGGCAGCACGACCGTGGATGCTATGGAAACCATAGGTATTCATGTAGTAAGGGAAGCGCGATGAGCAGCCGATGCCAGAAACGACAACGATGTCTTCCTTCTTCTTACCCAACTTCGGGAAAATGTCTTGAACGGCCTTCAAGATGGCGTGGTCACCACAACCGGGGCACCATTTCACCACCTGATCGCTTGCAAAATCCTCTTTGGTCAGCATGACCTCTTGTTCGATATTCTGATTTTCCATAGTCGTATTATTTTAAAAGGTCGTTAAACTTAGCTTCAAGCTCACCGATGGTGAACGGCAGGCCCATCACCTTATTGAATTGCTCGCACTTGTACTCGGGGAAGTTCATGCGCAGGTACTTGGCAAACTGGCCGCGGTTGATTTCGCAGACCACAATCTTCTTGTGACCTTTCAGCACTTCCTCAGTGTTGCGCGGCAACGGCATAATGTAGTCGAAATGGGCGTGAGCGATGCTCTTGCCTTCTTCCATCAGGCCTTCGACGGCGGTGCGGACGGTACCGAAGGTACCACCCCAGCTCACCACGAGGAGGTCGGCGTTCTTGTCGCCGTAGATTTCCTGCAGCGGGATGTCGTTGGCCACGCGGTTGATCTTCTCCTCACGGAGTTCGGTCATCAACTGGTGGTTCTCAGGATTGGTCGACAGGTTGCCCTTGCCGTTTTCCTTTTCCAGACCACCGACGCGGTGACGCAGGCCAGGTGTGCCCGGGATAGCCCATTCGCGGCGGAGCCATTTCTCGTCGCGACGGTATGGCATGTAGTTCGGGTCGTCGGCTTTGGCCAGCGGAGGCGTGATGCTCGGCAGGTCAGCCATCTTGGGGATGCGGAACACCTCGGAGCCGTTACCCAGTGAACCGTCGCTGAGCATGATGACAGGCGTCATGTGCTCCATGGCGATACGGGCGGCTTCGTAAGCGGTGTAGAAGCAACCGGCAGAGCTACGGGCAGCGATGACCACGAGCGGAGCGTCGCCGTTACGGCCGTAGAGGGCCTGCATCAAGTCGCTCTGTTCCATCTTGGTCGGCAGACCCGTGGAGGGGCCGCCACGCTGCACGTCGATGATCACCAGCGGAAGCTCGGTCATCACGGCGAGACCCATGGCTTCGCTCTTCAGCGAGAGGCCGGGACCCGAAGTCGTCGTCACGGCCATGCAGCCAGTGTAGGCGGCGCCGATCGACGACATGATGCCGGCGATTTCGTCTTCAGCTTGGTAAGCCTTGACGTTGAGGTTTTTGTATTTCGTCAACTCGGCAAGGATGTCGGTGGCGGGAGTGATGGGGTACGAACCGAGGAAGAGCGGGCGTCCCGACTTCTCGGAGGCGGCCATCAGACCCCAAGCGGCGGCGGTGTTGCCGGTGATGTTGCGGTATTTGCCTTTGTCGAGGTCGGCGGCTTCCACACGATAGGTGTTCGTGAAGAGCTCCCAAGTGTCGGCATAGTGGTAACCGGCGTCGAGGACGGTGCGGTTGGCCTTGATCACTTGGTCCTTGCCTTTGAACTTGGTCTCAAAATACTTGTAAACGGTGTCGAGTTCGCGGTTGAACAAGTACATCACGATACCAAGGGCGAACATGTTCTTCGATTTCAGCATCGACTTGTTGTCCATGCCGAAGTCCTTCAAGGCCTCTTTGGTGAGTTCCGAGATAGGAGCCTTGACCACCTGATAGTCGGCGAGGGTGCCGTCGACGGTCGGGTCATCGGCATAGCCGGCTTTCTCGAGGGCCTTTTCGGTCACCGAGTCGGAGTCGAAGATGATGATGGTTCCTGGACGGAGCCAGCGCATGTTAGCCTTGATGGAGGCGGGGTTCATAGCCACGAGGACGTCGCAAAGGTCGCCAGTGGTGTGAACGGGTTTGTGTCCAAAGTGCACTTGGAAGCCAGAGACGCCAGCCACGGTGCCTTGCGGTGGGCGGATTTCAGCCGGATAGTCCGGGAAGGTGGCGAAATCGTTTCCGGCAAATGCTGTTGAATCCGAAAAAAGATTTCCGGTAAGTTGCATACCATCGCCCGAGTCGCCCGAAAAACGGATGACGACGTGTTCAAGGGCTACAACCTTACTTTTTGCTGTCATATTTATTGATTTAAAGATTTAATATTCAAGATTTAAAGATTTCAAGATTAGCTTTCAGCTATCAGCAATCAGCTTTCAGCCGGTCTAAACCGAGCTGATGGCTGACTGCTGAAGGCTGACAGCTTTTAAATTTGCTGCAAAGGTACGTAATAAATAGGTGCAAACCCAAATAAAACCGCTTTTTATTTTCCTTTTTAGAGGCATACTCACAGCTTGCTCAATATCAACGCTTTAAGCATTATCATTATTTAGACTGAATAAAAATTTCCGATTTGGGCGCATTGGAATGAAAGTTGTAGTATTTTTGCGGCACGAAAAACGAAAACTCAAAACAAACCCTAAAATTAAAAACATTATGGCTTACAAAATCACAGACAGCTGCGTTGCTTGCGGCACTTGCATTGACGAATGCCCGGTGGGCGCCATTTCGGAAGGCGACATCTATGTCATCGACCCTGACACCTGCGTTGGTTGCGGCACTTGCGCCGGCGCTTGCCCGAACGAAGCAATCGTTGAAGACTAATTGAATGAACATTAAACTGCATTAAAAGAGAAGAAGGCCTGCCTATTCCCCTGAAAAAGGGACAAAGGCAGGCTTTTTTTGACTTTTTTGTCAGTTTTTCAAAGTTTGGCAAACTATTTGCTATCTTTGCAACGTTCTTTGAAACGAAAACACATTTAAATAACTCAAGTTTAACTAAACAAATCAAAAAAAATGAAGAAATTAGCATTTGCACTTGTGTGCGTCGCCAGCCTTGCTTTCTTTGCAAGCTGCGTCAAGGAAGGTCAACCCACCATCCAAGTCCTCAATCAAGAAGGTTATGTCCAGAACGGTGCAACCGTTGAAATGAACGAACAAGTCGATTTCGGTTTTGTTGTTGCCTCCAGCGCTATCACCAACAAGGAACTGACTTCCCTCGTGGTTGATATCGACGGCGCCCAGTGGGCCAATGTGGACCTGACTGGCAAGACCGAGTACACCTACACTGACTATGTGACCTACGAGCCCGATAGAGAAATCATCGGCACTTCCGTCATCACTGCCATCGTGACCGATGCCGCTGGCCAAACCGCCACCGCCACCATCACCCTGAACCTCAATGAAGAACAACCCCTCATCGGTTCGACCTTTGAATGGGTTCGCGATGGTTCCCACTTCATCAGCGAAGAGGACATGAGAGCTGTCGGCCTCACCTGGCCCAGCAACTCCAAAGCCGAAGCTTACGTCAACATTAAGCCTTTGACTGGTTGCTCCATGTACATCATTGAGGATGGTGATGAATTCGACGAAATCGCCACCCTTTCTGACAAAGAAGCTTTCTTTGCTGACTTGAGAGAAAATGGCACCACCGCCGATGTTTACAGAGGAATCAGTGCTTGGGATGATGAGACCGCTTACAACTCCATGCTGGCCGTTATCGACGCCGCTGGTGAAAAGCACCTCGTTCACTTCACCTATGCAACCGTGAAGAACGGTAACTATGGTACCAAGATCACGATCTCTGGCGAACTGAAGTAATCCGTTTCCAGAACAAACAAAAAAAGGTGCGTCGAAAGGCGCACCTTTTTTTATACAGTCAGCTATTCATTCAGCAAACGCGTGACTGATCTTCCTATTGATTTGCAGCAATCGTTTCTCATCTAGCTTAATGACCGCCCTATCGTATGTCATCAATCCGTTGAGCTCAGTTTCACAATCTGTGGTTTGAGTGTAGACCGCTGCAGAAAAACCTTGGAAAGCCATCTTGTACAATTGATTGGCGTATTCCACGTACGTATCAGTCACTTTCTCTTCGGTATCAAACTCCACATAACCCCAGCCTTGGTCTTTTACCCAAGTGTGACCTTCCACTTTGCGTCCAATACCCCCATATTCGCCTAGCACCGTGGCACGCGTCGGATCATAAAGCACCATCTTCGGTTCAGGATAATGGTGAAGGTCGAGAATGTCGCCACACTGATAGAAATTACCTCCTGAAGCAGGATTGACTAAGCGTGTCGGGTCGAGTTTCTTGGTCATCTCGACAATCTCAGGGGTCTTAAACTGTCCCCACGACTCATTGAAAGGCACCCAAACGCCAATGCAAGGCTGCGATTTCAGGCTGTTGATGATCTCCGTCCATTCCTTCTTATAACACTCTTCCGATTCAAGCGTACGCATGCTCTCAGGGCCTTGGTAATACTGTGTCGTCTGCCATTCGGGACCACGACCACCACTAGGCATATCCTGCCAAACGATCATTCCAATGCGGTCACAATGATAATACCAACGCGCCGGTTCCACCTTGACGTGCTTGCGGATCATGTTGAAGCCCAAGTCCTTGGTCTTCTGGATGTCGTAAGCCAATGCCTCGTCGGTGGGCGCTGTATAGAGGCCATCAGGCCACCAACCCTGGTCAAGTGGACCAAAATGGAAGATGGGGAGACCATTCAAAGTGAGGCGCACGATGCCGTTGTCGTCGCGTTGCGTGCCGAAGCTGCGCATGGCGAAATAACTGTCAACCTCATCAATCACCTTTCCCTTGCGCAACACCTTGACTTTCATGTCGTACAGGAAAGGATGATCGGGCGTCCAGCGCAGGAAATCCTCAGGCATGTTCACCTCGACAGGTTGTCCGTTGATTGACTTTGCCGAGGCCACGGGCTGACCTTCGAATGACACCTCCACTTGATAAAGGTCGTCCTTATTCGGGTTGGAAAAGTCCACCTCCACACTGACCGAAGCCTTGTCGAAATCGGGTGTGGTGACCAGGTTTTGTATGTAATCTTTAGGCACATACTCAAGCCACACTGTCTGCCAAATACCCGTCACCGAGGTGTAGAAAATGCCGCGCGGCTTGATCACTTGTTTGCCATGAGGAATATAACTGCTGTTGGTTGGGTCCCAAACTCGGACGACCATCGAATTCTGCTTGCCTTGCAGCGCTTGGGTGATGTCGAAAGTAAAAGGCGTATATCCGCCTGTATGTGAACCCACTTTGATGTCGTTCACCCAGACATCCGTCATCCAATCGACGGCGCCGAAATGCAACAAGATGCGACCGTTTTTCCAGCCACCAGGCACCGCGAAAGTCTTCTGGTACCACAAGGCATTGTCGGGTCCGACCTCTTTTTGAACACCTGACAGCGACGACTCGATGCAGAACGGCACGAGGATGTCGCCCTCATATTGTTGAGGAGCCTTCTCCCCTTTCGTCGTGATGGCGTATTGCCACAAACCATTGAGGTTCTTCCATTCGGGTCGCACCATCATCGGGCGTGGATATTCGGACAAGGCATTTTCGGGCGACACTTGAGCAGCCCACTTGGTCTTGATCTTGTCGCCCGCAGGGGCATACTGGGCAATAGCCATGTTTGCAAATAGCATGAATAGAAGCAAGAGTTTGATTTTCATAAGTTTATCTTTTATTATTCGTTCATTTCCTTTGTGAAAGCCTCACAAGCAGAAAGAAGACTCTGAATGGCACAATGCATAAGCGTATTCATGTCGGGCGTGGCATCAAGCACTTGCTCGTAACACATCCACACCGAAGCGCCTTTCTCCTTGCCATCCTCGTAGTCATATAGCACCGCCTTCACCACCTTGTAATTCCAATTGATGTTGTTGCATGCCATGATGGCTTTGGCGAAAGACTCGTCCGTCACGTCATAAAGGCCAGGGAGAGTCAGGCGGAAAAACAAGGGGTCGTCGGCATCGTTCCAAAACAGGAAGTTCCAGCCTTCATAGATGAAATTCAGGCCCACTTCGTTTTTGGTCGCTTCGATGCCGTGCGACTTCAAGTATTTCACCACCAAATTCTTGGCATTCATAACGATCATTTTTTGTTGAAGCCAATACGCGTCTTGGTGGAATAGGTTGGATTCTTGTACTTCAGCACGTCAACGAGGATTTTCTGCGAAATCGGCAAGTCATTATAAGCGGCGGTCATGGCCGCTTCGTTGACGGCCTCGGTGATGTCGCCAGCATTAAAATCGTCAGACAGCCTAGCCAATTCGTCAAAGTCAAGTTCCTCGCATGGACGGTCTTTCAAGTGGTCCATGAAGATATCCTTACGCGCCTCAAAGTCGGGCTGCGGCACGAAGAACACGCGGTCGAAACACCCAACGCGCATGATGGCCTGGTCGATGAGGTCGGGGCGGTTGGTAGTAGCCACCACGAGGATGCCCTTCTTCGAGCAGTTGTTCAGCATGCCAAAGAAAGCCGAAATCTGAGGTGTGATATTGCCTTCCTCGCCATCGGCATTAGGGTTGGGAGCCACAAACTCAAGCTCGTCGAAGCAGAGCACAAAGGGGGCCTTGATTTCAGCGGCGTCAAACACACGTTGTAGGTTGTCGAGCACACCTTCTTGATAGATATGACCCATCTCCACGCCTTTGATGACGGAATAGTTGAAGCCCAATTCCTCCGCAAAGCTTTGAAGGACAAGGCTCTTACCGCAGCCTGGAGGGCCATAGAGCAGCACGCCATTGATGGCAGGCAGTTTGTATTCCTTTGCCTTTTCCGGGTTTTGCAAAGCAAAGAGCACCTCCTTACGGAGCTGTTCCTTCAGTTCGTCACGTCCCGTCACATTGTCGAAGCCGTTGCCCGAGCCCTTTTTGAAGGTGATGATTGGGCCTGCATTGACTTGACCTTGCTCTTCAGCCTGAGGGGCGTTCGTTTCGGCTTCTTCCATCCGCTTCGCCAGTTCTGGCATCACTTGCTCAATCAGGTCTTGCGCAAACTCACCTGCCGAACCGAAACGGTCTTCGGGCTTCTTTGCCAAGGCTTTCAGAAGGATGGCCTTCATATAATCGGGCAACTTCACCTCTTCGGTTTCCAAAACGAGCTCTTGCTTTCTCGCTTTCTTCACCGCATCGGCTATCTTTTTCTTGTCACCGTTAAGCGTCCGCAAATCCATATCCTCCCATGGCGACTTGCCAAAGATGAGGAAATAAAGGAGTGCGCCCGTTGAGAAGATGTCGCTCTTGACCGTATAAACGGAGCGGAAGGTCTCAGGAGCACGGAAATAAGGCATCAAGTCCTCGTCGGCGAATGTCGGACGGCCTTTGACCATATAGGAAATATGGCCCAAGTCAATGATGGTAGGCATCAACATGCCGTCTTCCAACTCCTGAAGCATGATATTGGAAGGTCGTATATCATTGTGAATCAACGCACAGGAATGGATAAACGACAACCCACTCAATACGCACAAGATAATCTGGACGGCATCCTCCAAATCGAATGGTCCATCTTGTTTGACAGCTTCATAAAGCAACATGCCGCGGTAGAACTCGGTGACCAGATAATGATAGACCGTATTGCCTTTTTTTACCTCACCATTGTCGACATATCGAACGACATTGACGTTTTCGTCGGTATTCAATTCCTTGCAGAGTTGGATCTCATAGACCTCCTTGCCTTCGAAGAGTTGCTCACGAGGTATGCTTTGGAGTTCGTAAATCTTCATGAAATACATCATGTCGTCCGGTCCAAGCACCGAATACGACTCTGCTACCATACCTTTCTTTATAAACGAGTTGATGACATACTTGCCAATCTTCTCACCTTTTTTGAATGCTTCCATAAATAACGATTTGTTGGGGGCAAAGTTCACGATAATATTTGAAATGTGCAAGAGCCAAAACGTTTTTTACAAAAAAAGGCCGCTCTCGCGGCCTTTCAGAAGTATCAAACGTCGAACGCTTAAGCGTCGATGTTGGCGTAAGTGGCGTTCTGTTCAATGAACTCGCGGCGCGGGGCCACTTCGTCACCCATAAGCATGGAGAAGATGTGGTCTGCCTCCATGGCATTCTCGATGGTCACCTGACGCAGTGTGCGGTGAGCCGGATCCATAGTGGTTTCCCAAAGCTGCTCGGGGTTCATCTCACCCAAACCTTTGTAACGTTGCACGTCATAACCGCTCACGGTGCCATTCTTGGTCAGCTCGGCCATGCTGGCGAAGCGTTCCTCGTCGGTCCAGCAGTAACGCACAGGCTTGGTGCCACGCTTGATGAGGTACAAAGGAGGCGTAGCACAATACACATAACCGTTCTCAATCAGCTCACGCATGTAGCGGAAGAAGAAGGTCAGAATCAAGGTGGTGATGTGGCTACCGTCGACATCAGCATCGGTCATGATGATCACCTTGTGGTAACGTAGCTTCTCGAGGTTCAAGGCCTTGCTGTCCTCTTCGGTGCCGATGGTGACACCAAGGGCAGTGTAGATGTTCTTGATTTCCTCGCTGTCGAACACGCGGTGCTCCATAGCCTTCTCGACGTTCAGAATCTTACCACGCAGCGGCAGAATAGCCTGGAAGTTACGGTCACGGCCTTGCTTGGCGGAGCCGCCAGCGGAGTCACCCTCAACGAGGTAAAGCTCGGTCTTGGCAGGATCGCGCTCAGAGCAGTCGGCCAGTTTACCAGGCAGGCTGAAACCTGACAAAGCGCCCTTACGTTGCACCTTCTCACGTGCATTGCGAGCTGCTTGACGGGCTTGGGCGGCCAAAGTCACCTTGTCAAAAATGGTCTTGGCTTCTTTGGGATGCTCCTCCAAATAGTCAGACAATTGCTGACCCACGATTGAGTTGACGATACCCATCACCTCGTCGTTGCCGAGCTTAGTCTTGGTTTGGCCTTCAAACTGCGGTTCCGGCACCTTCACAGAGATGACAGCCGTGAGGCCTTCACGGAAGTCATCGGGCGAGATCTTCACCTTCAGTTTCTCCAATTTCTCAAGAAGGCCACTCTTTTCAGCGTAGGCGTTGAACGAACGGGTCAAACCTGAACGGAAGCCCTGAAGGTGCGTACCACCTTCAATGGTGTTGATATTGTTGACATAAGAGTGCAGGTTTTCCTTGTACTCGTTGTTGTATTCCAAAGCAATCTCAACCGGCACATTGTTGCGCTCACCCGAGATGTAAATCGGTTCGGGGATGAGTTTCTCGCGATTGGCGTCGAGGTAGGCGATAAAGTCGACGAGGCCGTTCTCGGAATAGAAAGTCTCGCTGCGGAATTCACCGTTTTCCATCTTCTCACGCTCATCGGTAAGGACGATGGTGATGCCGTGGTTGAGGTAGGCCAGCTCACGCATGCGGTTGGCGAGGGTGCTATAGTCATATTCAAGGGTCTGGAAAATGGAGCCGTCGGGCTGGAAGGTGATGCGGGTGCCGTTCATGTCGGTCGTACCGACCGTCTTCACATCGTAAAGCGGTTTGCCGCACTCGTATTCCTGCTTGAAAATCTGACCTTCACGGTAGACCTCAGCGGTGAGGTGGGTCGAAAGGGCGTTCACGCAGCTGACGCCCACGCCGTGCAGACCGCCAGAGACCTTATAGGAACCCTTGTCGAACTTACCGCCGGCATGGAGCACGGTCAAAACCACCTCCAAAGCAGAGCGGTGCTCTTTGGGGTGCATTCCCGTGGGGATACCACGGCCGTTGTCGAGCACACTGATGGCGTTGCCAGGCAGGATACGGACGTCGATCTTGTCGCAATAGCCCGCCATGGCTTCGTCGATGGAGTTGTCGACCACTTCATATACCAAATGATGCAAGCCACGGAAATGGACATCGCCGATATACATAGCCGGACGCTTACGCACGGCCTCCAGGCCTTCAAGCACCTGAATCTTACTGGCACCATATTCTTCGCTTGCCAATTCTCTTTTTTCTTCTTCAGTCATTTTCAAAAATTTTGCTGTTTTCAAATAAAGGTGCAAAGATACACAATTTTTCGGCACAATGCTCAAAAAAGTTGAAAAATTTGTTTTTCGTCCAAAACGGCTCTACGAGGCTAAAAATAGGCAAATTTTGGAAACACCTTATTTTCTCGCGCACGCAGGTAAGAAAAAGCCCCTTCTTGATGAAGAGGCTTTTTGAAGCGTTTAAGACATTTTCAGAATTTCAACTTCACACCAGCAAAAAACTGTATGCCCGTGACAGGATAGTTGTAAAACAGCTGGTACTTTTGATGTGCCACGTTGTCAAGAAGGGCAAAGGCCGTCACCTGGTCGTTGATCTTGTAGTCGGCACCGAGGCTGAGGTCAAAAACATCCTTTAGTTTTTCGGCGTAATACCGAGGGGGATACTTCCAGTAAGGACCATCATCCCAGATCTTGGCATAACGTCCACCTTGATAGAGGAAAGTGGTATTGAAAGCCAGTCTTTCATTGACGTCATAAGTCAGCTTCAGCTTGCCTTCCGTCGTGGGACGATACCATGCGTATTCTTCATGGGTTGGTTTGCAGTTGTTGTAGGCAAAGCCCATGTCAGCAGTCAGGCTGTTGCGCAACTTCACACGGACATTGGCCAGCACACTCACAGTCTGCGTCTCATCGTATATCAAATCATAGCTATTCCAAATCGGGATCTCAAAGCCCTCGGGGATGGGAAAATACATGGAGACCGGCAACTGATTGTAAAGCGCGTCATTGTCGGTATGACGATAGCGGACACCCAGATGCAAGTCAACAATTTCAGCGATGTTGGTGCGTACGCCGCCGTCGAAACCGAGTTTCACGTTCTGTGTGCACAACGAAGGATTGATCTCAGGAGAGACAAAGGGGTTGTCGTTGACGACGTCGCTGAAACGCAACATCTGTCGTCCACCGCTCAGCCCTGCATAGAACTCCAGTTTCTTGTCCAGGACGAAAAGGCTACCGCTCAAATCGGGGCGGACGGCCAAGAAACTGTCTTCATCCGTGTACTTGGTGGTGCCGTCCAAACGCACTCCGAGGTGCAGACGATAGAACTCGTCGCTCATCTCGAAGAAAGGATTGGCCTTGAACCAAATACGGTCGACGACATAGAGATTGTCGACTTGGCCCATGCAATAGTCGTATTGGAATCCAAGATCGAGACCCACCTTTTGCGGATGGCTCTTGTCGCCCCAGAAGTTGTCAGCATAGCCGATGGTGTAGCCAAAGTCGATATTGTGTTCCCGGTTAAGTAGATAGAAATAGTCCAAATGGGCATCATGGCTCAGCTCACCGACACGGGTCGTGGTGGAGGTCAAGCCGAGATGTGCGCCAACGGTGTTGTACATCTGGCGGGGACAAGCCTTTTCGATTTGATCCTCTGTCAAGGTCTCGGGAAACTCGGCCAGATTCAAGCCATAGAAATGGTACATGTCGTTCTTGTAGTAGACACCACCATCCAATTGAAAGCCGTCGAACTTGCTCGTTGTGAGGTTGATGTCGAAGGCGTTGTTCATATAGCTCGAAGGCGCGTAGTCCTTGATATTGAGCCACGAAGAGTTATGTTTGATGCCCACGCCAAGGCCGAGGGTCTTGGTCAACATGGAGTGGTGCTTATAGAGGAACAAAGGTGAGAGCCTCGTTCCCATGCCTGCCATGAGGAAATTTTGCGTCGGAGTGACAAGTTTGTCGTTTTTTGCAGCAAAAGCCGCCGGTGCGATTTTCTCTAGGTCGAGGGCAAACTTCTGCTTTGCCTCCTTGGGGTTGACTTCCGAACTGGGGAAGTTGTAAGTAGGTTGAGGTGTCTCGGGAGTAAGCTGGAGTTTGTTCACCTTATTCACTTTGGGACGGTATTTTCCTTCCACGGTGACTTGTTCATCATGTTGCGCGAAGGTATTGACAGCCAGGAGGGCCAAGATGGTTATTAGGATGTATCTTTTCATTGTTATTCCATTTCTAAAGGTTCAATGCCGTTGCTGTTGCTCACCTTCGGTTCTTTGCGCTCCACCTCGGCGAGTTTGGTGCGGGCTTCCTGTTTCAAGTCGTTGCCTTTATAGTTGTCAATGACACTGCGGAGGGTTTCCTTGGCCTGGAAGTAGTTGTCCTTGGCCACATACACGTCGGCCAGCGCGATGAACGATTTGGCGACCCAGTAATCGTATTTCGAGAAATTGTCGGAGATGTCGAAGATCTTGTTTTCGGCCTCGTCGTATTGTCTCAGCTTGATGGAAGCCACAGCGGAGTAGTAAGCGCTCTCCGCGCCATACACTGACTTGTCGTTGCGTGCGCTCTTGTCGAGACGTTCGATGGCAGTGCTATAGTTGCCCTTCTCGAAATACGATTTGCCCACGATGTGGTTGATCTGGTTGACTTGGTCGTTGGTCAGGTCGCGCGATTGGCGCAGGCTCTCACCCATCTCGATGGCCTTGTCGTAATTGCCCATGAAGAAGTTGCTCTTCATGCTTCCTTCGAGGGCTTCCAAGCGTCGGAGCGGCTCCTCGGTGATGCGCGACAAACGTTCGTAGTATTCGCCAGCCTTGCGATAATTGCTCTTCCCGTATTCGATGCGAGCCATCTTTAGCAAGGCATTATCGGTATAGTCGTTATCGGGTTGCGATAATATATAATTAAGGTGAGTAATGACCTGATCTTCCGTTCCCACCTTCTCCGCACACTCGTAGGCGTAGTAATGGGCTTTCAGCAGATAGGCGCCACGTTTGAAGTTGTCGAAATAATATTGCAATGCCGTCTGTGCCTTTTGATACTGACCGTCAAGATAGAAACCCTCGGCATTGGCAAAGGCCAAGGAGTCTTGCTGCGTAACCTTCACCTGACCGCCGTTGGCGTTGACATAGCCAAAATACTCATCCAAATTGTTTTGCTCCATGTAGATGCTTCGGATGATGTTCATGGCCTCGCGCGACTCGTCCGTGTTGGGATACGAGGATACCAGATTCTTCAGGTTTGCCAAGGCTTGGTCATATTGGTTGTTGTTGTAATAGATCATGCCGACTTTCATCATCGCCTGACGCGTATAGCTCGAACGCGGACGATCCTTGATGAGGCGGTTGAAGTTGGCAATGGCCGAACGCTTGTCGCCGTGCACGAGATAGGTGTTGCCGATTTCGAACAGTGCCTGCTCGTAATAAGGCGTGCTGGGATAGTTCTGAATCATGTCGTTCAGCATGCTGATCTTTTGGTTCACATTGCCTTTGGCACCATAGCAAAGACCTTGTTGATACAGCGCATAGTCGGCATTGCGTTTCCCCACGCGGGTGGCAAGGTCGTAATAGTTGATGGCTTGGTCGTAACTGCGATCCATGAAATAACAGTCGCCTAAACGCACGTAGGCATCGGTCTTAAGCTCACTTTGGTTCTCATCGGCAAGGCGAATGAAACTCTTGAAACGCTCAGTGGCGGCACCATAATCAGGTTTTTGGTAGTAGATGTAACCCAAGTCGTAGTCGGCGAGGGCATATTCCGGCAGTCCCGTAGCAGCGCTCATGCCCTTGAATTGAGTGAGGTATTTGCCTGCTTTGTTGTAATCGCCCATCTGATAGGCCGACTCGCCCATCCAGAAGCAGGCCTCAGCCTTGTTGGTCACATTCTGCTTGCTGTTCATGATCTTTGAGAAATACACTTGAGCCTTGTCATAGCTGCCTTTCTGGAAGTTGTCGATGCCCGTGGCATAGAGCAGGTCGTTGTAAACCGCCTGCAACTCGGTGCTTTTCTTCTTCATGGCCTCTAGGCGACGGAGGGCTTCATCATTCTCTTTCGCGTTGAGCAACAGATAGATGGCCATCTCCTCGGCTTCGGCCTTTCGCTCCGACTTGGGATGGGATGCGATGAAGTCATCCAAAAGCCCGACAGCCTCATTGAACGGGTCGGCACCGGGGATGAGGCTCAATTTGGCATAGTCAAACAAGGCTTCCTCGCTGAGTTCCTTGTCGAAGCCAGCCGAATAGGCAGTGTAGAACGCCGTGCGGGCATACTTCAGCTCGTCGGTCTTGGCGTAGCTCGATGCCAGATAATAGGAAGCGTATTGTGCAAGGATATCGTTACTGCCCGCCACCTTCTGCAAGTCGGCGATGGCGCCTTTGTAATCGCCTTTCATCATCTTGCTGACACCCATCTGATAGTAGGCCTCACGCGAAACGCCTCGGGTCAGATTTTTCATGTAAATCTGGTAGTATTCCAGCACCTTGTCGTAGTTCTTCTGCTGGAAATAGGCATCGGCAACGATTTGTGCCATCTCCCCCTTGCGCTTCTTATCGGCCTGACGGATGTACTCAGGACCGTCCTCAATCACCGACTGATAGTCGCCTTTCATGTAGTCGATCTGCATGATGTAGGAAGGCACCACCTTGGCGTAGTCCTTATGCGCACGCAATTGACGGAAATTGCTCAAAGCTTCATCATACCTCTCTTTAACATACTGTATATGAGCATAGTAATAACGAGCGGCATCCTTGTATTTCCCTTCATTCATCATTAAACCATGGAAATAAGGCATGGATTTGTCGAGCTCATTCGACTGGAAATAGGCATAACCCATGTTGAACTGCATCTGCTGAGCCTCGTCGGTGGTGAGTGCCATGGCATCGGTTTTTTCATAAATGGCCAAGGCTTCCTTGTATTTCTTGTTCTGGAACAAATAGTTGGCGTACAAGAAGTTGGCATGTTTTGCCCAAGTGCTACTCGGATTGTCGTTCACAAACTGGATGACCTTGGCGGGACCGTCGGCCTGGCCGAGATAAAGCGAGCTGACCGCCTCGTAGTACTGCGCGTCGACGCAACGCTGCGCCTTGGCATCAGAGGCTTGGGCGCGGTATTGCGTGAAGATGGAGAGTGCCGCACCATATTCCTGGTTTTGAAAAAGCAGCACGCCTTCGTTGAAAAGTGCATCAGGGTCGTATTCTTCTATATGCTTTTGCGCTGATGCAGAAATCGTTACAGATAAAACAAGTCCTAACATCAAGCCCAATTTATGTCGTAATTTCATAGGCCAAAAATTTTGACGAAAATACATAATTCTCTCGTTGGTTCAGCAAAAAAGTTCAAAATTCATGCCGAACGATGCCTTGAAAACGGAATGCTGAGGGTTTTTATTATCGTTTTTGGCTTTCAGCACACAAAAAAGCAGTACTTTTGCGCTTTCATTTTTCAGTGTATTAAGCACAAAAACCGACCCATTATGATGCAACTTTTCACTGGCTCGGGCGTAGGACCCACCGTATTATATCTTGCCTTATCCATTTTCATCGGCCTGCTTTTGGGCAAAATCAAGATTGCCAAAATCTCATTGGGCATCACGTGGGTGCTCTTTGTGGGCATCGCTTTCAGCGCTTGTGGCATTAGTCTCAATCCCGAGATGTTACACGTCATCAAGGAGTTCGGTCTGATTCTCTTCGTGATGGCTGTCGGTCTGCAAGTGGGTCCGGGCTTCTTCCATTCCTTCAAAAAAGGCGGTTTGGCCATGAATTTGATGGCTTTGGTCAATGTTGCCCTAGGAGTGCTAATTACCGTCATCATCGCCAAAGTGGCACATCAGGATTTGGCCGACATGGCAGGTGTCTACACGGGTGCCATCACCAACACACCAGGTCTCTCGGCTGCCCAACAGGCCGTCACCGACTTGGGCATCGAAGGCGCTGCCGACCGTTTGGCGGCTGGCTATGCCGTGGCCTATCCCCTTGCCGTGGTGGGCATGATTGTGACCTGCATCTTGCTGCGTCCGCTTTGTCGCATCGATCTGGCGAAGGAGCCTGTCTCTTTGGAAACAACTGCTGTTGATGCCACCACAGGCAAAAAAGGCAAAGGTGGTTTCCTACTCATCCCTGTGTTTGTCATTATCGCTTTAGGCATCATCATCGGTTCCATCCCGATCCCAGTGGGCATGAAGGCGCCCATCAAACTAGGTCTTGCTGGCGGGCCCTTGGTGGTGGCCATTATAGGCGGCTGGCTTGGGGTGAAGAAAGGCTGGTTCAGCACCGAGTTCACCGAAGGGCAAGGCGTTCATGCGCTTCGTGAGGTGGGCATCGCACTCTTCCTTGCTGGCGTGGGATTGAGTGCAGGTGGCCAGTTTGTAGCCACTGTACAGGAACACTATATGTGGGTCGTCTATGGTGTCATCATCACCATGGTGCCGCCTATCTTGGTCACACTCTTCGGCCGTTTGGTACTGAAAATGAACTATTACACGCTGATGGGCTTCATCGGAGGCAGCCACACCGACCCTCCCACCCTCGCCTTTGCCAACACCGTGGCGCCCGAGGGGTGCAAGTTGCCCAACATGGGCTATGCCACCGTGTATCCGCTGACCATGTTTTTGAGGATTTTCACTGCTCAGCTGTTGGTGTTGCTGGCGGTGTAAAACAAAGGAGTCCCGTCAAACGGAACTCCTCGTATAGCAACGACCCAGACGAATAAGCGGGATTCTGTTCCCCTTGCGGGGCGACTGTCATTTCTCTAGACCTGCGGTCGCCCGCAGGCTCAAGCGCCCTACCCTGAGACGCGGACGAGCAGCCCTCTTGAAGCCCGAAAGCTTCGTTGTCTCTATACTTGGACTTGCAGCCCATAAGGTTTACCTCATCGGAATGTCGCCACCCGATGCGTGAGCTCTTACCTCGCGTTTTCACCCTTACCCTTCGACCCTTCGACCCTTCGACAAGCTCAGGGCTCAGGGCTCAGGGCGGTATGTTTCTGTGGCACTTGCTGTTGCCCTTGCGGGCACCTTCCTGTTAAGAAGTATGGTGCTCTGTGCTGTCCCGACTTTCCTCGCGCCGGCTTTCCCGACCCGCGACAGTCTGCCTGAATCGCGCTGCAAAATTACTACTTTCCTAAATATGGGATTGTCCTACGGACAAGAAATCTTTCAAAAATCAAAACAAAATCTATTTTATCCACATAAAGCGAGGCTTTTCGGCATAATCCAATATGATTTCCGAATCCGAGAATCCCATTTCACGGCAAAGCGAAAGCATCTCCTCCCCCATCTGTTCGTTAATCTCAAACCAAACTTGGCCGCCAGGATTCAACTGCTTTTTGGCCAAAGCCAAAATCTGACGGTAAAACCGAAGCGGATCGTCGTCGGGGACAAACAAAGCTTTTTCAGGCTCCCAGTCGAGGACATTGGCTTCCATGGCGGCGCGCTCGCTATCACAGACATAGGGCGGGTTGCTCACTACCAAATCCACAGGCTGGGTGAAATAGTCGGAGGTTGGATTCAGGACATCGTCTTGCACGAAAGTCACTGAAGCACCATTGCTTTCGGCGTTCTCCTTGGCGATTTGCAGGGCTTCTTCCGAGACGTCGAAGGCGATGACTTCGGCATCGGGGAATCGCTTGGCCAAGGCTATGGCGATGCATCCTGAGCCTGTGCCGATATCCCAGATGCGAATGGAGGGACTATCCATATAAACCGCAGCCATAGATTCCTCTTTACAGCCCGCTGCCCATAGATTCCCTGCACCCACACTTGCCTCCGCAGGAATGACATGGGCAGCGGGGGAATGACATGGAAGGCTGCTGGTACAAATCTTCTGAACAAGCTCTTCCGTTTCGGGGCGTGGGATGAGCACGGCGGGCGACACCTTTAATAATAGGTCGTTGAAACGGGCTATGCCAGTCACATACTGTACCGGCTCGCCTGTCAGTAGGCGCTTGACGGCTTCGTCCAACTGATGGTGTTGTCGCTCATCGATGCGCGTATCCGGATGCATCAGCTGTTGGTTCCAGTCGATGCCGAAGAGGTCTTCCAAAAGGATGCGCATCAGCTGCTCCGCTTCGCGCCGGGGGTATTTCTCGGCCAAAACCTCGGTGAAATGGCGTTTCGTCTTCTGCAAATTAAAACCAATCATGACGCAAAAATACGTAAATTTCCGTACCTTTGCAGACAATTCTACAACCGGCCCTTCGACAGGCTCAGGGACCTAGCTACATGATATATTTGATTCTTGCCATATTATGCTCCACGGGCGTCTTCGTGGCCATGCGGCTCTTCGAACGCTTCAACCTGGACAACCACCAGGCGCTGATGTGGAACTATGTCTTCGCCACCTGCACGGGGTTTCTCATGTGCAAGCAATTCGACACGCCCTCACAGTTAGTCGGCGAGCCTTGGTTCGGTCTCTCTCTCATAACGGGTTTCTGGTTCATCTTTACCTACGTGCTGATGACGGCCTCCACCCAACGCTCGGGCGTGACGGTCACCTCGCTGTCGAGCAAGCTCTCCGTAGTGCTACCCACTTTGGCGGGCGTGGTGCTGTTCAGCGAAAAGCTGAATCTCGTCGCAACGACGGGCATTGTGTTGGCTCTGGTGGCGTTGGTGTTGGTGGTAGGTGGAAAAGGACGAACCGATAAACCAAACAAAACCAATTGGTTACTACCCATCCTCATCTTTTTCGGGACAGGTACAGGTGACATTTTAATGAAGCTCACCGAGCAGAAAAACGCCGCTCCCGACATGAGCTTCATGATCGCCTTCATCTACTTCATAGCCTTGCTGTTCGGCATCATTCTGGTGGCCTACGACCTCATCAGAGGCAAGTCGAAATGGCAATGGAAAAGCGCTGTCGGTGGCATCGGCTTGGGTGTCATCAATTTCTTTTCCACCTTCTGTGTCTATCACGCTATGCGTTGCTTCGACAACGTGGTGCTCTTCCCCGTCTATAACATCGGCGTGGTCAGCCTCACCGCCCTCACGGGTTGGCTGCTCTTCAAGGAAAAACTCACTTGGAAGAACTACCTCGGCCTGGCCATTGCCATCATCGCTGTCATCCTCATCACACTAAAGCCATGAACGACGACACCTATTATATGTTAGCCACCCGAGGCGAAGGCCTTTACAAGGAAAAAGGCAGCAAGTTCATCGCCGAAACCTTCACCGTGATGAATGAGGACGAAGCCAAAGCCGCTGTTGCCTCCGTCAAGAAAAACTATTTTGACGCGAGACATCACTGCTACGCCTATATGATCGGTCCCGACAAGAAGACCTTCCGTTCGAGCGACGACGGAGAGCCTTCGGGCACGGCAGGAAAACCCATCCTCAACCAGATCCTCTCGAAGGACGTCACCAACGTGTGCGTCGTCGTGACGAGATATTTCGGGGGCATCAAACTGGGCACCTCCGGACTCATCAACGCCTACAAAACTGCTGCCCGCGACGCCCTTGACAACGCGCAAGTTGTGGGAAAAACCATAAATGAAATTTACAGTTTGGAATTTGAATATCCGTTGATGAACGAGGTGATGCGGGTTATGAAAGAGGAGAATTTGGAGCAGCAAAATCAGCGCTTCGAATTGGATTGCTATTTGGAGTTTTCAACAAGAAAAAATTCCGCTTCAAGAATTTTCGAGAAATTTGATAATTTATTTGGGGTAAAAATAACACATCTTAAAACAGTGTAAATCTGATTGTTACATCAATTCTATTTTCCGCAAAATCCAAAACCTCGTATTTTAGAAAAAAGAAAATTAAAAATCAATAGAAATTTAATTTTTTTATAAACAATTAATCCTATATTTTTGCAAGGTCAAAATGAGCCCCTGCGCGGGCCAAAACACAACATCTTGATTCTACTTTTCAAGTAGTTTGAAAGACAATAAAATAGAGCATTATTACGATGAATAAAGACCATGTGGAAATATGGAATAGCTGTCTGTCTGTGATTAAAGACAACGTCACAGAGCAGGGTTATAAGACCTGGTTTGAACCCATCGTGCCGCTCTCGCTGACCGACAACGTGCTGACCCTGCAGGTGCCCACCCAGTTCTTCTACGAATACCTTGAGGTGCATTACATCGACCTGCTCAAGACGGTCATCAAGCGTTTTGTTGGAGCAAAAGGAAAGCTGGAATACAGGATTCCGGTGGATAGTGCCAACACTTTTGGCTCCATCACCCTACCCAGCTCCAACCGCAACTTCCCCAAGAACCCCATCGGTCAGCCAGCGCCCCAGCGCCTGTCGGAGGGTCCCATCAACCCCTTCGTCATCCCCGGGTTGAAGAAGCTGCAGATCGACTCACAGCTGAACGAGAACTACACCTTCGAGAACTTCATCGAAGGCGAATGCAACCGCCTGGCCCGCTCGGCCGGCATGAAGATCGCCAAAGAGCCTGGCAAGACCGCCTTCAACCCCTTGGTCATTTACAGCGGCACTGGTCTGGGCAAGACCCACCTCTGCCACGCCATTGGATTGGAAACCAAGCGTCTGCATCCCGAGAAGACCGTGCTCTACGTGCAAGCCGAGCAGCTTTCCACACAATATGTGACCGCCAACAAGAACAACAACCGCCCCGACTTCATCAACTTCTATCAGATGATCGACGTGCTCATCATCGACGACATCCAGTTCCTCGCGGGCAAGGCGGGCACGCAGGATGTGTTCTTCCACATCTTCAACCACCTGCAACAAAACAATAAGCAGATCGTCATCACCAGCGACAAGTTCCCAAGCGACCTGCAAGGCATGGAAGACCGGTTGCTGTCGCGTTTCAAGTGGGGCTTGACGGCCGACCTGCAGTCGCCCGACCTCTCTACGCGCACCTCCATCATCCGTGAGAAACTGCACGACAACGGCATCACCTTCCCCGACGAGGTGGTGCAATACATCGCCAGCAACGTGCGCAACAATATCCGCGAGCTGGAAGGCGTGATGAACTCACTCATGGCACAGTCGCTGCTCAACAAGAAGTCCGTCACCATCGAGATGGCGCAACAAATCATCGACCGCTTTGTGCGCAACACCGTCAAGGAGGTCTCGGTGGAATACATTATTAATATAGTGTGCGAGTATTTCAAGATTACGCCCGAGCAAATGTCCCTCAACACGCGCAAACACCAAGTGGTGCAGGCACGCCAGATCGCCATGTACCTCTCGAAGAAATATTCCAACGCCAGTTTGGTCTCCATCGGCCAGCAGTGCGGCAAGAAAGACCACGCCACGGTGCACCACGCCTGCAAGACCATCGCCGACCGCCTTGAGACCGACAAGCAGTTCAAGGTGATGTTCGCCGACATCGAGAAGAAAATCGCCTTGTCATAATCCCATTATCGCTTATGACCAACAACTTTGGAAAACTCTATTTGGTGCCCAATCTGCTTGGTGCCACCAAACCCGAACAGGTGCTACCCGCAGGAACGCTCAACATCGTGAAACGGCTGAAGCATTTCGTCGTGGAGAACACCCGCACCTCGCGCCGTGTGCTGAGCCGCATCGGGATGGACAACGCCATCGACGACATCGAGTTCATCGAGCTCGACAAGCACAACGCCCGCAACCTCGACCTGATGGAACACCTTGGCGCCTGCCTGCAAGGCGAGGACATGGGGGTGATGTCGGAAGCCGGCACGCCTTGTGTCGCCGACCCGGGCGCATTGGTCGTGGATTTGGCACATTCCGCAGGTATACAAGTGATTCCTTTGGTCGGACCCAATGCGATGATTCTTGCCTTGATGGCCTCGGGCTTCAACGGACAAGCCTTCGCCTTCCACGGCTACCTGCCCATCAAGAGTCCCGAACGGCAAAACGCCATCAAGGACTTGGAGCGTCGGTCGATGGCCAACAACGAGACGGAGCTCTTCATTGAGACGCCCTTCCGCAACAACGCCATGTTGCAGGACTTGTGCAAGAACCTCCACCCTGCCACACGCGTCTGTGTAGCCTGCAACCTCACCTGCGACGACGAGCTCATCATCAGCCAAAGCGTTGGGGAATGGAAGAATTACAAAGGCGACTTAAACAAAAAGCCCGCCGTGTTTTTGGTTTACAGCGAGCCGAAAAGAAACTATAGGTCTCACAAGTAATCTACGGAATATTCAACACCCTGTGGATTTGCAAGGAAAGCCGCCAATTCGGATGGGCTTTCACAGCCTCCACACAAGCCTGCATGTTGGCTTTACGTTGTTCCTCGTTTTCCTCATAGCAAGGTTGCAGAAAACGGTATCTGGCTTCAATGTCGTCATATTGCGCCAAATCCTGCCCTAGATAGACCACTTTCAATTCGTCGCAACGTTTCAGTGCACAAGGCTCAGTGTCGCCACCATGGAAAGCTGATTTTGGCGACAACGTCACCCAATCGAGATTAGCTGGGATGGGGCGCGTTCCATTGGTCTCAATGGTGACTCGCTTGCCCGTCTTTTGTTTCAATTCCTCGACAAAAGCCTCATTGATGAACAAGGAAGGCTCACCACCTGTCAACACGAGCAAGGGAGCATTGGAATATTTGTTAATCTCATCCACAATCTCTTGGGAAGTCATTATTCTCCCGCTTTGATGCTGCGTGTCGCAAAAGACGCAACGCAGGTTGCAGCCACTGAAACGCACGAAGACGGCAGGCGTTCCGCTATGGTAGCCTTCACCCTGAAGGGAATAGAATATTTCGTTTATTTTGTACATGTTTTTTTCCTCACAAAACCTACAAAACTTGCAAAACCTTATTTAGGACATGGGAAAGCGGCCAACCGGCCAGCTTTCCGGCGGCAACCCAGTTGGGTGCCGCCCTCAATAAAAGATAGTTTTGACGGTTTTGTAGGTTTTGTGACCATAAAATCAATCAAAGTTTTGCGGGGCATCGTCCTTGATGTAGGAGGCCTTGTTGTCGCGCGACTCCCACACATCGGCACGGTAGCAGTTCGGGACGGTGTCGACAATCCACTTGGCCAAGTTCTCGGCCGTCGGGTTGAAGTCCAGCACCTCATTGATGTTGGTATGGTCGATCTTGCCGTGTATCAAGCGCTTGATCTCGGTGAAATCGCACACCATGCCGTTGCTGTCGAGCTTCTCGCTACGGCAATACACGTTGATCTTCCAGTTGTGGCCATGCAGGTTCTCGCATTTGCTCTCATAGTCGAGATAAAGCTGATGGCAGGCGGATATCTCTAGGGTTTTTCTGACGTAATACATATTCAATTGATAATTGACAATTTATAATTGATAATTACGATTCGTATTCAGTGTGGTCTTCGATGCCAGCGTCGAGTAGCGCCTGGCGGCGTTCGCGGCAGGTGCCGCATTTGCCGCAGTGCTTCTCTCCACCTTTGTAGCAGGAATAGGTCTCGGTATAGTCCAATCCCAAGGCCTTGCCATGCTCGGCGATTTCCTTTTTTGTCAAATAGGTGTAAGGCGCATAGACCTTGATGTTCTCATACGTTCCCGCCGACATGGCTTCCGACATCGCATTGACAAAGCCAGGGCGGCAGTCGGGATAGATGGAGTGGTCACCGGCGTGGTTAGCAATCATCACGCGTTTCAAGCCATTGCTCTCCGCAATACCAGCAGCGATGGCCAACATGATGCCGTTACGGAAAGGCACCACCGTCGACTTCATGTTCTCGTCATCGTAGTTGCCTTCGGGGATGTCGTCGGCCGTCATCAACAGGGCGCTTTTAAAGTAGCGGTGCATGAATTCTAGCGGAACAATGATGTGCTTGATACCCAATCGTTGACAATGCGTCACGGCACATACACGCTCGCGGCCATTTTGGGTCGAACCATAGTCAAAAGTGATGGCCAAGGCGATTTCATCCTTAAACTCATAGAGCATCGTGGTCGAGTCCATGCCGCCGGAGATGATGATTACTGCGTCCTTCATTTCAGTTTTTAGTTGTTCAGTTATTCAGTTGTTCAGTTAGGAGTTATGGAAACTGGTAAGGAGGCGGGCACGTACCATGTCCTGATGCTCAGCGTCACCGTAATTGGCGAAAGGCTTGATGGAGATGCCTCCGCGGGGATTGAACAAGCCGATGACCTCCAAATACTTGGGATCCATCAGCTTGACCAAGTCCTTCATGATAATGTTCACACAGTCCTCGTGGAAGTCGCCGTGGTTGCGGAAGCTGAAGAGATAGAGTTTCAGACTCTTGCTCTCCACCATCAGCGTGCGCGGGATGTAGTTGATGATCAGGTGACCAAAGTCGGGCTGGCCTGTCTTGGGACATAGCGAAGTGAACTCAGGACAGTCCAAAGTCACAAGGTACTCGTTCTCAGGATGTTTGTTCTCAAACGTCTCCAGCACTTCGGGGGTATAGTCGTAATTATACTGCGTGTTTTGGTTGCCCAGTAAGGTGACACCTTTCAGTTCTTGTTCGTTTCTTGACATGGTCTATTATTTTGGCTGCAAAATTAATAAATGTTAGTTGACGGAATGCCCTAAAGGGCAGAAATCCATCAAAAATCATTCAAAAAATCAAAAGAAAATCCGTGTCTGACAGCCACTTGCCATATAGACACGGATTCTCAAAGATTTTGATTTTTATTTTAAACAGATTTCTATCCGAAGGATATACCATATTTAACACCCCTGCGTAGCCCGCTCCAGCCGCTTCATAATCGAGAAGATGAACACGGCGGAGAGCAGGCAGAGTGTGACGAGCACGCCCCAAACCATCCAGAGCGGCATACCCGTGCCCCAGATGCGCGCGATGACGCTGGTGAGGTAGTTGCCGATGGCCGTCACGCAGAACCACAGGCCCATCATCATGCCCTTATATTTGGGCGGAGCCACCTTCGTGACGAAGGAGATACCGATGGGACTCAGCAACAACTCGGCGAAGGTCAGCACGAAATAGGTGCTGATGAGCCAGTTGGGTGAGACCAGAGTGCTACTCACACCACCTTGGGCTTTCAGCTCGGCAGGACTGGCCAATGGGAAGGAACAGACTACCAAGATGAGGAAGCCGAGGGCGGCCACGATCATGCCCATGCCAATCTTACGCGGTGAAGAAGGCTCCTTGCCTTTCTTCGCCAAAGCACCAAAGACGGCCATCGAGACGGGCGTCAGGGCGACCACAAAGAACGGGTTGAACTGTTGGAACTGCTGCGGCAAGATGTTGATGAGTTCGGGCATGCCAAGATACAAGGCTATGGCACCTGCCCAAAGCAAGACGGTTACAACACCACAAATCAGTTTGTTTCGCTTTGTCTCCGACTGGAAGATGCCAAACAGCGTGTACACCGAGATGGCAATCAATGTCAGCGACCAGATGTTGAAGCCGATACGGGTAAGACCTGTAGCGGTGTTTTGCGTGTAATCGCGGGCGAAGTAAGTCAGACAGAGGCCGGCTTGCTGGAACGACATCCAGAAGAAGATGACCACCACGAAGACCAGGGCCAAAGCCGTGATGCGCTCGCGGGTTTGTTCCTTGGAGAGTTCTGTCACATTCACGGTGGTGCTTTCCATCGCCTTGGCCTGCTTCGTGTTGACGTCGGCATGCTTGAACCACTTGCGGCAGCTCAGATAGATGGCCATGGAGAGAATCAACGAGATGCAAGCCACGCCGAAACCATAATTGTAGGCACCCGACAAGGCATCGATATAGTTATTGGCAAAGCCAGCCAAGTCGTTGACATTACCGCCCTGCTGCACCGCCAAAGCCTCAAAGGTAGACAAGGCATCGGCAGTAATCGTTCCATCCAAATACTGGTGTGCCAGCGAAGGAATCTGCGGCACATAGCTGAAGCCTGCCTTGCCGAGGAACAAATCCGTGACCTTGGTAGCTGCCATGGGAGCGAACATCGAACCGATGTTGATGGCCATATAGAACAGGCTGAAGCCATTGTCGCGGAAGGCGCTGTATTTGGCTTCATCATAGAGGTTGCCCACCATCACCTGCAGGTTGCCCTTGAACAGACCCGTGCCGATGGCGATAAGTGCCAAGGCGGAGAACATGGTGACTTTAGCCGTAGTGGTTGCCATGGGCACTGCCAAGAGCAGGTAGCCGAGGAACATGACCACGATGCCAGTCTTCACCATCTTGCCATAGCCGAAACGGTCGGCCAGCATGCCACCGATGAGGGGCATGAAATAGACGCATCCGAGGAAGATGCCGTAGATATTACCCGCTTGTGCCTCGTTGTAGCCGAACTTGGCCTGCAGGAAAAGCACGAAGATGGCCAACATGGTGTAGTAGCCGAAGCGTTCTCCCGTGTTGGCTAATGCTAGGGCGTAAAGCCCTTTAGGATGACCCTTAAACATAGTTGTCAGTTATCAGTTGTCAGTTGTTCAGTTATATGACAAAGGCTTGCTTGCGCAAGCCCTTATCATACATTGAGGTGTTTTAATTATTTAGCCACTTTTTCAAGCCATTTCAGCATACCAAGCATGATGGACATTGAAACGAGGCAGATCAAGGCGAAGACGCCCCATGTCATCCACTGGTGCGGGAAAGAATTCAGCATTCTGACACCGAGGAAGATCAAGAGGTTGCCGATGGCGGTAGCTGACAGCCACAGACCTTGGCACATACCCACCATGTGGCGAGGAGCGATCTTGGAGACGAACGACAGTCCCAATGGCGAGATGAACAACTCGGCCACAGTGAGGAAGAAATAAGTCACAATCATTACCCACGGGCCCGTCTTCATGCCCTCTTTCTCCACTTCGGACAGGGCCTTGAACTCGTTGCCAGAAGGATAATTGTGTACCACAGCGATGATAATTAAGAAGATGTAGGCGCAAGCGGCAATGAACATACCAAGCGCAATCTTCTTAGGCGTGGACACTTCCTTACCCTTGCGAGCCAGCGAAGCAAAAATCCACATGATTATAGGTGTCAACACAATCACAAAGAAAGGATTGATGAATTGCAGAATCTCGGGCGGAAGTCCTCCCTTGGCCTGGTCAGTGATGACAAAGTCACGGGCGAAAATGGAGAGTGACTGGGCGTTTTGGTGGAACGAGAGCCAGAAGAACACAGCGATACCGAGAACGGCATACAGAGCCATCATACGCTGCTTGATTTCCTTGGCATCAGCTTGACGTTCAGCTTCAGTATATTCCTGCACGCTGGCTTTTTCCTTCTTCACCGGGTTCGGCAGTTTGTTACGCACAGCAACAAAGATAGCCAAAGAGATGAGCATGGCAACCACAGAAACGATGAAAGAATAGTGAACGCCGGTGTTGTACACATGCAAGTAGTTCTGGCAGAAATCTGCGAGGTTTTCGGTTGCGCCAGAGAAAGTTTGCGACAGCGCATTGAGGTTGTCCATATCATTGCCTTCCATGTTGCCCATGATGAACTTGTGGCACAAACGCGGGAGGTCGGCATTGTAGACCAAGTCCTTAGTCTTCAGCCACCAGTCGCGGATGAGAGGTGCCACAAACGGGGCAATCACACCACCGATGTTGATGAACACATAGAAAATCTGGAAACCGCTATCGCGCTTCTCCTTGGCTGCGGCAAGAGCCTCGGGACCTTCCTTGGCAGCCTCGGCCTCAAAGTCGTCATACAACTGACCCACGATAGCCTGCAGATTGCCCTTGAAGAGACCATTACCACAAGCAATAAGCAGCAATGCCACCATGGCAAGGATAAACGGCCACGACATGGTGTTGCCTCCATCACTGAATACTGGGATGGACAATAAGCCATAACCAAGGGCCATCACAATGATACCCGAAATAATGGTTTTCTTGTAGTTTTGCGTGCGGTCGGCGATGATACCACCAGGAAGCGCAAGCACATAAATCAAGAAATAGAACACACCAAAAATGAGGCCCGACGTTCCGTCGGACAGACCGAACTTGGAGCAGATAAACAGCACCAAAACGGCGTTCATGATGTAGTAGCCGAAGCGCTCACCCATGTTACTCAAGGCGGCTGCAACCAGGCCTTTAGGATGCTCTTTCCTGGCCTTACTAAGATAGAAGATCAAGAAAGGGATGACAACAATCAGGACAATGAAGAATACCACCAAAGTCCTGTGTTCTTGCCAGAGAGTTGATAATGTACCCATAATTGTGATTTTTAATGATTATTGATTTTTAAATAGATTTCTCGTTTTCCAATTAACGGACAAAAATAGGAAAATAATCAATGCCGTCGCAAAATTGGCGAAAAAAGTCCGAGCATAGCCGAAAAAACACTACTTTTGCGCTTCATTTTTACGATTATGGAAATCAGCAGCAAATACAGCCCTCAAGAAGTTGAAGGCAAATGGTACGAACACTGGATGGACAAAAACTACTTCCACTCCACTCCCGACGAACGCGAACCCTATACCATCGTGATCCCACCGCCCAATGTGACCGGTGTGCTTCACATGGGCCACATGATGAACAACACGATTCAGGACATCTTGATTCGCCGCGCCCGTATGCAAGGCAAGAACGCCTGCTGGGTGCCCGGCACCGACCACGCCTCCATCGCCACCGAAGCCAAGGTGGTGAACAAGCTGGCGCAACAGGGCATCAAGAAAACCGACATCGGCCGCGAAGAGTTCCTCAAGCACGCTTGGGACTGGACCCACGAGCATGGTGGCATCATCCTCAAGCAACTGCGTCGTCTGGGCTGCTCATGCGACTGGGAACGCACCTCGTTCACCATGGACGACATCCGCTCGAAAAGCGTCATCCGTGCCTTCGTCGACCTGTATAACAAAGGCCTGATTTACCGTGGTGTGCGCATGGTCAACTGGGACCCGAAAGCCCTCACCGCTTTGAGCGACGAGGAAGTCATCTTCAAAGATGAGCACAGCAAGTTGTTCTACCTGCGTTATTACCTCCACGAGGACGACGGCACAGGTGCCACGGGCGCTGAAGGCGAGATCATCCATACCGATGAGCAAGGTCGCCGCTATGCTGTGGTGGCCACCACGCGTCCCGAGACCATCATGGGCGACACGGCCATGTGCATCAACCCCGCCGACCCGAAGAACCAATGGCTGCGCGGCAAGAAAGTCGTGGTGCCGCTGGTCAACCGCGTCATCCCCGTCATCGAGGATGATTATGTGGATATTGAGTTCGGTACGGGCTGCCTAAAGGTCACCCCCGCCCACGATGTGAACGACTACATGCTGGGTGAGAAGCACAACCTGCAGAGCATCAATATCTTCAACGACGACGCCACCTTGAGCGAAGCCGCTGGCATGTACATCGGCATGAGCCGTGAGGACTGCCGCAAGCAGATCATCATCGATATGAAGGAAGCCGGCCTGTTAGAGAAGATTGAGGACTATAATAATAAGGTGGGTTACTCCGAGCGTACCAATGTGCCGATTGAGCCGAAGCTCTCGATGCAATGGTTCCTCAAGATGGAACACCTCGCCGACATCGCACTGAAACCCGTGCTGAATGGTGACATCAAGTTCTATCCTGCCAAATATGTCAACCTTTACCGTCACTGGCTGGAGAACATCAAGGACTGGTGTATCAGCCGTCAGCTGTGGTGGGGCCATCAGATTCCGGCCTACTACCTGCCCGAAGGCGGTTTCGTGGTCGCCGAGACACCCGAAGAAGCCTTGAAACTCGCCATCGAGAAGACGGGGAACAAGAATTTGACCCTCAAAGACTTGCGTCAGGACGACGATGCCTTAGACACTTGGTTCAGTTCATGGTTGTGGCCTTTGTCGCTCTTCAACGGCATCCTCGACCCCGAAAATGCCGAGTTCAAGTACTACTACCCCACCAACGACCTCATCACCGCCCCCGACATCATCTTCTTCTGGGTGGCGCGTATGATCATGGCTGGCGAGGAATACCAGAATGAAGTGCCGTTCAAGAATGTGTACTTCACGGGTATCGTGAGAGATAAGTTAGGCCGCAAGATGTCCAAGTCGTTGGGCAACTCACCCGACCCGATCGAGCTCATCGACAAATTCGGTGCCGATGGCGTGCGCATGGGTATGATGCTCAGCGCCCCTGCCGGCAACGACATCCTCTTCGACGAGGCCCTCTGTGAGCAAGGCCGTAACTTCTGCAACAAGATTTGGAACGCTTTGCGTCTGGTGAAAGGTTGGAACGTGGACGAAAACGCCGCCCAGCCCGAAGCTGCCAAGATGGCCGTGAAGTGGTTTGATGCCCGCTTCAACCAAGTGCTGGCCGAGACCAACGACAACATTGACAAATACCGCCTCAGCGACGCCTTGATGGGCATCTACAAACTCACTTGGGACGACTTCTGCTCGTGGTACCTCGAGATGGTGAAGGCTCCGCAAGGCCAGGGCATCGACCCCGTGACTTATGCTGCCACCATCAAGTTCTTCGAGAACCTAATGCTCTTGCTGCACCCCTTCATGCCGTTCATTACTGAGGAAATCTGGCACGCCATCGCCGAGCGCAAGGAGGATGACGACATCATCATCGCCCAACAACCCAAACTGCAAGCCATTGACGAGGCCATCCTGAAACAGTTCGAGTTCACCCAAGAGGTCATCAACAACGTCCGCAAGGTGCGCAGCGACAAGAACATCGCCTTCCGTGACGCCATCCAACTCGTGGTGAAGGGCACGGCCAACAAGGACTATGACTGCGTGATTGCCAAGCTCTGCAATGTGAGCGAAGTGAGTTATGTGGCTGAGGCTCCCGCTGGTGCCTTTGGCTTCATCGTGGGCAGCACCGAGTTCTTTGTGCCGCTCACTGGCAGCGTCGATGTCGAAGCCGAGATCAAGAAATTGGAAGAGGAACTGAAATACGCCCAAGGCTTCTTGAAGAGTGTTGAGGCCAAACTCTCCAACGAGCGCTTCGTGAGTGGTGCTCCTGCCGCCGTCGTCGACAAGGAACGCAAGAAGAAAGCCGACGCTGAGGCCAAGATCGCTGTGATTGAGCAGCAGCTGGCTGGGCTGAGGAAATAATTCAAATGAAATGGGTAGAGACGTAGCGCGCTACGTCTCTATTATGCAAAAAACGGGTTTCATCAGTGAACGATGAAGCCCGTTTGTTTTAATGTGCCATGGCACCTATCAATAGCAGAACCAAGCCTCCCAAGGTCAAACCTGAGGCTAGGTAAAATGTCTTTTTGCCATTTCTCACTTTAATCGCAAGGTTCTTTTCCATGTCATTCACCTGGTAAATAGGTGAATTAGAACCACACATCTTTTCATAATCTGATGGATCACTGACCTCACAGGCAGCAATCTCGGCGGCATCAACATATTGTTCACCTTTCTTCGTTTCCCTCAACATATACGACACCGTATAACTTATTGAATGCCCAGTAGCATTAGTGAAACGATATGTGTCGCGGGTCACAAAATTGTTAGCCAATTCTGTCCCATAACCGCCTTCTTCTGTATGCGATGTCCTTAATACGACAAGATCATTCTTCGTTTCCGAACTTGAACCCGACAGATCGAATCCTTGTTGCGACATCTCATCACTAACTTGAGTGATTACCTGATCAAAAGTGGATTTCTTCGTGACATACTTGGTATCCATGCAACTCGAAAACCAGAAAAGTGCAGCAAGGCAAAGGAATAGACAAGATTTTTTCATAACAAATACCATTTAGAACAATAGAAAAAGCCACAAAAACCAGACCAAAACCATCAATTAAGACAAAGAAAATAAAACTATATAACCAAAGATAATCCGCGCAAACGGCATTAAAACCACCATTTGCGCGGAAAATCTTTCAATAAGTTGCGCAACTATGGGCATTTTTACCCATTTGCGCAATTTATCAGTTGCACCCTTCACAACCGCCATCGCAGTCGCCGCCGCAACCGCTGCAGCCACCAGGTGCAAAGTCCTCATCGGTCGACTCGCGCACATCGAGGATCTCGCCCGAGAAATGGAGGTGCTTGCCCGCCATGTCGTGGTTGAAGTCCATCTTCACGTGCTTGTCGCCAATCTCACGGACAAGGCCCATGATCGGACGACCGTCGGAGGTCTGCATCATCAGCTGGGCACCGACTTTCACCATGTCCATCAGCACATCGTTCTTCATGAACATGCTCTTGTCGAGGTCCATCACGTAGGCCTCGTCACGCTCGCCGTAGCCCTCTTCGGGGGTCAGGTGGAAGGCATAATGGTCGCCGGGTTCCTTGCCCATCAGGTTCTCCTCGAACTTGGGCAACAACTGGTGCATACCGAAGATGCACACAAAGGGGTTCTCTTTCGTGGTCTCCTGAAGGATGGGACCGTTTTCGTCGTTCTCACGCAGGACATAGGTCATCGTGACGACAGCTTGATCTTGGATTTTCATTTTATAACATTTTAATAATTAAACAATTAAATTCATTTTTTATTTAACTACAGATTTTACAGATTATACTGATTCCTATCAAAATTATGAGGATGCAAGCATCCTAATTTGTACAGATTCAGACTCTAGCTTACAGACCATCTGTACAAATTGGGCGCTTGCGCCTATGAATTCTTCTGTCTTAATCCGCTTCATCTGTGCAATCTGTAGTTCCTTATCTATCAATAACTGCCAAACATCTTCCGCAACAACCATTCCACGGCGGCAAGACCGATGAGGACAAAGAAGATCCATTTGGAGTGGATCAAATCCTCAAAGCGGCTCTCATGGTGTTCAACGGAAGTGATGCGCGAATCATTGTGCAAGTCGGCAAAAAGTTGCTGCAACTCGCGAGCGGTATAGCAGTTTCCGTTGGTCAGGCGAGCGATAGTGCGCATACGGTCGATGTCAGCTGTAAGCTGCTGTGCCTCAATGCCGATAGCCACCACACTGAAGGTGCCGTTCACATTGATCTTGCGTTCGCCCATCTGTGCTTGTACCTTATAAGTATACAGGCCTTCGGGCAAAAGGCCAGCATTCAGCTCATAATCGTGGTCGCGCTTCGAGAAGGTGTAGTCGTAAGTCTCGCCTGTCAGCTTGTTCTCAATTTGAATCGTAAGGTCGGGATCAGTCACGAGTTCGTTGTTCGGGTTACGCAACTCGGCGGTGATGATGACGGGCTCGTTGCTGTAATAGGTCTCCTTGGCATAAATGGCCGAGCCGTCGTTGGCTGACAACAACAAGTATTTCAGCGACTTGGAGAACATCTCGTCGAAAACATCGTGGTTCTTGTTCTGGTAATACTCATACAGCCTCCAACGCCACACGTTGGTGCCGAACAAAAAGGCCATCTTACGACCGTCGTTGGCGAAGCTCAACAGCGGCAGGCCCGACTTGATACCCATCACCTCTTGTAGCAACAGGTCATCATGCGATTTCAAAGTGCTGATTTCCAGATGTGGCAAGGCCAAAGGAGGATATTTCGCGATGAGTTGCTCCGACTTCGCATCGAAGGTGAAGGTCGAAAAAGCCGTATTTTGGTGTGCCTTGACATCCATCAAGGTGTTGGTTGCGCCAGAATGCAAGGCAAAGACATTCTGCAACTTACTGAGCAAATCGCGGTCGGTGTCATTGCCAACGATGAAGAAAACTGGGAGTTTCACATTCTTGTCTAACTGTGCCTTCAAGGCGTTGAAATCTGTGCGTGCCGAGGGCACCTGATGCAGGATGACCAAGTCGTAGTTGGCGAAGTCAGGTAGAGTCTCCTTTCCGAAGCAGAAGTCCACCTCATAGTTGTCGTTGAGCACACTGCACAACGCGCCCAAATCAGGATGTGGCGAAGCAGCCACACAGAGCAGTTTGTATTTCTGGTCAAGCACCTCGACATAGATATGACGTACATTATTGAGCAACTGTTCCTCCTCGGCGATGCCGTTCACTTCGATGTCGATGGCCATCACGCCTTTCTTGGTGGCATCGAGCATGAAGTCGATTTCCTTGGAGAAGCGGTTGGACGGGATCTCAATGTCGCGTTTCTCAATGAGGCGCCCGCTTTCCTTAAGGGTCAGTTGTGCCTTGCGGCCTGCCAAGTCGCGGGCAGCCACCGTCACGCGGACGGGAAATGTCGCACCGAGAGACACCACCTTATTATAATGCACATTGCGGATGGCGAGGTCGGGATAGGACACCGTGTCGCCCAAAACGACGGTATGGATGGGAAACGGGAAGTTCTCCGCCACCAACTCCGGCTCGAAGCCACGGTTATAGATGCCATCGGAGAAGAGCAGCACTGCGCCCACATTGCGCTTGTAATACCGTCTGTCCAAGGCCTTAATGAGCGACGACAAGTCCGTCAGTTGGTCGGAGAAGTCAAGTTGCTCGAAATCGCGGACATCTTCACCGAAAAGGTATTCATCGACTTGGAAATCAGCGTTCAAGTCTTTTCTAAACTGCTCAAACTGGGTCAGATAATCCTTTTTATAAAAAACCGAATCCTTACAAAGGACGACAGACGAGGAATTGTCGTGCGCAAGGATAATCGTAGGCGTTTCCACCGAACTGAATTTCTGCCGAATCAGCGGGTTGAAGAGCAACAAGACTACCAATCCGATAATCAAGGTTCGTAGTGCAAACAAAATGATTGTCAATGCTTTGCCGTAGTGTTGTTTCTTGTTTTGGAAATACAACACCGTAGCCGCCGCCAGACCAGCCAGCAGCGATAAGGCTAACATCCATATTGGGATTCCGATATTCACCGATTGTTCAGATAAGGGCGCAAAGATAGGAATTTTATCGTGATTTTCTACAGATTTCTTTGCGAAGCAAATCCCCATAACCGAAGAAAACATTACTTTTGCGGAAAATTTGCGTCCATGAACACCCTTTCGGTCGTCATCATCACCTTCAACGAGGAGCAGAAAATCGCGCAATGCCTTGACTCCGTTAAAGATATTGCCGACGAGATCATCATCGTTGACTCGCATTCCACCGATGCGACCGAGGCCATCTGCGACCGCTACGGCGTGAAGTTTTTCACCCAGGACTGGCTCGGCTACTCTGACCAGAAAAACCTCGCCGACGAACTCGCCACCTGCGACCTCATCTTCAGTATAGACGCTGACGAAGCCCTCTCGGATGAGTTGAAACAATCCATCAAAGCACTGAAAGACAAGGATATCGCTGAGAACGAGGTCTTCGCCATGAACCGTCTCAACAACTACTGCGGTCAGTGGGTGAAAGGTTGCGGGCTTTATCCCGAGACCAAGATCCGCATCTGGCGGCGCGGCTTCGCCGAGTGGGAAGGCATCATCCACGAGTGGCTGAAATACAAGAGCGAGCCGAAGAAAACCCTGTTGAGCGGCGACCTGCTGCACTATTCCTGGGACACGCCTGAGGCCTTCCGCAAGCAGCAGTTCCACTTCGCCGAATTGGGTGCTCAGTCATACTATGAAAGAGGCAAAAAGACAGGCATTCTGCCTTGGATTTTCAGCCCGTGCATCAACTTCATCCGCACCTATATTATTAAGGGTGGCTTCCTCTACGGCAAGACGGGCTTCAGCATCTGCCGCACGATGATGCAGGCCAATAGGCATAAATACAATCTGTTAAGAGAGAAAATGAAACAAAACAAATAAGCATTATGGAAGTAGCATTTGAACAAGAAATAGAGCGCACGGTAGCGGCGCTGAAAGCCGGAAAGACCATCCTCTACCCCACCGACACCATCTGGGGCGTAGGCTGCGACGCCACCAACAACAAGGCCTGCCTCCGCGTGTATGCCGTCAAGCAACGCCCGCTCAACAAGAGCCTCATCATCCTCGTCGATTCGGTGGAAAGGCTTCAGGATTATGTGGTTAACGTGCCCGCCATCGCCTACGACCTCATCAAAGGTGCCAAAAGTCCGCTAAGCATCATCTATCCCGAAAGCAAGAACTTGGCCAAGGCCGTTTCCGATGACAAGAGCATCTGCATCCGCGTGGTTGACAATGAGTTCTGTAAGGAAGTCATCCGTCGCCTCGGCAAGCCCATCACTTCCACCTCAGCCAACCTAACCGGGCAACCTTCATCAATGATTTTCAACGACATCTGCGATGAAATCAAGAACGCGGTCGATTACGTGGTGCAGCTCTACCACGACAGCTTCTGCAAGCCCAAAAGCTCCACCATCATCAAGCTCAACGAGGACAACACTTTTGAAATATTGAGGCAATAACATTGTATATCAGGAAACTTTTATTTTTGCAACATTAACACAAAATACAAAACAAATGAATATAAAATCATTATTTGCATGCTTATTTATGCTCACGGCTTGTCTTTCCTATGCACATGCCCAACAAGAAAACGACTCCATTGCTTTAACTAACGTTAAAGAGATTGCAGCACCTGGTATTGACACAACCATTTATAACAATGTAGAAAAAATGCCGTCTTTTCCTGGTGGAGAGTTTAAAATGTACGAATTCCTTGCCATGAATATACGTTATCCACAACGTGCCAGAGAAGACGGCTACAGCGGCACTGTCTATGTCAGATTCGTTGTCGAGCCTGATGGTACGATAACAAATATTGAAGTTGCAAAAGGCGTGGGAGGAGGTTGTAGCGAAGAAGCCGTCCGTGTAGTCAAAATGATGCCGAAATGGATTCCCGGAGAGGCATTCGGAAAGAAAGTCAGGGTTACTTACACCTTACCCGTCAATTTCAGGTTGCAGTAAGACCACTCAAATCAAATACGTCGCAATCAGAGAATGTGACAGAAATTTTTCGTAACTTTGCAGGCCAAAAAATTCGGCCTATGAAATCACTGAAAGCATTCTTATTCGCTGCTGTCTGCCTTGTTTCGGTTACCGCAGCTGCCCAAATTCAACCCAACACACCACAGAAGCCCCAGACGAAGGCGCAGATGAACGCCCAAAAACTGGGTACTGTCCTATATCTCATCGAGAATTTCTATGTCGACACCACCAATATGGACAAGGTGACGGAAGACGCCATCGTAGCCGCATTGAAGGAGCTCGACCCACACTCGGCCTACATCTCGAAGAAGGACGTGGAGAAAGCCAACGAGCCCCTCGTGGGCAGTTTCGAAGGCATCGGCGTGACCTTCCAACTCATCCGCGACACCATCACCGTCATCAGCCCAACGGCCGGCGGCCCCTCAGAAAAAGTCGGCATCATGGCCGGGGACCAGTTCATCAAGATTGACGGCGAGGAATGCTTTGGCAAGAAAGTCGACAACGAATATGTGCAGAAACACCTGCGCGGCAAAAAAGGCACCAAGGTCACCGTCAGCGTGAAGCGCGGCAACGACCCTGAACTTCTTGACTTCGAAATCACCCGCGACAAGATTCCGTTGAACAGCATCAACGCAGCCTATATGCTCGACAACCATGTCGGCTACATCAAACTCGACCGTTTCGCACAAGAGTCGACGCATGAATTCAAGGATGCTTTTGCCAAGCTGCAAGCCCAAGGCATGGAGTCGCTGATCTTCGACCTGCGCGGCAACACGGGCGGCTATCTCAACACCGCTATTGAACTTGTCGACCAATTCCTTTCGGAGAACCAGCTCGTTGTCTTCACCGAAGGCATTCATTCGCCCTATCAGGAATGGCGTTGTACTAAAGCAGGCCTTTACACCATCGGAAAGTTGGTAGTCCTCATCGACGAAGGCTCGGCTTCGGCCAGCGAGATCCTCTCGGGTGCCATCCAAGACCACGACCGTGGCGTGGTTATCGGCCGCCGTTCCTTTGGCAAAGGCTTGGTACAAAGACCTTTCAACCTCCCCGACGGCTCACAGATGCGTCTCACCACCTCGCGCTACCACACCCCTTCTGGTCGCTGCATCCAGCGGCCTTACGAGAACGGTGCCGAGGACTATGCCAAGGAGATGACCAAGCGCCTAAAGAACGGTGAGTACTTCCATGCCGACAGCATCCACTTCCCCGACTCTTTGAAATACAAGACCGATGGCGGTCGCACAGTTTACGGCGGTGGCGGCATCATGCCCGACATCTTCATCCCTGTCGACACGGCCTACAACAGCAAGCTCTACACCAACCTCGTCCGTAAGGGAGCCTTGAACCGCTTCACCACCGACTATGGTTTGAAACACCGTGACGAAATCAAGGCAAAGTATGGTGATTTCGACAACTTCAACAAGGACTTCGTCGTCGGAAAAGACCTCGTCGACGGACTCAAAGCCGCCGCCAAGGAAGCCAAGGTGGAATGGAACGACGAACAATTTGCACATTCCGAGAAGTTCATCCTCTTGCAGATGAAGGCCTTGATCGCCCGCAATGTTTGGGATACCCAGCAATACTACCAGGTGATGGCCTCTGTCGACCCTGGCATACAAAAAGCCATGGAAGTGCTTGGCAATGAAAAAGTTTACAAGCGCATCCTAAAAGGCAAATAAGCCTGTACGATTTTTTTCTTTTCAGCTGTAACTTTTTTGCAGATTCCACGTCTACGTTTTCGGAATTATTGCTATTTTTGCCGTTTAGACAGCTACCCTTGGTAGAAATCAAGTAACATTTTAAATATCAATCCATTAAAATCAAAAAATGAAGAAATTTGGTTTACTCACCGCAGCATTCCTGATGATGGGATTGCTGTTTGGCACCCAAGTGATGGCTCAGCACATCGAACTCGGCGTCGCCAAATCGGCACAAAACTGTGCCCAAGTAACTGACAACGGCTTCACAGCCTCCTTCTCCTTCAGCAGCATCGATGCCACTGAAGTTTCCACTGAAAAAGGCTTGTTCTCCACCATCACGATGGACGGCACCTATCCCTCAGGTAACGTAGGCGAGCCCATGCTGCCTGCTGCCAACAAGCTTATTGCTGTCCCTTACGGTGCAAAAGGCCTCTCCGTCAAGGTAAAGAGCTACAACACAAGCACCTATCGTCTTGCTGACTACGGCATCAACAAAGTCACCCCGATGCAACCCATGATCCGCAAGGACCAGAAGCCTGAGGATGTGCCTTTTGCCTACAGTGAGAAAGCATACGCCACCAAAGGCTTCGTCAACCGTCCCATCGCCGAGGTGAAGATCCAAGGCACGATGCGTGGCATCCAGATCGGTGCCCTGACGGTCAACCCCGTGCAATACGACGCTGCCACCAACAGCATCCTCGTTCATAACGACATCGAAGTCGAAGTGAGCTACGGCCAATATGACAAATCGGTTGCCTACAACGAGTTTGCTCGTACCTTCAGCCCCTATTTCGCCAACATCTATGACCAGATGTTCAACTGGCGCGACGACGTCTATGACGAACACCCCGACCTCTGGCAGAACCCCGTTCACATGCTGATCATCGCCGACCGTATGTTCGAGGAATGCCTGCAGCCTTGGTATGCTTGGAAGACCACGAAGGGCTTCTACCTGAACATCAACTACACCGATGAAATCGGTACCAGCGCCGCTGCCATCCGTGCCTTCATCCAAGAAGAGTACGACAAAGAGGCTCCCACCTTCTTGATGATCATGGGCGACAAGAACCAAGTGGCCGCCAGTGCCACGGGTAGCGAGACCCACTGCGTCACCGACCTCCAGTATTCGAGCGTCGACGGCGACCAGTATCCCGACATGTACCACAGCCGTTTCCCCGCTGAGACCGTGGCTCAGATGCAGGCCATGATTAACAAGGCCCTCGAATATGAGCAGTACACCATGCCCGACCCGAGCTATCTGAACAACGTGCTCCTCATCGCTGGTGAAGACAGCGGTTGGGGTGTCACTGTGGGTCGTCCTACCATTTGGTATGCCACCAACTATTACTACAATGAAGAACATGGCTATGCCAACGTGTACGAATACAGTCACGGCCAATATTCGGGTTGCTACTCTCACCTGAACACTGGTGTCGGCTTCGCCAACTACACCGCCCACGGCTCCAACACCAGCTGGGCTGGTCCTAGCTTCACCGTCAGCGATGTCAACAACCTGACCAACGAGCACAAGTACTTCCTCGCTATGGGTAACTGCTGCGAGGCTGCCGACTGGGGCATCACAGGCACCTGCTTCGGTGAGGCCATGGTGCGTGCCGAGAACAAGGCCGCCTATGCCTACATCGGTTCCTGCCCTTCGACCTACTGGCTCAACGACTACTACTTCGGCGTAGGTGCTACTAGTCGCCATGACGGCACCATGCCTTCTTATGAAGAAACCACCATGGGCTTCTACGATGCCATGTGGACTGACGACGCCTACAACACCGTCACCTCCATGATGTTCATCGGTAACTTGGCTAGCAATGCTGCCCAAGCCCTCGGCTATGAACTGCACTGCAGCACCCTCTACGACTGGCAAGCCTACCACACTTTGGGTGATGGTTCCGTTTTGCCTTTCCGCATCCAACCCACTGAAAACACCATCAGCCACATGCCCACCCTGCCCATCGGCATGGACTACTTCACGGTCAGTGCCAATCCCGGTTCTTACGTTGGTATCTCCAAGGACGGTGTCCTCTACGGTGCCGGCATGATCGGTGAGAGCGGCACGGCCGACATCCCGATCCAGCCCATCACAAGCGGTGGCGATGTCACCATCTGCGTGACCCATCCGCAATACGTTCCTTACACCAACGTCATTCCTGCTGCTGCTTTGGACGGTGCTTTCGTTACGGTCGACAGCTTTACTCCCGCTAACGTCCACGTTGGCGATGAGACTTCGATGAGCATCACCTTCAAGAACGTGGGTACCCAACCTACCAACGGCACCACCAATGTGACCCTGACTTGCGAAGACGACAACCTCACCATCCTCAATGGTGTTGGTTCTTTCGGCAATTTGGATCCGGATGCCACCACTCAAATCAATGGCTTCAGATATAGCATTGCTGAAGGTGTTGCCGACGGCACCAGATTTACCATCCAAATTGCTGCCGTATGTGGTAGCGAGACTTGGGAAGGTAAGGCCGTCGTCACTGCCGGCGAAGCCGTGCTGCAATTCGACGGTATGGCTAGCGCTGGTGGATTTGTCCCTGGCGAAACGCTCACCATTGCCGCTTTGTTCAAGAACACTGGTCACTACATGGCCACCAATGCCATTGCCAGCATTGCCTCAACGAGCGAATATGTCACCATCGAAAACAACACCTTCGAAGTGGGCTCCATCGACCCGACGGGTGTCGCCACTTGCGTGTTCAACATCACTGTTGACGCTGCATGCCCCACGACCGAGCAACTGCCTTTGACCTTCACCTTGAATGCCGACGGCGGACTCGTTGCCGAAGGTGCCGGCGTCATCAAGAACGCCTGCAACGTGATCTTCGACCTCGTCGACAGCTACGGCGATGGTTGGAATGGTGCCAGCTTGAATGTCAGCTTTAGCGATGGCACTCCTTCTCAGAGCTTGACCATCTCCAGCGGCAACTCAGCCACCTATACCATTGAGATTGGCAATGGTGTCCATGTCACCCTCACCTGGAACAGCGGCAGCTGGGACAGCGAGTGCTCTTTCACCGTGAAATACGAAGATGGTGATATCATCTACAACGCTTCCTCCGTCCACAGCGGCGTGCTCTACGAATTCGACTGCAACTGCGGTGGCGGTGTTCCCGTGGGCACTTTCAACCCCGTTGAGAACCTGCAAGCCGAAGCCACCTACACCAGCGTCACCTTGACTTGGGACGCTCCTGAAGGCGCCATCAACTACATCATCAGCCGTAATGGCCTCGAAATCGGTCAGACGACAGAAACCACCTTCACCGACGTTTTAGTCAACAAAGACGGTTTCTACACCTATTGTGTGGTGGCCGAATACACTGATGGTCTCTCGATGCCTGAGTGCGTCATCGTTGAATACACTGACGCCATCGGTGAAAACGAGGCTGAGTTCTCCATCTATCCCAACCCCGTCAACAGCACCTTGTTCGTCAACAGCGGCAATGCCGAGTTCAGCTACGAGATGTACAACGGCATGGGACAGAAGGTCGCCAACGGCCAAGCCAACGGCAACGCTCAGATCAGCGTCAGCGGCTTGAACAAGGGTGTCTACTTCCTCCGCCTGACCTCTGGCACGCAAGTGCGTATCGAGAAGGTCGTGGTTGAATAATCCGACAACCTGAAACGAAAAAAGGCAGCCGATCGGCTGCCTTTTTTCGTTTATAGACCTCGTTGTTTCTTGATGGTCTCGTAAGCTGCGTTGATTTCCTGGAATTTCTTCTCAGCTGCTTGCCGCACCTCGTCACCGAGGTTGCTCACCAAATCGGGGTGGTTCTTCTTGGCCATCTCGCGATAGGCTCTCTTCACCTCATCGTCGGTTGCTGAAGGAGCAATACCGAGAATCTTGTAGGCACTGTCAGTCTCCTTAATAAACATGGCCTTCACCGAAAGGAAATCGCTGTTGGTAATGCCCATGTAATCGGAAATCGTATTGATCACACTCAACTCTTCAGACGAAATAACACCATCAGAATCGGCGATGCCAAACAGATAATGAAGCAGTTGCAGGCGCGTGGAATAGTCCATATAATGTCCCACCTGCTGGCTCACCTCATAGATGTTGTATTCCTTTTGCAGGATTTCGCGGAGCATCTTGATATAGTTTTCGGCACGCTCCTGTCCGAAATTCTGCAAGAAAAATCGCTTCACATAGTCGAGTTCGGAACGTTTCACGTTGCCGTCGGCCTTCATTACAGCGGCTGATAGCACGAGTAGGGTAACATTAAAGTCACGCTTCTCTTCCGTATTGCCAAAAGTATCCGTCACTCCAGAGCGGATAACCCTCACACCACCTGAGAAAAGACTACCGATGGCATACCCGATAATACCCCCCAGAGGGCCACCAAACGACCATCCCAATCCCGTCAATATCAATCTTAAGAAAAATCCCATGGCTAGTTAATTGCTTTCAGTCGGCAAAAGTACACAAAAAACGACACCTATAGGTAAAAAAATCTTTCAACCACTACAAACCACCAAAAAGTTTCGTATTTTTGCGACCTTTATTAAAGCATTCAAATTAATCTATTCACACATGAAAAAAGCCCTTTTCTCTCTCCTGTTTGTGGCTTTGTCAGCGATGACATTCGCCCAACGTTGGACCAGTATCAGCAGCAATGCTCCTGCAGGTCCTGAGGTCAAGTTGGTTTCGAGCAGCGAGCAGCAAGTCGTGGTCGACTTCTCGCTGGGCGGTTTCTACTTGACTCGGGTGAGCACTCCCAACGGCACTCAGCAAATCGTTTCCGTCCCCGAGATGGCCTCGATGCTTGAAGCCGGTGCCCCCGACCTCCCCCAATTCCCCGTTCCTGCCATCATCGGCGACATGGCCGAAATGCAGGTACGCGTAACCAAGAGCGCTTTTACCGATTATGAAAACGTTGAGATTGCCCCTTCAAAAGGCAACTTCAGCCGTCAAATCGACCCCGAAAGCGTGGCTTACACCTACGGTGCGATGTATAGCAAAAATGCCTATTATCCTACCGCCCAGGCTTATCTTGAAACGCCTTACATCATCCGCGACTTCCGTGGTCAGAACATCATGGTGAGTCCCTTCGCCTACAACCCCGTGACGAAGACCCTGCGCGTCTATCATGACATGACCATCGAAATGCGTAAGGTGAGCGACAACGGCGTCAACCAAAAGACGACCCGTAGAGCCAATGCCAAAGTCTCGCCTGAGATGAAGGCTTCCTACGACCATCGTTTCATCAACTACAAGGAAAGTAACTCCAAGTACACCTTCGTCGAAGACCGCGGCGAATTGCTGGTCATCTGCCCCGACCAATACATGGAAACCATGCAGACCTTTGTCGACTGGAAGAACCAGTCGGGTCGTCCCACCACCATCGTCAGCTTGAGCGAAGTCGGTGGCAACAACGACACCCAAATCAAGAATTACATCCAGAACATCTACAACGACCCGGACCACAACCTTGAGTTCGTCCTGCTCGTTGGAGACTATGCCGACCTCACGCCCCACTCGATGAGCGGCGGTCGTTCCGACAACTGGTTTGGCCAATTGGAAGGCAACGACTACTATCTGGAGCTCCTCACGGGTCGTTTCTCGGTGCAGACCATGAAGGATGTGGAGACGCACGTCGACAAGGTGTTGTACTATGAGCGCGACATGCCCGAAGGCCTCACTTGGGTCAACCAAGGTATCGGCATCGGCGCCAACGAAGGTGCCGGCAATGGCCACAACGGTGGTGAAGCCGACTACGTGCACATCAACTACATCCGCGACACCCTGATGCACTACACTTATGAGAACGTCACCCAACAGTACAGTGGCGTGGGCAGTGGCACCAGCGCCAATGCCATCAGTGCCGACTTCAACGCTGGCAAGAGCATCTGCAACTATTGCAACCACGGCTCGCAGCAAAGTTGGGCTGTGGCCAACTACAGCAACAGCCATGTGAACGCCCTGGTGAACGACGACAAATGGCCTTACATCTGGTCTGTCGCCTGCAACAATGGTGAGTTCAACGGCACCTGCTTCGGCGAGGCATGGCTCCGTGCCACCAACGAGACCACGGGACGTCCCACCGGTGCTGTCGGTGGCATGTTCAGCTGGATCTCACAGCCTTGGGTGCCTCCAATGACGGGTCAAGATGAGATGGTCGACATCCTCACCGGATGGAGAAGTGCCGACAAATACTGCCACACCTTTGGTGGTGCATCCCTGAACGGCAGTATGTACATGCTTGACATGCACCCCAGTGACCAAGGAGCCACCCACAACACTTGGATCCTCTTTGGTGACCCGAGTTTGATGGTGCGCACTGACAATCCTGTCAGCATGAACCTCTCTTGCTCGCCTGCCGTGTTGATGCTCGGCATGAGTGAGTTGGAAATCACCGCCGAAAACACCGCCTACGGCATCGCCACCCTGATGATGGACGGTGAAGTGGTCGCTACTGGTGAAATCGACAACGGCACCTGCACGCTTGAGTTCGCTCCTATGAGCACCGTTGGCACTGCCACGCTGACCGTTATTGCCTACAACAAAGTGACCGAAGTCATGCCTATCGAAGTCCTTCCCGCCGAAGGTCCTTATGTCACCATCGCCAACTACTCACCCAACTTCGCTCCCGTCAATGTGGCCACAAGCCTGACGATGAGCTTCAAGAATGTGGGTGTGGACCCGACCAATGGCACCACTAATGTCACCTTGTCCTGCGACGACCAACGTTTGAGCTTCATCAACAACACTGCCAGCTTCGGCGTGTTGAATGCCGAAGAAACCACCACCCTGCTTGACGCCTTCAGCTTCATCGTTGCTGAAGGAGTTGAAGACGGCACCCGTTTCCAAATCGACGTTGACATGACCGATGGCCGTCAAACCTGGAGCGGCAAGGCCTTCATCACCGCCGGACAAGCCATCCTCGACTATGTCGGCACCGACTGGGCAGGCGGCTTTGTTCCTGGTGAGACAGTGACCTTCGTGGCCAACTTCAAGAACACTGGTCACTACATGGCCACCAACGCTATCGCCAGCATCAGCTGCGAGAACAACTACGTCACTCTGCTCAATCCTACCATTGAGATGGGCACCATCGACCCCGAGGGCATCAGCTCCTGCGTGTTCACCATCCAAATTGATGAGAACTGCCCCGCCACTGAAGTCATTAACGTCAGCTTCGCGATGACGGCTGACGGCGAACTGAACGCCGAAGGCTCCGTCACCATGAGGAACTCCTGCAATGTCATCTTCGAATTGTCCGACTCATGGGGCGACGGCTGGAACGGTGCCTCACTGACAGTGAGCTTCGACGACGGCACACCCGCCACGAACCTCAGCTGCCAAGGCAACTCTCAGACGGAAATCATCGAAATCGGCAGAGGTACACACGTCACTTTGACGTGGAACCGTGGCAGCTACGACAGCGAATGCTCCTTCATCGTCAAGTACGAATCGGGCGAGGTGATCTACCAAATCAGCCATCCCAACCCTGGTGTATTGCATGAGTTCGACTGCAACTGCCAAGGTAGTCAGACCGGCACCTTCAACCCCGTTGAGAACCTGGCAGCCGAAATCGGTATCGGCACCATCACCCTCACATGGGACGAACCTGAACGTGCCATCAACTACATAATCAGCCGCAATGGTGTCGAGATTGCACAAACCACTGAGCCCACCTATGTCGACGAGGTCTACACCGAGTTCTTCTACACCTACTGCGTCGTGGCCGAATACAGCCAAGGCGTCAGCGTGCCTGAGTGCATCGTGGTGAAGTCAGAGCTAGGCGTTGAAGAAAACGAGACCGAGTTCGCCATCTATCCTAACCCCGTCAATGGCACCCTGTTTGTCAACGGCGGCAACGCCGAGTACAGCTACACGATGTACAACGGCATGGGTCAGGTAGTGGCCAATGGCACTGCCAAGGGCACTGAGCAAATCAGCGTCGATGGCATGACCAAGGGCATCTACTTCCTCCGCCTTACCAGCGGCACGCAAGTGCTTGTGGAAAAGGTCGTGGTGAAGTAAACCACAATTGCCTCAAACATGAAAGGCGACCTCGTCGAGGTCGCCTTTCTTATTTATGGAATGCCGTCTTATTCTTGGAAAACACTTTCGTGATAGATACCCTCGCCCTCAATAACAGAGATGGCACTGAACCATCCTATCGCGTTGCAGTTGGAGAAAAGATTGGTGAACATGGCAGGAAATGCGCCCATGACAGGGTTAACCCCAACAGCAAGCTTCTGGCCTACTAAGAAGTACATATAATCCTTCGTGATGCTATTGAGTTTCACCTTCACCACATCGCCTTCGTGCATATACGACTTGTTCATGATGCCAACGGGAATCTCCATATTATCCTCCAACATCTCAGGACCATTGAAATAATAGCCCGAATAGCCTTGCATGGGAAACAGGTTGAACAGCTTGGAAGGCCTATTCTTGAATCGCTTGCCGTTCAAGAAAAGCTCCACGTTGTAGACGATGGACGTGTCGGACAACGTTTGGAAATAAGGACAAACACAAACTGCTGCCTTATCGTCGACAAAGGGAATGCCATCTTTATTGCGTAAGGGCAAAAGCCCTACCGAGTCGATACCCGAGGCATTATTCGCCATCTTGACTTCGGCATACATGCGTATGGGACGCGAATACATCGTATTCTCTTCCACCCTAATCTCAAGATGATATCTGCGGTTGGGCTTACCCGCCACCGAATCGGTGAGGTAATGACCCGGCTTGTTGTCTTGCTCATAATACCAGATGGTGTCGTCCCCACCCGCCACATACACCTGGGCACCAGTGATCATCTCAGGGTCTTCAGTGCTATACAATTCGGTGGAATAGCTGAGGATCACCTCATGACGCTTGCACTCATTGGTAATGGAGCCTTCCACCACGGGCACTTTTCTGCCTTCAGGCATATCCATGGTGATGTCTTCGGTGCACGACGCCAACAAAACACCGAAAACAGCCAACCAACCAATATGATATTGATGCTTTTTCATGGTTGCTATTGTTTTCGGAACACCGTTTCAGCCGACACGACCGACGCAGTGAAAAACCACCCGACGCCCTCGCCCACAGGCTGGATATTGGTGCTAACATTGGCCGGTGCGCCTAGCATGGGATTGCTGCCTGTCGACAACAAAAGACTATAAAAATACAAGTAATACTCTGGCGTGATGCTGTACAAATCCGCATGGAACCTATCGCCATCCTGCAGCTTCGACCTGCGGTAATAGCCAATCGGAATCTCCTTGTTGGATTCGAGCATTTCAGGACCGTTCACATAATAACCCGCGAAACCGCCTTGAGGAATCATCATACGCACCTTGAGACTGTCGGTAAGCAAAGTGTCGTTCTTCGAAACCATGGGCATATAGATGATGTTGGGGTCGGGAAGGCTTTGGAAGTATGGATACAGCCATTCGATGGTATCAAACAAAAACATCGAGGGTATCGAGTCGTTCATTCCATTGAAATGCTTCACCACCAGGCTGTCGATGCTTTCCACATTGTCGGGAATGAAGCCTTCGGAGAACAGACGCTGAACATCTCCATCCGCCTGAGGTATTTCGACATAAAGATGATAAAGAGTGTTCTTTTTGCCAGCAACGAGGTCGGTGAAGTAATGCCCTTCTTGATCCTCGTCTTCGTGATAATACACCGTATCGACGCCATCGGTGACATACACCGTAGCCCCGCTCACCATGTCGACCTCGTTCTGGTTGTAGAACTTGGCAGTATAGCTCAAAATGGCTTCATGCTGTTTCAATTCGTCAGTAAACGATGCCTCAACGCCAATCATGGGTTCGCCTTCCTCCACATCGATGACGATGTCTTCCGTGCAAGCAGCCAAGCCTACAAAAGCAACAAGTGCAAATAGCTTATGCAATCTTCTCATGGCGCTTAGTATTTGAAGTTATACGAAATGGAAGGTACGGCGGAAAACAGATACATGTTCTTCGTCACGATGCTGCCGTTGTCGCCCTGGTCGAAGGTGATGGCCCAAGTGTTGTGACGGGCGTATGCGTTGTAGACCGAAACGTTGATTTCGTGCTGCCAACGGCGGTTGTCGAGCTTGCCCAGCTTACAGGTGAACGACAAGTCAAGGCGATGATAGTCGGGATAACGGCTCTCGTTGCGTTTGCCGTTATAAACGGCATAGGTCACCCCATTGAGGGTGTATTGTCCATAGGGGAAGGTCACTGGCTGGCCTGTGTTATAGATCCAGTTGGCGGCCAAGGTGATGCGCGGCGTCAGGTCGTAGCTGCCTACGATGACAATGTTGTGCGGACGGTCGTAAGGCGAACGGTACTCCCTACCCAAACTAATGTCTTTGATGGTACGGAAGGTACGTGAATAGGTGTAGGAGACCCAACCCGTAAACTTGCCCACGTTCTTCCTCACGAGGAATTCAGCGCCATAGGAGCGGCCCTTACCCACACGCAATTCACCGTCAATCAGCAGATAGCCATAGGTGATGGCGTTGTCCTTGAAATCGATGACGTTCTGCATGTTCTTGTAGTACACCTCCACCGAGGTCTCTATGGCGTCGTCATGGAAATTGCGGAAATAGCCGAGAGCAAATTGGTCGCACTTCTGAGGCTTCACGTTGGGACTGGTGGGGAACCATACATCGAAGGGCAGACCTCCCGTGGCCGACGAAGCCACCTGGGCATACTGCACCGTTCGCGAATAAGAAGCTTTCACCGAAGAGTGCTCATCCAGTTGAAACTTGGCCGCGAGACGCGGCTCGGGATTGATTACCGTATTGAACACTTCCCCCTTGCCGTAATGCAAGGTATCCATCACCTCATAGAGGATGTCGTCGAAGACATACAGATCCTCTTCACCAATGTTCTGGAAGCACGACAGCCTCATACCAGCACGGAAGGAAAGGCGCGGTGTGGGAGTGTAATCATGAGTGAAATACAAGGCATGTTCCAAGCCCTTGCGTGCCACTGACTTCGACTGATCGATTTGGAGGTACTGTGAAAGTGCTCCACCACGGTCGTCAATCTCGCCTTGTAGATACGACTGAATGCCCGTCGACAAACCGAATCTCGAGTCATGCTGCTCGTTCCAATGCATGGCGAAGTCGTAGATAAGGCTGGCCGCATCGGTGCCCGCGCTGATGGCAAAATCGTATGGGCTGTAGTTCATGTCAATGTTATAACGATACCGCGAGCCAAGAAGAGAAAGATTGGATGTCAAACGCTCGGAAAAGATATGGCTCCAACGCAAGGTAGCGCTACTGTTGCCATAGCCCAGGCCCACCATCTGCTGCATCGAGAACTGGTCGTGGCCATTGTAGAAGGAAAGGAATAGCCTGTCGTTTTTGCCCAGCGACTGCGACACCTTGGCATTCACATCGTAGAAGTTGATCTTCGACTTGTTCAAGTCCTCTCCAAGGAACGGTAGGACGAGTCCCGCATAAGTCCTGCGACCTGCCAGAAGCACAGAGGTCTTATGGTCAAACAAAGGCGTCTCAAGCATCAGATGGCTCGTCACCAAACCCACACCACCTTGCAGACTCAACCGTTTCGGCATCTCGTCTTTCACCGACACATCAAGGACAGACGACAGACGGCCACCGAAATCGGCAGGGATGTCGCCCTTGTAAAGCGTAGCATCTTTCACCACATCGTTGTTAAACACAGAGAAGAAGCCTAAGAAATGGGATGCATTGTATATGGGTGCACCATCCAAAAGGATGAGGTTGTGGTCGGTGGCACCACCGCGCACACTGAAGCCCGACGAGCCCTCGGAGGCCGACTGCACGCCCGGCAGCAGTGTGATGGACTTGATGACGTCCACCTCGCCCATCAAGGCGGGGATCTTCTTGATGGTAATCATGTCGAGCGTCTGCACACTCATCGCCATGGCCGTCACATTGCGGTCCTTGCGTTCGCTGGTAACCTGAACCTCGGATAGCTTTTCCGACACGGGTTGCAACTTAATGTTGAGTGTCAACGGCTTAGTTCCGACAGTGACCTTTTTGTACACCGTGGTATAGCCGATGTAGGAGATGCGCAGCGAATGCTCACCGATGGGCAGACTTAGTTCATAATGGCCTCGCTCATCGGTCGTGGTACCCAACTGCAACTGCTCCTCATAGAGGGAAACGCCAATCAAGGTAGTACTTGACTCTGCGTCCTTAACCACACCCACGATTTGTCCAAATTGTTGGGCAAACGCGCTGAGTGTCAGTCCAAAAAGACATAAAAACAAAAATGTTATTTTTCGATGCATCATAATTTCGATAATATTTTGCAAAAATACGAAACAATCATTAAAGCAGGCCTATTATTTCCATCAAACTCCTCACTTCATACGTACATTCTCCTTCTACCCTATCCTCAGTCGGATGAAACAGGAGCGTGTCCATACCTGCGGCTCGAGCCCCATCGATATCGACCGCCATCTCATCGCCAATCATCAGACTATCTTCGGCCTTGGCTCCTGCCTTACGCAAGGCATAGTGAAAAATCTCGGGGTTGGGTTTCTTCACGCCCACTTCCTCCGAAACGGTCAAGGTTTCAAAATAAGGCTCCAAGCCCGATCCGCTCAACTTGGTGTGCTGCACTTCTTGGAATCCGTTGGTAATCAAATGCAGATGATATTTCGGTTTCAGATACTCCAGCAATTCCATCGTGCCTGGCACCAGCCTGACGATACGTGGCGACCAATACACATAGTCTTCACTGAGATGGTCGGCCAAGTCCGTGTCGTGGATGCCATAATGCTCCAAAGGAAGCACAAAGCGAGTACGGTTCAATTCATCCTTTGTGATTTTGTCAGCGCGATACAGCACCCACAATTGCTCGTTCAAGGGATGATACACTTCATGAAACTCGTGTGCGCTTGGGATGCCAAGACTTTTCAGGTTGTATTTCTCATAAATGCGCTCAAAGGCCACCTCAGCGGCGGCATCGAAGTCCCACAATGTGCGATCGAGGTCGAAGAAGATGTGCTGATACTTTTTTAATGATGAATGATGGGGTTCCATCTGCATTCGGCATTTCATTTGGCGTTGCCATTCGAATAATGCAACCGCAGCGGCATGGCTGACGTTGAGCGAACGTGTAGGACCTGGAACGGGGATATAGACCACCATGTCGCATTGGGCCAATAGGTCTTCGCTCAGTCCGTTGCGTTCACTGCCCACGATGAAGGCCACATCTTCGGGAAGTGGAGTATCGTAGATGCAGGTGGCATTGTCGGCCGTCTCGATGGCTACGATTTTTTTACCTTCAGGAACAATCTTCCGAAGGTCGTCGCCATCGTAGAAATACCAACGGATATTGTCGCGGCTCGAAGCGGCGGCACGACGCACCTTGCCAAGGCGATGTTCGTCCTCGCTACCTAAGAAGCAGATCTCTGAAGCCCCAATATTGTCGGCCAAACGAATCATGGCTCCCATATTGTCGGGCGTCATCAGGTGGTCGGCGATAAGGAGTGGACGGGGCACGTGCTCGTACAAGGTCTCTGGATTAAGCTTGCCAAACAGATCGTTGGATTTCAGATAGGCCATATCGAAGGTTATTTCACAATGACTTTCTTCACCACGACAGCTGATGCTGTGGCGATTTGCAAGTAATACAAACCTTGTGGCAAGTTGCCGCAACGGAGTTGTGCCTCTCCTCCACTTTCGCCTTGAGCCACTATCTGTCCTAGGGCATTGAAGAGGACATAATCGAAAGGCTGCCCCAAGACGACATGGAGCATCTCATCAACGGGATTGGGATAGATGCTGACTTCATTTGCAGGTTCATCAAGTCCTACTATCGTAACCTCCACCTCGACAAAGGCAGGCAAAGAAGTGTGATGCTCGGCATCGATGGCGGTGACGCTATAAAGGTAAGTACCGACACTGGTATACTGCATGAAGGAGGTCTCCGTTTGCGTGGCAATGATCTCACCATCACGACGAATCGTATAATTCTCAACTCCAGGCATGCCCTGCCAGGTCAGCGTGACTTGGTTGAGGTTGACTTGAGCCTGCACTGTCAAAGCTGGCAAGAAGGTGATGGACGTTGCAGACGGGAACTGCACATCGTCGATCCAGCAGCAGTCGTCGCCATAGCTTCCACTACCGTTTTTCATGTAAATCCATTTGAACTTGTGGGTTCCAGGGGACACAGTGAATACCTCGCGGCTCCAGTCCACCTCGCCCGACCAAACGCCCATGGCTTGGTTGTCGATATAGAAAGTAAGATTGTCCTTATCGGCTTCTGAACAGATTTTCTTAAAGAATCCGATCTCGCCTACTTCATCAACCGTCATCTCTACCTGAAGCGTGGTGAGATTGGTATGATTGATGGAACCCGAACGGGCACTGTAGGTTCCCGTATTGGCCGTGCTGCTGTCGATATACCATTGGCTGCCGCCCAAACTCTCCCAAGCGAAGGAGGAGAAATCACCCGTCTCAAATGTTTCCTTGATGGTACCTATATTGAGCAATTCCACGCCGCCCAACGTGTAACGCAATGCGTCAAAGAGATACTGCACCTCAATGCTGGAGTTGTTGGGAATCTGGCTCGAAGTGGTGAAGGAGGCTGTCACCAAAGCGGTTTGTCCGGCAGGAATGACGCCCACAGCATAGTTGGTTTGGCTGAAGTTGAGGTCTGTGGTACTGCTGAAAAGCTGCAGGCGCGCATCACGGGCATCGGAAGAACCGATGTTTTTGATGCCAACAAGGAGTTGTCCGTTGCCACCAGGATTAACTATATTCACAGGCCGAAACTCTGATAAGGCGAAGACCGGTGCATGGAGCGTCATGCGGAACTGGCTCGTCCACGTCTGGTTGCCGACGTTACAGGCCAAGGTAAAATAGGCCTGCTCGCCGTCAACAATGGATTCATCGACGGCAATCCTAAAGACATTCGCGATGGTATAAGCCGTCATTGAACCCATAGATTGAATCGAAGCAGTGCCGTTGACAACCGTCACTTTCGGAGAATCGGAGGACAAAACGACCTGCACATTGGATGCTGTTTGGTTGCCAATATTTTTGAGGGTCACGTCGAGGCCCACCGTCTCGCCATAGTCGGCCTGACCGTTGGCATCGTTTACAGAATGGCTGTCGTAAGTAAGGTAGGCACCGTTGGCAGGAATGATATCAATATTTCTGACCTCGGTGACTTTGTTGAATCCCGTCACAATGAGTTTTGCCATCCCCACCTCAGCAGGACTTTCAAAGGTAAGCGTGGCCTGTCCGTTAACGACAGGTGCACAACAGATCACTTGCCCGTCAACGGAAAGAGTGGCAAGGGCATAATCGGCATCGGCAGTAAGGCGAAGCTCGGTCTGACCCAAAAAGATGGCCGGGGGTTGAATGCCGACATTGAGCTCGGTAGGCGTATCGGTGCGCAGCATCAGGCTGGGGTCACCAAAGAGAATCCATGTGTTGTGGGTATCGCCATGATCGCTAGGATGCAGATCCAATATCTTCATGTTGCCGTTGAGCGATGCACCGCCTAAAGTATGATGGAATTGGTCAGGCGAACGCCATTCGCACAACACATTCACCATCTCGTCTTGCCCCGTCATGGGCGGTTGCCAAGGTTGGTTGATGTAGGAGAACATACCGCCGATGGCACCTGTTGGAGCGCCTGTCGTTCCGTCGGTGGCTCGCATCCAAGCCTCGGCAAAACAAGTCGAGTTGAACTGCCCGTTGAGGCAAGCCGTCGACCAAATAAAAGGCCACTTGTAGTCGTTCACCAATGCGTTCACATGACTATTGTTGAAAGAACCCACATACCATCCCGTCACTGAGCCATGGTTGCAATAGTTACAGATGCCAGCGCCCGCATTGAAATCGGCACTCAGCATGGCGGCATTGGTACCCACGCCCACGCCAAGGTAATGCCGCGACACGTCGCTATAGGTGTAATGCATCAAAGTGTCGCGGATGTACTCCATGTGGATATAGTCCGACTCGCCACCGTTGTGACCACTGCCCGAGCCTTCTGTCGAGCCTATGCCTATGCCCTTGCCGAGCCAGTCGGCATTGGCAGGCATGTCACGCTCGTAATAGATCACTTTGATCACCTGGTTTTGCACGTCGGCCACGCTCTCCACGGAGAAACGACCCACAAAGACCTCGGGGTAACTGTCAGAGCCTTCGAGCTGTCCTAGCCAGATGTCGGAGCGTCCGCCATTCGTCAGCTTAGGCGTTATGTCGTTGTAGTCGCCCACAAGCAGCACATAGCACAAGTTCTCATTGGAGTTGTTGTAGTGGCTAAGAATGTACGATTTGATTTGGTCGATGTTGTTGCCGCCGATGTCACTGAGGTTGACCATGGTCGTTGGCCTACCCGACTCGTTTTTCCAATTCACGAAGGGCTGCATGACAGCAAGATAATTTGACGGACAGATGACCAACATCTCGCCCTCATCGGGAATAAAATTGTATTTGGCTGCACGCTCACGATAGTTGACGAAGCGATGCCGATACATAGCTTCGGCCTCAGGCGCCATCTTCGTCTGACTTGACCTACGGCTTATTTTGACATTACTGCCCTTATTGCCCGTCTTACACAGGGTCAACGTCAGTTGGGTGTAGACCCTGAGCGTCTTTGTAATGGGATTGTATGCAAAAGGATAAACCAGAATGTTTTGTCCACGGAAGTCACGCAAGATGTAAGGCGCATCAAGGCATGCTTGTGTGCTAGGGAAAAAGCGGTTTTGCGTGTAAGCCTCGCCATAGCGGAACGGAACCTCATCCGGATCAACCTGACGGCTGAGATTACCTTTTGAAGGGGCCACTTCGATGCCTTCAAAGTCTTGATAGCGTGACTCCTTGACCCGAACCTCCATCTCTGCCATGTCGTCGATGAGCACGGGCACGGCATAGAGCGGCAAGTCGGGCGCGCCCTCTTCCAACATGGAGGCCATCTTGGGCATGGTGATGATATACTGCTTGCCTTGAGGCGTGTTGACTTCCTCCTTGAAGAAACCGCCCAAGGTGACACAAACCTCTGTGGCTTGTTCCGTGTCAGAGAGCAGTTTGACCTTAGGGGCGACAGCTTGCGAGCTGCCAGCAGCAATCCATTCCTGAGCCCATGCGCCAAGAGTCAGCATGACGAGGGCTAATGTGATGAGTAGTGGCTTTTTCCGCATGGCATTGTGGTTTTGGTGGCTTTTCCGCAATTTGCCGCAAAGATAGACAAAAATCGCAGAACCCGCATTACGGGTTCTGCGAAAAAACCAATAGTCTGTATTGATAATGCAAATAGTTAGGTTGCGAACGTTTAGTCGACGTTTTTGTGCAGGAAGGAGTTCTCCCCGCTGATGCCGTTTTGGGAAGCCGAATACTCCGACAGGCCTTCTTCGTCATGGCTGATTTCAACGTTGCGACGCAGGTAGGCAGGCTGGTTCTCCAGCTCTTCCAAGCCACGTGCCGTCCTGAAGTTCACACTCAAGGCACGCAGACGCTGCTTCTTCAGTTGTTCCTTGGGATCGGTTTCCTTGGCCTTCTTGGCCTCAAGCACGGCTATTTCCTGCTCGGCTCTGGCCTGGGTCTCTTCCTTGGTCATGATGCGCGAAGTGATCTCAAAACCTTCTTCGTCACCACCACCCGAGCGGAAGGGGTTTTCGAAGATCCTGACTACGGGACGCTCGTCGTCGTAACGAGGGGTCTGTGGTGCGTCGTAAGCGGGTGCCGCAGGCGTTGGCTCGTCGACGGGATCGAAGAGAGGCTCTTCGTCGATTGGCTGCTGATCTTCAATTGGGGTCGGCTCTTCTTTTGACGGCCCTTTGACGGGCTCAGGGACCTTGAAATCATTGCTGTTATCGGTCGGCCCTTCGACGGGCTCAGGGACCTTGGATTCGACAGGCTCAGGGTCCTCAGTTACTGGAGTGAACAAGGAATGAACGGTCTTCTCAGGCTGCTCTGCCTTGGGATAGGTTGTCTCCACCTCAGTGGCTGCCACTGAACCCACCGCCAGATTGGCAGGTTGGGCAGGCCCTTCGACAGGCTCAGAGGCCAAAGATTTTTCATCCTTCACTTGACCGCTCAGGTCGTATACCTTCTTGGGCTGGGCGGGACTTGCCGGAGCTTGCTTTTCGGCAATCACAGCGCTATAAGGCTTGGCATCGTGGTTGAAGCCAGTGGCAATCAAAGTGACACTCAGAGCCTCACCTAGGCTTTCGTCGGTGCCATTACCCCAGATGACATCGGAGTTGTTGCCACAAGCATTTTGGGCGATTTCGAGGATCTCGTCCACTTCGTCGAGCGAGACCTCGTTGGTGCCCGAGGTGATATAAAGCAGGATGTTCTTCGCACCTTCGATGTTCGAGTCGTTGAGCAAAGGCGAATGGATGGCATCCTTGATGGCCTTCTCGGCACGGTTCTCGCCTTCGGCGACACCCGAGCCCATGATGGCCTTGCCGCTGTCCTTCATGACAGTCTTCACGTCCTCGAAGTCAACGTTGACATAACCAGGCACGGTGATGATTTCGGCGATGCCTCTTGCAGCCGTGGCCAACACGTCGTCAGCCTTCTTAAAGGCCTCCGAGAGCTTCATGTTACCATATTGGTCGCGCAACTTGTCGGTGCTGATAAGGATGAGGGTATCGACGCATTTCTTGAGTTCGTCGATGCCCGCCAAAGCTTGCAGCTTGCGGCGACGGCCTTCGCGCTCCATAGGCATGGTGACGATGCCCACGGTGAGGATACCTTTCTCCTTGGCCATCTTGGCCACCACAGGAGCAGCACCTGTTCCCGTGCCACCACCCATACCAGCGGTGACAAACACCATCTTGGTGTTGTCGTCCATCAGTGCTTCAATCTCATCGCGACTCATTTCAGCGGCTTCGCGGCCGATGTTGGGGTCGTTGCCTGCACCCAGCTCGCGCTTGCCGAGGTGCACCGTGGTCTTCACACGGCTCTTCAACAAGGCTTGGTGATCGGTGTTGCAGAGTACGAAGTCGACGCCTTGGATGCCTTCCTCCATCATGTGGTTGACGGCATTGCCACCACCGCCACCGACACCGATGACTTTGATATAGTTGGGTTTCTCCACGTCAACAGGCTTGAACAACTCGTCCTGGGCGTTTGGGTTCATCATGTAATCTTCTGCCATAGTGTTTCGGTTTTTTGATGGGTTATTCAATGTTGTCGGGAGTGAAGAATTCAGTGAACGAAGTTACGATTTTTTTCAAATCGATGCCTTTTTTCTTCGGTTTTTTGCCTTCGTTTTCTTCCTGTTCGATGTCGCCTTGCTCCACTTCGGGAGTTTCGACGACGATTTCGTCCTGATGCTGAGGCTCACGACGCATCTCGTCAGCCGCTTTCGAGGCTTTCAGATACTCGTCGTGCTCCATGCGGGCGATGGTCTCAATGACGATACCGATACCCGTCGAAAACATCGGACTCGACATCTCCTTCATCTCAGTTTGGTTGAGGTGCTCGTTGGGATAGCCGATGCGTACCTCCAAGCCGGTCTTGAACTCAGCCAACTGTTGGATGTGCCTCATCATGGCACCGCCACCCGTCAGCACGATGCCGGCGATGAGTTGGTTGTCGGTCTTGGCTTTCTGGATTTCATAGTTGACCAATTCGAAGATTTCCTCCAAGCGGGCTTGGATGATGTTGGCCAAGTTCTTGAACGAAATCTCCTTAGGCTCTCTGCCACGGATACCGGGGATGGAGACCACCTCGTCGTCGCGGTTTTCGCCAGCCAGGGCCGATCCGAACTTCACCTTCACCTCTTCGGCGTAGTGCTTGATGATGGAGCACCCTGAGCAGATGTCTTCCGTGATGATGTTGCCACCAAAGGGAATCACCGCGGTATGTTGTATCTTCTTATCCTTGAAGACGGCGATGTCGGTGGTGCCGCCGCCGATGTCGACGAGGACCACGCCAGCGTCTTTCTCCTCATCGTCGAGGACGGCCTGGGCCGAGGCGATGGGTTCAAGGATCATGTAGTCCATGTCCAAACCAGCACTCTGGATGCATTTGACGATGTTTTTGGCCGCCGACGTCTGGCCGATGATGACGTGGAAGTTGGCCTCGATCTTGCTGCCCAACATACCCACTGGGTTGCCTGCCAGCTCGCCATCCACGTATGTGTCTTGACGGATGACGTCGATGATTTCCTCACCAGGCGTCATGTTGATTTTAAAGGTGTCGTTGCGCAGACGCTCCAACTCGGCCTCCGAAATCTCGGTCTCGTGGTTGTCGCGCATCAAGACGCCGCGATGCTGCAAACTCTTGATGTGCTGACCGGCGATGCCTACGCTGACGCGGTTGATCTCGACACCCGACTGGTCAGAGGCTTGTTTGACTGCCGTCTTGATGGCCTCGACAGTGTCGAAGATGTTGGTGACCACACCACGACGCACACCTGTAGACACGGTCTTTCCGTATCCCAGGATTTCAATTTTTCCGTTGTCGGATTTCTGGCCTACGATGCATGCCACCTTGGTGGTGCCGATGTCTAATCCGACGATGATTTTACCTTCACTCATAACATTATCGTTTTGTACAGACTATTTGGTTTTTATAATTTAAGTTGATGCTTTTCAAGTTCTTGGTCTCAGGGCTATCAATGCGCTGTTTCATAAACACTTCCAGACGCCACAGCTTGTCGGCTGCATCGCAAGTGTCGCCCACAATCACTCGGCCATCGAAGCCTTTCATGGTAAGTTCAAACTGGTTCTTATTGTTGCAATACAACTGCCCAATACAATGGCTTATAAAGTCGTTGTCTTCAATGGCTTCGCACCAATGCAAGGCATTGAGCAGGTTGACATCGCTGTCAAGGGTATCGTTGAGCCGATAGGTGTCCGTATCGCTTCTGAGGTCGAAGTTGCCACTGGCCACAAGCACGTAGGGCGTGTAGATGCTGCTCATCGGGACTACGACGCCATCGCGGGTGACGTAGACCGACCGTCTGCCCTTGCCATACACCCTAAACCACGGTTCATACTCCTTGAAGCTCACATTGAGCGTGCCGTCGAGGCCGACATGGGACGCGCTGCTCTCAATCCATGCGTTGTCGTCCATCACCTTCTGTATGGCCAGCATGTCGACGGTGCCGATGTTTTTCTTGCCGCAAAGGCTAGCGATCTCATCACGCAAGTCGGTCTTCCTCACAAAGCCCGTGTCGGCCGAAGGCAACAGCTGTATCGACTTCAAAGGCGTGTGCAGGTAGTTCTCTCTCGCGAAGACAAACAAGGCGATGAGCGCGGCAGCCGTGACGACCCACAATAATATGCTTAATATCTTCTTTACCATGTCTTTATCATTTCTTCAAGAGGTTCAACAAAACGGTCGATGTCGCCGGCACCCATGGTGATGAGCAATTCTGGCTTCTCACTTTCAATCAAGCCCACCAACTCCGCCTTCGAGCAGATCTTCTTGTCAGCCAACTGCACTTTCTCCAATAAGGCCGCCGAAGTGATGCCTTCGATGGGCTTCTCGCGGGCGGGATAGATATCCAAGAGGATGAGCTCATCTGCCAATGCCAATACAGAGGCAAACTCATCCATGAAGTCGCGCGTGCGGCTGAAGAGATGAGGTTGGAAGACCAAAGTGATGCGTTTGCCAGCATAAGAGGATTTCACCGCTGTCAGGCAGGAACGAATCTCTTCGGGATGATGAGCATAATCATCTATATAGCAATACTTTTCGTTGTTCACACGGATGTCGAAGCGTCGCTTCACACCTTTGAAAGAGGAAAGAGCCTCGGCGATGGCTTGAGGCGCCAATCCTGCTTGACGGGCAGCGATGAAAGCTGCAGTGGCGTTCAACACGTTATGGTTGCCAGCCATGGGCAACCTGACTTCCGTCTTTTGTCCTTCGCCATAAATGACGAAGTCGGTGATGCCTTTTTCCGATTTGACAACCTCGGCACGATAGTCGCAAGCCTCACCGAAACCGAAACGCACGATGTTTTCCACTTCGATGTCGAGGCCTTCCTTCACGATGACCAGATCATGCGTCAGGTGCGCAAAGTCATTGAAGCCGGCGACAACATGTTTCCAATCTCCGTAAATGTCAAGATGATCCGCATCGATGGAGTTGATGATGCTGACCTCGGGATGCAGATGCAGGAAGGAGCGGTCGAACTCATCAGCTTCGACGACCAAAGTACTGTTCTTGACCTCACTGAGCAGCAGGTTGCTGTTAAAGTTGTTGGCGATGCCGCCGATGAAGGCTGTGGTATTCACTCCACAATGGTTCAAAATGTGCGCCACCATGGCCGTGGTAGTGGTCTTGCCGTGCGTGCCAGCCACGGCGATAGTGAAATGTCCCTCCGTGACCTTGCCCAAGGCCTCCGAACGTTTCATGATGGGTAGGTTGCGTTGGCGCAGGACCTCAAACTCCTTGAGGTCGCGAGGCACGGCCGGGGTATATACGACGAAGTCGATGAGGGCGGGCAATAGTTCAGGCTGATCTTCATAATGGATTGCCACGCCCTCTGTCTCCAACTGTCGCGTCAACGGGGAAGGCGTACGGTCGTAGCCAGCCACAGTGCAGCCCTGGCTGTGGTAATAGCGGGCCAAGGCGCTCATGCCGATGCCGCCGATGCCTAACATATAGATTGTATGTCCTTCTCCGTTTGTCATAATATATCTCTTGTCAGGACCCTGAGCTTGTCGAAGGGCCTGTTTAACTAATAGCTTTAATGATTTGATCTACAATATCATCAGCAGCGTTCGGACGGGCGAACTTGCCGATGTTTTCACTTAGCTTGACTTGCAAGGCCTTGTCGTCCTTCAACTTGAACAAGGCGGGGATGAGTTCTTTCTCCGCATCGGCGTTGCGCACCATGAGGGCGGCCTCGGCGTCGACGAGCTGCTGGGCGTTTTTGGTCTGATGGTCCTCGGCGGCGGTGGGCAGCGGCACGAAGATGACAGGCTTCCGTACCAGAGCCAACTCGGAAATCGACATGGCGCCGGCACGCGAGATGACCACGTCGGCCAAGCCGTAAGCCAAGTCCATGCGGTCGATGAAGACGGTAGGTTTCACTTGACCTTCCAAACCCAAGGCCTTCACCTCAGCCTGTGCCTGGTTGATATAGGTCTTGCCCGTCTGCCAGATGAGCTGCAAGTCACTGTCCTTGAAGTCGGCCAACTGGGCACTGATGCCCTTGTTGATGCCCAAGGCGCCTTGGCTGCCACCCACCAACAAGGCAACAGGTTTATTTGCGTCAAGGTTGAAGAACGCGGCGGCCTCCTCACGGGTGCCGTTGAGGGTGATGTTGGCCCTCAAAGGATTGCCTGTGAAGTGGATCTTCTCGGCAGGGAACCATTGGTCAAGGTGGTCGTAGGCCACACAGATGGCCTTGGCTTTCTGACCCACATTGCGGTTGGTCTTGCCTGGATAGGAGTTCTGCTCCTGGATGACGGTGGGAATGCCCAACCAGTTAGCGGCTTTCAGCGTGGGACCGCTGGCGAAACCACCCACGCCAATGACCACGTCGGGATGGAAACGCTTCAAGATGCGACGTGCCTTGCTCAGGCTACTGACAAGTTTGAAGGGCAGGCTGAGTGCCGAGAGGTCCTTGGTGAATCCGCTGATCCACAAGCCCTCGATAGGATAACCCGCCTTGGGCACACGTTCCATCTCCATGCGGCCTTTCGCACCGATAAAGAGGATGTCGGCCTCGGGAAATCTCCGCTTCAAGGCATCCGCAATGGCAATGGCGGGAAAGATGTGGCCACCCGTGCCACCACCACTAATCACGACTTTCAGGTTCTCTTTCATCTTCAGTAGTATCAGTTGTTTCTGTTATGGCTTGTATTTCTTGTTCTTTGTTCATGGCTTCGTCTTCCATGCTCCGCGTGACGCTCAGAATCATGCCGATGATGAGTCCCGTGGCCATCAGCGAGGTGCCGCCCATACTCACTAGGGGCAAAGGCTGTCCCGTGACTGGCAGCAGACCGATGGAGACGCCCATGTTGATCATGGCTTGCAGGATAATCAAGAAGCCCAATCCAAAGGCCATCAAGGCACCGAAGGTAAGCGGACGCTTGATGACGATGCGCAACACCCTCGTGAAAAGGATGACATAAAGCAGCAGCACGATGATGCCGCCGATGAGCCCATATTCCTCGACGATGATGGCATAGATGAAGTCGGAATAGGGATGCGGTAGGAAGTTGCGTTGCTCACTCTTGCCCGGGCCCTTGCCAAAGATGGAACTCGAAGCCACGGCGATGTCGGCATAGGTGCGTTGCATGTGCTTGTCGTCAAAGGGATCCACCTTCTCCTTGTCCTCACCCATCGACTTCAGACGGTTGGCCCAAGTCTGGATGCGGTTCTGTTTCTCCTTGTACTCCTTGCTGGTGTCGCCCCTAGCAATGGCTTCCTGTTGGGCTTTCGCGTTATGGCTGTTCTGTATGCTGGTCTTCACGGCATCGAAGCTCAGATAGGCACCCATGCCGATGACGCACAACCCCACCAAGGCTATGATGTGCAGGAACTTCACCCTGCCGATAAACAGCAGCACCATGCACACGGCAATCAGGATGACGGCGGTCGAGAGGTTCTCGGAGAAGATTAAGGCGGCGGTCAGCAGGATAGGTGCCGCCAACTTGATGAGGAAGTCCTTGAACTTATAGACCGAGCCCTCCATCATGATGATCTGACGGGCCAGATAAGTGATGAGGATGATCTTGGCCATCTCACTGGGCTGGAACGAAAAACCACCGAGATTGATGGAACGGCTGGCATCGTTGATGTTGCGGCCAAACACCAAGGTGTAGAGCAGCAAGGCCAGACACGGAATCATCAGCAACAAGGCAATCTTTGCATAACGCTTGTAGTTGATCCGCGAGCCAAGGATCATCATCAGGAAGCCGAAGAGCAACATGCCCAAGTGCTTCATCACCACACGACCGGTGTTGCCATCATATTTCGAGACCGCCAAGGCGCTGGTGGCGCTATACACCACAATCAGCGAGATGACGCCCAAAATCAAGGCTACGATCCAGATGACCTTGTCGCCTTTCAATATCTTACTGATGACGTTCATGCTCCATTCTCCTTACGGTTTCAGTGAATTGGTTGCCACGTTCGGTGTAGGTCTCCCCTGTCGCCGACTTGCAGGCAGGCGAAAACAACACGATGTCGTCATCCTTCGCCAACAATGCAGCCAGATTGACTGCCTCATCAACGCTCTCCACCTCGAAGATGTCGGTGATGTCCTTGTGGAAGGCTTTCTTCAACTTGGCGTTGTCGATGCCGACACAAACCATAGCTCTCACCTTCTGCTTCACCACTTTCTTAAGGTCCTTGAAGTCGGCCGACTTGTCGTCACCACCCGCAATCCAAACAACAGGCTTCACGATGTTCTGGAAGGTGAACCAAGTGGCATTCACATTCTCGGCTCTCGAGTCGTCGTAATACATCACACCATCGATGGTAGTGACGTATTCCTGCCGATGATCGACCGTATTCAAGTCACTGAGGCTCAGCTTGATGTGCTCTTTCCTGATTTGCAAAACCTTGGACGATATGCCATCCACCATAGTGGTAGGATGTTTTAATCTCGTGTTCGTTATTTCTTCGTAATATGTCATCGTTTCAGTTTAGAGTTTAGTGTTTAGAGTTTAGCGTTGAGACGCACGGCCGTGCGTTTGTACAATTTTTTATCGTATCTTAAACGTTATCAAAGTAAAAGCAGCCAACAATATCGTGACGATCCAGAATCGGATGGTGATCTTCACCTCGTGGTGAACCGTGTTGTGGCCTTCGCCATGTCCCTTGAAGGTGACCGTCGAGTTGGGCCACGCCTTTTTAAAGTCGCTATAGCTTGTTCTGAAATGGTCGTGCAAAGGACCTTTCTTCCAGATGCGGTGTTTCTTGCCTGTCTTGACGAAACGCTTCACGTCCAAGTCACTCAGAATCTCGAAGAGGAATACGCCACAGAGCAAAGGCAGCAGCAGTTCCTTATGCATGATGATGGCCGCCACGGCAATGATGCCGCCAATGGTCAGGCTACCCGTGTCGCCCATGAAGATTTGTGCCGGGAAGGAATTGAACCACAGGAAGCCGATGAGGGCGCCCACAAACGCACCCATAAACACCACAAGTTCTTCACTGCCTGGGATATACATCAAGTTGAAATAACTCGCCGTAACCGCATTACTGGAGATGTAGGCCAAGATGAGCATGGTGAGGCCTATGATGGCCGAATTGCCCGAGGCCATGCCGTCCATGCCGTCGTTGAGGTTGGAGCCATTGGAGACCGCTGCCACGATGAACACGATGAGCAGCACCAAGAACACCCAAGCCAAGTTGTACATCCACTTCTCGCCTGCCCACTTGAACAGGTCGGCGTAGTTGAGATTGTGGTTCTTCACAAAAGGAATAGTCGTCCTGGTCGACTTCACGTCAGGACTCTTCACCACCACTTCCTTGTTGTCTTCAATCTTCACCTGCACGGTCTCATTGATTTGCACCGCAGGGCTGAAACGCAAGGTCAGGCCGACGAGCAGACCCAAGAGGATCTGTCCACCCAGCTTCACTGCAGGCTTCAGACCGTCTTTCTTGTGCTTGAAGGTCTTGGTGTAGTCGTCGGCAAAGCCCAAGATGCCCAAAATCAGCGTGGTGGCGATCATCAGGAGGGTGTAGACGCTATGGAGTTTGCAAACCAACAACACTGGAATGAGAATGGCGGCAATGATAATGACGCCACCCATGGTAGGCACACCCACTTTCTTGGTGTTGTATGGGTCGATGGAAGCGTCGCGCTGGGTTTCGGTGATTTTTTTGCGCTTCAACATCTTGATGAACCAATTGCCGAACCACACAGCCACCACCAACGAGAGGATGACCGCGATGGCGGCACGGAAGGTGACGTAGTTGAACACGCCCGCGCCCGGGAAGTTGCATTCTTGCAGATAATTGAACAGATAGTACAACATGGCTTATGCCTCCTTAAATGCTTCCGACAAGACTTCCTTGTCGTCGAAATGGTTCTTCACTCCATTGATTTCCTGATAGTTCTCATGGCCTTTGCCTGCCAAGAGGATGATGTCGCCTTTCTTGGCCAAGGCCACAGCTGTGCGGATGGCCTCGCGCCTGTTGGTGATGCTCAACACCTTGCCTTGGTCTTCTGCGGGCACACCAGCTTTCATCTGACGAATAATCTCATCGGGGTCTTCGTTGCGCGGGTTGTCGCTGGTGAGGATGACACGGTCGCTGAGCTTGACTGCGACGGCAGCCATCTCGGGACGCTTGGTGGTGTCGCGGTTGCCACCGCATCCCACTACGGTGATCAACGTTTCCTTATGGCAACGCACGTCGTTGATGGTGACGAGCACGTTCTCCAAGGCATCGGGCGTGTGGGCGTAGTCGACGATACCGACGATGCCCTTCTCGGAATGCACCATGTCGAAACGGCCGTTAGCGCCACGCAGCTTGCTGATTTCGACCAGCAGCTCATCCTTGTTGAATCCCAAAGCGGTGGCAGCACCGTAGATGGCTAAGATGTTGCTGGCATTGAAGCCGCCAACGAGTTGGGTGTACATCTCCGTGCCGTTCACCTTGAGCAGCATGCCCTCGAAGTGGCTTTCCATGACGACGCCCTTGAAGTCGGCATCGTGTTTCAAGGCATAGCTCAACTTCCGGGCTTGTGTGTTTTGCAGCATATATGCCCCATTCTTGTCGTCCAAGTTGGTCAAGGCGAAGGCGCTCTGCGGCAGGTCGTCGAAGAATTTCTTCTTGGCGTTGCGGTAGTTGGCCATGGTCTTGTGGTAGTCGAGGTGGTCGTGCGTGAGGTTGGTGAAGATGCCACCAGCGAAATGCAATCCCGCGATGCGGTCTTGTGCCACGCTGTGCGAGCTCACCTCCATGAAGGCGTACTCGCATCCTTTTTCGACCATCTGCTGCAGCAAGGTGTTCAGTTCGATGGGATCGGGTGTGGTGTGGGTCGAAGGGACGACGTCGCGATTGACGATGTTCTCAATCGTCGAGAGCAGGCCACAAGGATAGCCCGCCTCGGTGAAGAGCCTATATAATAAGGTGGCGATGGTGGTCTTGCCGTTGGTGCCCGTCACGCCTACCAGCTTCAGCTTCTCCGAGGGGTTGCCAAAGAAATTGGAGGCGCCGACGCCCAACACGTAGGCCGAGTTGTCTACTTTCACGTAGGTCACGTTGTCGGCTTTCTTGCGCGGCAGCTTCTCGCACACAATCACCGAAGCGCCTTTCTCGATGGCACCGTCGATGTAGTCGTGGCCGTCGACCTGCGTGCCTTTGACGGCAAAAAACAACGTACCTTGGCTCACCTTACGGGAATCGAAGGCGATGTCGGCAACGTCGACGTCTTTCTCACCCACAATTTCCAATAGGTTGCAATTCGTCAATATGTCTTTGATCTTCATCATTTCTCAAGTTTTAAATACATTGTGCTGTTGGCCTTGACGGTGTCGCCTGCGTGCAGCGACTGCTCTTTGACGACGCCTTGTCCGGTGAATTCGGTGCTGATGCCCATGTTCTCGAGGAGATAGACGGCATCGGTAATGTCCATGCCGACCACGTTGGGTACCCTGTTGTTGGAGAGTTTGGCCTCACGCATGGTGATCTGTCCGTCCTCGCCACGTTCCACCGTCACCCAGTCGCCGTTGATGGCATAGTCGTTGAAACTCTTGTCGATGCCATGCAGATAATACGATTCCTTGTCGTGACGCACGATGACGGGTGCATGGGCCTTGTCAGCCTTCCGCACGAGACTGTCGTCTTCGCTGACACCGATGCGGGTGGCATACACCTTCTCGGCAATCTCACGGAATCCAGGGGCCGACACGCCACCGGCAGCCCATTTGGCTCCACGGGCGCGGCTCACCATGATGATGCAGCTGTAGCGCGGCTTGTCGGTGGGGAAATAGCCCACAAAAGTGGTGTTGTAAAGCTTACGGCCAATGCCGGGCTCGTGATAGGCATAGCCCTGCACCTTGTCGTAGTATTGTGCCGTACCGGTCTTGCCCGCCACGCCGACCACGCAGCCGGCAAACTGACGTCGGGCGGTGCCACGCAGCACCACGCCCTCCAGCATGGTTTGTATCTTCTCAATCGACTCGGGCGAAGCGATGTGTTCGCTAAGTACAATGGGCTCGAAACGTTCAACGGTCTGCTCACCGCGACGGATCTCGGTGACGAATTGGGGCTTCATCATACGCCCGCCGTTGGCGATGGCGTTGTAGAGCATCAGCAGCTGCATCGGGGTGACGTTGACCTCGTAGCCAATCGACATCCAAGGCAACGAGACGTTCGACCAGAGCTTGCGACCGTCCTTGGTCTTGTCGTCGGGGTGCTTGATGACGGGCTGGGCCTCACCGGTGATGCCCGTGCCGATCTTCTTGTTCAGTCCTAAGGCATACAGGCCATCGACATATTTCTCGGGATGCGCGGCGAAGTTCTTGGTGACCAGCACCGCTGTGCCCTTGTTCGACGACTGCTCGATGACCTCCTGCACGGTGCAAACACCGCCTTTGGCAAAGCTGTGGTCGTCTTTCATCGTACGATTCGAGAACTGTATGGGACCCATGCCGATGTTCACCTTGTCGCTAAGGCTCATGTTCTCGTTATGGTTGAGCAACACGACCATCGAGGCGATCTTGAACACCGAGCCCGGCTCATAGCGTTCGGCCAAGGCCACGTTGTACAATTCCTCGTATTTGCCCGTCTCATGGTTGAGGCTCAGGTTGGCCAAGGCCTTCACATAACCCGTCTCCACATCCATCAGGATGGCGCAGCCCTGCTCGGCTTTGTTGACGGTCAGGGTGTTGTTGAGCGCGCTCTCTACGATGTCCTGCAACTTGACGTCAAAGGTCGTGATGACGTCGTCGCCATTCAGCGCATCGGTGTTGTCGTCGGAGTCGACGGGGATCCAGGCACCATGGTGGATGCGACGCACCAGCTGTCGACCGTTCTGACCTCTCAGGTAGTCGTTATAGGCGCCTTCAAGGCCGAAGAAGTAGCCCTTCTTCTCGTTGGCCATGCCCAGCATGAGGCTGGCGAGGTCTTTGTAGGGATGCTCGCGGCGAATCTTCTTGTCGATGATGAGGCCGTTCTTGTAGAGGCCACGGTTGAAGATGACGAATTGCTGCATTTGGCGCAGTTCCGTCTGTGTGATGTTTAGTGCAATCTTATAGTGACGGTTCTTCTTGGCCCTGCCTTCGGCGAAGAAAGCTTTCCATTGCTCGCGGTTACGCTTGGGGAACAGGTTGGCCATCTGACCGCACAACGAGTCGATGTTGTCGGCCAGGAAAGTCGAGTCGACCGACTTGTAGTCGAAGAAGACGTCATAAAGCGGTATGGTGGTGGCCATCAGCTGTCCGTCGGACGAGAAGATGTTGCCACGCGAAGCCTCCAGGGTGTCGACGCGATATTCACGCTGCTCGGCCAGCTTCTCGAGTTCCTTGTTGTCCTTGGTCTGCACCACAATGATCTTGGCGATGATGGCGATGCCGAAAATGAGCACAAGGAAATAGACCAGGTAGGTCTTCCACAGGGTATCGGTTTTCGGGTCGGTCGTCATGGCTCCACGGTCTTTTCGGGTTCAACACTCATGCTGATGCGTTTCAGCGGCTCGGTGGCTTCCTTCAACCCCGTGCCTTCCAGTCGTTTCACCAGAACCGACTGCTTGGAAGCCTCCATGATGGCCGACTTCACTTGTATGTATTCCACCTGCAAGTCGTTGAGGCGCTTGTTGGCCTTGATCAGTTCGCGGTTCTTCTCCTCGGCGATATAGGTGTTAGTGATGATGGCCATAAGCAGGATGGTCACATACGCGAGGAAGAAGAACTGCTTGGCAAAGTTCTCCCTCACGAGGAAAGTGCCGCCCAGGACGTTCATCACCCTCTTGCCGCCCTTCTTTTTCTTCTTGGTCTCTTTCTGTTCTTCCATGGCTATTTCCTTTCTGCAATCCTGAGTTTGGCGCTGCGAGCCCTGGGGTTGGTTTCGGTCTCCTCGTCGGAGGGGACAACGGGCTTGCGCGTGATAATATGATAAGGTGTCAATAAGTTTCCGTAAAAGTCTTTTTCTTCTTTGCCTTCGGCGTTGCCGGTCTTCATGAAGTTCTTCACGAGACGGTCTTCGAGCGAGTGGTACGACATCACGACGAGGCGGCCGCCCGGCTTCAGCACCTCGGGGCATTGCATGAGGAAGGCGCTGAGGGCTTCGAGCTCTTGGTTCACCTCGATACGCAGGGCTTGGAAGAGCTGGGCCAGCACCTTGTTCTCCTTGCCGCGGGGCAGACGGCGTTGCACGGCAGCTTTCAACTGCTCGGTGGTTTCGATAGGCTCGGCCTCACGGGCCAAGATGATGTCGGAGGCGATGAGTTGAGGCTGTTGCATCTCGCCGTAGAGGCGGAGGATACGCGTCAGGTCGGCGTGGTCGTAAGTGTTCACCACCGTGGCGGCGTCGTTGGGCGTCATCTGGCTCATGCGCATGTCGAGAGGACCGTCGAAGCGGGTCGAGAAGCCCTTCTCGGGGGTGTCGAACTGATGCGACGACACGCCCAAGTCGGCGATGACGCCGTCGATCTGGCGACCACCGTTATAAAGTTGGATGAAATTCTTGAAGTATTTGAAGTTTTGCGGGATGAATGTGAAGCGCTCGTCGTCGAAGGCATTGGCGGCAGCGTCTTCGTCCTGGTCGAAGGCATAGAGGTGGCCCGTCGTCAACCTCTCGAGGATGGCGCGCGAGTGGCCGCCTCCACCAAAGGTAACGTCGGCGTAGATGCCTTCGGGGTTGATGTTCAGTCCCTCAAGGCATTCGTTCAACATGACCGGATTGTGATACATGATCGCCTCCCCTATTTTATGTTTTCTCCTAGCAGGTTGAAGAACTCCTCGTCGTCAAGCTCGTCGATGGACTGTTCGTAGAGGTCCTTATCCCAGATTTCCATCTTCGTGGTGACCGAGGTGATGACAAGGTCTTTCACGAGGGCGCCTTTGTCGATGAGGTCCTTGGGGATCTGCAGTCGGCCGCTGCCGTCGAGCTTCACAAAGCGTGCGCCGGCGTTATATTTACGCAGCACTGCCTCTTGTTTCGCCTTGAACTGGCTGAAGGCGGCACGCAGCTGGTCCTGCACCTCGTCCCAGTCCTTCCTCGTGTAGAGCTCCAGGCAGGTGGCGTGAAGCCCGGGACGAAGGACGAAGCCCTCCTCCACCTGTTCACCCAGCTGTTCCTTGAATTCAGCAGGCACCAAAAGACGGCCTTTCGAATCCAATTTACAGTTATAATGTCCTACCAAGTAACTCATTTTCTATTGTCATCAATTTTCAGCTGCAAAGATATACACTTTCTCCCATTTTTTGACACTTTCCTACACAATTCTTTAAAAATAGTTTTCAACACCAAATGTTAATAACTTTGTTCATTTCCTGTTGACAAACCGTTCATTTCCGTTTTTCACGAAAAAAAAAGCGATGTTTTCATCGCTTTTTTTGTATCTTTGCACAAAAGAAGACAAAGCCATGGACATCAAAAAAGCCGAATTCCTGATGAGCAACACTCGTTTCGAGTTCTTGCCGAACGACAACATCCCCGAATATGCCTTCATTGGCCGCTCCAACGTGGGCAAGTCGTCGCTGATCAACATGCTGGTGCAGCGCCGCGGCTTGGCCAAGACCTCGTCAGTGCCGGGCAAGACGGTGGCCATCAACCATTTCATTGTCAACGATGCTTGGTACCTCGTCGACCTGCCGGGCTATGGCTACGCGCAGCACTCGAAGAAGACCCGTGAGCAGTGGCGTGTGATGATCAACAACTACATCACCCGTCGCCGCAACCTGGTGACGACCTTCGTGCTGATCGACTCGCGCATCGAGCCGCAGAACAACGACCTGGGCTTCGTGGAGTGGTTGGGCGAGAACCAAATGCCGTTCTGCATCGTCTTCACCAAGGCCGACAAGGTGTCGAAGGCCGAGTTGGACCGCAACGTGGAGGCATTCAAGGCGAAATTATTGGAAGAATGGGAGGAACTGCCGCCCATCTTCATCACCTCGGCAGAGAAGAAGACCGGCCGCGACGATGTCCTCAACTACATCGAGGCGCAAAACGCCGAGATTGCAAACTTGATGAATAAACCTTAAGCGGCCACTGGCTTCTGTCAGTCCTTTCCCAAGGGCGTCACTGCGGACTCGATCCGCAGTCTCCTAAAGCCCGAGGGATACCGACAGAGGCCAGTAGCCAACAAACGCAAATCCTTAACTCTAATCACATAATCTCAAAACCCTTAAAACTCAAAACACTATGTGGGGAATTATCGTATCAATCCTTATCGGCGCGCTGGCGGGATTCATCGCCGGCCGCATCATGGGTAAAGGCATGGGCCTTTTGATCTGTATCATCGTCGGTCTCATCGGCGGTCTCTTGGGCAGCTGGATCTTCAGCAAGCTCGGCCTGACGGTGAGCGACGCCTGGTGGGGCCAGCTCCTCGTGGGCACCGCAGGCTCCGTCGTGCTGCTGTTCATTCTTTCCTTGTTCAGAAGGAAGTAAGACAAGCACATTAAACCAAAAAAGGAGGCAAGCCAAGCTTGCCTCCTTTTTTTCATTCCGTTAAGAATAGGATTACTCCTCCTTGCGGCGTTTGCCGATGAGGTAGGCACCCGCCAAACCGGCGAGCAGGACGATGCCCTCGCCAACGGGGGCATACCAGTCATCACCCGAATCGTAGATGGCGGGGTTGTTGATAACCAGCTGAGAGCCTCCGTTAGCTCTGTTGCCGTTCATGTCCTCGTCGTTGAGAAACACCTGGGCCATGGCCGGAGCAACGAACATCGTAGCAATTGCTATTGTCATTATCAGTTTCTTCATTGTATCTAGTTTTTATTTTGTTCTGAATAATTTAGTTATCTGACTACGATCTTCTGGACCATGGCACCACTGGCGTTGCGTACCTGCATGAGGT
>CADCJT010000004.1:0-195235 GCA_902801815.1 uncultured Bacteroidia bacterium
CATGATCGTCTGCGGGTGGTTGGGATCCGGGTAGTAGGTGCTACCGAAGATCAAGCGCCAACCAGTGGCATATTCAGGAACCATCCAACGCAATGTCACGCTGGCGGGTTCGAGGTCGTCGGCATCGTCGGCGGGTTCGGGGTTGAAGGCAAAGCCTTCGGCCTCGATGGCCGGGCAAGGCATCTCATCGATGTTGATGTAAACGAAGAAGTTCTCTTCTGCCTCAGCTCTAGGTTGAGGAACCTCTTCCTCTACAGCCGAAGAGGCAACCAGGTAGTAGGTGCCAGGAGTCAGGCCGAGGTTGCTGATGACGGGACCAGCGCTCACGCCTTCCACAGCGGGACCAGGTGTAGGCGTAGGTGTAGGAGTATCGCCACCAGTATTGATGGTAACATCGTCAATCCACACTTCATAATAGTCAATATCCTGGTGATGGAAAGCAATCCACACATCCTGACCAGCGTATGTGCTCAGGTCAACAGTGACTTCACGCCAATTCTCATAACGATTGTTCGTGTGGCGGATTTGGGCCTTTTCAGCATTACTTCTCATAAAGGTATTCCAAATCGAAGTAAAGTCGGAAGCACCAGGATTGTCGGCCGTTGCAACGCAGACTTCGAAATAATCAGGATAGTTGTCGCTGCCATAGTCAAAGAAGAAATTGACAGAGGCGTTGTCACCCAAGGTGTACTTCTGGGGAGAAACCAGATAGTTGTCGGCATCATAATAATCCCCAGTCATGTCATTATACGAAGCTGACACCATAAAGCCATCAGAGGTATTGTGGCCCAAGCCAGTGTAGTCATAACCAGATTCATTCATGCTATTGCTGCTGTGGAACCAAGTGTGACCATCGCCATCGTTGTCGATATCGGTCCAGCCCGAAACGCCACCTTCGAAGTTGAAGGACACAGTGCTTGTAGCGCTACGGTTGCCGCCCTTCATGATGATGTTAGCACGGGTCGTGCTGCTGGTGTACCAGCTGTAGGCCGTGGTGGTCACATCATAAGGAGCGTTGTCGGTGTAGTCATAGCCACGAGCGGCAAAGCCCGGGTTGTGGTATTGCCATTGGATGGAGCTGGTCCATTCACCGTTGTTGCGCTGGCAGAGGATCATCACATTGCTGTGGCCGTCCCATGAGAAGCTGCCTTCGTTGAAGACAAACTCGACCCAACCCGTAGGAGTGGGCTGATTCAGGTCGCCAGTGTACACCTTGGTCATGCCAGAAGCCAGAGGCGAGGTGGCAGGAATCTGGGTGTCAGGCACATTGGCCATCCAAATGGTGATGTTCTGTTGGTTTTGGCTGATGCTGTTGGTAGCATTCCAGCTCAAGCTCGTGAACGGAGCGGTTGTCACGCCAGCCTCTTCAAGCTCAGCAGCGAGGAAGAGTTCGGCAGCAATGCTATAATTATATAAGGAGTAGAAGGGGAAGTAACCAGAGGTGCTGGTACCTTCACCGATCTGTGCCTCAAACGGAGCACCGGCAGCGCCGCCACCAGCACCGACCGACAAGCCAGTGTAGTTGTTGGTGGCCATAGGACCGCCTTCGCCGTAGAAGTCCTCAGTATAGAGGGCCACCTTGCCGTTCTCGAGAGGATTCTCTTGACCATCACCAACATAGGCGCTGATGATCACATCGTTCTCAACCGTGAACTTGTAGACGCCGTCCTCGCCTTCCGGAATCTCCGGGAAAGGCAGGGTGTAGTCGTTGTGAGGGGCAACGGTGCCGAGGTCATAAGCCAACTCCCACACATCCGGGACCTCCGGAGCATAAAGCTCAACCACGATAGGCCAGATGTGAGCGGCACGGTCACCTTCGGTGATGGCCACGAACTGACGCTCGATGACGCCAGTATCAGTAGTGCTGGCATTGACACTCAGCATGAGCTCAACGTCGGCTTCAGAAGCCACCTGGAAAGGAAGTTCCTCACCTTCAACAGTGAACATACCGTCGCTGGGCGTGAAGTCCAGAACGTTGACAGTGTAGGTCGGGCCCTCGGTGTACATCGTGAAGTTGAAAGGAGCCATCCAATAGCCGGCAGGGCGAACGCCCAGGTTCAGGCTGTCGATGACTTCTTCTTCACCTTCCATATACTTGACGTGCAGCTTGTCTTCGAAGCCGCCTTGACCACCGCCACCTTCGGTGGTGATGCTCAGTCTCAACACGTTCTTGGAAGTTGTAGTGTAACCAGATACACCGGGAGTGGACGGATCGTAAACGGTACCGTCACGATAGGCATACAGGGCTTGGTTGCCGTTGGCAGCCAAGGTGTTGCCATAGGCGCCACTGCTCCACGAGCCAGTCACATCCTGGACACAGAGGACCAAGTTGCCACTGCCAGTGTAGGCGAAAGGCGTGCTGAGGTTAATCGTGGTCTCGGTATAATCACTGATGCCAGTGGCCAAAGTGATTGAACCAACCAAGTCGCTTGACGACATGCTCACCCAATCGCCACCAGCGAAAGCGTTTACGTTCGCTTCCTTCAGGTAGAAGTTGAGGTTACGGGCGTAGCTGGAGGTGTTCTTCAGCCACATGGTCAAGGAGTTGACAGTACCACCCACGCCGATTTCATCGGCAGTGTAGATCTGCTGCGTCAGAGAGTACTCGTACAAGGAGTACGTGGGCAGATAACTGCTGCTTGTCGTAGACGCGGGATCGCCAATCGTCACTTCAACGATTTCTCCACCGCCACCACCGCCACCAGTATAGGTAAAGGTGGTCTTGGGCAGGAAGTCACGCTGCGAGGCGGTAACGCTGCTCAGGCCAGTGTAGCTGTAGCCTTGAACTGAAGCACCGCTCACAGTTTCACCAGCCCAAGAAATGGACTTGTAGTTACCCGTGGTCGTAGTATAGAAACCAACGAGCAGGTTACCGCCATTGTAGGTGTAAGGGGCGGTAAAATTGACGGTCATCGTGCTGCCTGTACCATCAAGAGTACCAGTGTAAACAGTGGTAGCTCCAGTGGTGCCAGTGAAGTCACTGATGGTAGCATCACTCACCTCTTTCACGAACACTTCGAACGTTCCCGTCCAAGCCTCCGTGGCGGGAGAGCTGATACCAAAGGCCATGCTACTGATTTGGCCGCCATTCATTACGCTCAGCTCGGAGGCGGGATAAACCATCTCGCACTTCAAGTAAGCATCGGCATAGAAGCCGTAAACTGGCACATAAGCGTTGGTAGCAGTACCATCGTGTACGGTCAGTTCATCTGCTCTCACAAAGCCGGTAAAGGCAAGCAAGAGCATCATCATCAAAGAAAATACTTTCTTTTTCATAATGAATGAATTAAGTTAATAAATAAGTGAATTGAATTGTTTCTGTGTGTGTAAATGAGAAACGCACCAGTGCCAAAGGGCATGGTGACAGCATTTTTGCTAGGCATTGCGGTAAAAAAAGAATGCATAGTAAACGCGTTTAACATTTTGTCGACATCAAAAAGACTAACAAGTCGTGTTTTACCCTTAGTCGAAAACGAAGTTTTTTTAAAAAAAATGCAAAAAAAAAAACGGGAAAAGCGTTTGTCTTTCCCGTTTTCCATTTTACTTAGTTAGAATCAAATCCACTTCACCAAAGGGAAGTCCTGACGATGCGGCAACATCTTGTTGGTGGGATACACACGGAAGGTGAAATCGTACACTCCAGCATGCTTGATTGGCACCTTGATGTAATACTTCACCCAACCGTCGCCCGAGTCGACAAGCTTCATCTTCTCCACGGCCTTGATGTCGACCTCCATGTCGTTGTTCTTCTTACCGAAGAGCAACTCAATGGCGATGTCGCCTGGATCGAGGTCGGGCGTGAGCAACGTAATCTCCGCGATGAACTGTTCGCCGAAGGTCAAAGGACGCACATTGGTGTCGGGCAAGATGAGTGACTTCACCTCCACCTTGTCCCAATTGTTGCGTACACGTGTCTTCCATGCGTTGATCTCGAAGGCCTTCTGGTAACGGTTGGCACGCATCCAGTGGGTCCTTTCGATCAACTTGTTGTAGTACCTCTCGAAGTAGTCATCCATCATGCGTTTCATGGTGAAGCACGGCGAAATCTCGTTGAGGCACTTCTTCATGGCCGCTACCCAACCCGTGGGCACTTCATGCACATTGCGTGCGTAATAGAGCGGAACGATCTCATTTTCAAGCGTGTTGTAGATCGTCTCGGCATCCATCTCGTCCTGATAACGCTGGTCTTGATAGGTGCGCTTCTCCTGGATGGCCCAGCCGGCGTCGGGACGATAGCCCTCGGCCCACCAACCGTCCAAGACGGAGAAGTTGAGCACGCCATTCATCACGGCCTTCTCGCCACTGGTGCCAGAGGCTTCGAGCGGACGAGTCGGCGTATTGAGCCACACATCCACGCCACTGGTCAGACGGCCTCCGAGTTCCATATCGTAGTTGCTGATGAACAGTATCTTACCGATAAACTCAGGACGGCGCGAGATATCAATGATCATCTTGATGAGGTCTTGACCTGCCTTGTCGTTGGGGTGGGCCTTACCGGCAAAGAGGAAGATGACGGGGCGCTTCGGGTCATTGACGAGCTGCGACAGACGCTCCAAGTTGCCAAAGAGCAGATGGGCACGCTTGTAGGTGGCAAAACGACGGGCGAAGCCGACAATCAAAGCATTCTCATTCAGGTTGTTGACCGTCTGCATAATCAGCTTCGGACTCTCCTGACGCTGACGCATGTCTTCTTTGATCTTCTCGCCCAGATAGGCAATCAGCTCGTGTTTCAATTGCTTGCGAATGTCCCAAATCTTCTCATCCGGCACCTCGTAGATTCGCTCCCACATCTTCACATCCGACTGGGTGTCGATGTAATCGGGACCAAAGGTATCTTTATAGAGGCGCTGCCAGAGTCGGTTGCTCCAAGTGGGCAGATGCACGCCGTTAGTGACGAATCCGATGTGGTTCTCCTCGGCAAAATAACCTGGCCACAACGACTGAAACATCTCCCTCGACACGCGTCCGTGGATCTTGCTCACGCCGTTCACCTCCTGGCTGAGGTTGGTGGCCAACACACTCATCGAGAACTTCTCGTTCGGGTTGTTGGGGTTGAAACGACCCAAGCCCATGAAGCGTTCCCAGCTGATGTTCATGCGGTTGGCATAGTGCGGCATATAGGTACGGATGAGGTGTTCCTCGAAGGCATCGTGACCCGCGGGCACAGGCGTGTGCGTCGTGAACAAGGTGGAAGCCCTCACCAACTCAAGCGCGACATCGAAGTCGAGGTTATGCTTGTTGATGTAGACACGCAGACGCTCCAGTCCGCTGAAGGCAGCATGGCCCTCGTTGCAGTGGTAGATGGTAGGCTTCACGCCCATGGCTTCGAGCAAGCGGATGCCACCCACGCCAAGGAACATCTCCTGCTTGATGCGCATCTCGCTGTCGCCGCCATAAAGTCGGCTCGTGATGCCACGGTCCTCGGGCGAGTTCTCCTCGATGTCGGTATCCAAGAGATAGAGTCCTACCCTACCCACGTTGACGCGCCATGCCTTGGCATAGACCGAACGGCCGGGGAAGGCGATGCTCACCTTCACCCATTCGCCCTTGTCGTTGAGCACGGGCTGCAGGGGCAGTTGCGAGAACTTCTGTGGAATGTATTCGGCACGCTGCTCGCCGGAGACGGTGATCTCCTGTGCGAAATAGCCGTAACGATACAGCAGACCGATGCCCACCATGTTGGCGTTCGAGTCGGAAGCCTGCTTCATATAGTCGCCTGCCAGGATGCCCAGACCGCCGGAATAGATCTTCAGGCTCTTCATCAGACCGTATTCCATGCTGAAATAAGCGATGAGGTCTTTCTGCTGCGTCGGCTGCGACATGTATGCCTTGAATTGGTCATAGACCTTGTTCAAGCGTTCCACAAAGTCCTTGTCGTTCTCCAGGTCCTTGATCTGCTCCACCGACAGGCCTTCCATCATAGCGACGGGGTTTTGCTCCGTAGCCTTCCATGCCACCGGGTCGATGCTCTCAAACAGCTCAATGGCATCCACGTTCCAACACCACCAGATGTTACGCGAGAGTTCTTCGAGCTTCTTCATCTCGGGCGAATAGATGGGTTTCACCAGCACCTTCTTCCAACTCGGCGTGTCGTTCTTCTGATAGACCACCTCATGCATCATGTCGGCATAAGGCACCGGCTCCATCATGTAATGGCGTCCGCCTGCCTTCTCCAAAGCCACATCCCATGCCTTCTGATAGTTGACGATCAAGTCTTTCCACAGTAGCTTCTCGGCCACTTGCAAAGCGGCTTCCGACACTTTCGCCATGCCTTTGTCCGTCAAATTCAAGAAACGGCGCAAAGCCGAGACAATCTCTTCGATCACCTTGTCATTGTCGCCCACCTGACGCGACACCACTGTCACGGCCTCGTTGTCCTTGCATTCCTGTTGGACGAACTTGCCAAAGCCAGAGACATCGGAAGTCAAGGTCGGAATGCCCAAGGCCACGCTCTCCAAAGGCGTATAGCCCCAAGGCTCATAATAGGACGGGAACACCGAGAAATCGAATGCGGCGAGGAACTCCGAGTAGGTCATGTCGAAGATGCCGTCGCTGCCGTTGAGGTAAGCGGGGACAAACATCACCTTCACCTTGTCGTTAGCATCGTTCTGCAAGCCTGAGTTACGCAGGGTATTCAGGATGGCATCGTTCTCATATTCAAAGATATGATGTGTGGCGGGGAAATCGGTATGCCCCATGATGGCGTTGGTGCCGTCGAGGCGGTGTTGCAGGTCTTTGGACGGACCAGCGATGTTGGCCGGCACGGCAATCACGCCAAGGACGGTGCGTTTCAAATTCTTATCCTCATTGAGACGGCGCAAGGCCTCGATGAAGAGGTCGATGCCCTTGTTCTTGAATTCGTAACGGCCGCTGTTAATCACCATCAGGCAGTTGGGGTCGAGGGTCTCACCGCACAAAGTCCCTGCGATTTTCAGGACCTGGGCTCTGGTGGCTTTGCGTTTTTCCTCGAAGGCGGCTTCATCTTGCCTAAAGGTATGGTCGATACCATTCTTCGTCACCACATCGGGCTTGCGGTAGAGGAACTGCTCACACTCCTGCGCCGTGATGTCGCTCACCGTCGTGAAGGAGTCGGCATTCTTGGCCGCCTTCTGCTCCATCGACTGCTGCGAGACCACGTTAAACTGCATGGCCATCACCGAAGGCAGATAGGTCTTCAGGTTGTCATACAGCGGCAAGCCGTTGCCCGAGATGGCACGGCCGAGGTAGGTGGCGTGCGTGGTGAACACCGTGGCAATTTGTGGACAATGCTCCTTCAGGTAGAGCACGCCAGAGCCCGTCATCCACTCGTGGAACTGCGCCACAATGTGGCTGGTCTGCTGCAGATAAAAGTTGCAGAAGCTCTCGATCACCTGGCCGGCGGCATAGCCGAACAGCACGGGTTCGATATAATCCCACTGGCCGCGGATGCTGTCCAGTTCATACTGTTCCCAAAGGTGTCCAAGAATCTCGTTCTTGGACTGGTAAAGTGGCGTATAGTCCACCAAGATGGCGATGGGACTGCTCTCAATCTTCCATCGTCCGATACGGCATTTCAAGCCTTGAACTAATGCCCTTTCGCGCCACTCGGGAAAGAGGTCGTTGTCTTCGACAAAATACAGCGTCTCGTGCGCTTCCTTAACCACATCGGGTCCTACCGTGATATAGTGGTCGTCCAGCAGTTGACGCATCACATTCGACTTCGTGGAGAGCACCGTATAGATGCCACCCACCATGTTACACACTTCCCAAGAGGTTTCAAAAAGGTATTCGGGGTTTTTCATTTTATTTAGTTTTCTTTTTTTGAGAATTCATATTCGAACTATGACCTATGGCTTATGACAATGGCTGTTTTAAGCAAAAGCTAAAGTGTCATCTTTTCCATGAAACAGCCATAGTCATTGGCCATGAGCCATAGTCAATTTAGGCTTTAACTTTCCGTTTCGACAACTTCGTCACCCTATCGGTGAAATCCGTCAGCACATTCATGTAGTTGACATACGCGTCGTACGGCGAAGCATAGTGGTTGAAGTACTTATGCACCACACCGTCGGAGAGCCACTTCGTGCACATGTAGTAGAAATGGTCAGAGGTCTGTAGCATGGTCCAATCCTGCTGCAGTTCTTCGTCCTTGATGCGATGCACCTTGGCGTTGAGTTCGTACAGCGTACGGAAGGCGTCATCCTGCAAGGGGTTGCCGAGCCAGGCCGTGAGGTCGCGCTCCTCGTCGCTCCACGACAGCACATTGGGCACATTGACGGCGCTCACTGGCTGCAGCTTCTTGGCCAATTCCTGAGGCGTGGCAAACTTGAACTTGCTACCCTTCAGAATGGCACCAGGCAAAGCCTCCATGAAATTGAAGATGCCCGTCTCGGCGCTCTGGTGCTCGCCAAAGGTCTCGTAGTCCATGAAGATGTTGACCACCTCTTCTTCTTCAGGCAAGGCATTCAGCCAGTTGACGAAGTCCTCAGCGCGGAAGCCGTCCTGCACGAAGCGGAAGGCGATCTCGTCGCTGAACTTGAAGTTGCGGAGCAGCACTTTCAGCTTCGGGTTGATGGCGTTGGCGTACATATAGTTGGGACTCTTCCAACCCAAGATGTGCTTGGCACCCTCGGTGAGCATGAGGTTATAGCCCATGTCGGCCACCGCTGCACCGATTTCATCGCTGTAGATCAACTCGGTGTTGCGGAAAGTCTTGGGCGTGACGCCAAACACCTCCTTCATCTTGTGCTTGTGGGCCGTGACCTGACGCTTGAACTCGTCGGGATTCGACAACGAGGCCAAAGAGTGGGCGTAAGTCTCGGAAAGCACCTCTACCCTACCCGTGGCGACCAGCTTCTGGAAACTCTCCAGCACCTCGGGTGCGAACTGCTCCATCTGCTCGATGACCACGCCCGAGAACGAGAACGCGAACTTGACCTTGTCGCCATACTTCTCGATTTGGCGCATCAGGAGTTCGTTCATGGGCAGGTAGCACTTCTCGGCCACACGTCGCATGATCATGCGGTTGCTGTAGTCGTCATAGTAATAGTGTTTCTTGCCGATTTCGAAGAAACGATAAGTGCGGAGCCTATAGGGCTGATGCACTTGGAAATAGAAACAAACTGATTTGCTCATATGTGTAGGTATTTATTATTCAATTCAATATACACGTTTATTTTTTCGGAGGATACCAGTACCTCCAACCGAGATCACATTGACCGTGGAAATACTGCCATTGATCGGAGCCAAACCACAATTGTATTTGATTCTGATTACGCCATCCTCAAAAGCGCCATGAGTCTTAATGTCAAATATCAAACCCGCCTGATAAGTCGTGTAGAACTTGTCTAATTCAGACAAGTTAGGCTTGTCGTATTGTCCATACCCGTATGTATCCCAAGCACCACCTATTCCCACAAACGGAGCGATGCTAATGGCACGATTGTCAACAATACGATAACCAAGATCAGCATAGAAATTCATCACATTATCACGACTTCCGGCTGGATAAATGCCTCCTGAATAAGGCTGGTCTATCTTTGTATCACTAATGATTATATCATATCCCAAATTGAGCAAGAACTTTTTGTACAACACATCAAAACTGATTCCAAGGCCAAAAATCGGCTTGAACTTTTCTTTCAAACTGCCCGTCAAGAAACCTCCACACAAGTCAATGCCAGCACCCCAGCCCCAATCATTCTCAACATATCGCCTACGAATCCAATGCCTCACAAACCATTCATACTCGCTGTTCGGATAATCCGCAAGGAATTTGTCAGCCTCATCATTCCAGTTCTTTTGATTGTCGTTGTTCTCCGACCTGACGAGCCAATCCAAGAACAAGGTGAGAAATGCATTGTCTTCAGCGGGCAATTGTGCCTCCTGCAAACTGAATCTCAACAGATGCTCATCCTCTGCACTACGGTAATACAATCGGCGCATCAAGTCATCCTTTTCAGGGAAGACCTTTTTCTCATAGCTGGCGAAATAGGCCGAATCGGAATGGCGCAGGATTTCTATCAAAGCATCATATTCTTTTGTCCATTGCAAGATATGCCATTGCTCGAAAGGCGTTAGCGCAACATAATTGTCATCGTCCATCTCCATCAAATAATCCTTGATTTCCTTCACCTTGTCGTAGTCACGGTCAAGGAACTTCTCCAAAAGATAGTCCCTGCCTTTGGCAATCTTTTCCGTCTTCGACTGCTGGATTTCATCCTCAATCTGCGCGAAGCTTGAAAATGCTGTTGCGAAAAGAACCACTATGAGTAATATGTAGCGTTTCATGGCTTTCCGTTTCTTGATCATTGTGCCACCGATTCGTACACCGCCTTGATTTTCTTCGCGGCGGCTTCCCATTTGAGGCTGTCCACCTCGTCTTTGCCTTCGTCCTTGAAGCAGTCGGCCAAAGGCTTGTAGTGGCAGAGGCCATAGATGGCGTCAGCCAGTCCGTTGATGTCCCAGAAGTCGACCTTCAAGGCATGCTTGACGACCTCGGAGACACCCGACTGCTTGCTGATGACCACCGGCACATTCAAGCGCATGGCCTCCAAGGGCACGATGCCGAACGGCTCGGAGATGGACGGCATGACGAACACGTCGGTCATGGCGAACATCTGGTCGACGGCCTCGCCCTTCAAGAAGCCCGTGAAGTGGAAGTGGCTGCCCATGCCAAGCTGCGCCACACGACGGATCATCTTCTCCAACATGTCGCCCGTGCCCGCCATCACGAAATGGATGCTCGGGTCAACCTGATGGATCTTGTAGGCCGCCTCGATGAAGTATTCGGGACCTTTCTGGTAGGTGATTCTTCCGAGGAAGGTCACCACCTTGGCGTCAAGACCGCTGCGTTCGTATTCCGACTTGGGCTTGTCGTTAGGCTCCACGGCGTTGTGCACCGTCACGACCTTGGCGGGGTCGATGCCATATTTGTTGATGACGATGTTGCGCGTCAGGTTACTCACCGTAATCACGCGGTCAGCGGCCTCCATGCCCCTGCGCTCGATGGCATACACATCCGTGTTGATGTTCTCGCCCGAGCGGTCGAACTCAGTGGCGTGCATGTGCACCACCAACGGTTTGCCTGTGGTCTCCTTCGCCGCGATGCCTGCCGAATAGGTCAGCCAGTCGTGGGCGTGGATGACATCGAAGTCGTATTTCGTGGCCAACGACGAACCAATCAAGGCATAGCGCGCCACCTCTTCCATCAGGTTCATGCCGTATTTGCCCGAGAACTGGTAGTTGCGTGCAAACACCGAACCCGTGCGGTTGAAATGCTCCACCACATGGCGGTCGCTTTCCAGCACATTGGCAAAGTTCTCCGGTCCAACATACGGGATGATGTTGGAGCCAATCTCCATGTACTGCACGCGCTCCCAATAGCTGCGGTCTTTCTCGTGGTCGATGTCGATGGTCACCTCGCTGGCATTGAGCAGACGCACATTGGTCTCATCCTCGTCGCCGTATGCACGCGGCACCACAAAGAGTACATCCACGTCGTTCTTGGCCAGACCTTTGGTCATGCCGAAACATGCCGTTCCGAGACCACCGGTAATATGGGGCGGGAACTCCCACCCAAACATCAGGACTCTCATTTTGAGCCTCCTTTCTTATTTAGTTCATCTATCAGGTAATGCAGGTAGAGCAAGGCACCCACGCTCGTCGACTGCGAGATGCAACCTCTTGCCTCGAAAGGCGGGTTGCCGTCGTAAATCTCCGACACCGTGCCTATGCCGTTGTCTTTGATGGCCTCTTCGAAGCCGTTGTACAAGTCTTCAAGGTAAGGCAACGAGGTCTTCCCAAACAATTTCACAGAGAGGTCGGCGTAGAACATGATTAGCCACGGGAAAGCAGAACCATTGTGGTAGGCACGTTCGCGTTCGCTGTGGCTGCCAATGCTGATGCCTTTATAGTTTTCGTCATTGGGCGACAGCGAACGGATGCCGCGCGTCGTCAACAGTTCGGAGTGGGCGATGTCGAAAGCGCGTTTCTGCATTTCGTCGCTCATTGGGCTATACGGCAAGGCGGCGGCCAGCATCATATTGGGTCGCACTTGCTCGTTTTTCTCGTTGCTGTTCACAAAGTCGTAGAAGCCCTTGGTCGCCTTATTATAGAAGGTGTCAGCAAACGAGGCCTTCACCTTGTCGGCCAACTCCTGCCATTTCTTGAGCAATGTGCTCTTCGGTTCGGTGGCTTTCAACAACTCCACACCATAACAGAGGGCGTTATACCACAAGGCATTCACTTCAATCGCCAAGCCCGTACGTGGTGTCCAAGGTTTGCCTTGGGCGAAAACGTTCATCCAGGTGAGGGCCAAGTCGCGGTTGCCGGCATAGAGCAATCCATTATCCAAGGTATGCACGTTGAAGTCCGTGCCCGCGATGAAGCTCTCCAAGATGGTCGTCATCGGCTTCTTGTATTTCTTCCAGATATCCTTCTTGTCCTTGCCGAGCATCTTCTCGTAAAGCTGCAACACGTAGAAGAACCACAACGGAGAGTCGACCGCAGTGAAATAGAGGCTCTTCTGATAGTAACGGTGCGGGAAGAACGGGCCTTGCATCCTCGAAACCAGGTAATCCAAAGCCGCAGTAAAGGTCTTCTCATCGCCTTGCGCCAAGGTAATGCCAGGCAAAGCAAGGAAAGTGTCGCGGCTGCACGAGCCAAACCACGGGAATCCGGCCCAAAGTTTCGTGCCGTTCGCATCACGGATGATGAACTGGTCGGCGGCCTTCACGAGGCAATCCTCGTAACTCGTCTGAGGCAATAGTCTCTTCACCTCTGCCTCGCATTGCCGTTTGATGGCAGTCGGACTTTCTTCCTTGAGGCTCACTGAAAGAATCACCGTGTCGCCTTGTTTCATCTGCAGTTCGAAGAATCCAGGGACAAACTGGTCCTCAACGGCATCATAGCCGCGTTCCTGCTCGCGGATGTATAACATATTGTAGTACCAATGCGGCACGTGGGTGTATTGCGCCGCGCGCGAGAACTGCAGATACAGTCTTGAGTAGTCCTTGTAGAGTTGCCACGAAGCGCCGTTCTTCACCAGATCCACTTTACGGCTGGCCTCATGGTTCTCATGCGTCAGCATGTGGACATTGCGGAAGGCGAGGAAAGGTAACACACGCAATGTGATGGGCACCACGGACTCGCGCAAAGTGTAACGCACAAAGAGTCGTGCCTCCGTAGCGGAGAAGATCAGCTCCTTGTCGAGCACCACATTTCCGATGCGGTAGGTCAGCTTCGGCATGGGGTCGGCGGTGAAGTCGCGAAGGTATTTGTGGCCACGAGGAGCGAAGATGCCATCGGGGTACATGTGTACGCCAAGATGGAACTCCTCCTTGTTCTCAATGATGGTCTCGTCGAGGCTCGACAGCAGCACGTGGTTGTTGTTGTCCAGCTGCGGCTGCGGCACCACCAAGAGGCCGTGGTATTTTCTCGTGTTACAGCCAATCACCGTGGTGGCAAGAAAGGCGCCTAAAGCATTGGAACGCAACACTTCACGGTTGAGCGTAAACTCCAGATTGACCAGTTTCTTTTTATCCCAGGAAATGTAACTCATATAGTATGTTTCAGAAATTGCATAAATAACCGACTACAAAAATAATGTTTTTCATATTTCTCGCCAAAAAAAACAACATTTTTTATCTTTGCACGCGAAAAACCGACATCAAACATTCAAAATATGAATAAAAAACTCATCAACATGATCGCATTAAGCGTTATCACCTTGGCTTCGTGCACCACCGAGCCGAAGCCACAACCCGAGGTCGAAAAACCGAATCCCTTCCTCAGTGAATACACGACACCGTTCCAGGTACCACCGTTCGACCAAATCAAGAACGAGCATTATCTGCCTGCTTTTGAAGCAGGTATGAAAGAGCAACTGGCCGAAGTGGAAGCTATCGTCAACAACGCGGAGCCTGCCACTTTCGAGAATACCATCCTGCCCTACGACAAGTCGGGACAAACTTTGAACCGCGTCAGCAATGTGTTCTTCAACCTCAACGAATGCCTCACCAACGACGAGATGGTGGCCATCGCCGAGCAAGTGCTGCCCCTGCTCTCCAAACATAGCGACAGCATCATGATGAACCCGAAGCTCTTCGAGCGCATCGACTATGTGTATCAACACCGCAATGAGACGGGCCTCGATGACCAGCAAATCCGCGTGGTGGAGAAATACCATCAGGACTTCATGCGCCATGGCGCCGGTCTGCCTGCCGACAAGCAAGCCGAACTAAGCCGAATCAATGAGCAACTCTCCACTTTGAGCCTGCAATTCGGCAACAACCTGCTGAAGGAGAACGCCGGCTACAAACTCGTCATTGAGAACGAAGCCGACCTGGCAGGCCTGCCCCAGACCAGCATCGATGCCGCCGCCGAACAGGCCAAAGCCGAAGGAATGGAAGGCAAGTGGGTGTTCACCCTCAGCAAGCCCAGCCTCATCCCCTTCCTGCAGTTTGCCGACAACCGCAGCCTGCGCGAACAGATGTACAAGGCCTATTACAACCGTGGCGACAATAACAACGAGTATGACAACAAGAAACTCGTCAACGAGATGTGCAAGCTGCGCGTGCAGAAAGCCAAACTCTTCGGTTTCGACAACTACGCCGATTATGTGTTGGACGTCAACATGGCCAAAGACTCAAAGACCGTCGACAAGTTCCTCATCGACATCTTCAATCCTGCCCAGAAGTTAGCCAAGAAAGAACTGGCCGAGATGCAGGCTATCGCCGACAAGGAAGGTGCCAACATCAAACTGGAAGGCTGGGATTGGTGGTATTATGCCGAGAAGCTCCGCAAGGCCAAATACGACTTCGATGAAAATTATATCAAGCCTTACCTCACCGTGGACAACGTGCGCAACGGCATGTTTATGGCTGCCAACAAGTTGTATGGCATCTCATTCACTCAAAACACCAATTTGCCCGTATATTACCCCGGTGTGGAAACCTACGAAGTGAAGGAAGCCAACGGCGATTTTCTTGGCATCCTTTATCTCGACTACTATCCTCGCGAGTCGAAGAGCGGCGGTGCCTGGTGCACCAGCTTCCGCGAGAGCGGACATGACATCAACGGAAAGAAGATCTATCCTGTCATCTCCTTAGTGATGAACTTCACACCCGCTTCGGGCGACACTCCTGCCCTGCTCACTTGGGACGAGACAGAAACCATGTGGCATGAGTTTGGACATAGTCTGCATGCCTTCTTCTCCGACGGCCTTTACACCCGCACCTGCGGCAATGTGCCTCACGACTATGTGGAGATGCCCTCGCAAATCATGGAGAACTGGGTGGCAGAGCCCGAGGTCATCCGCATGTACGCCAAGCACTACCAGACTGGCGAAGTCATGCCCGACAGCCTCATCGCCAAGATCGAGAACAGTGCCTTGTTCAACCAAGGCTTCATGACCACCGAGCTCATCGCCGCATCCATCTTGGACATGAAATATCACGAGCTGACCGAGGCTCAAGACCTCGACATCGATGCCTTCGAAAAGCAGCAGATGGATGCCATCGGACTGATGCCCGAGATCCTGCCTCGTTACCGCAGCACGAACTTCAGCCATATCTTCAATGGTGGCTACAGCGCAGGCTACTATGCCTACACTTGGGCTGAGGTGCTCGACAAGGATGCCTTCAATTATTTCAAGAGTTCAGGCGATCTCTTCAATCAAGAGCTGGCTGCATCGTTCCGCAAGAACTGCTTGCAGGAATGCGGTAACGACGAAGGCATGGTGCAATACCGCAAGTTCCGCGGCCAAGATCCCGACTATGAGCCTTACTTGAAGGCGCGCGGACTGAAATAAAGAAAACGTATAATAAATGTAGGGCTGTCACACGTGACAGCTGCATCAAATCAGCGGATGCCATGCTATGACAGCCCTACAAACCAAAACAGGGTTTTATGAAACGAATTATGCTTCTTTTGTTGGCCTGCCTCTGCCTGATGGACGTCTATGCGCAAGGCAAACACAAAACCATCAAAGTGGCTCCACCCCGCCCAAAAGTGGGCGTAGTGTTGGGTGGTGGCGGTGCGAAAGGCGCGGCCCACATCGGCGTGTTGAAATACCTTGAAGAGCTTGGCATCCCCGTTGACTATGTAGCGGGTACCAGCATGGGCTCCATTATCGGTGGTCTTTATGCCATGGGCTACTCGCCCGACGAGCTGGCTCAACTGATTGCAGAGATGGACTGGTCGCAATATGTAGGTAACAGCATGGATCGTTCAGCAATGTCGGAAGAAAGCCGTCAACGCTCAAGCACCATGGTTGTCAATATTCCGTTCAGTTTAAATGGTTTGTTGTTCAAAAACGAGAGCAGCACCCCCGTAAGCTTTATGCCCAGTGCTTACGTCAACAACACGGCACTGATTAACTTGTTCAACAACCTTTGTGTCGGCTATCAAAAAGAGATGGATTTCAACGACTTGCCTATCCCATTTGCTTGTGTAGCCACCGACATGAGAACAGGAGAAGAGATCGTCATTCGCCGTGGCAGCGTGCCTACCGCCATGCGCGCCAGTATGGCCATCCCTGGCGTATTCACTCCAGTCTACATTAACGGCAGGCAACTTGTCGACGGCGGTTTGGTCAACAACTTCCCGGTCGACGTAATGAAAGAGATGGGGGCCGACATCATTATCGGCGTCGAAGTGCCTGACGCAAAAACGGATAATAGCAACGACGAGAACATATCGCTTCCAGATGTACTCAGCAGCTTGATAGGCAATGCCGTAAGCTCAAAAAGAAAGGAAAACCGAGAGCTTTGCACCATCTACATGGCCCCCGACGTCACCGGATACGGCACTTTGAGCTTCTCCCACGACGCCATTGACACACTGGTCAACAGAGGTTATGAGAAAGCCAAAGAATACAGGGACCAATTGATCAAGGTCAAGCTGCACCTGGAATCCGTGCAAGGATCGCCCTTGGGCAAAAGACTACGAGCCTCAAAAGCTAAGAACCTCGCCGATGCGCCACTTTACGTCAATTCCATCATCATCAACCAGAGTGACCAGCGACAAACCGAATGGCTGCTCAACAAAGGCAAGCTCAAGGTCGGAGAAATGATGTCGGAGAAAGACATCAACCGCGCCGTCGACGTGTACAGGGGTACAGGCGCCTTCGACGACATCACCTACAACCTCACCGAGAACGAGCAGGACACCTTGGACAGCTACACACTCACCATGAACTTCAAGCCCACGCAGCCCCATATCATCGGCCTCGGCATACGTTACGACACAGAAGAAGGCGCCGCCATGCTCTTCAACGTCGGTTTAAACGAAAAACGTCTGACGGGATATAAAGTGAGTCTCAATGCGAGACTGAGCTACAATCCGAGAATAAACATCACGGGCACCTATTCAAGCCTAAACCTCGCCTCCTTCAAGGTGGCCTACGACTACCGCAGCCAGCACTTCAAGTTCAACGGCTTCGACAGCAATGTTTCAAGCATCAACTATGTGCAAAACAAAGTCAGCGCATACGTGTCGCAGTTCCATCTGCTCAACATCAACAGTGCCATCGGTATCTCCTATCGCGCCACTTCCTATGACGATGCTGGACTATTGAACTATACCAACGACAGCATCACCCCCGACTTGTCTTCCATCTCGCATTTCCAGACCAACCATCTGCTCAGTCCCTTTGTCAAAATCAGCTACGACAACCTCGACGACCCCTATTTTGCCCGTCACGGCATCAAGACGGCGCTCACAGGGAACATTAACTTTGACCTGACAGGCGGTTCCAACACCACGCAAGATGTTGGATACTCCATTCAGGGATACATCACCCCACACAACGGCAAATTCACCATTATCCCCCAACTCTACACCCGTTGCATCTTCAGCGGGCCGGCTTATGCCAACTTATGGAACGTCGTTGGCGGCGAGGTGGCTGAGCGGCATACCGATTTCCAAATGCCATTCATCGGCATCGCCCACGTGAAGGAAGCACCCGATTTCACCTCCATCGCCCGCCTTGACTTACGCTACAACTTCTTAGGTAAGCATTATCTGACAGCGTCCTACAACTTTTTGTATGGCTTCTATCCTTTCGGAACAACGCGAGGGCACAACAGCAACGTACATTATTCAGGCTTTGGTCTAAAGTACGCCTTCGACAGCTTTATCGGTCCCCTTTCGTTCACCTTGCGATGGTCAAACGGGACGAAACAAGTCTCCAGCTATCTTTCCATCGGTTACAACTTCTAACGCTATCATAAAACAAGCAATCCCGACGAGTCTAGACTCATCGGGATTGCCGTTTTTATCTGATAATAACTGATTAGCCCACCAGTTTCTTGTTGTTCTCTATCAATCGTTCTAACTGTTCGATGCTTTTCTTATTCAAGCGAATCTCAGGGAGGAAGCGTTCGAAATTGCTCAAGCCGTGCATATCGGAACCCACATAGTCATAGAAACCTTCTTTCAGCAGATACTGTGACTTGGCCACTGCATTACCGCCGTAGGCACCTGCCAACGACAACAGATTCAGCTGAAACTTGTAGTTCTTGTCCTTCCAACGAAAATAATTGTCCCTATTGGCATACTCATACCGTTCTGGGTGAGCGATGACCGGCTGAAACTCGGCGCACATGATTTCATAAATCATCTCCGTGATGCCGTGTTCGTACATCATATACGACGTTTCACACAACACATGGTTACCGCCCTTGTCCAAAGTCAAGAAACCTTCTTTGAAATGATCCATAAAGCAGGCATCAAGCATATATTCTGCGGCGAGATGGAGCTCGACACCGCAGACCTTGGCTGCCTCTGCCTTATAGACCTCGAACTTAGCCATGATAGCTTCCCTATGGTTCTCGGGATAATCCTTCATAAAGTGCGGGGTGAACACCATTTTCTTGATGCCACGCTCTTCGAGCTTCTTCAGGGCATGGAGTGACTTCTCCATGGTGGAGAATCCATCGTCGACTCCAGGAAGGAGGTGACAATGCACATCACAAGCGCCACGGAAGAAGTCTTCCGGCAAACTATGTTTTCCTAATCCGAACATGATTCAATTACTCCTTACCGTCGTCAGAAACATGACTACTGTGATGGCTATGCGAATGATGGTGATGGTGCTTCTTTGGGAAGATGCGCTGATACCACTTCTTCTTTTTCTTGCTCTCCTCCTCGTTGCCATAACCGTAGCCGTAACCGTAGCCATAGCCATAACCGTAGCCATAACCGTAGCCATAGCCATAACCATAGCCATAATAGCCATAGCCACGCTTCTTCTTGCTGACGCTGTTAAGCACGACACAGAGGTTGGGGAAATGACCGTCCTTGTAGAACTTATCCACATCGAAGAGCAAACGCTTGTCGGTCTTGCCAGCACGGAGTACCATGATGGTAGTATCGGCCACACGCTTCACGATGTCGGCATCGGCCACCATGCCCACAGGGACGTTATCGAGAAAGATGTAATCATAGCGTTTACGCAACTCTGCGATGAGGTCTTCCAAACGGGTGCTCATCAGCAATTCGGCCGGGTTGGGCGGCACAGGACCCGAGAAGATGATATCCAGTCCTGATGCCGAAGTATCGGTGTGAATGATATCGTCGATAGAATCTGTCTTGCCCGAGAGGTAATTAGACACACCCGCTCTGGTATTGACGTCAAACACCTTGAACAAAGTACCTTTACGAATATCCAAGTCGACGATGACCGTCTTCCTCTTGGCCAAAGCAAAACTCGTAGCCAGATTCGTTGACACGAAGGTCTTACCTGACGACACCATGAATGAGGTGAACATGATGACATGTGCGCCATCCTTACGGTCTTTCATGTACTCAAGGCTCGAACGAATCAAGCGGAACGCTTCAGAGAGCGAGTCACGTCCATTCTCACGCACCATAATGGCATGCTCTGAAAGGCCCTTTTCAAATGGCACATCGCCCAAGAAAGGCACCGTAGAGCTCTTCTGCACATCCATTCGGTCGTGAATGGTGGTGTCGAGAAGTTTCCTCAGCAACATAATCACCGCAGGAACCGCCAAACCTATCAAAATGCCCAACATGATAGACTTCTTCTCATCGGGAGCAACAGGCTTTGAATTGGGAGAGGCATAGTCAATCACCTTGGAGGCGGCCTCCAACTGCGGGCTTGTCAACAGCAGCTCCTCACGTTTGGTCAGCAACTGCAGATAAAGCTTTTCTTTGATGTCCTGCATACGTCCGACCTCGTTCAGTTCCAACTGCGCGGTAGGAACGGACTGAATCTGTGCATTGGCCAAACTGCGCTCGTGCTCAGCAGCATCGATTCGGGTCTGAAGCCCTTGCAAGTTGCTCTCCAACATGGCCAAGATAGAGGAGCGTAAAGTAACTTGAGATTCTTGGAGGTTTACTGCCACAGGATTATTGAGTGTTCCATCGGCCTTATAGCCTTCCAATGTTGCTTGATTATCGTTGTATTTCTTTATGATTGAAGCCGCATCACCTGAAACACCCGTGGAACCAATGGGAATCACCGTACCAGGATTGTCTTTTATGAAATTGATAAGGAAACGGACATTGTCGGCTTGACTCCTCAACTGCTTGGCTTCTTCAGTTGATGCAGCGCTGCTAGCCACATAAGTCTGACCAAAGGATTTGGTATCAATCAGATTGTGGGAACGCTTGAAATCCACGAAAACCTGTTCATAATCCTGGATATCGTTCATCAAGTATGTGATACGATCATTAATAAAAGCCTCAGAATAGTCAAGGACACGCTGCTGGTCGTCAATGGACTCTTGATTATATACATCAATCAATGTATTCAATACATCGGCAGCGCGCAACGGAGAAGTATCCTGCAACGACAATCTAAGAATGGTGTTCTTGTCGCTATCACGTGCCACGCGTATTCGTGAACGATAAGACGAAGCCACTGACGATACGGAACGTCGCGATATAATTATTGGAACATTCATGTAATCCCCATAAATCCAGGTGGGAGAAACCACTACTTTACCACTAGGAATGCGTACTGTATCGTTCAGTCTCACCTTCATGGAAGGGACATTCGAGCCTATGTCTTCCAAAATCACATGCTGGCTATCGTAGGGACGAACCGTAAACGAAGCAGTGGTCTGTTCATCCATTTCAGGGAAACTCACTTCGACTGGTGAGGATTTATACAAGTCCTTATTGCGTTTGGCCACTTTGGTCTTGTAGCGATATGAAATGTTTAAGTTCAGTTGCCTCACCATGTTTTCCATGTTGGTCTGCGACTTTAACACCATCATTTCATTGTTCACCGAACTGATCACCACGCCCTGTCCCATAATGGAATTAATGGCCGCGGAGCCGCGCATGCTTTCCGAGCCACCGCTAGCCCCGTTCTTAATCATTACGGTAGCCGAACTGGCATAAATCCTATCCTCGTTTCTAACCTTATAGTAAGAAAACAAGCCTCCAATGAGTGCGCAAAGCAAGAACCAATGCAAATTCCTCAAAATGAGGTATACGACATCTTTAAACTTGAAACCGCTATTGGTGTCTTCGTCAAAAAACGCGGCTTCATTGGCGGGTTTGTTGTTTTTATTATTGCTATCCATTTCTCTTATCGTTCAAGATTATGATGTCAATATTCTGCCAAAAAAAATGTTTATGGCGTTTCAAATTCCTTCTTTATGCTCTTATATAACAAATATACCGAAACAAGAGTGGTTATTCCAGAAAGAATCCATTGCCAATTAGAATAGCTCTCCTGGAGGAAACGACGAGTGCCCACTTCGGTGAAGATGATATCATTCTGTTGCAGCAAATAGAACTCATCATTAAAAATCTCCGTAGAGCGCGGATCCAAATAATGGATGACCATTTTTCCGTTCACCTCGCGCATCACCCCAATGCGATCACGACGGGTATAAAGATCCAAACCACCAGCCATGGCCAAAGCTTCCAAAAACGTGCAACGTTCTTCTGTGATATTCAACACTTTTCCTGACTCCGTCCCGAGAACAAACACTTTGAAGTTCAAAAAGCGCACCATCACATTGGGGTTGCTCAAATAGCCATTGGATTTCAATTGATCCGTAATCAAATCCTGTAACTGCAAGCGTGTCATTCCTGCCACATGCAATTCTCCCAATACGGGAAACTCGATATTGCCATTCACATCAACCAAATAGCCCATGCGGTTTTGATTGGCTGTATTACCAGCCGAACCCAACACATTGAAAGGTTTCACCAATTCTTCATTCTTTCCATCGCTCAAGACATAAATGCTCAATTCATCGTATGGGGCAATCGTAGCTTCAAACCTCTCGTTCAAAGGGACGCCGTATGGAGGCATATCTCTAAGATAACGCACCTTCTTGGAGGTGACGCAAGAAGTAGTCGTCGCGGCCAAAAACGCCAACATTAAAAGCAAAAAGACTGTGGTTTTTCTCATAATATGTAGGTTTTTTTCATTTTTCCAACTTGCAAAAGTACGAAGATATTTTGGAATGGAACCCATGCAGCAAAGGAATTAGATTCATTTTTTCCAATAGGCCCCGACCAAACGTCCATACATTTTGGCAACAAACTTATTGTTTTTGGCCATCAACTTGACACGATTCCTTGCAAACTCCCTGAAATGCAACCAATTCCACTGCAAAAGACTATCGGTCCACAAGGTGTGCGCCAAAATCAGTGCCTGCTCTGGAAAGCGACCATCCTCAATACAGTTCACGATTTGCTGTGTGGTATGGAACTTCAATCCAAAATGGCTTTCGACTACATCGCGCGTGGCGAACTTCCCTCCATCCCATGCATAGCCAGTGTCGGTGAGATAGAAGACTTTCTCAAAATCCACAGAAAGGTAGGGCTCACCCACCAGTCCAAACTCCGACAAACTATGGTTTTTCCATAACAAACGGTTGTCGTATTTGGAAGTCGAACTACCATGCATGCAAACCGACTTCACGGGATAATACTCACGAAAGTAAGAAAGATGTTCCTTAAACGATTCTATGGCTTTCTCTTCATCACCGTCTTCCACGGCCAAATCCTCATAATGATAGCCAATTTCGTGGCCCAATGCCGCGATTTGACGTATCACCTCAGGCACATTGCTTTGCTTGACAACACGGAAGAAATAGGTCGCATGAATCCCAAGCTGGTTTTCAAGTTGTGCCATTTTAAGGGCGTTCCAAGCTTTTTCATCCACATCATGGCGCATGACCACCGACTTCCCATCAACAGGCCTGGTCATCATTTCCTCAAATGTCTGAAACAGAAAGCCGTTCCGTCGGAAAGCTTCCAATAGAGACCGATAGGATTTTAATGTAAAGTCCCTCACGGCTTATTCATCATATGGTTCCAACAACGGATTCAAGTCCTTTACAACCTTTGCCGGGACTCCTGCCACCAAAACCCTAGGTGGAACGTCCTTGGTCACCACCGACCCAGTGGCCACCACTGCCTCGTCACCAATAGTCACACCTGGAATGATAGTTACGTTGGGCATTATCCAAACGCCTTTTCCAATGGTGGTTTTCTTAATACTCCGCGGATAAACTTTTTTAAGTTTGGTGTCAGAAGGGATGTTGGCATGTGCTGTAATAATTGCCCTGTCACCTATGGATGAGTAATCACCTATGGTAATCTGATCTGTAAACACCCGGTCGAAAATTACCTCATGGCCGATATACACTCCTTTACCAATCTTCACGCCGCGCCATCGTTGCATCACTGTTCGCCATGATTTTATCGGAGTAATGAAAATCAACTTATCTAGGAAAAAACGCCATAAAAACTTAATGGCGTACCAAATTTTCCCCAAAAAGCTGTCCAAACCATAAAACTGTAATACTTCTTTTGCTGGCATATTCTAGTTTTTGTTTCTGTTATACAAATCTTTACAGGTTATAAAAGCGAAGTTCTTCTTTTGGAAGAACGCCAATTCACGCTCATAGATAGGTAAAGCTTTCTCTCCCAAGTTCTTTACCTTAAGTTTATGGCGAATTACATCTCCCAACAGGTAGGAAATGTAATTGCTGCCACGTCGTTCAATCTCTGTTGTTTCCTGATCCTCGTCAATAAACTCGTTAGGATGGGTTAAGAATACAAATTGACGGCTGTTGCAAAGCGTTTCCCAATACAGCATTCTACGCGTGAAGCGATTAACCCCTGGTGCAATCCTCATGAATGTGCCTATGTAAGGGAATCCCATGGCCGAAATTGGAGCCTCCATGATATCCGATGCTCCTTTGCGGAAGATGTTGTCAATTTGCGTGAAATAGGCTTTCCGGGGTGCGGTCAACCAATGGAGTTTCTTCAATGCACCGAAAGAAAACATCATGTCCAAGCGTTGCGACGAGACGGAGCTGTCCACCTTAAAACCAACCTCTGCCAACACGCTCGGAAAAGCCTTGTCTACGCGAGCGGCAGGCGCCCTGAAAGAGACGACCTCCTCCCCTATGATATCCTCCAGAATCTCCTTCGACTGCTTCAAATGCGACAATTGCTCCTCGGGTGGCATCACATCAAACGCCTTACTTACCTCGTGGGTCAGGCCATGCGAACCCACCTCGTGTCCCCGTTCATAGGCCATCTTGACTACTTCCGGATACAACTTTGCTATATGACCCGTATAGAAAAACGTGGCTCTAACGCCATAGTTCTCATACAAATCCAACAACCGCGGCATCCCTTGGTTGAGGACGTACTCACCCGTCTTGTCGCGGAGCTTGTGATTCAAAATCGACGTGGTTTCAACGTCGTTGGTAATAAGGCAAACCTTTTCCTTAGACATAACAAAAAAAAACCTTTACTTAAAACGCAACTGAAACTCAGGAGACTCTCGCATAATATGTCGACTTTCTGGATAGTTCTCGATGAACCAAGTAAAGAATGCTGTCACATCTATCTTTTCAGACAGCATTTTTTGCCTTCTCAATTGAAAGACCTCTTGCAGATCCGACACATTCAGCCATTCGTTCACTTTATCAAATAACAATTGAGGATTTGATGGAGACACAGCATAAGTTAGTTCATATTTATGCTCCAGTTCCTCCAACACACCAATCTTGCCGGCAAAATCGTTGAAACGGAGACTCGGGGTACCCAGCATAGCTGCCTCAACCGCCATACTTTGGCTGTCGCCAATATACAGTTTGGCATAAGCCAACACATGATGTATGTCCAAAGGATTGATGTTCAAGCGATACTTCTCGAATTGAGGCTCTAGTTCACGTTCTGAAGTAATATAAACGTTTCCATAAGGAAGCAACATATCAATCAAATGCTGAGCAATTTCTGTGTTAATCCCATGCGCATGGGATGTAATATCATGATATGCTTTTAATTGTGCAAATCTCAAAATGAAATAGGGCTTATTGGCTGGAAAGTATTTCTCCACCACACGTTGATCAGGTGTAAACTGGTTGGGATGAAGATAGGCCAACTTGTGGAACCCCGCATATTTTACCGACTTAGGCTCCAATTTCCAATTGTCACATGAAATGGGCGAAAGGATAGTTTGAACAAAGGGGCCTCCCATTTTTTGGAACAAGGGAACCACACGCATATCATCTTCACCCGTATTCACGCGGTATTTCCTAGTCAGCCAGCCCACCTGCGCCACTTCAACGGTAGAACCCGTCAGCAAGTCAATCTTATGCTTCCTGACAAAACAAAGCATGCGCCAATCCCTGACCAACATATCCCACAAAATCCCCAACTTGCTCTTCCGATGTGCTTCTTTAAGGATGTTATAATAGGGTAGCCCCGACTGCACCAACAAATCCTCAAGGATATCCTTGGTCTTGATAAGAATGAATATCTTATGGCCATCAGCCATTAGATTCTTAGCAATGTATTTGTATAAATGGAAATGTGCAGGATGACTCAGTTGTATTAGAATATTCATTTTTGCGGCTTTATCAATTCATATTGTTCAAACTCCCTCATCCATACCAAATCAGAATCGCTATCCGACATCGCAAATACATATTGGTATTTGTCACGAGGATAATTCAATTTCAAAAACATGAGTTTCTTCTCCCCGTGCATTTCGATGTATTCGCCATCCACAAAATCAGATCCAACAACCTCACAATGGCAAGTCATAAAACCTCCAAGGTACTTCATATAACACATAGGCGATGCCGATAAAACCAAAACGACCTTGTTTTCCTCTTCAAACAAGCAGGATGGCAGTTGAATGTCTTGTGCCAATTTCTGAACAAACTGCCGTGAAAAGACCTCCAAGCGTTTACGATTGACAACGAAAACAGTGACCCGGCGTTTCAATTCGGCCCGGCTTAACAATCTCAATTTCCTTAAAAGAAGGACAAAGCCCATCCTAACGGGATAAACCTTTAATAATTCACGCAAGTACAAACCCCATGAATCATAAGGTATCAACGTATCGTCAAAGTCCAACACATAAAGCCTTGTCATAATTTGCGCAGTATCATACTAATAAAACCTCGGGGATCCGTCCATAACGACACGTCCTTGGAGACTTTCCTCCTATTGACAAGAAAAACCTTTAATGGAGTAAAATTACCTTTTAATGCATAAATGAATAAAGACAGGTATACTTGAGGAGAAAGACAAGTCTGAATTAAAGAATCATTTTTTTGACATGATAGCACATCCTTTTCCCCCAATACACTAGCGAACAAGGGAGCCCCATCCGTCAGAGCCTGATTAATGGATCCCCATATCCGTGGATTAACCTCTATTAAAACAACTTCCCCCGCGGGGGTCAATTTAAACTCAAACATAGCAAAGCCCGTCCAAGGAACTATTTTCAGCACTCTTTCAACAATGGTTCTCATTTCAGGATGAACAAATCCTTTTCTATATACGCTGGAGCCTCCTGATGTCGGGTATTCTGCCAAACGCAGATGTCCATACTCACACAATATCTCACCATCTTTACAATAAACAGAATAACCGCATCCTTGACCTGCGATATATTCTTGACATATATAACGCGAGTCGTTCTTCCCTTTATTGAATTCCAACTTTTCCTTATCCGATTCTTTCATGCAATAGCGAACCCCTTTAGCGGAAGATTTATTTGTGGGTTTCACCACAAACGGCACGCGGGCATTCTCTAATGCTCCATAGTTAATTGGGATACGAACGCCACATTCACGGGCAATTTCCATTAAACGATCTTTTTCATGAAGTCTAATATAGTCAGAATACTCCCCTAAATAATCCAGGGCATGTCCAAAGAGTTCTTTGTGCAACAGTATTTGCCCAATATATTCACTATGAACAGGAATAAACACGTCTATGCTATAATCTCTGACACAATCCGCCAGTTTTCGAATATACGAATCCAAGTCCTTCTTTTCAATATAAAGGCATGAGGTTACATTGTTTGTGTGAATACGACAGACAGACCTTTTGTTGTCATACGCAATCAACGTCACATCATGGTACATCTTATGCAAATGGCGAGAGATTACGATTGCTTTGTAGCTTGATATTTCTCCAATTAAAACTTTCATGTATCCTTCTTATTCCATATCAAAAAGCGGAATCACAAACAACATCTTCTTTTCTTCGACATTCTATTATATAAATCCACCAATCGTTCTGCTATCTGCCCATTATCCAACCCGTCAGCAAGTACTCTCTCACGTCCCTTGTTTCTTCCATTAAAAGACAATGCTTTTTTCAAAAGGCCCGCGATTTCTTGAGGTTCTCTTGTTTGGGTTACATAACACTCCTCCACTCCTTCAACCCTCTCTTTCACATCCCCAACGTCTACACTGACGATGGGGCATCCGCACGCCATGGCTTCTTTAATTACTTGAGGTGAGCCTTCCGAAAATGAAGTCATCAAAAATGTATCAGCGGCACACATCAACAAGGTTACCTCCTCCCTGGAATAGCCCTTCAATTCAAGCAGTTCCACATTGTCGTCCTGCATAAGCGAGACAGCTTCCTTGGCCAAGGGTGCATTTTTTACTGCATTGTCAAAAGCCCCAGCAAACAGGATATATTTCTTATGCTCTGTTAGATTCAGATTTTGTCTTGCCTCGTTCCTTTCCATCAACTGCAAATCGGTCATGTCGATGCCACAAGGCAACAAAGAGTATTTCTTTTTTTGATCAGCTATTTCCAACGTCTTTCGTGACACAAAAATGTTCCATGCCGAAAGATGCATGGCCATTTTTGAAAACCGCAACGCCTTCTTGTCATTGATGTCGGAACCATGATAAGTGGTCACCACAGGCACACCCCTCTGCAAATTGGCCAACAAGCCAGAAAGGCCATAATGCGCATGGACGACATCAGGCTGAAACTCCCGAATCTTTTTCTTCAGGGCTGGCAAGTTCTTCAAATAGCCCATCAAACCTTTCCCTTGAAGCCCGAACCACGCTATTTCACACTGCTGTTTCTTGAGTGCCTCAGCCTGCTCCACGATAAAAGGAGCAAAACGACTCTTATTATATGATGCTACAATAAGGACTCTCATTACACCAATCCTCTACCAGCCAGTTTAATCCATGCCCAGCCAATCACCGCAGCGCAAATTACCACAAGCCAAATGGTATACCACCGCTTGTGTTTGTTTTTCATCAATGTGATACCATAGGCAGCAAACATCAACTCCAATGCTAAAACAGGAAAATGGAATCGCTCCGAGTGTGCAAAATTGCTAAATGCCAAAACCACCAAATAGCCACTCATCATGGCAATGGACAACACATGTTTTCGCCATTCTCCACTAAATAGCATAGAAAACATCGCAAAAATCACAAATCCAGAAAGCACGTTTTTGATAAAATTAGCGCCATTCAACATCATTTGGTTCTCCTGATTTTGGATAGCCACCATCGATGAAATCGGCAAAGTGAAAATAGCGGGGGCAAACAAAGTGGCCGAGGCATATTTTGCAAACTGGTTACCGCCTTCACGACCGGCTCTAAACTCCATTCCTTGTGATTGGTTTGTTGCCCTTTCTTCCCACAATTGTTGGGTTTCTTGAACAATTTCGACTCCGACAGTCATAAACATCCATACAGCAAAAACGGCACTGTAAAGGATTTTTTTCCATAGCACCAATTGTTTGGAAGAACTAAAAATCAAACCCGCAGCCAATGCTGCAAACATTACAGCCCCCAACGCCGTCCGGAAAGTAAACATAACCAAAATGCACAATGCAGGAAGAATGACACCAGCAACTTTGATTTTGGGTGATCGTAGCACCAAGTCGGCCCGTTCAGCAAATAGAATAACCAAAAAAGCCATTTCTGTTTCTTTCAGCGTCACACCGCAATAAAACCACATGTTAGGCATCAGCATGCAAAAAATCGCCGCCATACGACCGACAGCTTCGCCAAAGTTCCTTTTGGCCAAATTGTAGATAAGTACACAGCAGAAAGCGTCGATGAAGCATTTCAACACACGCGCCGTCAAAACATGGGTCCCCAATAACAAATACTCAAAACCAAGCCACCATGAATAACCCGAATCAGCCAGGGGCATCCAACTCATCTCAAACCTCATAGCGTCGAAACCCTCATTCCTCCACACCTCCCCTAAAAACTGATACACTCCCTCATCACCTTTGTGGAAGGCATGCGGCTCACCTGTCATATTAATATAATAAAAATAGACAAACACCACGTATACCAAACGGATAATCAAAGCCGTGAAAAACACCTTCTTAGTAAAAGCATCAACACCAAACTTATGCCACTCCATCGAAAGCCTATTGCTGAAAAGGAAAAAAATCAGGACCGCAGAAATACCAAACAACATAAATTGAAGCGGCATGGCCTGTCGCATAAAAACAACACTCACCAGCACCAAGGTTATCATATAGCAATAGATGGCTCTGGATGAGAAATACTTAGGAAAATAGTTCAGCATAGTTTTCTAAATTTACCCAAACAACTTTCTTTTCAACTTAATCAGACGTGTCATGGTTTTCGGACCGACCAACAATCTCACTTTGGACTTCCAACCCTCTTGCTTTGCCCATGAACTAACACCCACAGATTCGCAATAGGTATTTGAAGTTCGGAAATACTCTCCCGTCGTTTGTTTTGGACAAAAATAGTCAACAGGTAACACATGAAGGTCTTTGTAGTCTTGTTCCTGTCCATTGGTAACAAAGCCATTCAACTTCATGGTCTCGGTCACAAACTTTACATTGGTAGTCAAATCCAAAGTGCCATCTTCGTTCAAAAAATGTCGGCCTTGATAACCATCGAGCTGTTCCTTAACCCATTCGCCACGAGACTCACTGGCAACCACTCCCATCATCAATGGGGAATGCTTGCTCCCTTCAAACCCAGCAAAGGCTTTCCAATCCGACAATTCGTCAAAAGACTTATACACTTTGAAATCCACATCCAAATACAAACCACCTTCATTATACAAAGCCCATAGCCTGACATAGTCGCTCACAAAAGCGTATTTTTTGGCATCATAGGCTTCTTTTGTATAGGGCATTTGGCTCACATCGAAATTGTCCTCGCTCCAGAGTTTGTATTCCCAATCAGGCATATGCTGATGCCATGATGCAATACAATCCTTGGCCAACTGAGGCATCTCACCTCGCCCAAACCAACAATAATGGATTGTTCTTGGTATCATTTTAAAACTCTTAAAAGTTTCAATGAAGCGACAGGTGTACCGTATTGCTCCCAATACGCCCTGGCTCCTTCTTCCAACTTCTTCCTGTAATCAGGGTGCCTTACAATAAACCCAACAGCATCTCGTATGGATTCCATCGTGTTTTCAACATAATGAATGTGCTTCCCATGTTCCAAGGGTGCCGGTAAGTCATTCGATAATGCCGTTGACACAATACATTTCCCCATGGCCAGATATTCGCCCAATTTCCATCCATGGCAATTCCAAAAAGCAGGCGTGTTGAATACCAATGCAGAGCGTTTGGTCTTCTCCATCCATTCTTGCATACTCACGCTAGCCGACAAACAATCAGCAAACAATGTTTCAGAACTTCTATCCTTGCCCTGGGAGACCAAACCTCCCTCAAACACCACATCCTCCAGATCCCTACAGGCTCGGATGAAATTCGCCCTTCTCGCGTTCACCCCTTCGTCATTTCTATTCCATTCATCACTATACCAAAGCGTGGAAAGAAAAAAAACATAGTTATCATCCAAACCACCCTTATTCTCAACATTCATATAATCCCCATAGGTCGGTCTGGAAAGAAGACGCTTGTGCTTCCCAAAAAACTTCTTCATTGATGATTCAGATGCAGGCCAATCACACAAGGCGTGAAAAACGGTTTGAGGCTTATTCCAACAACGAACGCCAAACGAGGGACATAACGGGATGAGTTTCTCGTGATATTTTTGTGGAGTCTTGGGAATATTAGCATTCACACTACCATAGACATCACACCAATTGTAGAGCTCTTCATCCACCTCATAAGAATCATTGCAAGCAATGACAAAACGCCGAGATACCCCTGAACTCTGCAGCAGAAATCTCATGGATTTGGTATTTCTGGCTCGTTTTGTCAATTCCACGAAAGGGCGTGAAGAGAAAACAATCGAGTTTCGTCCACACAATTCCACTAATCCGTAGACATAAAAACTCTTATACAGAATGTCATCCGCAGTATCTATAATCACTTTCATCTTTCCCATCAATCAAATTGAGTGCTTAATAGACAAAAGCAGTTTTTTGACATTATATACGATTCGTGACCACAAAAGAGGCTCATTGTACTGTTTCCTAGTCCTTTCATTTTGTCTTTGCCAATCCACCTTTTCCAATTCTTTCTTCGCTGCGTCATGATATTCTTTGGAAAGGTAATAAGGATATAGCCCGTAAGTTCTAAGATTATCGGCCAACTGTTTGTAATCAGGGTTGGTCATCTCTTCAGTGGCCAAAAAGTCCAATTCCCACAACATATGCTCTTCGGGCTTGTGCAACCGTCCAACACCCCGATTGGCCGCATCCACATCTTGATTGTAGAAGGCCAAGGGCTTGTTCAAAAACGCCACCTTATATTTCAAGGCGATCCGAATCCAAAGTAAAAAGTCCTCACCCAATTTGACGCCTTTGGGGAATCCTTTCATTTCATCAAAGATACAACGAGGAAGAGCCACAGAAATGGATGTCAATGGCATATACATGGTCTTGGCATACGCCTGACAATAATCAATATACCCTTTTTCAAAACCATCTTCGACACCTATCTCTGCAACCCGAGTCTTCTGTCTTGTTTCGTTCACAATGGTATAATTGGTTCCATAAATGCCAGCATCGGGGAAGTCTTCGATCAATTTCGACATTTCCATCAGGAAATCAGGGTCCCACCAGTCGTCGGCATCCAAAAAACACAAATACTCACCTCGAGAAAGAGCCACACCAATATTCCGGGCCACTGAAACGCCTGCGTTTTTCTGTTTATAGATATGGCAATGGGCATGACCTTCGATGGCTTTCAGGGCCACTTCAAAGGAATCGTCCTTACTACCATCATCCATGATTAGCAATTCATAGTCGATGTAAGTTTGTGATAACACACTTCCAATGGCCTTAGCCACATAGGGGGCTTTGTTGAATAATGGTATGATAACGGAAAACTTCATCTGCCTATCCTATTCTTCCAATAATTAATCCGATGCCGTATTTTCGTTCGGCTCACTTTTCGATATAAAGGCCAATCACACAACCGATATAATTCTCTCCTCTCAGACTTTGGCGCATTCAAAAATACAGCTTGAAAATGATGCGTGATGGCGCGACAGACAACTGTTTTATCGAAGCTCTCCTTGGGAAGGAAGAATGCCGCCAACGTATTCGCAGTCTCCAACAAATCGTGCAGGCGCTTGAAATTGCCAGTCGTAGTGATACTATTGGCGCGCACTCTATAGTCATATAAACAAGCGTTGATGACCTTCACCTGCTTCGCATAGTAACAAACGAGTGGCGTAAAAAGGTTGTCCTCGTGAAAAATTCCTTCCTTAAACCAAAGCTCATGGGATAGCAGGAATTCTCTTCTATAGGCCCTCAACACAACACAGACGAAAGCAAAATCACGGCTCCACAAGGCATTCTCATTATAGTAATCCATACCCGATGCGTAGGTTCGCTCCAGCAACCGATCTGCATCATGAAATTGACTCTCGCTCTCAAAATAACGTCGTCCACTAAAGCAAAGCATGTCTTCATCGGTCATGGATTCGGAAACTATCTCAAGCGCATTGGGCTCCAGCCAATCATCACTATCCAAGAACAAGACATACTCCCCTTTCACAGCCTTCAACCCCGTATTACGCGCAGCAGAAAGGCCACCGTTCGGTCGATTAATAATGTAAAACCGATTGTCTTTAGAGGCGTATTCCTCAAGAATTGCTGATGAGTTATCTGTGGAGCCGTCATTCACACAAACGGCCTCCCAATCCTCAAACGTCTGATTGAAGACACTGTCCAGACACTCTCGCAGATAAGTCTCTACATTATAAACCGGTATAATGACGGAAAACCTCATTTTCTGTTCTTGCTCATTTTATACAAGCGCTTCGCCAGTAGTTTCCTGTCAAAAAAGCCGTCACGCAGGTTGGCGAAGAAAACGGGCCAAAGCTTCATAGGAAAGGCCTCTCTTTTTTTGTCCGAAAGTGATGGTAAGGCTTTCTGAAGATAATCCATCTGTACCTCGCGGCTCTTGGCAGCGGTTTTATCGGTCTGCAAAGTGGCTTGCGCATCATGGATGCGGTATTTATAGAGCACCTCGGGCAAATTGACCAGTTTCAGACCCTTCAGCATAGCCCTCACCCACAAATCGTAATCCTCGGCAGGCACCATTTCCTGGCGGAAGCGGAGCCCCTGTTTTTCAAAGGTATCTTTCCTCCAAACGCTGGAAGCATGAAGCACCGGCGAATGAAACAGGGCCTCAATTTTCACTTTCTCGGGATTGAGTTCCCTAATCCAGGTTCCTTCCTTGGCGCCAAAAAGCCGCATGCCCACCGAAACCAAATCCACATCAGGGTGTTTCTCCAAATAATCAACTTGAACTTGCAAACGCTGAGGCAAAGAAATGTCATCGCTGTCCATACGGGCGATGTACTTCCCCCGCGCCATCTCTATGCCAACATTTAGCACATTCGACAAGCCGACATTTTTCTCTCCTTTATATCTAACGATTCTGGAATCGTCATAAGCGTCCAATTTCTCCTCCGCATTATCAGGCGAACAATCATCAAGCACTATCAGCTCAAAATCCTTGAAAGTCTGACATAGCATGCTGTCCAGCGCCTCGCGAAGATAGGGAGCCGTTTTGTAGACAGGCATAAGAACGGAAACAAGAGGAGCCATTACCATTTATCTATTTGTTTTACGATGCCAACACGCAATCTATCGTAACGGAACAGCTTTTCCAATGCATCGATCAGCATAGCAGCCACTATACAGATGGCAACCAATACCACAAAAATCAGCACCGAATACTTCGCACCGTATATTATTCCAGGAATCAGCTTAATAAACAACATGTGAATCAGATACATCATGGTGGCATACTTACCGACAAAATTCAACACAGGAATATGCTTATCCCCTATCGATTTATATGCGACAATAACACAAAACGCCATTGAGGCACGAAGCAAGACAGCCACATAGGGGTCTTTCACCACCATTACATGTAGGACCATCAATCCGATGCACACCAACAAACCTGCAATAAGCAGCAATGGCCTCCATTTCCTGTCGTTCGACTCTGGAAGTAACCGACGACGAGCACATAACATACCGAGATAAAACGCAGGAAGCCCGCCTTCTACGACAAAAAACAAATTGCTAGGAATGCTTTTGGCAAACAATTGTACAACGACAACCAAGACCAAGCCGACCCATGACAAATATTTATTACGTACGATTAAGAACAGTACAGGAAAGACCAAATACAATTGGATGATCATCTTATTGAACCACCATGGATTCAAATAAGAGTCGTAGCCCATTTGGCCAGCCACATCCAATAAAACACATTTTAATGTATTACGACCCGCAGGATAGGCCTCTGAGAAAGAATAACCGCAGACATTGCCCACGACTACCACCAACACAAAACAGAACCAGTAGCTCAGAAAGAAATTGGCATATCTCCGCAACAAAAACTTAATCGTGTTCTTGAAATATGGCTTTTCAAGCTGAGAATACTGCTTCGTCAAGCCATATCCACTGGCAAACAGGAACAAGGCCACACATACTTTAAAGACAACCGCCAAGGAATGTGTCAAGGTCCCATACGCCATTGTGTTCAGGAACAAATGATGCCACAGCATTAAAAGAATAGCGATTCCTTTAATAGCAGTAGTATCCGACCTGCTTAGTTCCATGTGACCTCTGTTTTGACCACCTTAGCCGGGACACCAGCCACCAGACAATGCGGCGGCACGTCCTTAGTAACAACACTACCAGCAGCCACAATAGCGCCTTCGCCTATTGTAACTCCTTTCAATACAATCACATTCATCCCCAACCATACATGGTCTTGTATGACAATCGGAGCCGCAGCAGGTTTTTCATCACTTTTCAACTCACCATTCTCGGTTAAGATGATAGCATGATTATCCGAGTCCCTTATCACAACACGCTCGGAAATCACCACTCCATGCCCGATTGTTATGGAAGAAAAACAATCGATCACGCAATCATGGTTCATGTAACCACTGCCCAACGACAGTTTTGCGTCGGCATTCACATTGATTCTACTTCCAGCATACACATCAAATGCCTCAACCTCCAATGTTGCACCTTTGGCGAGGTACAATGAACCGACCATCTTGTTCCGCAACATCCTTTGGCCGTCCCATTGTCTATTAAAGTTCAAATACTTTTCAATCCTTACCTGAGCTTCCGGATGCACATAACACATGGATGGCTTGAATACACGAAGCCTTCTTGGCGTTAAAAGTTTCGTATACAGAAAACGCAAGACTTTATCCATCAAACTTTTCATCTTACACAAACAGTTTCTTTACCTTTGGAATATGAACCAACATGATTGCCAATCCCAACGTCAAGACCATCCTCCATGCAAACATGGACCATTCGCCAAACTCAAATCCCACAAGGGCTTTGACATGGTTGCCTAAATGCGCATACATCTCAAAGCAATGGACACACATAATGGCTAAAGACCATACACCCAATGCTGATAGCACTTTTGAAGTTATCTTCAAATACTTCTTAATTCCCACACTCAACAAATAAACACAATAAGTACCACCGCATGCACCAAGCACATCCAACGGATAACAATTCCATGTAAACGAATACATGTCCAGTCTAGAAAAACAGATAGCGACAATCCAACAGACCACCGCCACAATTCTCAACCACAAGGGAATGGGGTGATTCTTCACCCACCATCCAATTGTCACAAAAGGCAAAGCCATTAAACCCAAGGAAAGGCACCATATTGAATATGGGAATAATTTATGTAATATGAGAGCAGCAAATGCCGCCAATAAAGAAACGGGGATCGCCCATTGCTTCAGTCGCGACAAGGGTATCAGCAATGATTTCGCCACAAATAACGCCAGCAAAAACCAAATCACGCCAAGACTTAACTTACCCCAAGGAGTCACAGGGCCATCCACATCAGCCCACAACAACGATAAAGATTCACGCACCACAGGATCCCATCCTTCGCTTTTAGCAACCGCCATCAACAAAGCCCATGCCACAATTAAGAGTTGCGTGACCGCCAACGGAGGGTATAAACGGAAGAAAAAGCTTTTCAAGTTATTCTTTGCCGTATCTCGATCAATATATGATTTTGAGAAATAACCCGCAACAATGAAGAACAAGGGCATGTGGAAAGATTGAATGAATCGTGCCAAATATGGATGATTCCAGCCCAACAAATGACAGATGATGACCAGCAAAATGCCGATACCTTTCATTATGTCGAAAGTGATGTCACGATTTTGCCCCATTGCTCCACTCTTAGATTTGATGGGTAATATACCCTTCCGTCGCGTTTTCTTTATGTTTAACCACCGCGGGATTACCCACCACAATAGAATGCGATGGAACGTCAAAATTCACAAAAGACAAAGGGGCGATCAAAACATCGTCACCGATCGTAATGTTGCCAACCACACAAGCATTACTACCAATCCACACGTTGTCACCAATCACTGGATTTCCACGTCTTTTCCCTCTAAACTCCATACCTATCGTGACACCTTGATACAAGGTACAATTCTTTCCAATCTCCACCTCGTTATTCACGGCGATATCACCACAATGCACCAGCACAAGTCCTTCGCCAATTTTAGCATGCCATCCTATTTGTATTCCCGTCTTCCTAGAGCAACGTCTCAACAACAATCTTGACATGAAAGGTTTTCGCTTGCTTTGATACCATCTAAACAGCACAATCCACCTGAAATCCAGCTTGCGAATAGCCGTATCTAACAAGTTCCGAAAGCCCTTCTTACCATTACTCCTATACAAATCACCATATACAATCTTTGGAACCATCATTAGTCTTGTATTATGTGCTTCCTATTCAAGCAATACATATTATCGCCTTTCCGAACGTTTCCACCATACCCGAGGGTTGCCGATGTATAGCCAGCCTCAGCAACCATTCGTTGAACGCGTTCGTCTTGCATACTATGCGGATACGAGAGATGGGCGACCTCAATGCCTAGTTTTTCTTCGATAACATGCTTTGATTCATGCAATTCTGAGAAGACCTCTTTCGCATCAACCCGAACGAGTCCCGGATGAGAAACCGTATGAGAGCCCACCGTACACAAACCACTATCCATCATTTCTTTAATCTCAGCCCAATTCAAAGCCAAGTCAAGGCAAAGGTTTCTGTCCGAATCTGATTGAGTCAGACGATGCATTTCTTCTGCCATAGGCTTCCCACTTTCATATACGGCCTTCATAATCCTCTCAAATTCATCAACCGATCTGTCTTTTTCCAATTGGATCCACCAAAGGTCTGCCGTGCCATCAGGGAAGCCTGTCGTTAAATAAAGTGTGAAAGGCACATGGTGTTTCCGTAAAATCGGAAAGGCTTCCTCATAAACATCCTTAAAGCCATCATCGAAAGAAACATTCACTCTTTTTTGAGGCAGCAAAAGGGATTGATGGAACAGCAATTGCTCCAACGTCACAAATGAGAACCCATTCCTTTTATATTCCACCACTTGCTGTTCAAGATAGTCAGGTGTGATTTCCAAATCCCTATTGCTAGGATAAATGCTTCTGGTAGGAACCACACGATGCAAGCACCAGATCTCCCCTTGAACAGGATGCATGAGATGCGAAACCTTTCTTTTCACTCCACCCATCATGCCTTCGTGAATACTTTTTTGATACTTTTCTTCAGCTTTTTATATCTTTTGTAAAGTGGCAGCATCCCAATCTTGTCGAAAAAGAAGGCCTCCCTTTGCGAACGGCTCCATTTTTCCGTCTCCCATGTAGCAGCATTATGATGATATGAGACCTCGAATCGTTCGTCTGGGCAAAAGGCATGGCCAAATATGCCAGTTCCATATACCACCATATTGTTTTCAAGCCGCTGTGTCTCGTTTTTGTACCGGAAACCATAGTGAGTGAGATGACGGGCAACCAAACGGTCATTATTCACCCAATCACGGTAATGTAAAGCCTTGTCAGCATCCACCTCGACCGTGTTGTAATAATCGCGAATCTTGCATATCATCTCATTACCAGGGTTGCACGCCATAGAAGAGGTCAGGATTTCCATTCTCGGCACGTCGGTATCAAACAGTTTCGCTGTTCCATCCTCATTCAAATAATGTTCAGCGACATGCTCGGATTCGAACTCATTATAGAGCTCGATACCCGAGAAGAAATTGCAGTCCAAGAAACGATCAAATCGTTGGAACACTTCCACGTCAGTATCCAAATAGATGCCGCCGTACTCGGCCAACACATTGTATCGGCACACATCGGAAACGAGAGCGTATTTCTTCACCTCGTATGCATATTTTGATGCCTCATACTTTGTATAGTCGAAGTTGGACTCATCCCAACGCATGATCTTGTAATCAGGCATCAGTTTCTTCCAACCTTTGATGCAATCTTTCTGCGACTTAGGCATCAAGCCTTTTCCAAACCAACAATAGTGGATAATCTTCGGGATCATAATCGATTATTTTTTATCCAGCCAAAAGGAGAGAGTAAAGCTTTACCCAAATGGTAAGCTTTTGAATTTCGGACTCGTTTTGCTTCATACAGCTGTCTACATAACACATTCACCCTTTCATACACTTCTGGAGACAAATTCAAACCTCTATAAATAGGCAATGACCTCTGCCATTTTTTTGTAAAATCTTCCAAATTTTTCGTAAAAAGCTCAGCACCCTGTTTGGAAAACTGCTTACTCTCCGACCAAGTATGCTCAGCCAACACGTCCCTGCACACACAAACCTTATAACCCGACTGGATCACCTGCATGCAAGTATCCATGTCATAGAGGTGAAATCCTTTGTATGTTTCTTCATCAAATGAGATTCGGTCAAACAAATTCTTCTTTGCAAAAAAGCAGAATCCATCAACTGCAACCACTTCGACGATGTTCGTTTCTCCAAACCAATCCTCATGAAAATGCTCTTCCACCACTCCTTGATCATTGTTCAAATTACGTTGTGAAATGAACGGTGAACTATACCAATACATTGGTGTATCAGGAAGGAAATGCGTTCCAGCAAAACCAACCAAGCCAATTTGTTCATTCGAAGCGAAATGGCTTTCCACGATTCGTCCCCAATCCTTTGTCCTAAACAAGACATCCTCATGCATAAAGCAAAGAAGATTGCCTTTAGCACGGCGAACGCCTTCGTTATACGCTTGGAAGATGCTATATGCATTGGACGAATTGTCAATTACGACCAACTCATACTCACAACCAATGGTTATATCTATATTTTGCTTTATTTCAGCAGAAACATCCCGATTACGAGAGCAAATGACGAAAGAAAACATAACTCATTTCTTGATTTCCCATCCTGGCACATACACAGGATGTTTTCCCATTCTCCCCAGCCATGCATGTTTCACTGCCTCCCATTTCATTATGCCATATCTATCGCCCTTCAACTTGCCCTTCATCTTTTTGGCAAACAGTTTTCGTGTCTGATGTATAGCCGCCCATGGAAAGTGTTTTTTAAGCAAAACCATTCCGTTTCTTTCAAAATAATAATCCTTCCATGAAACGAGAGGTGCTTCAGGCTTTGATTCTCCAACAATCATATCATCATGCACAATTCTGATACAAGGCACACATATAATATCACCATATTTTTTTAATCGCAAACTATGTTCAGAATCATCCTGATAAATAAAGAAATCCGGATTGACCAAACCCACTTTTTTCAACGCCTTCCCATTTAAAAACACCCCAACATAAGACAGAAAATCTATCTTGAACTCTGGCTTCTCATAATCACTTAAAGTGGAAGAGACCCTTTGAACGAAACGTTTTCCCTTCATGAGATATCTACTCCTATGCTGAAGGTCAATCGAATCGTCAGGGTGAAACACGGTACCGCAAATAGCGGCATGCTCCTCTATGGGATGACGACCTGTATAGTCATAGAACTTCTCCATCATATCAGCGACAGGGTACGCGTCATCGTCTGCCAAAAACAACCAGTCAGGATGCAATTCCATCGCTTTTTTTTGTCCCAAGTAATACCCACCCGAGCCTCCAAGATTATCCTCTGCATGAATAATATATTTCACAAACGGAGTTTGCTTTGATTTCCATTCTTCAAGATATTCGTACGTTCCATCAGAGCTATGATTATCCACTATAATAATACTCCGGAAAGACAGCGTTTGGTTCTCGTAACAAGCCAACGCTTTCTTCAACTTCTCGAGACGATTGTAGGTAACGACAACAACATCAACGTTTAATTCCATAATATTTGCTTAATTTCCAGCACCTTTTCTACTATCGGTGCCATGTCGTAATACTTATACTCTGCCAAACGCCCACCAAAAATGGTGTTTTTTTCTTTATCGGCAAGCGCCTTATATTTTGCATACAACCCATTGTTTTTCTCGTCATTGACAGGATAATACGGCTCCATCCCATCCGTCCACTCCGTACTGTATTCCTTGGAAACCACCGTTTTCGGGCAATTGTATACAGCATCACCGAACATCTCAAAATGTTTGTGTTCAATGATTCTCGTGTAAGGCACATCTCTCTCTGTGTAATTGACCACTGCATTTCCTTGATAATTCGGCGTATCAAAAACCTCCTGTTCAAACCGCACCGTCCTATATTCCAACTTTCCTAATCTATAACCATAATACTCATCGATCTTGCCCGTGAAAACAATTCTATCCGCCACCGATTCCCAATGGTTACGACTCTCAAAGAAATCAACACCAGTTCTCACCTCCACGCCATCCAACAAGCCGTCAATCAACTTATTATATCCTCCAACAGGGATACCTTGATAGCTGTCGTTGAAATAGTTGTTATCAAATACAAGACGCACCGGGAGTCGCTTGATGATGAACGGAGGCAACTCAGTGCACTTTCTTCCCCACTGTTTCTCCGTGTAACCCTTGATAAGTTTTTCATATATATCCCTCCCCACCAAAAGCAAGGCCTGTTCCTCCAAATTGCTTGGTTCGCGACGACCTTCCGCCATTAACTTTGACATAGCCTCGGCTCTTTGTTGGGCAATCTTATCCTCAGCATCTTTTGGCGTGACCACACCCCACATCTTGTTGAACGTGTTCATGTTAAAAGGCAGGTTGTACAATTCGCCTTTATAGTTGGCCACCGGAGAATTCGTATATCTGTTGAAGGGAACGATTCCATTAACAAAATCCCACACTTTTTTATTGGAAGTATGAAAAATATGTGCACCATATTTGTGGACATTGATACCTTCCACGTTCTCGCAATACAAGTTCCCGCCTTTGTGCGGACGCTTGTCTATCACGAGACAACTTTTCCCAGCTTGTTTAGCGAAATATGCGAAAGTGGCGCCATAAAGACCAGAGCCAACAATGAGGTAATCAAAATGATTCATGAATTTTATTTTAGCAAAACATTTACCAGTCTGAACGTTCGATAACCGCTGAATTTCAATTTCTGCCGTTTGGTCATCTTACGGTTTTGCGGTCGCAAGCCGAACAACCGCTTTTGTATTCCTTCAAAATAACTTTTCTTTTTAGATCGGCCATAGTAACGCAACAATTTCAAATAATAATCACGCAAATATCCTTCTGCTTGGTTTAGGAATCTGTCACTTTTACCGACAAAGAAATCACGGACAATTTCCATGGAGGCCGTATCTTGAATGAGGCGATGTATATTATCCAAGTCGTACTGGTTCATACATGATAATTCATTTGTACAATCGTAATAATAAACGACTTCCCATAACGATTCACACTTATTTGCATAAAATGCCAATTGCACCATAATTTGCATATCCTCACCAATATTAATCCCTTCTTTTGCTTGAATATTGTGTTCAATATACAATGATTTCCTTATCAATCGTCCCCATAGAGTATGGTTCAATGAAGGCTTAATCATATCCTCCACGAAGTCGTCATGATCATAGAAATGCGGGCGTTCTATTATTGATACTTTATTATCATAATGCCTAACAACTTGACCAGTTATAATATCCGCCCCTGTGTCCAACTGTTTCTTTACTAGTTTTTCAATAGCATCTCGAGGCATATCATCATCAGAATCAACAAAAACCGTAAATTCACCAGAGCTATTTCTTAAAGCAGTATTTCTGGCCGCTGACACCCCTTTATTGCACTCATGTTTTATGATTTTTACCTGTTCTTTTCGTTGAGGATAATCTTTTAGGACATTCTCTAAAATCCCAATACTATTGTCAGGCGAACAATCGTCCACAAAGATGCATTCGATATTATGATATGTTTGTTCAAATATAGCACGAGCACATCGAGCAATAAAATCTCTCGCGTTATAATAGGGCACAAGAACAGATACTTTAACCATGGTTATCTGTGCAGTACTTTTTTACAAAAAAGCCGATACTTTTCTAATCGTTTAAATAGCTTAAGCGTTTTCTTAAGGAGTTTCGCATAATGAAGGCTTTTATCATAGAACATATGTAACTCCATGATATCTTCATTACGTGCATAGCGTTTCAATGCATGAAACTGTTTTAAGTCCTCATTAAATAGCCGACTCTCCTCTCTCCAATACTTTTCATTAAATTGGAAACTAATGCCTGAACAATCAAAAACACAAATCAAAATAGGCAGATAACATCCTGTCTTCCCTGAAATAACGGCTTCTAACCAGCGTTTCCAATCTGCCATTATGCCGTAAGTTTCATCATATCCTTTTTCTCTGAGAAGTTCTTTTTTAATAAACATTGATTGGTGACATAAACATTCCTTGAAGAGATTCACTAGATTGAGTTTGTTTGGGTCTGAAACACGTATCTCTCTATCCGCATATTGCAAAATCCAATCACCATACAGAATATCCTCAGAGTGTTCCTCTGCGAAAACATTAAAAAGAACATTATTGTCTGCAAAAGCGTCTCCAGAGTTCATAAAATTAAGATATTCCCCTTGTGCAACAGAAACACCTTTATTCATCGCATTATACACACCCTTATCTTGCTCACTCACCCAATAGGAAAAATACTCAGCATATTGCTCAATGAGTTCCTTGCTACCGTCGGTGGAACCTCCATCAATCACAATCCATTCAAAATCCTTGAAGTTTTGAGAAATGACGCTATCGATGGTCTTTTGAAGACCTTCACAATTATTGAGGTTCACTGTTATGATTGAGAGACGCATTTTATGGAATAGACTTTTGTGAATATGATTTTTAAACCACTAACCAAACTATAGCAATTCCTCATACAGTTTAATGTATTGAGAAACAATTGTCGCAATATCAAATCGTTTGACTACATCATCCCTAATCTGAGTTTTATCATACACTCTAGACATGGCCTCCTTTATTCCTTCCGTCAAAGAAGCAATGTCAAAACCACAGCAGCGCACTCCATTAAATTCATTAATAAGTTCCTCCGTTCCACTCACAGGGAAGGCAATCACAGGAAGGCCGCAAGCCATTGCCTCAATAGGAGTTTGGGCAAAAGCTTCTTGTTCCGAAGGCATAACAAAAAAATCACCAGCAGAATAGAGCATTGACATTAATCTTTGATTTGCTACCTGACCAATTGCAATAATATTAATATCACCAACAGGTTTTACACCACTGCCAATGCATAACAAAGTGCAATTAGGAACACTGAGCCCCTCTAGTGTGTGGACTAATTTTATGAGTCCCTTACGCTCTTCATTAAGGAAGGCTGCGCAAAAAACAAACACGGTTGCATCTGAAGATATACCAAGTACTTCTCGTGCGGCATTCTTATTTCTGGGAGCAAAATCAGAAGAAGAGAACCCATTATGGATAATACTAACCGGGAACGTATTATTAATAGCTTTTTGTTGATAGAACTCCAACATCATCTTTGACAATGCAACCACATGAATGTTTCGTGCACCCAACAAAGACTTCCTTTTAATATCAACCAAATGCTCCTCAATCAATCCAAATTGGCCCGAGAATCTTTCAGCCATTTTTTGATAGTGAAAGCCGCCATAACCTATATTCTCGTCATGAAACGTCCATACAATGGGTTTGTTGGTTTTTTTGAAAAAAGTAGAATAATCGACGAAATTCGCAATCCAGTGTAGATGAATAATGTCTGCCCATTGTACAAGGGGATGATCACTAAGATCATAGTTTGATATGGGAAGGGTATAAAAAGCACCTGTTTCAGCTTGTATTTTGTTTTTCTGTTGCTCTAAGATCTCCAAAGGAGTAAGGCATCTTCCCCTTTTCCTGAGTACCTTTTTGATCTTCCTCAAAACCTTCCCCTTTGGAGGCTGATATTGATTTAGATTAGGAACTGACGAAACGACACTCTCGTCATTGGAGCGTTTTTCTTTTACCAGCATCATGCTCTCCACATTTGCGGATCGCATTGCAGAATGAATTCGCCATGCCGCCAAACCAGCACCACCAAAATCATAAGTACTTATATGTAAAACTCTCATGGTCTGTTACATTTACTCGATGACATACGCCCCTGTGTTTTGGTGAGTTGAGGACCGTTCTTTTTCGGGCGGAGGCGTCAGATAATCCCCATAAATAGAACGCAATAACGCATCATAGCCAGCTGGAATCGGAACCTCTTGTTTGCCAAACTGACAATTAATGGTTTCGGATAATAGCTCTTTTTCATATACGTTCCTACCTTCACAAAAAGACCATACAATATTAGAAACCAGTCTTGCTTCGGAAATCGGCCATTTTGAGCACTTGTCATAGTGTTGAAGCAATTTCCGTTTCTTAAAATAAGGAATCGAATATTTAATAAAAGCAATTTTTCCTTTTACACCATGGAAGTTTTTCCATTTCAAATCAGTCCAATAATGCAAACTATCCCACACTTCATTTCGAAGTCTCCACGAATACTCTCTCGCGTCATCTATCTTTTGCGAAGGACAACCATCCAATGGAAAAACATCGATGTTAATCCCAATAGGAGGAACATAATTAAAGGGTTCCTTAACATATGTTCCATTCTTTGAAAACTTTATGAATGGATAATAGTAACCTTTTGTGGTATGTATAGAATTGAGCGTGTATCCCTTTATCGGATGTTTCATGACAAGTTCCTCGAACCGATTATATTCCTCTCTTTCCATAAAGATATCAATGTCATCATCCCATGGTATTATTCCATGGTGGCGAACAGCACCAAGTAAGGTACCGTATGCTAAACAATATCGAATTTTATATTCCTTGCAAAAATCGTCAACTGTATATAAAATCTCATATAACACCTTTTGGTGTTCTTCAAGATTTAATTTTCTAAGTTTCATAATACACTACTGTTCTTCAATCTTTGGCGAAAACATAATAAATCCATTATCGGCACCGTTGTATTTCAGGAACTCCGTTCCGTTATCTGTGATAGTTAACATACAAACGTCCTGGCGATCATAAAAGCAAACATTTGGGACATGTGTTACAACTCTAATTAAATACTTACCAGGCAACAAAGTCTCTCCTCTATAAGTTAATCGGAATCTCTTTTGTTCATCCAAGCCATTCAGCATCAGTTCAGCATTGCAAATTCTTGTTCTATTAAGAGTCATTATTATCACACTCATAACAGCTTTAGAATCCATTACAAAACCACATTTTTTTCTAACAACTGCTTCAATAACTATATCCTCATCGAACGAAAACAGTCCTTGACGCTGATGTTGACTACCGCAGAACTGAACCGAGGCAATGTACACGCCAAATCCAGCCTCTTGTTCAGTTTGAGAAAACGAAAACTCCGTCTTCCCTCCACCTAAATACTCAGCCACTGTAGACTTAATATCATTTTGGTATGCCACTCGTCCGTTTTCCAAAAGAATGCCTTTTTTACATAAATTTAGCATAGAATCCATATTATGACTCACAAACAAAACGGTTCTACCTTCACCTTTGCTTACGTCTTGCATTTTACCAATGGCTTTTTTCTGGAATTCAGCATCACCAACAGCCAGCACCTCATCCACCACTAGAATCTCAGGGTCAAGATGTGCAGCCACAGCAAAGCCAAGACGCACCTTCATACCCGAACTATAGCGTTTCACTGGTGTATCTATATATCGCTCACAACCAGAAAAATCTATGATTTCATCCATTTTACGGGTAATCTCTTGCTTGTTCATACCTAGAATGGCACCATTCATAAATATATTCTCCCGCCCTGTCAATTCAGGATGGAAACCCGTACCCACTTCCAACAAAGATCCAATTCTTCCTTTGGCCTTGATGGTACCCGTCGTAGGGCCAGTCACCCTTGACAAAAGTTTCAACAAAGTACTCTTCCCTGCCCCGTTCTTACCAATGATACCCACCACATCACCTTGCTCCACCTTGAAATCAATGTCTTTCAAAGCCCACACATACTCACTATCTGCCGCCTTGGAACGATCATTAACTGAGCCAACCTTCAAGAATGGGTCTTCCTTCCCCAAAACGGACATCTGCCACCACCGTTTCAGGTCGTTACTTATTGTTCCGCTGGAGACCAATCCCAAGCGGTACAACTTGCTGATATTATTGAATTCTATTGCTGTTGTCATATTATGTGTTAATTATGTAAAATATGATTATAGAAAGAGTATATGGAATTATAGTCGAGACGTATCGGATTGTTCTTCAAACGAATAGGGTTAACCGACTTACAGAGCAGTTCAAGCTCTGCCTCTGCATCATTTATAAAAGAAGGGGAGCCCAACCCCATTTCCGCCATCATGTTTCTAATGATTCTTATCGCCTCTTCAGTGCTACTGGCGCCTACTGACCGCGAAATGCTTTCAAACACATCCCTTAAATATCTCTCACCTCTAATGTCAATGCAATTATTCGTATGGCCAATCATATAGTCCCAAATCTCTGGCAAACACAGTGCGACTGCATGACCATGCGGCAAATGATAAAGCGAAGTGATCTTATAACTCATGGCATGGGCGGCCGTAGTCTGGGCAATATTGATGGCTCTTCCCCCATAGTTAGCGGCAAGCATGATGACCTTTGCTGCATTGTCATCATTGTCAAATATGTATTGCCGCCAATTTGCCATAATGAGTTCAACAGCAGCTTTTGAGTACTCTTTGCTCTCGTCAGTGGAATTGACCGACCACCACGACTCGATGCCCTGGCAAAGCGCATCCATCATAGTGCATTTCTTCTGATACAACGGAAGTGTTTTAAGGACAGAAGACTCCAATACAGCATAGTCGGGCAAAATCCCATCGTTGGTAATTGTCTGCTTACTTCCTTCGTAATACATCACAGCATTGTGTGTGGACTCGCTGCCGGTACCCGCTGTGGTTGGTATTGCAATAAAGGGAATCTTCTCTCCATCAATTGGCAATCGCTGGGAAACCAATGGTGGTATGATTGCGGCATTCCCTTCCTTGGCCAGTACAGCAAATTTGATGCATTTTGCCACGTCAATAGCGCTGCCCCCACCTACGGCAAGAATGGCCTCACATTGGGATGCTTTTAGCATTTCCACACCCTCACAAACCTGTTCGTAAAGCGGATTGGGAGTGAAGTTGCTGAATGTCACCATCTCCATCACCGGCAACGCTTCAATTGCATCTTTAATGTTCAAGAAGGGATATGAGGAATCCACCACAAGAAACAACCTCTTACAGCCTATTTCCCTCAATATCTCAGAAAGACGTTCGATTCCGTTTACTATCTTTTGCATGGTCATTTGGCAAGATAGTTCATCAAAGTTTCCTTGTTCTGAATCGGTGTGGTGGTCGGACGACCTAGGTCTTTGCGGTTACCCTTCTTTACCTTGACTTCAACCAGGATAGGACCTCTCTCATGCTTTGCTTTGCCCAGCGCATCAACCAAGTCATTCTTGTTGTCCACACTATATGTATCCTTGTATCCCACTGCCTTCGCAATGGCAGGTAGGTCTATCTTCAGCCCCACTGTAGGTTGACCGCCTACGCTGTCGTGGGCACCGTTGTTGAAAACCACATGAATGTAGTTCTTCGGCTCTTTACTGCCCACAATGGCCATGCTTCCCATATGCATGATTGCAGCGCCATCACCATCAAAGCACCATACTCGACGTGTGGGCTGTGCCAAAGCAATGCCCAATGCAATTTGTGAGGCATGGCCCATACTGCCCACAGTAAGGAAATCACGTTCGTGACCTTCACCCATAGCAGCGCGATATTCGAAAAGCTCGCGACTGATCATACCCGTTGTACTCACAATGCAATCAGTTTCGCCAAGAGCAGCAGCTACGGTTTGTATTGCTTCTTCACGGGATAAGGAAAGATCATTCTGCTCAACATTTTGTAATTTGTATTCCTCAAAAGTATCCTTCTCGATCACCAAAGCGAACACATCTTTGTTTTGGAGGGCTTTGACGGCTTTGGCAATCTGTTTCTCGGCCTTGTCCTCCTCTTTGACCATTACCTCATAGTTGATTCCCATCACATTCAGCAGTCCAGTGGTCACTTTGCCCTGCTTCACGTGCTGAGGCTCATCGTGCACTCCAGGGCGTCCCCGCCAACCGATCAACAACAACACAGGAATGTTGTAAACTTCGGGGTCGGTGAGCGAAGCCATAGGATTGATGATATTGCCCTCGCCACTATTCTGCATATACACACAAGCTGGGCGGCCTGTCGCCAGATAATGTCCTGCTGCAAGTCCAACGGCCGCGCCCTCATTGGCGGCTATAATATTGTGTGCGGCATCAAAATGATCAGTGATATAAGCACACATATTCTTCAGTAGGCTGTCAGGAACACCAGCAAAGCAATCGATGCCATTATCTCTCAACTTCTCAATAAAAAACTCCGGTCTAATCATTACTCTTCCGGTATTAAGGTTATGATTTCTTTGATTGACATACACTTATCGTCGCACTCCTTGGCACGGTGGTTCTCCAAAATGGTACGGGCCGCATCCTGCATGGCTGGGAAGCCTGTGCGGGTAAGCTGGTTGGCATAGATGACAACGTTCACACCACGGTCTTTGAACTCCTGCTCGGTTACGGTATTGAATGAAGTAGGCACCACCACGATAGGTGTGGTCGTGTTTTTCTCACGGAACTTCTTCACAAACTCGAATATCTCAGCTGGATCTTTCTTGCGGCTGTGAATCATGATGGCATCAGCACCAGCCTCACTGTAGGCAAATCCCCTGTTCAGCGCATCTTCCATGCCTTGTTCTAGAATGAGACTCTCTATGCGGGCGCAAATCATAAACTCCTTAGTTTTTTGGGCATGCTTGCCAGCACGAATCTTGGTGCAGAAATTCTCGATGCTGTCTTGTGTCTGTTTCACCTCGGTGCCAAATAGGCTGTTCTTCTTCAAACCGGTCTTGTCCTCGATAATGATCATTGACACACCCATACGCTCCAAAGTTCGTACAGTATAGACAAAATGTTCGGTCAAGCCACCAGTATCACCGTCAAAGATGATAGGTTTGGTGGTTACCTCCATAATATCGTCAATGGTGCGGAAGCGGCTGGTCATATCCACAAGCTCAATATCAGGCTTTCCCTTAGCGGTTGAATCACAAAGGCTACTCACCCACATGGCATCAAACTGATAGGTCTTGCCGTCCTGCAATACGATAGTCTTTTCCACAATCAGGCCCGTGATACCGCTGTGGGCCTCCATGGCCGTCACCAGACCTTTCATGTTAATAAGCTTACGAAGACGTCCCCTTCGAATATCAGGCATGGAAGCCTCAGCGCGATGAGCGGCATCCAGTTCCTTATACTTAGGGTTATTGCTATAAGGATACTCAACGAGTCTACCACCATACTCAGACAGAACGTCTATCACTTCCTGGCGAATAGGCTTTTGGAACCCTTCACACCAATCGTTGCCATGTACCACATAGTTGGGTTTCAATTCGCGCAGGTTTTCAGCGTATGATAAGGTATTCTGTACCACCACACGTTCCACCCCCGCGATATTTTCCAATAAGGCCTTGCGCTCCTCGAAGGGAATCAAAGGAAAGCGCTTAAAACTGGCCACTGCTTCGTCGCTAAGCACTCCCACAATCAAGCGTCCCAAACGGCGAGCCTTGTTGATGATGGCCATGTGTCCGCTATGGATGTATTCCGTGCTAAAACACATATAGACAGTGCGTTCATTCATCTCTGCCACCTTCTTGCTGACAATCTCCAAATCATCCGGAGTGTCGATTTCGGCACAAAGCATGTCTTTTACGTCGCATGGATAAATTTTGCACTGGTCACTCACCTCGTTGAAGGCATTCTCTGCATACACCATACGGTTGCCTGATTCGCAGAACTTCTCAATGTTGGCAAGCCACATCAACCAGTCCTCTTTCTTGATTTTGTATAGCGGCTGGGCGGCCATGGCGTTGTCAAAGAATTCCACGCCCACCTTCACTATCTTTCCATCTCGAACAACGGCCTTAAAGTCCTTCTGCGGCAAGGGAAGCGTGCTGCTCACGGTCATACAACTGAGCGGGCTATCAATCACTGCCTCCAACACCAGACTTTCAAAGACAAGGTCTCCGTGCATTAGCAGAATATCATCGTCCTTTAGTTGTTCTTTGGCGCAATAAATACTATAGATATAGTTGGTTTTATCGTAATAGGGATTATTAACGAAAATAAACTTCAATGGAAGATGAAGCGCTTCACAATAATCTAACAACACCTTGTCGTAATAGCCTGTAGTAACGACAACTTCTTCAATACCAAAACTCACCAATTGTCGTAATTGTCGGCTGAGGATAGTGTTTTTAAACGAGATTTCGGTCATACACTTGGGATGTTCACTGGTTATGACACCCATCCGTTGTCCTAGACCACTATTAAGAATTAAAGCTTTCATATATACATTTTTCTTTATTTGAATGTAAAGAGTCTGTAATCATTGCGGCTGTAACTATTAAACAGTATCCATAAAACTCTTCTGCACCTTGTTGAAAATCAAGATACCAAGAGCAAGTACAACCACCATAAAGCCGAAGCTATAAGCCAACCAACCCCAACCGATGAATTCTCCAGCTCCCAAAGCGCCATGCTTGAAGGTCTCAATGACAGGAGTCACCGGATTGATGCACATAATGGTGGCCAAATCCAACCCCAACACTTTTTTACCAGCCACTTGGCTCAGAGGATATACGATAGGCGTGGCATACATCCACAGTTGCACCACAAAAGAGAAAAGCACTTGCAAATCCCTATATTTTGTTGTCATCGAAGAAATGACAATACCAAAACCCAAAGCTAAACCTGCCAATGTTACTAGCAGCGCAGGGAAAAGCAACAAATACCAGTTGGGGGTCGGAGCTTGACCCATGATGGCATAGTAGACATACACGATAACAAACAAGCCCACTTGGATGCCAAAACGAACCAGGTTACTGATGACACTCGACAGTGGCATAATCAATCTAGGAAAATAGACCTTGCCAAAAATACCTGCATTGGAAACAAAAGTATTTGAAGTCTTGCCCAAACAGTCCGCAAAATACTGCCACATACAGATACCACCCAAATAGAACAAGGGTTGAGGTATGCCGTCAGTGGGGATACCGGCGATACCACCAAATACCACCATGTACATGATGACTGTTAGGGCAGGCTGGATGATCCACCATAAAGGGCCCAAGATGGTCTGTTTGTACTGCACCATGATGGTACGCTTCACAAACAAACTTAACAAATCTCTATACTCCCATATCTCTTTCAAATTCACCTCAAAAAGCCCATTCCGAGGCTTGATGACAGTGGTCCAGTTTTCGTTTTCAGTTGCTTGACTCATTTCAGAAAAGTGTAAAGCTTCGCCTCTTGACTCACATCAAGAAAGCATAACTATTTGTAAATAAACCACTTGCCTCAAACATAAGAAGCTGTAGTTTTTGTATCATCCAGGCTATAATCCGCCTAAATTTACAATCTGCAAAAGTAAGGATTATTTTTTAAATAAAACAAGAAAAATCTGCAACTATTTTCCTAGCCTTTATTTGGAGCGCTTCCCCTTGAAAACGATATTACCGACGATTTTCCAAAAATACTTCCAGTCGGTGCGGAAAGGATGCTTCAAATAGGCCTCGAGATAACGATGCTCGCTGTCCTGAATCTCGTCCAAGGTCTCAGGCATATCGACATAGAACGGAGGCAAAAGACCGGGTTTGGTTTTGATCCTAAGTTGCTGCAGATCTTCGCTGTAGAGGTTAAAATACTGCTGACTCAATGGACGCACACCCACCAACTTCATCTGACCTTTCAAGATGTTGAAAAACATGGGCAACTCGTCGAGCCAGGTTTTTCGCAGAAACCTCCCCCACTCCGTGACACGATAGTCGTCGCTAAACTTACCCCCCACGTCCAAATCGTTGTTTTCGTATATGTAAGTCTGCAAATACTCGGAATAGGCATACATCGTGCGGAACTTAAATACGTTAAACTTCTTCCCATCCTTGCCCACACGACGCAATTTCACCAATGGACCATAGGTGTGAGGCTCCTTGTGAGGCTCACGTTTCTTCTGCCCGATGACACAATAGCGGTCGTGGATGTACTGCTCACTGACGACTTCGAAACCGCAATAATACAACCTACCCAAGATTTCGGGACGTGGGAAGACCTTCCTCACCTTCCTTGTGCAGAGGTAATAGAAACGGCGTGTCAATGCCAGTTTTGGACACACCCTATGCCATAGAAAATCAAAGAAATAAATGATATATGCAAAGAATCTGGGATACTTGCTGAAAATCTGTGCACGACGTTTTTGCGCTGTGTCGAAACTGCACACGATATAACCGTCCTGCTTCAACTTGGCATTGGCCTTGCGTAGATAACGGTTCACGTAACGGATGGCATTGAGATGGTCTTCGGCCAACAGCACCTCGGCCTCGCCATCGGGCACAGCCCAACATTTCTCAGTATAGTCGTTGAGCCAGGTAGAACGCTCGGAACTACGAGGAGTTTCCGCTACGGCAATCAGCTCACGCAGCTGTTCGGGCGCATCGTCAAACTCAAACATCGGGGCATGCTGGGTCTCAGTCACAGCAAGGTATTCCATCACCTCGTCGTAGTTGTCGCGTGATGCCATACCACCAAAAAATGACCTAACACCCATGCCTCTCGATAGTTTATTTCTTCAAATACTTACGTACTGCTTCGCAAATCATATCCTGGTCCACCTCCGATAGGTAAGGATGGATAGGCAAGGAAATGACCGTATCGGCCAACTGGTCGGCAACCGGACAACGGTTGTCATCAAGACTCAGATAGTTGAACGCCGTCTGCCTATGCATCGGAATGGGATAATAAATGGCCGTCGGAATGTCAAGCGCCTTCAAAGCAGCCTGCAAGCCAGCCCTCTCCTCCTTGTCCTCCACCTGAAGCGTGTATTGCGCCCAGCTGGAATAGAATCCTTCTGGCACTATTGGCGTCTTCACCACGTCTTTCAGCTTTTCAGTATAGCGGGCCGCCACCTTGTTGACGTCGACCAACTCATAGTCCTTGAAAGCCTTCAACTTGACCAATAAAATGGCTGCCTGGATGCTGTCCATGCGCGAGTTCATGCCAATGCGAACATTGTCGTAACGGTCGCTGCCCTTGCCATGGATGTGATAGGAATCCATGAGGGCAGCCCATTCATCGTTATCGGTGAACACCGCACCACCGTCGCCATAGCAACCCACAGGCTTCGCCGGGAAGAACGAAGTGGTGGAGATGTCGCCAAAGGTGCAGGCCTTGCGTTCGCCGATGCGACCGCCAAAGCCTTGAGCGCCGTCTTCGAGGACATAGAGACCATATTTGTCAGCCATCTTGCGGATAGCCTTGAAGTCGGCAGGAAGACCAAACAAGTCAACAGCGATGATGACGCGAGGTGTAAGTCTGCCAGCCTTCCGAGTCTGTTCGATCTTGCGTTCAAGGTCAACCACATCGATGTTGAAGGTGTCTTTGTCAACATCGACGAAGACAGGCGTAGCACCCTGCATGGCAATGACCTCGGCCGAGGCAAAGAAGGTAAAGCTTGGCACGAAAACGGCGTCGCCAGGCTTCACATCCCAGGCCTTCAAGGCGAGCAGAAGGGCATCGGTGCCACTGTTGCAGGCGATGCAGTGCTTCACACCGACATAGTCGGCAAAAGCCGTCTCCATCTCCTTGATCTTCGGTCCCATCACGTATGCCGACGAGGCGACCACGTCGAGGATGGCTTTGTCCATTTCGTCCTTCAGGACGTTATATTGTGTTTTTAGATCTCTGAATTGCATCTTTATCAGTTGTCAGTTGTTCAGTTATTCAGTTGTTCAGTTCATTCCGCATTCAGCATTCCGCATTCAGCATTCTTTCCAAATTCCCACTATTCACCACGTATTTCCTGCCGCATTCGCATTGCAGGGTGGCATCGAGGCGTTTGCCACATTCGCACACCCAACCAATCTGACGGGCTGGTACACCGGCCATCAGGGCGTAAGGCTTCACGTCTTTGGTGACCACAGCGCCAGCGGCGATGAGGGCGCTCTTGCCCACTGTATGGCCGCAGACCACAGTGCAGTTGGCACCCAAAGAAGCACCTTCGCATATCTTGGTCTTGGCGTAGACGCCATGTACGGGAAAATGGGCGCGCGGCGTAGTCACATTGGTGAATACGCAGCTCGGGCCGCAGAAGACATTGTCCTCAATCTCAACACCTTCGTAGATGGAGACGTTGTTCTGCACACGGACATTGTTGCCAATCTTTACGTTATTGCCTACGTTGACATTTTGTCCGAATGAGCAGTTTTCACCAATTACCGCACCTTTTTGGATATGGCAGAAATGCCAGATTTTGGTTCCTTTGCCGATGCTTACGTTGTCATCGACATAACTGCTTTCGTGTATGTAATAGTCGTTCATTTGCTTTACTTTATTCTTCAGGTCGGCTTCCTTTTTCGGTTGGCGTTTCGACGGGCACAACGACCTTAACAATCACAGGTCCCTGAGCCTTCGGTTCCTGAGCCTGTCGAAGGAGTCGAAGGGCCGGTCCCATCTCGTCAATCCCAACCTGAGGCCAGCACATCAGCGATATGAATCACCTTGATGGGAAGGCCTTCCTTCTCGATATAGGCTCTTTGGTGCATCAGGCAAGTCATGTCGGTCGAGACGATGTACTCGGCGCCCGTGTTCATGGCGTTTTTCACTTTGTGGCTGGCCATACCCATCGCCAATGTCTCTTGGTTCACCTGCATGGTGAAATCGGCGCCACAACACATGTCGGTCTGCTTCATCTCAATCAGTTCCAATCCCCTGACCTTCGAAAGCAACTGACGTGCTTCCTTGCCGAGGCCCAAGCCTCGCAAGGCACTGCAGCTGTCGTGGAAGGTCACCTTATAGGGAAACTCCGCGCCAAAGTCGTCAAAATGCACCTGGTTGACCAAAAAATCGGTCAGTTCATAGACGTTTGCAACCATTCGCTTGAAATTCAAGTGATTGGCTGTGTTAAAAAAGAGTTCAGGATAGCGTTTCTTGATATAATGCACACAAGCGGCTGAAGGCGCCACCACAGGACCATCGTATGAGAAATCGTTGAGGAACTTGTCGCCCAATTCTTTTGCATCTTCCACAAAACCAGAGTTGTAGGCAAAACGTCCGCAGCAGGTCTGCTCTGGATTGTATTCCACCTCCACACCCGTGCGTTCCAGCACCTTCATGGTGTGTGCCGCCACTGTAGGGAAAAACTGGTCGATGATGCAAGGTACAAACAGCTCAACTTTCATAACACTAGTGCGCAAAATTCCGTGCAAAAGTACGGAATTTCCAAATAGGACACCTATATAATCGTAAAATAGTGCGTTTTTTTATCAAAGTGCCTGCAAAAAAGAGCAGTCGGACCAGAAACCGGGATAGGATTTCTCCACCACTTCGGGATGGTCGAACGAGATCGATCCGTATAAAAGTGCCAAGGGAGCCAAGGCCATGACAATGCGGTGGTCGTTGTGGGAACAAAACCGCAGAGGACGACTACCCAATTTCGACAATTCCGCTTGCATCGCCCCCACCCTATCAGACTCCTTCAAAGCCAAATTGTCTATGCCCGTAAAAGTAGCGTCAACATTCAATCCGGCACATGTGGCTGCCATGGTCGGATACAGGTCGGGATGCGCTGCAAAATCGAAGCAAACAGAATGTTTTTCAAATGAGAACTTTCGCAGGACAATGGCATCTTTTTCAACAAAAGTGCCAACTCCCAATTGCTTCATCCAATCCACGATGACCACATCACCTTGAAGCGACGAAAGAGACAATCCCCGCAGTCTTATCTCACACTCCTCACTCAGCGCTGCCATTTCGTACCAATACGAGGCAGCACTCCAATCTCCACTGACCACAAAACTGTTTGATTGATAAGGTCTCGGCTTAACAGAAATCGTTCTTCCATTTCTTTCCACCTCTGCCCCGAAGTGCCGCATCATGGTCAAGGTCATTTCGAGGTAAGGCAAAGAAGTAAGCTCGCCAACGAGGTCCATTTCAAGACCTTTAGGCCACATCGGAGCAGCCAGAAGCACGGAAGATGCAAATTGACTGCTTTGGTGCATATCAATCTGGGCTTTCCCGCCCGAAATCGGTTTTCCTTTGATTCGCAAAGGCAGACATCCTTCTTTTTCAACAAACTGAATATCAACCCCTAATTCACACAAAGACTTCACAAGCGGTAGAATTGGGCGTTGTTTCATGCGTTCCGTGCCCGTCAGGAGCCAATCTCCTTCGTAACAAGCCAGATAGGTGGTCATGAAACGCGCGGCTGTGCCACAATCGGCGATGTCGATGGTGTGTTGCTTGCCTTTTATGTCATTCCCGCATAGGTTTGTGCGTTGGCGGGAATCTATAAAAGGCAAACAGCTCAACGCTTTTTTCAAAACCAAAGTATCCTTTGAATCTGAAAGATTCTGGAAATCAGGCGCAAACCCACCATACGCTGCAATCATCAAGGCGCGGTTGCTTTCGCTTTTGCTGGCGGGAAGAGTAACCTCACCGAAACGAAACACCCTCCCGCTCCTTGTCCTCATGGCGGAGAAGGTTATGTCATCGTTTCCCATACTCATTTATCATGTATTCAAGTGACCTTTTGATGGTATCATAGTCTACCGTAACATCCCGCACGGGTTTGCCGATGGCTTCAAGCAGCACAAATTGCGGCTTCTCACCTTTGTTTTTCTTGTCGTGAGCAAGAAAGGCAATGATGGGTTCAATGTCGGCTTCCGAAAGATCGACTTTCGCTTCCGAAAGGAGCATGGGCAGTCGCTTCTCGAAGTCATGCAAGACCTTTTCGTCGAGGCCGCATTGCTGCACAGAGAGCCATAGTGCGGCCAGCATTCCGATGGCCACGGCTTCGCCATGCAACAGAGGAGCACCCGTTGTCAGGCAATAGCTTTCGATGGCGTGACCGAGGGTGTGGCCGAAGTTCAATATCTTGCGCAGACCATTTTCTGTCGGGTCTTTTGCCACGATCTCACGCTTGATCTCACCGGCACGAACAATGAATTGCCGATAGTTTTCTAGACTAGTTTCCAACAACTTAGAATCGACCACGAAACCATATTTCAGCATTTCAGAAAGGCCTGAAAGCAGTTCCCTTTGAGGCAAAGTCTCCAAAAAAACAGGGTCGATAACCACCTCTTTAGCCTCAGCGAATGTGCCGATTTGATTTTTCGCACCACCAAAATCGACACCTGTCTTCCCTCCTATCGCAGCATCAATCATTCCAAGCAGAGTGGTCGGTACATTGATGAATTTGATACCACGTTTGTAAGTTGATGCTGCGAATCCACCCATGTCGGTAATGGTGCCACCGCCGAGATTGATTAACAAGGCATTGCGGTCGGCGTGATGCTTCATCAAGGTTTTCCAAATGCGCTGGACGGTTTGCAGGTTTTTGTGCTGTTCGCCCGCCTTGATGACCATATCAATTGCCGAATCATAATGTAGCCAATGGGCCACCTCGGGCAGCCAAAAGGGTGCCACGTTCTCATCGGTGAGGATGAAGACTTGGGAGGCTTTAGAAAGCATAGATCCCATGCCCCGCTCATCCCCCCGCAGGGATGACATGCTTTCTAAAGCCTCAGGATGCATGTCATTCCAAGGTTGGCCAGTGCGTTGGCGGGAATCTATGCATTCTGAGGCTTGGTTCATATCCATCACTTTTCTCATTCTTCAACCACTTGACAAAGAATCACGCGTTCGTCATCCGTCTTGCCATGCTGAATATCAACTCTGATGTACCTCTCGGGCAAAAGCGGTTCAATCATTTCAGGCCACTCGATGAGGCAGAGGTTACCGCTATCGAAATAGTTCTCATAGCCTATGTCGTAGGCCTCTTCCAATTTCTTAATGCGATAGAAATCAAAATGATAGACCGACTCTCCTTCCTCAGTTACGTATTCATTCACGATGGCGAAAGTCGGGCTGTTTACCTCGTCAGTAACACCCATTCGATGACAGAGGTTCTTGATTAGCGTGGTCTTGCCTGCCCCCATTGAGCCGTAGAACGCTATTATGTCGGCTTCGTCGCGCATCGAGAGCAGGTATTCAGACACTTCCGAGAGCTGCTCCACACCAGTTATATGGAATTCTTTTGCTTGCATTATTAACTATTTTATGCTGCAAAGATAGCCATAATTTCGTCACAAAACCTTCAAAACCCACAAAACCATTCTTTTGTCTCGGCGACTCGCAACCGCTTGACGCAGGAAAGCCAGCCGGTTGGCGTGGCTTTCCTTCTGTTTTATATAGTTTTGACAGTTTTGTTGGTTTTGTGACAAAAACAAATCACTTCGCCGTGAGATGCGTCACCGGGATCAGCATTTCGCTCATGGAGATACCACCGTGCTGGAAGGTGTTGCGGTAATAACTCACGTAATAGTTGTAGTTGTTCGGGTAAGCGAAAAAGTCACTTTCACCAGCAAAGACGTATGTCGTACTCAAGTTGACCTTCGGCAAGAAAATCTTCTCTGGGTCTTTCACCTCAAAGACTTCCTTCGGGTTGTATTTCAGGTTCTTGCCGTACTTGTAGCGCAGGTTGGTGTTCACCTCGCGGTCGCCAAGGATGCGGACGGGCTTTTCGACGTAGGTGGAGCCGTGGTCGGTGGTGATGATCATGTCGCAGCCCTTCTCGGCGATGAAACGCATCATGTCGAAAAGGCTGGAGTGCTCGAACCATGAGTACATCAGCGAGCGGTAGGCTTCCTCGTCGTCGGCCAGCTCACGGATGATTTCCATCTCAGTACGGGCATGCGACAGCATGTCAACAAAGTTGTAAACGATGACATTCAACTTGTTAGGCATCAGGTTGGCCATCTGCTCGTAGAGTTTCTTGCCCGCCTGTAGGTTCAACACCTTATTATAAGAGTACTTGATGTTCTTGCCGAAACGCTTCAGTTGCTCGCCAAGAAGCTCACCTTCATATTGGTTCTTGGTGCCTTCGTCTTCCTCGTCGACCCACCATTTGGGGTAGCGGCGGCGGATTTCGAGTGGCATCAGTCCGGCAAAAAGGGAATTGCGTGCATATTGTGTAGTCGTAGGCAGGATGCTGTAATAGATGTCGTCGGCCTCCACGCGGAAATAGGTCTCAATCAGCGGTTGGATGGCCTTCCACTGGTCGTAGCGTAGGTTGTCGATGACGATGAGGAAGAGTGGTTTGTCGCTGTCGTCGAGGCGGGGAATCACCTTGTCGCGCACCACGGTGTGCGACATGACGGGTTTCTCCGACTTGCCCTGAATCCAATCCACATAATTGCGTTCGATGTAACGAGTGAACTGCGTGTTGGCTTCCTGCTTTTGGTCGGCGAGGATGCCTTTGATGCTCTCGTCGGTTGATTTCTGTAGTTCCAACTCCCAGCGCACCAGGTTCTTATATAGGTCAACCCACTCGTCGAAGTTCAGGTTGTTGTTGAGATCCATGCTGATTTTGCGGAACTCCTGTTGGTAGCTCATCGTCGACTTCTCGTCGCGGAGTTTTTTGTTCTCAAGGTTGCGTTTCAGCGAAAGTAGGATCTGGTTAGGGTTGACAGGTTTGATGAGGTAATCAGCTATATTTGAACCGATTGCATCCTCCATAATGCGTTCCTCCTCGCTCTTAGTGATCATCACCACGGGGAGGTTGGGATACTCTCTTTTAATGACTTCGAGAGCCTCGATGCCCGAGATACCTGGCATCTGCTCGTCAAGAAATACAATATCGAAATGGCGTTGGCGCACGAGGTCGATGGCATCGGAACCGTTGTTGGCCGTAACTACCTCATAGCCTTTTTGTTCCAAAAACATGATATGGGGCTTCAGGAGATCTATCTCGTCGTCAGCCCAAAGGATTGTGGTTTTGTCCATAGTTTAAATGTTTATATGGAGGAAACGCAAAAATAGGCATTTTGTTTTAAGGGGATGAACTTTTTTGAGATTCCAATACAGCCTTCCATGTCATTCCTGCGAAGATATGTGCGAGGACATGGAATCTATGGAAGGCGGCGCAAAAGGTAATAACCTCAACATGACGGCCTCAACAGCTATAGATCCCTTGCCTTTGCCCACCAGCCTGCCTGGGGATGACATACCTGTTGAGGCCTGCAACGATAAGACGACAACTTTTCAAAAAAAGCATTACCTTTGCGGCAAAATTAGCGGCACATGGCAAGCGCATCCAACAAAAAGAAAATCTTCAACGACCCCATCTATGGCTTCGTCAGCATCCCCGATGAACTGCATTTCGACATCATAGAACACCCTTATTTCCAACGCCTTAGGCGAATCAAGCAGGTCAGTATGACTAATTTAGTCTATCCCGGTGCCAACCACACCCGCTTCGCCCACAGCCTAGGCACCATGCACCTCATGCGACGTGCCGTACAACTGCTGCGCGGCAAGGGATACGACATCAGCGAAAAGGAACTAGAGGCCGCCTCGCTGGCCATCCTGCTCCACGATAGCGGTCACGGGCCCTTCTCGCACACCTTGGAAAACAGCATCGTACAGGGTGTTACGCACGAGGAACTCTCGTTGAAGGTGATGCAGAAGTTCAACAAAATCCACAACGGACGTTTGGATATGGCCATCGAGATGTTCAAAGGGGAATACGAAAAAAGCTTTCTCACAAAACTCATTTCCAGCCAGTTGGATGTCGACCGCATCGACTATCTCAAGCGCGACAGTTTCTTCACAGGTGTGGCTGAAGGTAGCGTGAATGCAGAGCGTTTGTTAGAAATGATGGAAGTCGTCGGCAACGAGTTGGCAATCGAAGCCAAGGGCATCTATTCCGTGGAGAGTTTCATTGTGGCGCGACGCATCATGTATTGGCAGGTGTATATGCACAAGGCCGTGCTGAGCGCCGAGTATATGCTGCGCAACATCCTGAAACGCGCCAAGATGCTCAGCCAGGAACGCGACTTGTTTGCCACCCCCGCGCTATCGTTCTTCCTCAAGAACCATAATCCTTTCGAAAATGATGACCCCGAATACGTTTTGGACAAATTCTGCCAGCTTGACGACTACGACGTGATGACTGCTGTGAAAGCCTGGTGCGACGACAAAGACCGCGTGCTTTCCGAGCTCTGCAGACGTCTGACCGACAGGCATTTATTTAAGATTGAGATGCGCGAGGAAGCATTCGACCCAAACTATATCGAGGCCATAAGGAATAAGATTGCCCAATACTACGGCTGGACAAAAGAGGAGGCGGATTTTGCTCTACTACAAGGCATTTCGTCGAACCACGCCTACCATCCCAAAAAGTCGGCCATCAACATTCTTTATAAAGACGGTACGTTGAAGGACATAAGCGAAGCTTCCGACCAACTGAACATTTCGGTGCTTTCGCAGCCCGTGGTGAAGCATTTCATTTGCTACCCGAAGGAGTTAGAACTTTAAAACCGTTGGTTCATCGCCTTTGCCCGGCGTTTCGAGTCCTCCATCACCTCCAAGGCTTGTTGCTGCAAGAACCTTTCTTCATCATTTTCAGGCTCAAGCGTGATGCCATGAGGACGGGAATGGTGGTTCTCATCCAAATAAGAGAAGGTGGCGAAGCCGTCGGCGGCAATCTTTTCGGGCTCGCGGCTGCGGTACATTTTGGTGTAAACTGTCAATGTGCTACGACCCACAGAGATGACTTTGCTCTCGAAAGTGACGATGTCGCCCGCAAAAATCGGGAACTTGAAGTCAATACCGTGAAGGACGAGAAGAACGGTATCCTTTGTATCAACATACTGCGCCACAGCAAAATAGGAGCTCTCTAAAAAATACTCGGAGCAACGACCTGCGAAAAACGTCTGGTGGTGGTTGAGGTCGGCGAGTTTGATCAGTCTTTGGGAATAGGTTGCTTTCATATTTTAGTTGTTCAGTTATTCAGTTGTTCAGTTATTCAGTTGTTTAGTTGTTCAGTTGCCTATGGCTGATGGCTTATGGCCTATGGCTTGCCAACACGTTGGGTCAGCCATTGGCCATAAGCTATAGGCCATCGTTTACTACAATTTTCAGTCCGTCGTAAGCAAGCATCATGCTTTCGGGGAGTTCGCGGTTGACATCCGCGGCAAGACCCATGCTGTGGCTGCAATGCGTGAACCAAGTCTTCTTTGCTCCTACCTTTCGGGAAATCTCAATGGCCTCGTCCAAAGTGAGATGCGAATAGTGTTTCTTCTTTTGTAAGGCCTCAATAATCAGATATTCAACACCTTGCAGCTTTTCAATCGCCTCATCCGAAATCTCGCTCAAGTCGGTGACGTATGCAAAACTGCCAATGCGGAAGGCATAGCAAGTCAAGGTAAAATGCTTCAGTTTGATGGGAACGAAATGCAAGTCTCCAATGTCGAAAGGCGTCTCGTCAAGACGGTGGATGTCGTAAGTCGGCGCACCCGGATAGGGATGCTCATCGAAGGCGTAGGAATACTCGCGCTTGATTTCAGGCAGTGCCGTGTCGTCAACATAAAGCGTCATGGGCTTTTGCTGCTTGAAGATGAAAGGGCGGAGATCGTCGAGGCCTCCGATGTGGTCCTTATGTTCATGGGTGATGAGCACGGCGTCCAACTTGGTGACGTTCTCGCGCAGCATCTGTTGGCGGAAGTCGGGACCAGCATCCACGGCCACCGTCACCTCGTCGGTTTGAATCAAGATGGAGGTGCGAAGACGCTTGTCGCGTGGGTCTTTGCTTTGACACACGGGACACGTGCAACCGATGACAGGAACACCTTGCGAGGTCCCTGTACCCAACACGGTGACAATCATATTCTTAGTATTCACTTGCATCCATTAAGCGTTTGCGATAATAAAAATGCAAAATTAGCGTTTTTTAGGAAAATATCCTGCTATCTCATAGATTTTCCCTAAATTTGCGGCATGAAAATCTCTTCATATCTCAGAAATAGAGCATTACAACGTGCCTTTGAGCAGTTTCTCGCGGAGAAAACGACAGCAAAAATGCCCAATCTCCAACGGATCAACTCAGTGTTGATTATCCTCGACGAGAACGACAAAAGCATACATAAAAACATAGAAAGCAGCGTGAAAGCCCTGTTTGGCGTTGGTCGATGTGGTTTCATCATCCTCTGCAACCAGATGTCGGACACCATACTGCAAAGCGATCTATACAACGAAATCACGCCCAAGGACTTCGGCTTCATGAGCGTTCTGAAACCCGAAAAGCACGAATACCTCAGGAAACTCCCTTACAGCGCGATGATCATCAACATGGCAGGTAAAACCACCGAAATCAGCGACTATCTTTGCACATTGCCGAAATCGGATTTCAGAATCAGTTTCCAGCAGAGCAAAAACGTCGAAATCTACGACCTGGTCATCGAGAACCCACGAGGCACCGACCCAGTGTCAAACATCCATGTCCTGCACAATTACTTGAAGGCCTTGGCAGGAACACAAACACAACAATAACAACCGCATGAAATACAATCCTTTCAAAGGCACGGGCATTGCCCTCATCACCCCTTTCAAGCAAGACCAATCTGTTGACACAGAATCCCTCATAAGAATCGTCAACCATGTCATCGACAATGGCGCCGACTTTTTGGTGGCTCTTGGAACCACATCTGAAGCACCTACGCTCAGCGCGGACGAGAAGAAACTCGTTGTCGACACCATCCTCAAAACCAATGCCAATCGGCTTCCCGTGCTGCTCGGCATGGGCGGCAACAACACGGATGCCGTCATCGATGCCATCAAGGCACAAGGCTTTGCGGGCATCCAAGGTATTTTGAGCGTCGTACCCTATTACAACAAGCCCAACCAGCGCGGCATGAGGGCTCATTTTGAGTCCATCGCCGATGCCAGTCCCGTGCCCGTCGTGGTCTACAACGTGCCAGGCCGCGTGGGCGTCAACTTGCAAGCTGCCACCTGTGTGGAACTGGCCAAGCATCCCAACATCATCGCCGTCAAGGAGGCCTCGGGCAACCTGCAACAGATCATGGAAATCTTGCGCGACAAACCTGCCGATTTCGACGTAATCTCAGGCGACGACGGCATCACGCAGCCTTTAATGGCCCTTGGCGCAACGGGCGTCATCTCCGTGGCTGCCAATGCCTACACGAATCCTTTCAGCCGCATGATGAACGCGATGAAAGAAGGGCACGCCGATGAGGCCTTGCGTTTGCATTACGCCATGCTCTGCATGAACCATCTCATCTTCGCCGACGGCAGTCCAGCCGGCATCAAATGCTTGATGAGCCACATGGGGCTGTGTGAGAACGTGTTGCGTCTTCCTTTAGTCACAGTGAACGACAAAGTGGAGGCGGACATCATTGAAGAATGGAAACAATTAAAAGACAGATAAATATAAAATGAAAACATTACGTTATTTTATCCTTATTCTTGCCGCAATCATCAGCGGCAACATTTTTGCCCAAAACAATCAGAAAGACTTGGAGCGGCTTATGCAAGAGAGAGGCGAGTATTACTTTTCCCTTACCGTTTCGAAACCTGCTGAAATTCAAGCCATCAGTGACATCTGCTCCGTTGACGGTACCGACGGCAAGACCGTAATCGCATACGCCAACCAACGCCAATATGACAACCTCATCCAGCGTGGCTATCAACCTACACTGATGACACCGCCCTCGATGCGCGAGATTCCCGTTATGCATGATGCCTCTCGTGGCACTTACGACTGGGACGCCTACCTCACCTACGGTGAATACGAAGCCATGATGCAGCAATTTGCTACCGACCATCCCGACCGTTGCACCTATATCGATTTAGGCACCCTGGCCAGTGGACGTAAACTGATGGGCGCACGCCTCAACAACGGCCAAACCGATGGCAAACCCCATTTCCTCTATACCTCCACCATGCACGGCGACGAAGTGACGGGCATGATCCTGATGCTGCGCCTCATCGATGAGTTCTGCACCAGCGACGACCCCCGTATCCTCGACATCCTGAACAACGTCGACCTCTTTATCTTCCCTTGCACCAACCCCGACGGCACCTATCACGGCGGCAACAACACCGTTTATGGTGCCACGCGTGAAAACGGCAACCATGTCGACTTGAACCGCCACTTCCCTGACTTTGACGACGGCCCCCATCCCGACGGTGCTACCTATTATCAGGACGAGTGCCAATGGATGATGGACTTGGCGCAAGAGCATCTTTTCACGATGAGCGCCAACTACCATGGCGGTGCCGAGGTGATGAACTATCCATGGGACACTTACCAACCCACACATCCCGATGACGCATGGTGGCAACTGGTCTGCCATGAATACGCCAACCTCACCCATGAAGTCAGCAACAACTACATGACCGACTACAACAACGGCATCACCAATGGCTACGCTTGGTACACCATCACGGGTAGTCGCCAAGACTACATGAACTACTACGGTCAATGCCGCGAGGTGACCATCGAGTGCTCCAATAGCAAGACTCCTAATGCTTCACAACTGCCCAACTTCTGGAACATCAACCACAACAGCATGCTGACTTATATCGAGCAGTGCACCAAAGGCGTGCGCGGCATCGTTACGGACAGCATCACGGGTGAACCCATCGAAGGCGCTTTGATCACAGTCAGCGGCCACGATCATCATGGCTCGGAAGTCTCATCACACGTCATGGGCGATTTCTACCGTCCCATCAAAGGCGGCAGCTATACTTTCATCATCAGCGAGGACGGCTACTGTCCGAAGCTGATCGATGTCACCATCGCTGATGGCGAAACCATTAACTTAGACGTACAACTCGTCCCCGGCAATTGTCTGCTGCCCAACTTCAATGCTTCAACAACCCAAGTCTCACTCGGTGGCAGTGTCAACTTCACCGATGGCTCGTTTGGCGACATCGTCTCTTGGGAATGGACCTTCGAAGGCGGCACACCAGCCACCTCCACGCAACAGAACCCCAATGGCATCGTCTATAACGAATCCGGTGATTTCGACGTCACACTGACTATCACCGACACCGATGGCAACAGTGAAACCTTAACCCGCGAGGCCTACATCCAAGTGCGCGAGTCCTATAACATGCAGAACGGCTCCGTCGAGACCTGCGATGCACTCTTCTATGACAACGGCGGCCCTAACAACAATTACAACAACAACAGAAATTACACCATGACCTTCACACCTGCCATTGCAGGCAATATGATTCGCGTCAACTTTGTCGAATTCAACACCGAAGAAGGCTACGACTACCTCTACATCTACGACGGTAGCTCAACAAGCGCCACACTCATCGGACAATACGATGGTGCCAACAATCCTGGCGAAGTGACCGCCACTAACAATGAGGGTGCCCTCACCTTCCGCTTCACCTCCGACCAAGGCGTCACCGCCTCCGGCTGGGTGGCCATGGTTAGCTGCGTTGGTTCCTATGATCCCATCACCCTTGAAATCACGGCCGACCCCGAAGTCATCAACGAAGGTGAAAGCAGCCAACTCAATGTGGTGGCCACTGGTGGCTCGGGTGAATACACTTACATTTGGGAACCCGCCGAGACCCTCGACAACCCGAACATCGCCAACCCTGTGGCCACGCCTACCGAACCTGAAACCATCTACAAAGTCGTTGTGACCGACAGCGAAGGCAACAGCGAATCCGACGAGATCACCGTCACCATCAGAGACTGGTCATTGCCAGAGGATTGCTGCGCGCCCATCGTCTATCCCAATCCCAGCAATGGCAATTTCACCATCAGTGTCAAAGGAAAATACAGCTTCAGGCTCTTCAATAGCATCGGCCAACAAGTCATGTCGGGCGATGGCGAAGGCAAGACCTTGATTGACGCCTCAAGCTTGAACCCGGGCGTTTATTTCCTGCAACTGACAGCTGAGGGAACCCAAGTCGAAAAAATAGTCATCGAAAAATAATAGTCAAAACCACTCGTTAGTAACGCAAAAATCAGTAATTTTGCAGCCCCGATGAAAAACAGACTTTTGATATTGGCAGTTATGGGTCTCGTGGCCTTCAGCTCGTGCAACGACTTCAACCGTTTGGTGACAAGCACCGACAACGAGATGAAATATGAGGTGGCGGTGGACTACTATGAGCGTGGTGACTACAACCATGCCCTTCAGTTGTTCGACCTGCTGCAAGCCTCGTTCCGCAACACGCCCAAAGGTGAGTCGATCACTTACAAGACCGCCTTGTGCTACTACTATCAAGACGACTATGACATCGCTAGTTACTACTTCAACCGTTTTGTGCAGACCTACCCCTTCTCGAAGGACGCTGAGAAAGCAGCTTTCATGAGCGCCTATTGCAGCTATCGGCTCTCGCCTGAGTCGGGATTGGACCAAACCAACACCCACAAGGCCATCAAGCAACTGAACAGCTTCATCGAACAATATCCAAGCAGCGACAGCTTGCAACGTGCACAAAATCTCTTGACCGACCTCAACAACAAGTTGGAGGAGAAAGACTACAACATCTGCAGGCTTTTCTACCGCATGGAAAACTACAGCGCGGCCATTACCTCGTTTGAGAACATGCTGAAGAAATACCCCAACACGTTGCACCGTGAGGAGATCCTCTTCGACATGGCCAAGACCTATTACGACTATGCCGAGAACAGCATCACGGAAAAGCAGCGCGAGCGTTACGAATCGTGTGTCGAACAATGCAATGCCTTGACCTACCTCTATCCGAACAGCAAGTATCTGCAAGAAGTGAATGGCATTGCCGCCAAAGCAAGAAAGAAATTAGAAAACTACAAATAACTATGGATTTCAAGAAGATTAAGACAGAAACGACGGTGGTCACCCGTCAGAAAGACCAATTCTACAAAGGCACTGGCAACATCTATGAGACTGTGGCCATCCTGTCCATCAGGGCCAACCAAATCGCTTCTGAGATGAAGGCCGAGCTTAACGAGAAGATTGAGTCGTTTGCCGCCGCCACCAACGACAGTTTGGAAGAAGTGTTTGAGAACAAGGAGCAAATCGAAATCGCCAAGTTCTATGAGCGCTTGCCCAAACCCACGCTGATTGCCATCCACGAATTCCTTCACGACCAGATATACTTCCGCAACCCCGCCAAGGAGAACCAGGAAGCCTTCTGATTGGATTTGAGAATACGAAAACAGGGAGAAGCCATGAAAAGAGTCTTTGCCATACTACTCATAGCCCTCGGCTGCCTACTGAGCATTGATGCAGTGCAGGCGCAGGAGCTACAATGCGACGTACGCGTCAGTTCCAACAAGGTGCAAGGTAGCGACAAGACCATCTACCAGAACCTTCAGACCTCCCTTTATGAATTCATCAACAACACGAAGTTCACGGAGATTAACTTCAGGCAAGCGGAGAAGATAGAATGCTCCATGCTCGTTGATGTGACCAGCCGCGAGGGTAACTACTTCACTGCTGAGATCAACTTGGCACTCCGTCGCCCGGTTTACAAGTCGAACTACAACACTCCGATGTTCAACTACATCGACCGTAGGTTCTATTTTGAATACACCGACGGTCAGACGCTCGACTTCAACCCGAACACATACATCTCCAACATCACAAGCACGATTGGGTTCTACGTGTACCTCTTCCTCGGTCTCGACTTCGACTCCTTCTCCCTCAACGGCGGCGATCCTTTCTTTGCCATCGCAGAGACCATCGCACACGCCGCGCCTCAAGACCCAGGTTCGGAGAACGGTTGGAGCTCGACGGGAAGGCAAAACCGCTATGCCATCATCAGCGACATCAATAACCCGACCTACCAGCCGCTGCGCCAGTTCATCTACGACTACCATCGACAAGGTCTGGACAAGATGGCTGAAAAGCCCGATGATGCCCGCGAATCCATGCTCAATGCAATAGCACAACTGCAGGGTATCTACGAACGCAACCCCATGTGCTATTTCCTCCAACTGCTCATCGAGAGCAAGCGCGACGAAATCATCCAGGTGTACTCTCAGGGTGATATGAAAATCAGGACCGAGGCCGCCAATATCATGAAGACCATCGACCCATCCCAATCTTCGCGTTACGACGAAATGTTGCAAAACACAGGCAGATAATCCTCCCTTTTTATGCTCAAGCAACTGCACATCAGTAACTACGCCTTGATTGACGAGCTGGATGTCAGTTTCGAGAGCGGCTTCAATGTCATCACTGGCGAAACTGGCGCGGGCAAGTCCATCCTGCTCGGTGCCTTGGGCTTTGCCTTGGGCGACCGTGCCGACACCAACGTGCTCTACGACAAGGACAAAAAGTGCGTGGTGGAAGCTGCTTTTTCGTTGAACGATGATGCGCTGAAACCCATCTTTGAGGAAAACGACCTCGACTTCGAAACCGAGTGCATCTTCCGCCGTGAGCTCAACCCGCAGAAGAAAAGCAGGGCTTTCATCAACGATACGCCTGTAGCCTTGCAGACCATGAAAGAAATCGGCTGTCAGTTGGTCGACATCCACTCACAACATGACTCCCTCCTGCTCACCAATGCAGATTTTCAGTTGAAACTGTTGGACGAGATTTCACAAAATGGCGAGGTCTTATCTCAATATCAAGCAGAATATGGTCACTATAACACCCTCAAGCGGAAGCTGAACGAGCTGAAAGAGATGGCGACCAAAAATGCCGCCGAAAACGACTACCTGAAGTTTCAGTTGGATGAGCTCGACAAAGCCCAACTCAAAGAAGGCGAATATGCCGAGATTGAGCAAACCCTCAGCGTGATGGAAAACGCAGAGGAAATCAAGACTTTGCTCGTCACTGCCAATGGGTTGATGGAAGATTCTGAAACGGCTATTTTAGGACAAATCAACGAACTGGCTTCTACCCTTTCGCGTCTAAAGCACCTCTTGCCTGACACAGAAAACCTTCAGGAGCGCGTCGACATCCTAAAAGTCGAGCTAAAAGATATCGCCTACGAACTGCGCCGCCACGAAGACGGCACCCAATTTGACGAGGGACAGCTGCAAAACCTACAAGAGCGTTACGACCTGCTCAACCGACTGATGATGAAGCATCGCGTCAACGACTTTGGAGAGCTCATCGCCTTGCGCGACAGTCTGAAAGAAAGGGTGAATGCCTTTGAGAACATCGATGAAGCCATTGCCAAAGCTGAAAAAGAGCTAAAGGACAGCGAAAAACAACTTTCAAGCCTTGCTAAAACCTTACACGACAAGCGTTGCCAAGCCGCTAAGGTTTTCAGCGAGAAGGTCACAATACTGGTGCAGCAGTTGGCCATGCCGTTTGCCCAGTTCCAAGTCAGCGTGGAAAACATAGAGAACTTTGGCAGCAAGGGTTGTGACGAAATCCGTTTCCTCTTCTCGGCCAACAAAGGCATCGCCGTTGACGACATTCGCCGCGTGGCTTCGGGTGGCGAGCTCTCGCGCTTGATGCTTTCCATCAAGAGTGCGGTGTCGGACTACAACTACATCCCCACCCTCATCTTCGACGAAATCGACACGGGCGTCTCAGGCGAAGTGGCAGCAAAAATCGGAAGCATCATGCGACAGATGGGAATTTCACTGCAACTCATCTCCATCACCCACCTGCCTCAAGTTGCCAGCCAAGCCGAGCATCATTATTTCATTTACAAGGACAACGAAGGCACGCGCACCCAGTCGCATATTCGCGTCTTGCAACACGAAGAGCGCATCACCGAAATCGCCAAGATGCTCAGCAACGACCAAGTCACGCCCGAAGCCTTACGGGCGGCAGAAGTGTTATTGAAATAAGGGGAAAATCAATCCTCGTTTCCGACGGCATTCTTCATAATGCCAATCTTGGAACTCTCAATGAAATCAAGGATGAAATCACGGTCTTCCGAAACAGGAAGGTTCTCGCGGATGTATTGCACCGACTGGGAGACGTTCATTCCCACGCTATAGATCACGCGGTATACATCCTGAATGGCGTTGATACGTTCACGCGAGAAACCGCGGCGCATCAGGCCAATAGAGTTGACGCCGGCATAACACACCGGATAGTTGGGACCCGTCTTCACAAACGGAGGAATATCCTTATTGACCAAGGCACCACCACAAATCATCACATGGGAACCGATGCGGCAGAACTGGCTAACCGCAGCGAGGCCTCCGAAGATGGCCCAATCGTCGACGGTGATATGACCCGCCAAAGTGGCCGCATTAGCCATGATGACATGGTCGCCAAGATAACAGTCGTGTGCCACATGGGTGAACGCCATCAACAGACAGTCCTTACCGACCACCGTCTTGCCCGAGGCCGCCGTGCCTTTGTTGACCGTTGCCGACTCACGCACCGTGGTACCGTCGCCGATATAGCAATAGGTGGTCTCACCCTTGTATTTCAAGTCTTGCGGAATGGCCGAAATCACAGCGCCAGAAAAGATCTTGCAGTTCTTGCCAATGCGTGCACCGTCCATGATGACAGCATTGGGACCAATCCAAGTGCCGCTGCCAATCTCCACGTCTTCGCCAATCCATGCGAAAGCCTCGATCTTCACATCTTCAGCGATGCGGGCATTGGGATGGATATAGGCTAAAGGCTGGTTCATGCTTAATATAATAAGGTGTGTTTAATCTTTCTTGCAAAAGAAGTGTTGGAGAAGTGACCCGGTTTCACTGCCGTCACCTTACCCTTGATGGGACGACCGACCAAAGTGAGATCGCCGATGACATCCAACAACTTGTGACGGGCAGGCTCGTTGTCGAAATAGAGTTCCACATTGTTCAGGATACCGCATTCCTTGACCGTGACTTTCGGCTTCTTGAAGAACGCAGCAATATGGTCAAGCTCTTCGGAAGAGACATTGCGGTTGACGAACACGATGGCGTTGGTCAAGTCGCCGCCCTTGATGAGGTTACGACTGATGAGCGTCTCCAACTCATGGAGGAAAACAAAGGTACGACAAGGCGCAATCTCGTTCTCGAAGTCCTTCAAATCGTGCAGCGAAGCGTGTTGCTCATCAAGCACACGGGTGTTGTATTTCACTTTCACGTCGATCTGGAACGAATCGGCCGGTTCAATCTTCAACTCGATACCCAAGACTTCATTCTTGTACGAAATCGGTTCTTCGATGACGAGATAGTTACGTGGTGCATTCTGCTCAACGATGCCTGCCTTATGGATGGCCTCAACAAAATACTTACCACTGCCGTCCATGATGGGCGTTTCTTCCACATCAATGTCAATCAAGACATTATCGATGCCCATACCGCGCAAAGAGGCCAAGACATGCTCAACGGTGTAAATCTTCACACCGCCTTTGCCGAGGGTGGTACCACGTGCAGTATCGATGACGTTGTCAACATCGGCTTCGATAATAGGCTGATTTTCAAGGTCAATTCTACGAAAACGAATTCCAGAATTTATGGGAGCCGGGTTGAAGGTGAGGGTGCCGCACTGACGCGTGTGGAGGCCTGCTCCTTTGACACTGACTCTATTTTTGAGCGTACATTGTTTCTCCATAAAAAATCATATTCGTGGATACTCTCCACAAAAAACGCGCAAAAATAAAAAATATTCCATCAAGTGCCAAAAAAAAGCGTACCTTTACACACTTTTATAACATCTCATCATAATAACTCATTCATAATGAAACATTTGTGGAAATCGATAAAAATCCTGTTTTTTATTCTCGGATTTGTATTTGTGGTGATGCTCGTGTTAGCCTTCACCTCTGCGCCTTTCTATATGTACTATAATTTAGGCAAGAGCCCGAGCCAAAACGGCGACATAAAAAAGCCCCAAATGGTGATGATGTTTGGCGGCGCCGGAATGCCTTCAGAGGACAATCTCATGCGTCTCTACCACACGGCAGCCTTGGCAAGACATTACGATGTTCCCGTCCTGCTCATACACCCAAAAGACTCACTTTGCCAAGCAGAAATGACACGGCTCCTTCACCAAGGCGGCGTTGACAGAGTGGCCTATATGACTTCTGGTTCAAACACACGCTCGCAATGCATGGAGCTCAAAGAAACGCACCCACAACTCATTGAAAAGCAACTACTTGTTGTCACCTCTCCCGAACATGTCAAGCGAACCGTGAAGAGCCTCAACAAGGTAGGATTCATCAATGTGGTAGGGGTGGCCGCCTTCCCCGCCACCGTTGATTTCGATTTGTCGCTAAAAAAACAGAAACTCGGCGGAAACAATGCCGTCCCGTCAGTGGAGAGTGTGAAGATGCGCTACACCTTCTTCAATTACCTAAAACTGGAGATCACCTGCATTAGAGAATACCTTGCGTTAGGGTATTATAGGATCAAAGGATGGATTTAAGGTAGTTGAGAGTTTAGAATTTAGAGTTGAGAGTTGAGAGTCAGTTGAAAGTGTAGAGGTTAGAGTTGAGAGTTTTTTAGGGTTTCCAATTCCTTTTTAAGGGTATCGATGGTTTTCGACATTTCGTCGAGGCGGCGGATATGGGCCATCGACTTCAAATACTCATGCAAAGGCTGGGTTGGGCTGCCCATCAAGGCATCTGCTTTCTTGATATTGCCCAAGACACCCGATTGCGCGCCAATCTGAGTGCCGTCGGCAACCTTGATATGACCGACAAAACCACATTGACCGGCTATCACACAATTCTTTCCGATTTGGGTGGAGCCGCTCACACCCGTCTGAGCCGCCATGGCAGTGTTCTCCCCCACCTCGGTGTTATGGGCCAACATGATGAGATTGTCGAGTTTCACACCTTTATGGATGCGCGTCGAACCCATGGTAGCACGATCGATGGTGGTATTGGCACCAATCTCCACATTGTCCTCAATGACCACATTGCCCACCTGCGGAATCTTCTCATAATGTCCGTCGGGTTGCGGCGCAAAACCGAAGCCATCGGCACCAATGACCACGCCAGCATGAAGGATACAGTTCGAGCCCACCACGGTATTGCGGTAAAGTTTCACCCCCGGATACAATACTGTATTGTCACCCACTACACAACCATCGCCGACATACACCTGAGGATAGACCTTCACATTATGGCCGATTTTGGCGTTCTCACCCACAAAGGCAAACTCGCCAAGATACAGGTTTTCACCACATTGTGCTGTGGAAGAGACAAAGGCCAAGGAAGAAACACCTTGTTTGTTTTGCGTCATTTGGTCATAGAAGGCAAGCAGTTTGGCAAAACAAGCGTATGCATCGGGCACGCGGATCAAAGTGGCCTGAATAGGTGCAGTCGCCTCAAAGCTGTCGTTGACAATAACAATGCTCGACTTGGTCTCGTAGATATAGTGTGTGTACTTTGGATTGGCCAGAAAGCTAATCATGCCGGGAGCGCCTTCTTCGATTTTGGCCACATTCCAAACCTCAGCATTAGGGTTGCCTTCCACCTTGCCTTCAAGGATTCCGGCGATTTGAGTAGCGGTAAATTTCATGGATATTAGTGTTTGTAACTGAACGACAAAAACCACTATTTATTATAGCAGTCTTTCAAAATCGCGCTTCAAGACAACGATGGCTTGTTCCACCATGGGATTAGGCAACGCCACAAGACTTTGTGCGATGATGGAGACATCCTCTTCATCCTTCAGTTGCTCAAAAGTAGTGTTGATTTGGTTGACAAGCTCCTCCTTGGCGTTCACCACGGCGTTCCATGTGTTATTGGAGACATAGAGCTGCTGGGCAAGGTTGTGTTCGAACTCCTCGCGCACATTCTGCAAGAGTTGAAGATGCAGTGTGCCTTTTTCCATGCCTGGTGTGTAGATACGCTTCACCAGCTGAGGCAGTTGAACACGTTCAAGATAAAGCAGAAAACGCTCATAAGCCTGTACCTTGAGTGGCATGACAATTTTTAAGGCTTGCACCTTCAGTTCAAACTTGCCGCTATTGCGCAGTTCGGCATCCTTCATCTTAGAGAGACGTAGCAAGACCATCAGTGCGGCGACCATCAGCAAAAGGCCTGCTGCCATGATGGCGACAATAATCCAATTGTTCATTTTCCTTCAAATTTGGCTGCAAAGGTACGGTTTTTCCTTCAATCGTCAAATTTTCATGTCTTTCTGCTCACCCTATCAAAAAAAGGCCTAATTTTGCCAACCCTAAGACAAACAATCACAAACATAACATAAATCATGAGTGAAATCATCCTTTCCAACAGAGTTTTGAACATGGCCGAGTCGGCAACGCTGGCCATGACCAACAAAAGCCGTGAACTGAAAGCCCAAGGCATCGACGTCATCAGCCTGAGCATCGGCGAACCCGACTTCAACACACCCGAATCGGCCAAGCAAGCCGGTGTCGACGCCATCAACAACAACGACACGCACTATCCGCCTGTGCCTGGCACGCCTGCACTGCGCAAGGCCATCGCCAACAAGCTGAAACGCGACAACGGCCTCGACTACAAAGAGACTGACGTTTTGGTTTCAAACGGCGCCAAGCAAGCCATCAACAATGTGCTTTTGGCTGTCGTCAACGACGGCGACGAAGTCATCATCCCCGCTCCATTCTGGGTCTCCTACCCCGAAATGGTGAAGCTGGCTGGCGGCGTGCCCGTCATCGTCAAGAGCGACATCGCCCACGACTTCAAGATTACCGCAGAGCAACTCGAAAAGGCCATCACGCCCAAGACTAAGGTCTTCATGATCAACACGCCTTGCAACCCCAGTGGCAGCGTGTTCACCAAGGCTGAGCTGACTGCCATCGCCGAGGTGCTGAAGAAATATCCTCAAATCATCATTATCTCCGATGAGATTTACGAGTTCATCCAATACGAGCAAAAGCACGAGAGCATGGGCCAGTTCGATTTCTTGAAGGACCGTCTCGTCCTCGTCAACGGCGTCGCCAAAGGCTATGCCATGACGGGTTGGCGTATCGGCTACATTGCCGCTCCTCAAGCCATCGTAAAGGCCACCAACAAGATCCAAGGCCAAATCACCTCCGGCATCTGCACCATCGCACAAGCCGCTGCCGCCAAGGCCATGGAGCTCAGCCCTGAGAACTCGAAGGAAATCCAAGACATGCTGGCCGCCTTCCGTCACCGTCGCGACACCTTCGTGAAACTGCTGAACGAGATCCCTGGCGTGAAGTGCAACACGCCCGCTGGTGCCTTCTACGTGTTCCCCGAGATGAAGTCATTCTACGGCAAGTCCGACGGCGAGACCGTCATCAAGGGCAGCGACGACCTCTGCATGTGGTTGCTCTACAACGCCCATGTGGCCTGCGTGGCCGGCAACGCCTTCGGCAACGACGACTGCATCCGCCTGTCGTATGCCACCTCTGAAGACAAACTTATCGAAGCTGTCAAGAGAATCAAGGCTGCTTTGACCAAGCTGCACTAATTCAACCTCTAAAACGCTCCGTTGGCAATAAAACGCGCCAGCGGAGCGTTTTTCCTTTATCAAAATCATCCGCTATGGCCATTCTATCCACCGCTCCCATCCTCCCCATCTTCAACCAAGCCATCGTCGATTACCATAAGTTCGACGACGTGGATCATCCTTGCAGCAATCCCTACGAGGAAAAAACCATCGAATGGTTTCTTTATAATAAGGCGTGGATCGACACGGTGCAGTGGCATCTGGAAGACCTCATCCGCGACCCGAACATCGACCCTGCTGAGGCCTTGGCCTTGAAACGCCGCATCGACAAATCGAACCAAGACCGCACCGACCTCGTGGAGATGATTGACAGTTACTACCTGATGCTGTTCCAACACGTGGAGTCGCAACCCCATGCCACACTCAACACGGAAAGTCCCGCTTGGGCCATCGACCGCCTTTCGATTCTGCAACTAAAAATCTATCACATGAAGGTGGAAGTGGAACGCACTGATGTCAGCGAAGAACATAAGGCGAAATGCCAAGCCAAGTTGGACGTGCTGATGGAGCAAAACACCGACCTTTGCACCGCCATCGACCAACTGATGGAGTGCTACAAAAAGGGCGAGAAGGTGATGAAGGTCTACAAGCAGATGAAGATGTACAACGACCCCAACCTGAACCCCGTGCTTTACGGGCAAAAACAGTCTTGAAGAAACTCCTCATCATACGGTTTTCGGCCTTGGGCGACATCGCCATGACGGTGCCTGTAGTCCATGATTTGGCTACGCAGTATCCCGACTTGGGCATCACCATGCTCAGCCGCGAGATGGCGAGACCGTTGTTTGAGCGCCTGCCCGACAACGTACATTTCTATGCCGCCGACCTGAAAGGACGGCACAAAGGCTTGATCGGACTCTGCCGGCTCTGGCGAGATGCCCACATAAGTGATTTCGACTATATCGCCGATTTCCATGACGTGCTGCGCACCCATTGGCTTCGTGCCGAGGGTTGTCTGCGACGAAAGAAAGTCGCCAAGATTGACAAAGGCCGAAAAGGCAAAAAAGCCTTGACCCGGCAGAAAAACAAGGTTTTCGTCCAACAGGCCACCTCTTTTGAGCGTTATGCCAAGGTTTTGGAGCAATTGGGGTTCCCAATTAAACCAGAATTCACCAAACTTGATTATTCTGCTTTTTGCGAAACGCAAAAAGGGACAAATGAGACTTGGGTGGGCATCGCGCCTTTCGCCAAGCATCCCGCCAAGGTCTATCCTTTGGAGAAAATGGAACAGGTCATTAAAACTCTGAGCGAGAGAGAAAACATGACCATCTTCCTCTTCGGCGGTGGCGAGGGGGAAAAACGGCAAATCGCGGAGCTTTGTGCCAAATACCCGAACGTAAAAGCAACCCAAAGCCAGCAAGGCTTGAAAGGCGAGCTTGCCCTCATGGATCAGTTGGACGTGATGCTCAGCATGGACTCTGCCAACATGCATTTGGCTTCCTTGGTTGGCACAAAAGTCGTTTCGGTTTGGGGCGGCACGCATTCATACGCCGGTTTCTTGGGGTGGAGACAAAATCCTCATGACTGCGTTCAATTGGAAATGTCATGCCGGCCTTGCTCTGTTTATGGCAACAAGCGCTGTATGCGTGGCGATTACATGTGCATGAACGGCATCACGCCTGAGCGCATCCTCAAAAAACTAAGCCCCTACCTGAAATGAGTGCCTCACCCATCGCGGCCATGTTCGACCGCATCTCGCCCAAATACGATGCACTCAACCATCTGCTTTCCCTTAATATAGATAAGGTATGGAGACGAAAGGCTGCCAAAACGGCCACAAAAAAACAGCCCAATGCCATCCTTGATCTAGCCACTGGTACGGGCGACTTGGCCATTGCCTTGGCAAAACGCAACCCTCAGACGCATATCATCGGGATGGACATCTCCGAAAAGATGTTGGACATTGGTAAAGCCAAGGTCGCCCAGCAAATGATGGAAAGCCAAATCGAACTGAGCCTAGGCGATGCGGCCTCATTGCCTTTTGAGGACAACCGTTTCGACGTCGTCACCGTGGCATTTGGCGTGCGCAACTTTGAAAATTTGGACAAAAGCCTGTCCGAGATCCATCGTGTGTTGAAACAGGATGGGCTCATCGTCATCCTAGAGTTTTCCATGCCCGAAAGATTCCCTGTGAAACAACTTTACCGCTTCTATTTCAAGTGCGTCTTACCCAAAATCGGGCGACGCCTATCGAAAGACCCTGGCGCCTACACCTACCTGCCCGAGTCGGTGGAACACTTCCCGAAGCCTGATGATTTCATTCAATTGCTGTTAGAGAAAGGATTGGAGAACGGCACGAAAAGACCTTTGTCATTCGGGATAGCCACCCTGTACACAGCTGAAAAGCGATAAAACATATTCCTTTTTTTCCTAATTTTGCCGCCGTTACCGCGCAATAAAAGCGGTCGAACTTCGTTAATAACTCGTTTAAAACCTTTGCATCTTGAAAAAAGCATTGAAAATATTGGCTGTCGCGCTGTTGCTCGCCGCAACGGTCATCCCCGCACAAGCCCAACGCAGAGTTGTCACCTACCTGCCCAAATACGAGCAGGAGCCTTATCATTTCGGTTTCCTTTTGGCTTTCAACCAAATGAGCTATACCATCAAGACGGTTGAAAACTACCAGAACCTTCCGCAGCCGGCCAATGCCTGGCCTAACGGCAACTACAGCATCCCAAACACCCAAAACCTTTATGTTTACAATGTGGAGACACAGCAAACTCCAGGTTTTACCGTGGGTATCCTTGGCAGCAAACGTTTGGGGCGCTACTTCGACCTGCGTTTCATCCCCTCGCTGAGCTTCAGCGAGCGCCGACTGCACTATAACATTGGCATCTTGGACAACGACGGCAACATGGAAATGAAAGCCTTCACCAAGTCGATCGGCACCACTTTTGTCGAGTTTCCGCTCAATATCAAATACCGCTCGAAACGCTACAACAACATCGGCGCCTACGTGTTTGGCGGCATCAACCCGAAGCTCGACTTGGCCTCGCAAAAAGACAACAAAGAGACCGACGGGCAGGGCAACGAGTTCATCAATAACCTCGTCACCAAACGCTTCGACATTGCAGGCGAACTTGGAGCAGGTTTTGACTTCTACAACCAGTGGTTCAAGATGGGCATAGAGGTGAAAATGAGCTATGGCGTGCTTGATATTGTGAAGAACGAAGCCTACATCTACACCGCTCCCATCGACCAACTTCGCAACAAACTGTTCCAAGTCTCGGTTTTATTCGAATAATCAAAGAGATGTATATTATTATAAATCAATAATTTACAAAAAAGTTATCAAAAATATCGTCGAAAATATTGTAGGTAACGAAATTTTGTCTACTTTTGCAGCGTCAAAAATGACACGAAGTGGTCTCTTCGTCTAGTCTGGTCAGGACGTCAGGTTTTCATCCTGGTAACTCGGGTTCAAATCCCGGAGAGACTACCAAACAAAACCCTAACCCGTTGAAAATCAAGGTTAGGGTTTTCTATTTGCACTATTTTTGCCCCACTCGTGTCAACCACGTGTCAACCGATGATAAAAAAAGCTGTGCAAAAACAAAAGGAAGCCATGTTTGCATGACTTCCTTGTTTTGTGTGGGAACTGTTGGACTCGAACCAACGACCCCCGCCTTGTAAGGGCGATGCTCTGAACCAACTGAGCTAAGCTCCCTCTTGCGTTTCGCGCTGCAAAAATAGATTATTTTTTGCTTTTTTCAGCAAAAAACCTGCATTTTTCAACTTTTTCATTATTTTTGTAGGGTTGAAAAAGACTACATAGTAAAGTAATGGATCTATGAAAAAATTGAATCTCAGTAAATTAAAACAGTATCTCCCTTTTGTTCTTATGTTCTTGGCCTTGCTTGGCAGCACGATGGCCATTGCCGACGTGGGCAACCAAAACCGTTATAGCGGAGGCGGAGGTGGATTTGACGGTGGTGGTGACGGCGACATTATCGGCATTATCCTCTATCTGATCGGTTTGTGCATCAACAATCCGGTTTTAGGGCTGATTGTTTTGGTTATCCTAATTGTTTTAGTCATCATCGGCAGAAAAAAGAAGAAAAAACAGGCTTCTGATCCAACATACGTCAACCGGCAAGTGCAGCAACAAGCCAATACTGATTTCAACTTCGACAATAGCGCTGCTGTGGCCGCACAAATCCAAGCCATCGACCCGGCCTTCTCGGCCGACAAGTTCATCGGCTTCGCCCGCGAGGTGTTCATGACCATCCAGGCTGCTTGGACCGCCAAGGACTGGAAGCCCATCCGCCCGTTTGAGAGCGAGAACCTCTTTAACACGCACAAGCAACAACTTGACGAGTACATCAGAATGGGTAAGACCAATGTGGTTGAAAAGATTGCCATCAAGCACTGCTCACTGCAATCCTTTTCCCAAGACGGCGACAAGGAAGTGCTGACCATTTCGCTCAGCGCCGTGATGCGCGACTACGTCATCGACGACGCTACGAAGAAAGTGCTGGAGAGCGACCCGAACCGCGACTGGTACATGAAATACGTAATGGTCTTCAACCGCAAGGCTGGCCTTAAGACCGATCCCGGAAAGAAGGGCAACTCCATCACCAACTGCCCCAACTGCGGCGCCCCGACCGAAGTCACTTCCTCGGGTCAATGCGCCTATTGCGGCAGCGTCATTACCAACGGCGAGCACGACTGGGTATTGACCGACATCCATTCCAGACAATAACTTTTTTGATTCATAAACATTGGCACATTTATTGAGAAGCGCATCATCGCGTCTCCACAAAAGACTAACAACATTTAATCAATAAACAACTCAACAATTAAACAAAAAACTATGGGACTTATTAAAGCAATCGCAGGTGCCATTGGCAGCACCATGAAAGACCAGTGGTTAGACCTTATCAAATGCGACAACATGGACATGGAAACCCTGATGGTGAAGCAAACCACCAAGACGGGTCAAATCTCAAAAGGCAGCCGTATCCTCGTGGCTCCCGGCCAGGTGGCCGTCATCTACGACAGTGGTGCGGTGCTTGACGCAACGGCAGAAGAAGGTGTCTACACCTTCGACGAATCCTCATCGCCTTCGTTCTTCGGCGGACAGTTTGGTCCCGTCTTCAAGGAGATGTGGCAGCGTTTCACCTACGGTGGCACTCCCGCAAAGGAACAAGCCGTGTTCTTCTTCAATTCCAAGGAAATCCTCGACAACAAGTTTGGCACAGCCACGCCTATCCCCTTCCAGGATTGGTCGCACGCCATCCCGAACCAAATGACAGGCTCGATGAACCCGATGGGCGTCAACGTGCGCTGCTATGGTAAATACACCTTCCGCCTCGACGACGTGGCCGTGTTCATGCGCATCCATGCCGGTACGGGCAACGTGGTGAAGAAAGGCGACATCACTGAGCAGATGCGTAGCGAAGTCATCGCCGCCTTCCAAAACGTGCTCAACGAGATGGGCAACAGCAATCACCGTGTTCCGGTGCTTGAACTCCCAAGCTATACCGATGAGATGAAGCAGGTGATGGATGAAAGAGTGTTCGACGAGCCCATCCGTGCCCGTGGCGTGCGTCTGGTCAGCTTCACCGTGGAGTCTGTCTCACTCGATGACGCCAGCCAGGCCAAGATCGATCGTTACGAATACAGCTCCAACTCGATGATGCAGCAAGGTAAGATCATCGATGTCATGGGCGATGCAGCCAACAACCCTGGTGGTGCTGGCAACGCCTTCATTGGCCTCGGCATGATGAATGCCGGCACTGGCGGCATGACAGGTGGCGTGATGCAAAACGCTTGGAATGGCGGTCCTAACCAACCTCAGCAGCAATATGACCCGTATGCACAACCTGTCGATGGTCCTGGAATGGCCAAGGCCGGTGTCCCCTGCCCGAAATGCGGTACACCCATCGTGGGCAAGTTCTGCCCCGAGTGCGGCACTCCTGCTCCTGCCCCCAAGGCAGCCAAGAAATGCCCGAAATGCGGCACCGAGACCACAGGCAAGTTCTGTCCTGAGTGCGGTACGCCCATCCCCACCGACGAGCCCAAGAAATGCCCGAAATGCGGCACTGAGGTGACCGGCAGATTCTGCCCTGAGTGCGGAACGCCAGTTGCATAAGACAAGGGCTATAAACATGTAGAGACGGTGCATGCACCGTCTCTACATTTTCAAACCTTGAGCGAATAACGGGGTTCGAACCCGCGACCCTCAGCTTGGGAAGCTGATGCTCTACCAACTGAGCTACATTCGCAATTACGATGCAAAAATACGGATTTTTATCATACGGCGACCAAGATCCATCATTTTTTCATCACAAACCGAACAACTGAACAACTAAAAACTGACAACTGACAATTATGCCCATTACAGAAAAAGAAGAACAATTCATCCGCGATAGTTTCCATCCCAAGTCATGGAACGATGTGAAGACTCACGACTCATGGTCGGTGTTCAAAATCATGGCCGAGTTTGTGGAAGGCATGGAAAAGATGTCGAGGATCGGTCCCTGCGTGGCCATCTTTGGTTCGGCACGCACCAAACCAGGCGACAAATACTATGAAATGTCCGTCGAAATCGCCGAAAAACTGGCCGACTACGGCTTCGGCACCATCACAGGCGGTGGCCCTGGCATCATGGAAGCCGGCAACAAGGGTGCCTATCAAGGTGGCGCAACCAGTGTAGGACTGAACATCAACCTGCCTTTCGAGCAGCACTTCAATCCCTATATCGACCACGACAAGAACATCAACTTCGACTATTTCTTTGTCCGCAAGACCATCTTCATGCGCTACGCCCAAGGCTACATCGCCATGCCTGGCGGATTCGGCACTTTGGACGAGCTTTCGGAAGCCATCACATTGATCCAGACCAACAAAATGGTCGACTTCCCCGTGGTACTGGTCGGAAGCGAGTATTGGGCCGGTTTGATCGACTGGTTCAGAAACACCTTGCTCACCAACCACATGATCAAGGAAGAAGACTTTGACATCTTCCATGTGGTCGACACTGCCGACGAAGCCGTGAAGATCATCAAGGATTTCTACAAGAAATACGCCATCAGGCCCAACTTCTGATATGCGACGCTATATCGAAGTTCCCATCCAGCTGCTTGACATCGAAGGAGACGGCTTCCATATCATGGTCAGAGGAACAATCCATGGTAAGGAAGCCAGTTTCCTTATCGACACAGGTGCTTCACGTTCCGTTTTCGACCCCAAGACCATTTCCACGTTTATCGACAACCTTGAATTCGAGAAAAAAGAAGGCATGACCGCTGGTGTGGGCAGCTCTGACTTGGAGAGTTCCACATTTGTCATCGATCGGTTGTCCATCGGCGCACTGGAAATCACGGATTATGAAGGCGTTGCATTGGATTTGGATAACATCCACGAGATGTACGGCAACCTTCATCTGCCCCATATTGACGGCATTATCGGGGGCGACCTGCTACATCAATACAAAGCCGTTATTAATTATAGGAGCAAAAAACTCAGGCTCACTCCTCCCCTTTCATAAGGATTTCATCTTCGGGAGCCTCTTCCTTCTTCACATATTTGGCATCCAAACACAGCCTAAAGCCTCCGAAAGAGTTCTTCAGGTCGGGCAAGCGTTTGCCACGCCATGAAACACGACAAGAGGTCTTAGGCAGTTGCCAGCCTCCACCTCGGATGCAGTACATCTGTCCATCCTTACCTAAGGAGGCATTCCGTTCCTTATCGAAATAGCGGTACTTGCTATCGCACCATTCCCAGACATTGCCACTCATGTCGTAGATGCCCAACTCATTGGCACTACGTTTCTTCACCTTTTTGGTTTTGCGGGCATTGCCGTTATGCCAGGCCACACGATCCACCTCGTTGCTGCCGCTATAGATGCAGCCTTTTGTGTATTTCCCTCCGCGTGCCGCATACTCCCATTCCTCCTCGGTGGGCAGTCGGAACTGCATCCCTGTGATACTGTCGAGGCGACGCAGAAACTCCTGCACCTCATAATAGTTGACATCGGTCACAGGTCGTTTCGAGCATTTGTAACGGCTGTGATTATAACCCATAACCTCCTTCCAAAGCTTCTGCGTCACCTCGGTCTGGCCGATATAGTAATCCTCGTGCATCTTCACGTAATGCACCGGAAGTTCGTCGGTTTGCGACAAGCGATCGTAGTTGAACTCGGCTGTATCCAAATGTTGGGCTCCCATCCAGAAACCGCCTTTCTCGACTCTAACCATATTGAAAGACACCTTGTTGACGCGATAGGACGTCGGAGCAGGCAACGTATCCTGCGCAAAAAGAGCCGTTTGCAAACAAAACAGCAAAACAAAGAACACAATAATTCTCTTCATCTCTAAACAATTAGATTGCAAATATATGAAGTTTTCCCATTCTGCATTCCGCATTCCGCATTAACTTCGTTGAATCTTCGATTTCTGCATTCAAAAAAAGTATATCTTTGCACAAAAATAAGGACTAAAAAGATGACCAAGATACTCATCATCGACGACGAGGCCCCTATCCGCAGGGTGTTACGCGATATCCTCGAGAACGAAAGCTATCAGGTGGCTGATGCCTCAACAGGCATGGAGGCCTTACAACATATTAAGGAACAAGACTTTGACGCCATTTTCTGCGACATCAAGATGCCGGAGATGGACGGCATAGAGACCCTCGAAGCCATCCGAAAAGAGTCGGATGTGCCCGTCATCATGCTCTCGGGCCATGGCACCATCGAGACCGCAGTGGAAGCCATCAAGAAAGGCGCCTTCGACTTCATCCCCAAACCGCCCGACTTGAACCGCCTGCTCATCACACTGCGCAACGCTCTGGACAAGAAGAACCTGACCACCGAAAACAAAGTCTTGAAAAAAGCCGTCAAGATCCAAAACCAGATGATTGGCGAGTCGGCACCCATGCTGGAGGTCAAGGACATGATTGCCAAGGTGGCACCCACCAACGCGAGGGTGCTCATCACAGGTGAGAACGGAACAGGTAAGGAACTCGTCGCCAGGCAATTGCACGAGCTCAGCACCCGAGGCAGCGGTCCCTTCATCGAGGTGAACTGCGCCGCCATACCTTCCGAATTGATAGAAAGCGAACTGTTTGGACACGAAAAAGGGTCGTTCACCTCAGCCATCAAACAGAAAAAGGGCGACTTCGAGTTAGCCGATGGCGGCACCCTCTTCTTGGACGAGATTGGCGACATGAGCCTCTCGGCCCAAGCCAAGGTACTGCGTGCCTTGCAGGAAAACAAGATCGTGCGCGTAGGCGGCGAGAAGGAAATCCCTGTGAATGTAAGGATTGTTGCCGCTACCAACAAGAACCTGAAGGCCGAGATCGAGAAGGGCAACTTCCGCGAAGACCTCTACCACCGCTTGAGCGTCATCGTCATCCAAGTGCCACCCTTGCGCGAGCGCAAAGACGACATTCCGCTCCTGGTGCAAAGTTTCGTAGATTCGCTCTCGCAAGACATGGGCAAGGTCGCCCCCACCTTCGAGCCGGATGCCATCGAGGCTTTGCAGCAATACCAATGGACAGGCAACATCCGTGAGTTGCACAACATCGTGGAACGCCTCGTCATCCTCTGCGGTAGCACCATCACCAAGGACGACGTGGTGCGATTCGGTAACCCGCTGAACTAAAAAAGAGATTCTCCCCCTTGCGGGGTAATGAAAATAGCTGTACTTTTGCAGCCCGTTCTTTGAAGACGACAATCATATTTATCAATTGTCAATTTTCAATTCTCAATTATAAAAATGGGGATGTATGGTTTTGACAGCAAGATGAATTGTCATGTAAGCATGCCGAGCCTCGCAGTGACGCTCGTTAATCTTGACTGCAAAAGAATAATTGGCGAGAATAACTACGCTTTCGCTGCCTAATCGAAGTACAGTAGATTACTGGCTTAATCCGCTCACAAGGTGGGTGGACGAAACATCCCGCAGGTGGAGATTCCTGATTCCGGCCTGAGCCCGGGGTGCTAATCAATTTCGGGATAGTCTTGTCGGTGCTCCGACGACGAGGCGAAACCTAGGAGATAAGGTCGCGTTTAGGGCGTTCGCTCCCTTGCACGGCACGAAAACCAATAGCGGAATAAGCATGTAGAAAGCCTGGGGGTTCCTTGTTTGGACGAGGGTTCGACTCCCTCCATCTCCACTTTTTGAACGCAAAAGCCATCGTTTTCGGTGGCTTTTGCCATTTTTTAGGCCTACAACTACCTATACAATCGAAAAAAAACGTACCTTTGCAGATTAATTAAAACCTAATCCGCCATGGCACTTGATAATGAAAAATTTGTTGGTGAAGGCCTGACCTACGACGATGTCCTTTTGGTCCCTTCCTATAGTAACGTACTTCCCCGTGAGACAAGCTTGAAGACCAAGTTCTCACGCCATATCGACCTTAACATTCCCGTCGTCTCTGCCGGCATGGACACCGTGACGGAGAGCCGCATGGCCATCGCCATCGCCCAAGAAGGCGGCATCGGCGTGCTGCATAAGAACATGACCATCGGCAAGCAGGCCGCCGAGGTGCGCAAGGTGAAACGTGCCGAAAACGGCATGATCAGCGACCCGGTGACCATCCACGTCGACGCCACCGTGAAAGACGCCCTCGACTTGATGAGTGAATACCACATCGGTGGCATCCCCGTCGTCGACAGCCAGAACAAGCTCGTCGGCATCGTCACCAACCGTGACTTGCGCTTCGAGCGCGGCCTCGACCGTCCCATCGCTGAGGTAATGACGAGCAAAGACCTTATCACCACCACCGAGGTGTCGTTTGAGAAGGCTGCAGACATCCTACAACAATACAAAATCGAGAAACTGCCTGTGGTCGACAAGGACAACCACCTCGTCGGCCTCATCACTTATAAAGACATCATTAAGGTGAAGGCACGCCCCAACGCCTGCAAGGACTCGCGCGGTCGTCTGCGCGTGGCCGCTGCCGTGGGCATCGCCGCCAACACCCTTGAACGCGCCGCAGCTTTGGTCGATGCAGGTGTGGATGCTTTGGTCGTCGACACTGCCCATGGCCATTCGCAAGGCGTCATCGACATGGTGCGCAACCTGAAGGCCAACTATCCTGACATCGACATCGTTGCCGGTAACATTGCCACCGCAGAAGCCGCCAAGGCTTTGGCCGAGGCTGGCGCCGATGCCATCAAGGTGGGTATCGGTCCTGGCTCCATCTGCACGACGCGCGTGGTGGCTGGCATCGGCGTGCCGCAGCTCACCGCCGTCATGGACGTGGCAAAAGCTTTGGAAGGCACGGGCATCCCGATCATCGCCGACGGTGGTATCCGTTATACGGGCGACATCGTGAAGGCCTTGGCCGCAGGCGCCTCCTCCATCATGGCAGGCTCGCTCTTTGCTGGCGTGGACGAATCGCCAGGCGACACCATCATCTACGAAGGCCGTAAGTTCAAGACCTACCGTGGTATGGGCTCGCTCGAAGCCATGCAACAAGGCTCGAAGGACCGTTATTTCCAGGACAACGTGGAAGACGTGAAGAAGCTCGTCCCCGAAGGCATCGCAGGTCGTGTCCCCTACAAAGGCACGCTCTCCGAGGTTGTCTACCAGATGGTCGGTGGCTTGCGCTCAGGCATGGGCTACACAGGTTCGCACACCATCGAAGAACTCAAGAAAGCCAAGTTCATCCGCATCACCAACTCGGGCATTCTCGAAAGCCATCCGCACGATGTGACGATCACCCAAGAAGCCCCCAACTACAGCAAGAGAAGCTGATGAAGGCATCCATATCATTTCCTGAGCTGCAAAACCTCATTGCAGAAAAGGCCAAGCAACAGATCGGACTTGCTTTCGTTAACGGGAAGACCCTGCGCGTGACCTATCCCCTCAACTTGGGCTTCATCAAAAAAGACATCTCGGCCAACCTACTCATCAAAGAGCTGACGGGAAGCGACTTGCTGTTGCAACTTGATGCCGGATTGGGTTCGGACACCATGCTCACCACTGTGCTCAGCCTGCTGAGAGATAAGCTACCCGAAGGATTAATCGAAAAGCGTCCCGAAAGCCAGCTTCTCATCCATCTGGGCCAAATCGAAAACGTGAAGACCGTGTTCGAGAAAGTCGACGTCACTGACCTTCATGTCCTCAATGAAGGCCTCGAAGTGGAAGGCTCCTTGAAATAATAACCATAGGCAATCCGCGTTATTGAATATAACAAGCAAACTAAGATATCAGAAATGAAAAAGTGTAACTTTTTGAAACTGTTTGTGTTGGCATCGTTTATCATGCCAGCAATTTTGACCAATGCACAGTCGAAGCTCGACAAGCAAGTTTTGATGACCATTGGCGACCAGGACATCACCGTGAAGGAGTTCTGCGACGTATATTACAAGAACAACCTCAAGAGCGATGTCATCGAAAAGAAATCCGTTGACGATTATCTCGACCTCTTCACGACCTTCCGCATGAAGGTGATGGAGGCCGAGCGCCTTCAATTAGACACCAGCGCCAAGTTCCAGAACGAACTGGCAGGCTACCGCAAGCAGTTGGCCAAGCCCTTCATGAGTAGCGACGATATCACTGAAGAGCTCATCGAAGAGGCTTACCAGCGCAAGCAGAAGGACATACGCGCTTCGCATATCCTCATCCGTTGCGACAAGAACGCCCTTCCTTCGGACACACTGAAAGCCTACAACAAAGCCATGGACGTCCGCAAGAAGGCCTTGGCCAAAGGTGCCGACTTCGCCGCCCTGGCCGACAAATATTCTGAGGATCCCTCAGCCAAAGGCATGAAGGCCACCGCCGACTCCCCTGCCCGTCCCGGCAACCACGGCGACCTTGGCTATTTCACCGTCTTCGACATGGTTTATCCCTTTGAAACCGGTGCCTACAACACTAAGGAAGGCGAAATCTCGATGCCTGTGCGCAGCGACTTCGGCTACCACATCATCAAGGTGCAGAGCGTGACCGACGCCATGGGCTCCATCCAAGCCGCCCACATCTTCCTGCAATTGCCTTTTGATGCTCCCGAAGAGGAAGTGAGTGCCATGAGACAAAAGGCCGACAACATCTATAAGGAACTGATGGACAAAGACGGCAATAACTGGGCCGACAAGGTGCGTCAATACACCGACGACAAGGGTACCATAGCCCGCGACGGCGCTTTGAGTCCCTTCACCGTCAGCCGCATCGTCCCCGAATTCATCGAAGCCTGCAAATCGCTGGAAGCTGGTCAGATTGCCAAACCCGTACGCACCAACTACGGATTCCATATCATCAAACTGTTGAGCACCTCAGGAGTGAACACTTTCGAGAAAGAAAAGCAAGGCCTTGCTGAACGCATCGAAAAGGACATGCGTTCCAAGAAATCGGAAGAGATGGTGCTGAAGCAGGTGAAGAAAGAGTACAAGTTCAAGCAAAACGACAAAAACCTGGAAGCCTTCATCGCCACCGTCGACAGCAGCATCCTTCGCAAGGCCTACGAGCCCTCCGACAAGGCTGACATAGACGCCGCCCTGTTCTCGCTTGAAGGCAAACCCACCAAGGTGAGCGAATTCGTCGACTACATCAAGAAGAACATGACGACGCAGAAGTTCGTCTCGCCCGCCACCTACGCCTATCAGCTGTATGAAAATTTCTCCAATGGCATTGTTTTGGACTATGCCGATGCCCACCTCGAAGAGAAATACCCCGAGTTCAAAGCCTTAGTACAGGAATATAAAGACGGCATCATGCTTTTCGACCTTATGGACAGGGAAGTGTGGGACAAGGCCGTGAAAGACACACTCGGTTTGGAGGAATTCCATCAGCGCAACGCTTCCAAATACATGTGGGAAGACCGTGCCTACGCCACCATCATCACGATTGCCCGTCCCGAATCGTTGCCCAAAGTTAAGGCTTTGTTGGACGGAGGCATCGAGCTCGATAGCTTGAGAAACACCGTACACCGCGACTCTATTGCTGGCGTCTTCGTGCGCAAAGGCTACTATCAAAAAGGCGACAACAACTTCGTGGACCAGACCGAATGGAAGGTGGGCGTCAGAAACGAAATCCCCTCCACCGTCGACCAGTCGACTACCATCGTCTGCATCAGAGAAGTGCGCAAACCTGAACAAAAGACTTTGAAGGAAGCCCGTGGCCTCGTCACCTCCGACTACCAAGTGGAACTGGAACAGAAGTGGGTGAAGTCGCTGAAGGAACGCTATCCTGTCAAAATCAACGAGAAAGTCTTGGATAAAGTCAGGAAACTGTATAAATGAAGAAATTCAGCGTTCTGATCGGTATCGCTTTCCTCGTGCTGTTGGCGGGCTGCGACTATTTCCAGAAGAGTTCGAAGGAAGTGGTGGTGGCCGAGTGCTACGGTAAATACCTCTACGAGTCGGACCTTCAGGGCATCGTGCCCGAAGGAGCGGGCACCATGGACAGCATCCAGCGGGTCAGCACCTTCATCGATTCGTGGATCAGGAGGCAAGTGCTTATCCATCAGGCTGAGAACAACCTCAACAAGGAAGCACTCAACCTCGACAAACAGATGGAAGAGTACCGCAACTCCTTGGTCATCTACGCCTACGAAAGCCAACTCATCGACCAAAAGCTGGACACTATCGTCAGCGAAGACGAGATTGCCGAATACTACGAGCAGAACAAAGAAGACTTCCAACTGCGCAACACCATGGTGCGCGTGGCCTACGTCATACTCGACGAAGACTGCAAGCAGAAAGCCGACTTCAAGAAACTACTGAATGACCCCGACACGCTGATGCTTCAAAACATCGACATCCAAGCCAATTATTACGCTGTGAAGAGCTTTGTCGACGTAGACCAATGGCTACGTCTGGACGAACTGACCAACATCGTCCCGATTCAGATCTTCAATGCCGAGAGCTTCCTGAAAAAGAACAAGTTCGTTAGTTTCGACGTGAACAATTACACCTATATGGTGCGTTTTGTGGACTACCTGTTGGAAGAAAGCACCTCGCCCATGGAGATGGTGCGCGACAACATCAAGAGCGTCATCCTGGCCCAACGCAAACAAGCCATGATCGAAGAGATGCAAACAGCGCTGTATGAGAAAGCAAAAAACGAGGAAGCGTTTGAGGTTTATGTGGGATCACCGAATTTGAAATGAGGAATGAGGAATGCGGAATGAGGAATGCGGAATGATGAATGTGGAATGATGAATGATGAATGAGAAGTCAGGAGTGATTATTTAGGAGTTGTAGGGCTGTCACAGTGTGGCAGCCGAGAAATATTGAGAATCAAATATTGAAATGAGATAATGAAAAGAAACTGGATTATCATAGCACTGCTGTTTTTGGCCTTGCCAATGATGGCACAAAACCGTCAGCCACAGGTGGTCGACAAGGTGGTGGCCGTGGTCGGAAAGAACATCATCCTGCAATCCGACATCGAGAACCAATACATCCAATACCGCCTGCAAGGCATGGCCGATGGCACGGGTAAGGAAGTGAGAAGCCGTATTTTGGAAGAGCTTCTTCTCCAAAAGCTCATGCTCAACCAGGCTGAGATGGATAGCATCACCGTCACTGAAGATCAGGTGGACAACGAGCTGAGCAGAAGAATCCAAATCTTAGTCAGCCGTTTCGGCTCGCAGGAGAAGATGGAAGCCCAATTCGGAAAGAGCATGTCGGAAATCAAAGAGGAAGTGCGACAGGCCGCGAAAGACAACATGCTGCAGGAACAAGTGCAAGCCAAGATCATGGCAAATGTGAAGGTGACGCCACAAGAGGTGAAAGACTTCTTCAACGATATCCCCAAGGACAGCCTGCCGACCATCAGCCCCAGCTACGAAATAGTGCAGATCGTGAAGCGTCCGCCTGTCAGCATCGACGAGAAGCTGCAGGTGAAAGACCGCCTTTACCAGATCCGTAAGCGCATCCTTGAAGGCGAGAGCAGCTTCGCCACCATGGCAGTGCTTTATTCAGAAGACCGAGGCTCGGCCAGCCAAGGCGGCGAACTCGGCTTTGCCGGCAAAGGTGTGTATGTCCCCGAATTCGAGAATGTCGCTTTTAACCTCAGGGACGGCGAAATCTCGGATGTGGTGGAGAGCGAGCATGGCTTCCATATCATCCAACTGATTGAGCGCCGAGGCGAGACCGTCAATTGTCGTCATATCCTATTGAAAGCCAAAGTGCCCGTAGAGGCTTTGGAGAAAGCCCAAAACCAGCTCGACTCGGTAGCACAGCTCATCCGCAACGGTGACATGACATTCGAAGAGGCTTGCAAGAAATTCAGCGACGATGACTCGAAAAGCAACGGTGGCTACCTCAGCAACGCCGCCACAGGTGGGAACTGGCTTAGCATGCAAGACTTGAAAGAGCTTGAAGACTACTATGCCGAATACAAAAACCTGGCTTTCGTCATCAGCCGTCTTGAGGTAGGACAGGTAAGCGATGCCATTCCCATGACCACCAACGAAAACAACGACGCTTTCCGTCTCGTCATGGTCAAGCGCCAGAAAGAAGCCCATCAGGCCAACCTGAAGGATGACTACAGCCTCATCCAAAGCTGGGCTTTGGCCCAAAAACGCCAGCAAGCCATCGAAAAATGGGTGGCCAACAAAGCTGGCAAGGCCTACATCCGCTTGGACGAAGCCTACAAGAACAATGATTTTTATTACGATTGGAATTTTCAATGACAAACTACGCTTCAGATGTCGACGGTGCCAAGGCGCTTGTCGAGAAATATGAGACCCTCCGCAAGGAAATCGGCAAAGTCATCGTCGGACAGCATGACATCATCCATGACACCATCCTGTCCATCTTCTGCCAAGGCCATGTGCTGCTCGTCGGCGTGCCTGGCTTGGCCAAAACCTTGTTGGTCAATACCATAGGCAAAGCCTTAGGCTTGAGTTTCAGCCGTATCCAGTTCACCCCCGACCTGATGCCTTCCGACATTGTGGGTACGGAGATCTTGGATGAGACACGACAGTTCAAATTCATCAAGGGACCTGTCTTCGCCAATATCGTCTTGGCAGACGAGATCAACCGTACCCCGCCCAAGACGCAGGCCGCCTTGCTTGAAGCCATGCAGGAGAAGAGCATCACCGTGTCGGGCAAGACCTACAAGCTGCAGGAGCCATTCTTCGTTTTGGCCACCCAAAACCCCATCGAGCAGGAAGGCACCTATCCCCTGCCCGAAGCCCAGTTGGACCGTTTCATGTTTAACCTCATGCTCGACTATCCTTCCTACGAGGAGGAAATCGACATCGTGAAGAGTACGACCGTGGGCAGTGTCGCCGAGGTGAATGCCGTGTTGTCGCCTGAAGAAATCCTGTATTTCCAGCAATTGGTGCGTCGCGTGCCTGTGCCCGACAACGTTTACGAATATGCAGTGAATCTGGTGGCGAAAACCCGTCCCCACACGGAGAAAGCCCACGAGTGGGCCAACCGTTACCTCAGTTGGGGCGCTGGTCCTCGTGCCTCGCAATACCTCATCATCGGCGCCAAGGCCAACGCTTTGCTGACGGGCAAATACTCACCCGACATCGAGGACGTACAGCGTGTGGCCGTCCCGATTCTGCGTCACCGCATTATCCGCAATTACACGGCTGAAGCGGAAGGGGTTTCGATAGAAGATATTATTAAGCAACTACAATAGAATGCGGAATTAGGAATGCGGAATTAGGAATGCGGAATTAGGAATGATTACCCCAATAGTAGGCTCATTCAGCATTCAGCATTCAACATTCAACATTCAACATTCAGCATTTATTATCATTCTTCGTCCACAAGGAACACCGCCACCTGGCGGATGCCGCTGGCACCAATGACAAGGGTCTGTTCGATGTCGGTGCTGCGACTCGGCCCCGTGATGACAGTCATCTGTGAGGGCTTGTTTTTGGCGTATTTCCGCTTCACAGTTTGGAAAGCCGTGCGCATACCGGGGACAATTTGGTCGGTGGTGGCATACACCAAAAGGATGTCGGGCAAGGCGTAGGCCTCACGCGACTGCGTCATGGCGTCGGAGAGGACGATGCTACCCGTCTGCGCCACCAAACACTCGCAGCCCGTCAGGCTGACGAGTTTCTGCTTGGGCTCACGCTCTTTGCTATCCGTGAAAGGAACGCCATATTTGCTCAGCATCTGCTTCATCTTAGGGCTGGTGCACCATATTGGCTCCCAACCATTCTCCGGTGCCAATTGTCTGATGCACTCGGCAAACTCGGCCTCGCTCTCCAAATAGATGAAGATGCCGCCATGTTCCTTAAAATTTTGCACAAAGGTGATGGCTGTGCCGTCTTCTTCCTTGATGGGCACCCAGGTCTCAGTGCGTTTGTCGATGTCCTTAAACAAAGCCTCCTGACGCTCGATGAGGGCATTGCGCACCTTGGCGAGCATCTGTTCCTTGAAGGTGGCGTCCTTGTTTTCTCCTTTGTTGTCCCAAGCCATGGCGTTTAAGCGTTTTCAGGTTCTTTCTCAGCCGCCTTCAAGGCTGCGTCTTTCAGTTTCTCGTCTTCGGAATTGTTCCACGGACGCTTGCCGAAGATGTGTTCCAAGTCTTCACCAAAGATGACTTCCTCTTCGATGAGCTTGTTGGCCAACTGCGACAAGCCATCACGATGGTCTGTCAAAATGGCAATAGCCTCCTGATAGGCCTTCTCGATGAGCTTGCTCACCTCCTTGTCGATGGTTTCAGCTGTCTTCTCGCTGTAAGGCTTCGTCAGGCTGTAGTCTTGCTGACCGCTCGAGTCGTAGTAACTTCTGTTGCCGATTTCCTCGTCCAAGCCGTAATAGGTCACCATGGCAAATGCCTGCTTGGTCACCTTTTCAAGGTCGGACAAAGCTCCGGTCGAAATCTGGCCGAAGACCACCTGCTCGGCGGCACGACCGCCCAAGGTGGCAATCATCTCGTGATACATCTGCTCCTTGGTGGTGATTTGACGTTCCTCGGGCAGATACCATGCTGCACCAAGCGAGTTGCCGCGCGGCACGATGGTCACCTTGACCAACGGATGGGCATATTGCAGCAACCAGCTCGTCGTGGCGTGACCAGCCTCGTGGAAGGCAATGACCTTCTTCTCTTCAGGCGTGATGATCTTATTCTTCTTCTCAAGACCACCAATGATGCGGTCAACGGCATCCAAGAAGTCCTGTTTGTCGATTTCTTCCTTGCCTTTTCGGGCAGCCATCAGAGCGGCCTCGTTACACACATTGGCGATGTCGGCACCCGAAAAGCCCGGGGTCTGCTTGGCCAAGAAGTCCTTGTCAACATCGTTGCCCAGCTTCAAGCCACGCATGTGCACCTCGAAGATCTCCTTACGGCCGACGATGTCAGGCAACTCGACGTAAATCTGGCGGTCGAAGCGACCTGCACGAAGCAGGGCCTTGTCGAGAATGTCGGCACGGTTGGTGGCGGCCAACACGATGACGCCCGAGTTGGTGCCGAAGCCGTCCATCTCAGTAAGCAGCTGGTTCAAGGTGCTCTCACGTTCGTCGTTGCCGCCCGTGATGGCACTCTTGCCACGGGCACGACCGATGGCGTCGATCTCATCGATGAAGATGATGCACGGGGCTTTTTGCTTAGCGTTGTTGAACAAGTCGCGGACGCGCGAGGCACCCACGCCGACAAACATCTCCACGAAGTCGGAGCCCGAGAGGCTGAAGAAAGGCACATTGGCCTCGCCAGCAACCGACTTGGCCAACAGGGTCTTACCCGTTCCGGGAGGGCCTACCAACAGCACGCCCTTCGGGATCTTGCCGCCCAGTTTGGTGTATTTTTCAGGATTCTTCAGGAAGTCGACAACCTCCATGATTTCCACCTTGGCTTCTTCCAGACCCGCCACATCCTTGAATGTCACGTTGACGCTGGTATTCTTGTCATAGAGTTGGGCGCGCGACTTGCCGATGTTGAAAATCGAGCCTGCGCCGCCTCCGCCACCCATGCCACGGCCCATGCCGCGCATGATGACGACCCAAATCACAATCAGTATGATGAAAGGCAGCCAGCCAATCAAAAAATCGGAGACCCAACTCTTGCGTTCCACATTGTTGATATACACCGGCTCTTTGATCTCTTTCTCCTTTTGTACATTCTCCACCATCTCTTCGAAACGGCCGAGGTCGCCGATGCGGAAGGTATAGCTCGGTGTCGTAGTGGTGCCCTCAGCGTCGGGAGTCACCTCAGGGAAATACTCCGACAAGCCTTTCTGATTGAGATACACCTCAGCTTCCTTGTTGTTGACCAAGTCGATCCGCTGTATCTGTTGCTTCTCCAGCAGTTCGATAAACTTACCCTGATCGATATCCTCTTGTGGTGTACGTGTACCCCTGCCAAAGAAATTCACCCCGATGAGGACGATTGCCAAAATGGCATACACCCACATCAAGTTGAACCGCCTTTTGCCATTGGGCTTTTGGTTCGGTTGGTTAGGGTGGTTCGGGTTGTTGCCGAACCCTCTATTCTCGTTATTCTCCATTGTAAAATTTTGATTTTGAAAAGATTACTCCTCTGCCTCTTTCACGATTCTTTCGGCATCGGCCCAAAGCTCCTCCAATTTGTAATAGCCACGGGCTGATTCCAAGAACACATGAACGACGACATCGACGAAGTCTATCAAAATCCATTCCGTATTGTCGCGACCCTCCACGTGGTAAGGTTTGCTGTGCGTCTTTTCAAATACCAGTTCCTCCACCTTGTCGGCGATGGCATCGACCTGCGTCTTTGAGGGCGCGTGGCAGATGACGAAATAATCCGTCACGGCGGTGGTGATTTCCCTCAGGTCGAGGGTGACGATGTCCTTGCCTTTGACGGCTTCCATGGCCTCTATCGTGGCGGCCACAATCTCTTCAACGTTATCGTTTTGATGTCTGATTCTCATAAATCCGTAAAATAAAGTGCAAAATTAAGCATTTTTACGTTATCAAGTGGCATTTGACAAAAAAACCGTATTTTTGAGCCTCAAAACGAGCATCCATGAACGAAATCGACTTCTCCCCCATCACCACTTTCATCTTCGACTACGACGGCGTGATGACCGACGGCACCGTTTTCAGTGACCATGACGGACACCCTTGGCGCGCCACCAATGTGAAAGACGGCTATGCCTTGCAGCTGGCCTCCAAATTAGGCTACCACGTGGCCGTCATCTCGGGTGCCATCTGTCCCTCGATGGAAGTCAGGATGAATAGCCTTGGCGTGACTGACGTGTTCACCGGCATCCCCGACAAAGTGTTGAAGCTCAAGGAATACATGCTAGAGAAGGGCTTGAAGCCAGAGGAAATCATCTTCATGGGCGACGACATCCCCGACCTGCGCGTGATGCAGTGCGTGGGTTTGCCTGCCTGTCCCGCCGATGCCTCGCCCGAGGTGAAGGCCATCAGCAAGTTTGTCAGCGAGAAGGCTGGCGGCAAGGGCGCTGTGCGCGATGTGATTGAGCACGTGCTGAAAGTGCAGGGCAAATGGATGACGGCTGAGGCGTATGCGTGGTAAATGCAAAGTCCCTGAGCCTGTCGAAGGGCCGGTTTATTGCACCACAATCCTTCTGTTCAGCTCCACCCCGTCCTCGTCGACACAGCGGAGGTGGTAGACGCCTTTCTCCACATCGATGGGCATCTGGTGGTTGAGGCGAGTGGCACCTAAGAATTCGTCGTTGAGGTTCCAATAGATGGTCTTCTGCGGGTTGCGGTGTGCAATCTCGAAGATGACCTGCTGGCGATCGCCACGGATGCCGATGGGGATGCTCACCTTGGCATCGCTCTTGGGGTAGACAAAGGCCATCACCTCGTCGGGATGTGCCGTGCCACAGCCAGGATAGAAGGCTGGCATGGGACGATACAAAGGCGAGTGCCTCTTGTAGAACCACTCCATCACGGGCGGCAACACATAATACACCTCATAGCACTTCTGGTCGACGGGATAGCAGTCGGGCAACACCTGGAACTGCCGCGTTTCATCCAAAAACACCTTCTTGTGATAAGGGCACACACCCGTTTGGTTTTCCACATTGGGCACACGGATCTTTTTGGTATGCGGGCAATACTCCGACTTGGGATAACCCGACTCGGCGCAGACCTCAATCTCTATGCTTTCCGAGGTGTTGGCGGGATATCGGTAACTGTCGTTCAATTTACCCACAACATCAAAAAGGATTGGAGCCGCTACGCCTACACCCGTAATTCCAGGACGGCCCTCACCATCGGAGTTGCCCACCCAGACGCCCACCACATAACGGTCGGTGAGGCCCACCGCCCAAGCGTCCTTGAAGCCGAAGCTGGTGCCCGTCTTCCAGGCCACCTGCGTCGAGGAGGAGAAACTGCCCCACCCTATCTGGCTCATGGGACGCGTCAAGCCTTTCATCACATTGAAAGTCTCAGCGATGGCTTCCGCCGAGAAGGGCGACTCCTTCTCGTCCACCTTGGCGTCGTAGCTCTCATTCACATGAACCGCCAATTTGCGACCCATCTTGGCGTAGGCATTGGTGATGTCGTAAAGCGAAGCCTCGCCACCGCCCACGATGAGCGACAGGCCATAATGCTCCGCTTCGAAGACGATGCCCTTCAACGGCAGCTGCTTCAGCAACCCATGGAAACGCTGCTGGCCATATTCACGCAGCAGATGCACGAAAGGCGCATTCAGCGAGTTCTGCAAGGCCTTGTCGGCAGGCACCGCACCCCAGTATTCGCCGCTGTAGTTCTTTGGCGTGAAGCCCGCCAGGCTCATCGGCACATCAGGCAGGACCATCTCAGGCAACAACGTGCCCTCGTCCAACATGGCGGCAAAGAGGAAAGGCTTCAAGATGCTTCCAGTGGAGCGTTGCGCCTTCACCATGTCGACCATGGCGGCATCGGCTGCGTCGCTGTTGTTGCCCACATACGCCACAATCTCATCGTTCAGATAATCCACGACATAGACCGCGGCATTGTCGATATTATTGATCACATTGGCCTCGTGGTGGCGGTGCATGATATCCAATACAGACTGCTGCAAGTTATAGTCGAGGGTAGAATTGATATGCTGCCCATGATGCCATCTGTCTTGGTCGCTGAGGTAATGGTAGGCCAGCATGGGCATGTCGAAAGGCTTGTCGGGGATGTTTTCCATCATGGCCAGCTCGGCGTCTTCCTCCGAGAGCTTGGGGGCATGGAACCGCCTTGGGATGTAGGCCTTGGCATTGGGCATGCATTGCAGCAGTTCGTCGCGTTTCTGCTCCAAACGATCGCGTGAGCGGCCAGGGTGAATCAGCGCTGGCGAGTTGGGTAGCACGGCAAGAGTGGCCGCCTCGCCCCAGGAGAGCTCGTCGGGCGTGGTGTGGAAATAACGCCATGCCGCCGCATCGATGCCAACCACATTGCCCCCGAAGGGCGCATTGGCGGCATACATGTTAAGGATAGACCTCTTGGAGTAATGCAGTTCCAGTCGCATGGCCAGGATGACCTCCCAGAGCTTTTCAGTGTAGGTACGTGGTGGGTTGTCGCGCGACATGCGCACCACCTGCATGGAGATGGTGCTTCCGCCGCGCACCACCTCCCCTGCCTTCATATTGTCGATGAACGACTTCACGAAAGCCACAGGGTTGAAGCCTGGATGGAAGAAAAACCATCGGTCTTCGTATTCTAGCAGGCAGGCCACATATTTTGGGGAATAGTTGTTGGTGGCAGGGAAGCGCCACTGTCCGTCGTCGGCAATCTTCGCACCGAGCAGCTCGCCGTTTTTCGCCGTCAAAACCGTCGAATACGGTTTGTCGAAGCGCGGCACGGGGATGCACAAAAAGGCAATGAAAAGGCCCGCAAGGACCATGAATACAATTTTTGTTTTCTTATGTCTTGCGAGCCATTTCATTATTCAAACATTTTTACTTCACCACGCACCCTCTTGCAGGCACTTGGTAGAAGATCTCGTTGTTATACATATCCTCGCAACGGACGGCGGGAATCATGTAATTGCCTTCGTAGGTGGCGTTGGCCTTCAAGTTGAAGGTCTTCTTCGCACCAGGCATGAGGTCGAAGTAGAAGTAGGCACGGTCGTCACGCAGGTCGAGGTGCTTGGCGCCTTCGTTGCCCGTCATGTCACCCATCAGGCGGTCGTTGACCAACTCCCAGCCCGAAGGCAGGTAGTATGACAGTGCCAGCTCAGTGACTTGCCACTCGCTCGGGTTCTGCACCGTGATCTGCACCTTCACATCGGTACCAGCGGTGAGTGCCGAGAGGTTGACAGGAGCACCATTCTTATCGGTGTAGTTCACCGACATCTTGATCAGGTTGCCGCCTTCATTCATGTCGTATTCGGCGACCGAGGTCTTGGTGAAGAGGTTGGCCACCATCTTTTGGTCGGTGTTATTCTTGATCTCCACCGTGTTGTTGCCCAGCTTAGGCGTGTAACCAAAGCCCACTGAAGCCATGTTGGTGTTCAGCGCACGCTCCTCGCCATTCACCTTGACGGTAGCGGAGAGGTTGGTGTTGGCCACGTTCATCTTCTCGGCATACTTGCCCAAGACGAAGAGCGCGAACGAAGTCGACTGAGTGTCCATCCAGCGGTTGGAGCTCAGCATGCGGCACACGTTGTTGACGTTGTTCTGCACCGTCTGCTTGTCGACGTCGCAAAGCATCTGGACGTAGGTCAAGAAGGCGAGGTCGCGGGTCTTGGAGCCGAAGGACGTGTAGTAGTCGGACATGGCTTGGCCATCGGTCGCCTTGGGCAAGAGGTTCTGCGCAATGCTAGTCTTACCCGTCTGAGCGAAGGCAGCAGCGGTCAATGCCTTGGTGAGGTCATAGTTCATCTCAAGTTCCTTGAAGCGGTTCATGGCACCCATCTCCGCCTTGCCAGCAAGTGCCAGCACGAATAGACGGTAGGCTTGGATGGTCTCACCCTGCTTATAGTCGGGGTTGTTCCTCCACTGCTTGGCACGGTCGGCTTGATAGTTCAGCAGGCCATCCATGAAGTACTGCGGCACGTTGTAGCCTTGCTTGTTGGCTTCGACCAAGAAATGCAAGGCGTAGATCTCTGTCCACGGGTCGGTATAGTTACCGCCAGGCCAGTTGGTCATCGAGTTGTCGGACTTCTGGTACGACTTCAGGTTGGTGATGGCCGTTTCGACGTTGTTCTTCAAATCTGCCTTCTCCTTGTCGTCAAGTTGGACGAAGTAGTTCAGATAGAGCTGCGGGAAGGCCTTTGAGGTGGTCTGTTCAAGGCAGCCGTGCGGATAATCCATCAGGTAGTCGATGCGACCGAAGAGGTCGACAGGCATCAGCGACGACACGGTGATGTTGCCTTGCTGCGTGCCATCCATGCCTTCAAGGTTGAACGGCACAGTAACCGTCTGGCCCGCTTCGATGTCCTTGGTAATGATGTTGCGACGCTCAGCGTAAGGCATACGGATAGGCATCTGCGTCGACGATTCGGCGGTGTAGCCATCACCCGTCACCGACACGTTCAGTTCGGCATTGCCCATGGTCTTGGGGATGGTCGTTCTAACGGCCACGATTCCTTCGCCGTTACCGTCGATCTTCACCGACGTTGGCAAAGCATCCACGGGGTTGAGGTTCTTGTTGTTGAACTTCACCTCCAGGGTCTTGTTCTTCATATTGGGAGCTTGCACCTGCACCTTGAGGTTGAGCTCATCTCCAGGAGCCACCACACGCGGTGCCGAGGCAAAGAGGTTGATCGGGTCGACCACGGTCATCTTCTTGTCAGCCGAGCCAAAAGCTTTTCCTTTACCCTTGGCCACCACCATGAAGCGGAGAGCGCCAGAGCATTGCGGCACTTCGAAGCTGTGGGTGTTGGTATCGCCAGCCTTCAGCTCGAAGGGGCCCAAAGTGACAGCGTATGCCTTGAAGCGCTTGTCCAAAGTGACTTCCTGTGCGACGAGAGCACCGTCACCACCGATGGCGTAGACGGAACCCAACTCACCACTGAAAGCATCAACGATGCTGGCGTAGTTGTCCCAAGTGCGCACGCTCAGAGCTTGCTTGCTGTTGAAGTAACCATAAGGATTCGGGGTCTTGAAGTTGGTCAGACCAAGGATGCCTTCGTCGACGACGGCCAAGGTGTAGGTCATGGCCTGTCCGGCGGCTTCGCTCACCTTCACGTCAATCTTCTTCTTGGTGTTTGTGGTCTCGGGGATTTGGATGTTGGGCTGAAGCTGCAACTTCTTGTTTTCCACCTTCACCGGCACCACGCCATAGAGACGGATGGGCAGGTCGTTGTTGGCATCATGAGGCTGAATCAAAGCCACATAGATGTACACATTCGGGATCATCTCCTCGGTGGCGGTGATTTTCACCTTGCCTTCCTCGCCGAGGTTCTCCACCAGCATGTTTTGCAGCACACGGTCGTTGGCTTCCACGGTGACGAGGGCCTTGGCCTGCTCGTTGGCGGGGAAGGTAACGACGATCTTCTCACCCACCTCGTAGTTTTCAGCCGAGGTCTTCATCGACAGCTGTGCAGGAGCGCCCGATTCGCTCGACGAGTGGCCATAACCCCAGTCGAAGTTGATGACCTTGGCGAAGGTGTGTCCACCCTGCTTGTCGTTAACGACGAGGAGATAGCTGCCCCATTTGTCGTTCGGGATGTTGAAGGTCACCGAAGTGGTGCCGTTACAGGTCAAGTTACCATTATCATACGGGGCCTTGTAAGTGCCCGAGGCATAGCGTTGCAGCGAATAGTAATCCTCGCTCGACCACCACCAGTAGTGATCCAACTTGTAGAGCGCGTACTCCAGGGCGACCGACGAATTGCAGGCCGTGCCGTTTTCGTTGACCACAGCGATGTTGAACTTCCAGTCCGTGTTGGTGTCGTAGTAGCTGCCATATTTCGAAAGGGTCTTGGGCAGTTCAACACCCACATAACGCTCGTAAGGCGAGATCTTCGACGTAAACGAAGCGATGCTGAAGTCGCCGCCTTGTTCGAAGACCTTCACCACGTAGGTGCCATTCATCATCTGAGAGGCATACACATCCTCCAAAGGACCAAAGCCCACACTCGCATTGCCTTCGGCATTCAGTTGACCACTGAAGAGGGAAATCTCCTGAGGCTCGAAGCCCCGGGTCTCATTCTCGAAACAGTAGTTGGCAAAGTTCTTGAACGTAGTCTCACCACCGCGCAACATCAGGTCGACATCGGCTTTCAAGTTAGTGGCTTTCAGACCGTTGAGCCATTTGGCATTCAGGTCAGCGCGCTCGTTGCGCGAGAGGCTCACCACCTCAGGCAGGTCCATCTTGATTTCCAAACGGTTGGGTTTCACAGTCTCCACACGGAGGTTTTGTGTGATGGTGTTGGTACCCACCTTGAAGCGAGCGGTCCACAGACCCGTTTCGTCCGATACGTTGGTCTTCACGTTGAAGCAGTAGATGTCGTTGACAGGCTTGGTATTCACCTGCTTGGCATAGAGACGACCATTGGCATCGATCACTTCAAGGACAACGGGGTAGTCATCCGGAACCGACGATTCCATGTCGTTGAGCATGAGGTTGAGCTGCAGTTCGTCGCCAGGACGCCACACGCCACGGTTGGAGTAGGCGAAAGCTGTCACGCCTTTCTCGACGGACTCACCAGAAACGTTGAAACGGCTGTACGACAAGGCGTTGCCATCGTTCAACTTAATCACCGACTTGCTCTTCCTGTCGGCAGCCACCACAAAGGCGGGACGGTTGGCGCATTGCAGTTGCACATGGCCCTTGCCATCGACAGTGCCTTTGCTGAGTTCTTGGCGTTGGTAGTTGTAGGCTGTCACCTCGGCACCCGAAGCGGGCTTGGCATTGGAGATGTTGAAGACGAAGACGTCCACCAGGTCGTTGCGACCCATCTTTGCGGTCACAGCGAGGTCGCTGACGACGATGTTCTTCTTTTTCTCCACATAGTTATAATAATAGTAGCCGTGGGGGTCGCCGTATTCGCCATCGTAGCGGTATTCCTTGTAGTCGTAGGCTTCGCCGTCCCAGTAATTGGCTTCCTTCTCATCGTTGTTGTCGGTCAAAGCAAGCTTCATCTCGTCGCTAGCGAAGGTGTAGTCGGCAGGACCGAAGTTGAGGCTCAGCTGATACATGGCACCCGGCTCCACCTTGATGTAATCGGAGAGCACGATGGGGAACGTCTTCCACTGGTTCGGATAAGGATTGTCAATAGCCAGACGCACCTTCTTCTCCAGACGGCCAGCCTTACGGACGCCGTAGGTTTCGGTCAAATCGTTGTCCTGCAAGAATGAGAGGATGTTGTCGTCGAAGATACGAATGATTCTCAGCGTCACACCATTGAGGCAGATGGCGTCGAAATAGACAGTCGTCTCATCCACATTGGGAATGATGACGCCTTCGTCGGTCCAACGCACCTTAGGCTGCACCTCGGTGAGGTCGAGGGCATACTCATAATCTTCTTGGAGCACCATGCCATTGGCCGAGCGGATGCCGCTGTTCACACCAATCCTCAATTCGTCCAACTCATATCTATAGACATTGCTCTTGTCGAAGTAGAAGTCCACCTTGTTTCCCTTGATGTCGGCCTTATAGCCTAAGTTTCTTGGGGTGGTGATGAAACCGGTAAGATTCTGCGACTCATTCAGCGGCTGGCTGAAAAGCAAGGTGGCATGATCAGAGGTTTGGTCGACGTCGAAACCGACGGGCACGAAGACATTCTTGGCATAGATGGTCAGGTCGCGTTCCATCTTGGCTTTTGAATCGACAGCCTTGCCATTGAGGACCACATGAACGTCATAGTTGTCGTTCTTACGCTCAAAGTTCTGGACCAAGAAGTCATAGATGTTGTTACCCGAGTAGGTAATCTCAATGGGATGGCTGTTGCGGAAGGCGTCGTCAAACAGCTTGACGGCATCGTCCTGATCGACGGGCACGGCAAAAGCGATACGCAGGTTGTAGTCCATCGTCTCGTTCGAGTTGCAGATGGGCTGCTGGGCCACGAGGCTGAAGTTCTGACGGCGCACGCCAAAGCCGAACTCGAGGGTTTGGTCGGAGCCGCAGTCCACGAAATCGGAGACATGGAACTTACAGATGTAGTTCTGTTCCTTGTCGATGTTGTCGTACTTGAAGCCGACGGTGTTCTCATCGACCCAGTAGGCCTTGCCTTTCAGGGCAGGGGTGAATTGGAAGGCCTTGGCGGGGATGGGCTCGCCAAACTTCACCTTCATCGTCTCAGGACTCTTGAAGCGCACCACGATGGGCTCGCCTGCGGCGACCACGCCCGAGGTGTAGCTGTCGAGCAACGGCAGCAAGGCCTCATTGAGGGGCTGGATGCGCTCAACGAAAGCAGCATTCTGTCCGCCGGTCCCCTTCTTGCCACAGGAGGGCAAGAAGCAAAGCAGCATCATGGCCGCCAACAGGCCGATGCTGCCGATTTTTTTCATTCTATTACTCATATTAATTAGATTTTGATGGTTTCCGAGCACAAAACTATACAAAAACCGTGACACAAAAAAGCCGTTTTGTGAGAAAAACGGCTTTTGAGTAAAATTTGAGTAATTTTACGGATGGGGGCAATCTTGCCTAATTTAGAGAATTGGCATCGCTTTCAACTTTGAATGAGCTTGTGTATTCCACTTATTTGAAGGGAGACCATCCGCCTGTCCAAGTGATTACCTTAGTAAAGGTCGGCGTGTCGGAGTCTTCGTAATACTCAATGGTAGCGGAACCATCCCTGTTTTCATCCAAGAGGTAAACGAGCATTGAGACAAGCGTGTTTTGACGTTGTGGCTCAATGGTGAAACCATTTGTTGTGTAATCAGTATAGACCCAACCGTTATTGAGACCTGCATCAAGACGCACGTTTCCCGTAACTTTCACCTTAAGGCTCTTCCCCAAAGGCGTGATAGCCGCTACAACGTAGGCTTGCGTGCCGTCGAATTGTGTCACATCTTTCACGAGGATGTTGGGCACTGCACCATCGTTACCAATTTCCGGAGCAGGAGAGGCTTCGTCGGGATAGATGAATTCTGTGACCAATTCCTGGTGTGCGGCTTGGAACATCGCGATATAAGACTCAAAGTCAGGAATATCCACATTTTGGCCTAGTCCGGAATAATAGTTTTGGATACGTTGCCTGATGTACCTCTGGTTTTGTATTGAGATATTGTAGAGCAGCGTATCAACCAATGCTTCATCGTTAACGGCACCATCGACAGCGAAGTCGGTGGAGAGGCTAGTCATGAGCCAGGTCAACTCGGCTGGAAGGGTGGGAACTACCGCAATGTTGTTAGATGGCCTTTGCAGGATGATGGAGAAGGCAAGCAACATGGCGTTGAAGTCACCTTGCGAGGCGATGGACATTTGTTCGAAACCTTGATTGAAATGTTCGGTCACGCCGAGAAAGTCTTGAAATTCCCCTTCAGCCTGTCGTTTGGCATCAGCGAAACTCATGCCCTCTCCCACAAGGGTCTCGATGCGTGACTTGGTGATGTGGGTCAGCACATTGATGTTGACAGTCTCTTCATCAGTCAGGTCAGCAATGGCTTGCAAGGTAATCTGTGCCGACGAAAGCTGTCCAAGCACTTCGTTAAAATAGAAACCATTACCAGAGAGCAATGCCAAATCCGATTCCATCTCAAGATTATTGAGGCTGAAGCTGCCGTCGTCGGAAGCGATAGAGGTGGTGAACGACTTGCCAGTTTGTCCCAGGTTTTCGTTGAGCTCGTTGACGGTGATGGTAGCGCCGGTCACGAAAGGACCTTTCTGTACTTTACCAGAGAAGGAAAAATTGCCGCCAGACTTTTCTGCGAAGAAGGCGGTGTAGGTGATGTCGCTGGCCACGGTAACGGTGCGAGGGTTGTCGGTGACTTCATCGTTCCATTTCACGAAGAGGTAGTTTTCGGCCGGAACAGCGGCAAGGGTTGCCGTAGCACCAGCAGCGTAAATACCACTGCCCGTGACAGATCCCCATGCTTCGTCGTTCGAATTGACTGTGACAGTGAAGGTTTCGCCAGTATTCTCAGCGAAATAGGCAGTGTAAGTAATGTCTTTGGTGACAGTGATGGTACGAGGATTGTCGGTGACGTCATCGTTCCATTTCACAAAGAAGCAGTCAGTGGCAGGTATAGCCGCAAGGGTTGCCGTGGCACCAGATGCGTATGAGCCACTGCCTGTGACAGTTCCCCATGTTTCGTTGTTCGAGTTTACAGTGACGGTATATTCCTTATTACAAGAGGTGACCGCCAACAATACGATGAGTGTAAGGCTCAAAGCTAAGACTTTTGCTTTCATAGTTTTAGATTTTAAGGTTAATAATTCCATCATTTGTTTTGCACAAAAATACACCATCCTCCAATGCAAAATATGACATGTCAAGTCCTTCGACCTGCTTGTCTATCTATTAGCAACGAAAGAATTTTGTAAGAAGTTGGATTTCAGGTATTAGGAAATCCCAACGCACCTCATTGTCTATGGGCTTGTCTATGGTTTTTTCACTACCCCACACACATTTCCGCCCTTTACGGACATTGTCAGAGACGAAAATGAGGCCTGCAGGCAGCGTCAACAAACAATAAAATCAATATTTCGCTTTCAACGTCAGACCCACATAGAACCTATCCACGGGCTCAGTCACCCAAAGGTCGTTATCCATGCGGGCAAAAGCGGAGAGGTAATAGCGTCTCGAAAGGCGATAGTCCACCGAGAGCACGGTGCGTAGGTTGTCGAGCCCGCCTTTCTTGGGGTCGTTGGTGAGCCAGAACAATTCGGTGGAGAGTGCATATTTCCAACGGCTGTTCATGGGCTGATAAGTCACCTTCACGCGGTTGCGCCAATACAGCCTTGGATTGACACGGTGTTCACCCGTGCGCTCATCGAAAAAGGTGCCCATGGCCTTGCTGCGCACCTGGAACTTGAAGCGCCGCCATTCTTCCGTGTAGGTCACCTGAAAACCCAATCGGCCGCGGTTCTCGTAATAGCCACGGTCATTGTGACGGCGGACGTAGTCGGCAGTGAGACCGATGTTCATCCGGTTGTGCAGGCAGGTATAGTCCACCCCCACCGAGTTCAACCAACGGTCGAACTGCGAGAAGTTATGGTCGAAACGCAGTTCCTCCTCTGCCGACAGGCCGAAAGGCCCGCCCAAGCCCGCCTCCACCTCAGTCGAGACGATGCCTCCGAAGTCGGTCGTACGCTCACTCTGCGCGTAGGCGCCAACCGAAACCAACAATAATAATATGAGTAATAACCTCTTCATATCTTTTTCTCACAAAACCTACAAAACCCTCAAAACTACTCTTGTCTGGGTCTGCGGCACCCAACTGGGTTGCCGCCGGAAAGCGAGCCAGTTGGCCGCTTTCCCTAAACCCAAAAGAGGTTTTGTAAGTTTTGTCGGTTTTGTGACATTAAACATCAAAATCCTTCAGTTTAGTTACCGTATCAATTGTATTCACTTCGCCGTCGATGGGCTTATAGTACACCTTGACGAAGGCCACGTCGCGCAGGTAGTCGATATGTCCCACCTCCACCTTCGAGATGTCGAGGCCTGTGCGCTCGATGAGGTCGGCTTTCAGGTCTTCCTCCTTGCCATGCTTGGTGTTCTCGATGCGGTCGTAAAGGATAATCTTCGTGGCTGTATGCTTGAGTAGCTTTGTACCATCCAAAATCCAAATAATCAACACCGTAAGCAAGTTAACCAAGAGCAACTCTGCATAGCTCGTCGAAAGCGCCATGCCATTGACGATACTCAGGCCCATCACCACAAAGAGGTAAGTCATCTCACGGATCTTAATCGTCTCCGTTCGGTAACGTATCATGCCAAAGATGGCAAAGAGGCCAAGGGCGTAGGCGATATTCATCTTCATGTTCTCCATCAACGAGATGATGAGGAAGATAACCACGGCAAACATGAGGAAGGTGAAATAATAGTCCTTGCGGTTGGCTTTCTTGTAGTAGAAGAAGTGGATGATGACCCAGCAGACGAGGAAGTTGAACACGAAGCGGATCAAGGTCGTCCACAGGCTTTGGGCATCAAAGAGCGGTACGCCGAGGAAGTCCATCGCCGAAGCATCGCCTCCAAACTCGCGCGCAATGTCAGGGTCAAAGTCCTGCATGTTGATTTGAAGTAGATTCATATTTGTTTTTAAATTTGTCGTTTATCTTTTTAATTCTTGCTTATTGGCTATTAGCTTTTAGCCGTTAGCTTTTAGCAGCGTTAATGCAAGCTAATAGCTAACTGCTAATGGCTAATAGCTTTAAGCTTTTCTATTCTCCTAAGCTTTTTCTTAAACCGGTTCTGCTTCACCTCGGGACGGGTCAGGCAGGTGCCGATGCAATATTTACTGACCTTGAACGGTCTGATTCTCAATTCAAAGAGCACATCCTTCAGCAGCGAGTGGGCGCGACCGTCCTGTTTGAGTTCCATCACAGCGAGAGGAGCCATCGAAGCGGTGTTGCCGTTGCGGAGGTTCTCAAAACGCAGGTTGCAATCAATGGTGAGACGTTCGGTCTTTTCGTAGTTCACCAAGGTGAAACGGTCGAAGATGGTGACCAGATGCGGACTCAAGGTTTCCACTGGATAGGGCTGTTTCTTCGCCAAAAACTCCACCGCTTCAGGATTATCAAGGATATTGGCAATCGGCTCCACCTCGATGCGTTTCTTCTTCGTGCGTCCCTTGTTGTTCTTGTGCTTCACCTCGCAGAAGGTCAGGTGGGAGTCGACGTAGGTACGTACCCTCACCTTGTCGCGTACCAGATGGCGGTCGTGGTGGATGAGGTACATCATCAGCTCGGGCGTGTCGTAATACACCGTACTGTAGGGCGACAGGCGGTGGCCTTCCACCTCCTGGGCGTAATAGCTGTTGCGTATTCCCAACAAAATGGCGCGAAGCTGGTCTTCCGTCACCACATATTTCGTGTCGATGCGGTTCATCAGCTTCACAGCACTCATCTCATCCAACGTGATGGGCTTCATGCCTTGCACTATGTCGAGAATCTCCTCCACAAGTCTTATTTCGGGACGTACTCGTAGGTCTTCACCGACTCCAGCTTGCCATTCGGATAGTAGTTCTTTTGGCATTTCTTGGAGCCGTCTTCGTTGTACTCGTACTTCTTGATTCTCGACACCTTGTCGCGGTCGTTGTACTCAATCTCGCGCACCACCTTAGCCGTGATGTCGCTGTCTTTGGGATACTCGAACACGATGCGCCATTTCTGTCCGTAGCTGGCATATTCAATCTCCTCAATCTTACGGCCCAATTCGTCGTAAGTCGTCACACGGTCAAGGAAGGCGCGCTTGTCGCCCGCCGCCGTGTTCCATTCCTTCAGCACCATGCCCTTGCGGTTCTCACGCTTCTGGATCGTGCTCTCTGAGACCGACTGGGCGAAGCAGCTGACACTGAGCGTCACAAACGCAATTAAAACCAATAACTTTTTCATATTTATAATCTTACACATTGATAATTATTTCATATTGTTCAGTGATCTCGTAAATCTGTCCTGCCTCCTCCACCGCAATGCTTTGGAAGACGAAATCGGGCACCTCATTGAAGTCTTGGGTAACGGTATAGACCTCGTATGTGCCAGGTTGCAGTTTTTGGAAAGCGAAATAGCCGTCGGGGCCCACGCGGGTGTCGTCGAAGGGGATGTCCTCGCCCACACGGCGGATATAGACACGGTGTTCGCAAGCCCAGCCTTCGCCGCGGTAGCTACCATTGTGATAATAGGTGGCATGCACGCGACCTTTCACCACCGAAGTGCCGTATGCCTTGCCATCGTGGATGTAAAGCGTAGGCACTTTTGCCACTGCACCACGTTGCAGCTCGACCGTTTCGCTCACCGCCACCTTCTCGCCCGAAGGCAAAGTGCTGTAGGCAAACACTGTATACTCGCCAGGACGCAGATACTCAAACTGATACATGCCTTCGGCGTTGGTCTCCACATCGTCGCCAAAAAAGTCTTCGTCGCCATAGATAATGAAGACGTCCGTCTTAGCTGCCACCATAGTATCGGGAGTCAGGGTGTAGTCGTCATCGGGATGATGCACCAGCTTCACGAAGCCTTGCACCGTACCCGTACCTCCTTCGCCTGGACCTTTGTTGCACGAAGGCAGCAAAAATGCCATCGCCATAAGAGTCAATAATAAATGGATGGTTTTCTTCATATTCATCAAAAATTAAGGTTTGCAAAGATAGTTATTCAACGGATTACCAAAAGAAATATTATCCAATTTTAGTGCCAAAGTCACTGATGTTGCCGCATACCTTTTTCAGTACACTAACAAAAGTGTTCAAGTCTTCCTCCGAGATGCCGTCGATGGCTTTGTTCATCGTATCGATGGCCAGCTGCTTGGTGGAATCCTTCAACGCCATGCCCTCCTTGGTCACGACGATGTTGTTCACACGGCGATCATCCTTCGACACCGAGCGAGTAACAAGGCCTTTCTTCTCCAGGTTGTCGATGAATTGCGTCACCGAGTTCTTGTCCTTCTGGATGATGAAGGCAATGGCCTGCTGGGTAAGCGTGCCCTCATTCCACAAAGCATCCATGACGAGGTATTGCTCACCCGTCAAGTTCACGTTGTTCTTCTTGAATACCTCGGCAAGGTACTTTTTAAGTCTGCAATTCAGGATGTTGACGTAGACGCCAACTTGTTTCACGAGTATCATATTATCATATTTTTGGGATTATCGTACTTGTTGAAAGTGCAAAGATAGTGATAATATTTGAAATAAGCAAAAAAATAAGCCGCGACGTGGGTCGCGGCTTATTTTGTCATCATTATTCCTCGCGGCGTTTCTTGCCGATGAGGTAGGCGCCGCCGAGGGCGGCCAGCACGGCGATGCCCGTGCCGAGCGGGGTCGGTTGTTCGGTTCCCGTCCCGTCGCCACCGAAGTCGGTGTTGGCGCCGTGAGCGTTAGGCATCATAGGGCCCGCTTCACCGTCGCGTGTCTCAGGCACGCTGCCGCGGTTGAACACTCCACCTTGGGCGAAGCTCGTCAGACCCAGTCCGAGGACGATTGCCATTGTTATTGCTAGTTTCTTCATCGTTTTATAGTTTTTGTTTGTTTCTAATTGAATTATCTGACAACCACCTTCTGGGTCTTCACGCTGTTGCCGTTGACCAGACGGAGCATGTAGACGCCCGGGGCAGCCTGGATGTTGGCCTCGGCGTTGCCGTGGATGGTCTCGCTGCTCAGGATGCGGCCCATGGCGTCGATCACCTGCAGCGTGGCCTCGCCCAGGTTGCTCACCGTCCAGGTGCTGCCGTTATAATAGGCAAAGGTCCCTGAGCCTGTCGAAGGGCCGTCCTCCATAGCCTTGAACACCAACTTGAAGCGCGAGGCGTAGTCCGTCGTCTTGGCGTCGAACGTGTAGGCGGGCGACTCGAGCAGGTCGACGTCGGCGCCGGTGAGGTTGTCTATCAGATGAATGTAAGCCATCTCGGCTTCGTTGACCTTGGTATTCAGCGTAAAGACACCATTTTGGGCAGCCTTGAAGTTGACCGGTACCTCGCCCTCGTTGGCTCCGTTGACGATGGAGAACTTCCTTCCGCCCAGCGGAATGCAGATGTTAGTGTTGTTGGAGTTGAGCATGAGTTTGCCAAGCATGGGACCATTGCCGAAGCGGACCTCAGCACGGTCGATGACCGAGCTATGGTCTCCAGTCAAGTTAAGGACGATGCCGCCTTTGACATCATCCATCATCCCTCCTTGTCCTTCAAACGGTTCGGAACTGAAGCGGACGGTGGAACGGCCCTCTGCGTACTGCATAAACACGCCTTCCAAGGGTTGGATGGCACCTTCACCGACCATAAGGTCCGTCCTGTCTCCATTCATGCGATAATAGGGCATTGTGCCATAATCCACCCAATCCGAGCTCATCGATTTGTCATTTTGCCCCACTCCGCCCATTACTTCTTCTCCATACAACGGATAAGCCTCGCACAAAAGCGGATTGCCCACGAGGTTCCAAGTGCCAAAGCCTTCGTTATCCTCATTATCGAAAAGATAGACTCTATTGCTTTCCGATTGTACCGAAGAAACCTTTCCTGCAAATTGGAGTGTCACATCTTGTCCGTTGTCGCCGCTGTTGGCATAGAGGAATCCGTCGGTCGGCAGACCGGACATAAACATGTCGCTGTTGTCAGGGTCCTTGTAGTTTCGCCATTCTTCGTCCACATAATAGCTGTCGAACCGATACAGGTCGTAGGTATTGCTCAATAAATTGGTGACTTGCGACGGATGGATGCCCTCGTAGATGCCATAGGTATCATTCCACACCTCAACGGGAAACGAAACCAGATACCAGCCGTTAGCCTTAATGTTGCCCTGCGTCGCAACTACCGTGTAATGTTCGATTTCCTTCTCCAAAGTGACCAGCAGGCCCTCGTTGTTGTGCTTCAACTGACCGCCGTCGTTGATGACCAACTGCGAGGCTTCCGTTGTCGTCATTTGGTCGGTTGTCAACGTGTTGCCACCTTGGATGGTCAAAGTCTTGTCGCTGCCGACGATTGCCGAAGTCACCGTGGCATCAACATCCATATCACAGTTGCCGTTAATCAAGACATCATCACCTTCCGTAGGAACGCCCTGCGTCCAATTACTAGCATTGCTCCACGAAGCATTCTTTGCTCCCTCCGTAAAGACATTGGGGTCGTAGATGCGGATTCGGTCAACAAACATTTCGCTGATTCCACCACCATTCTGGTCATAAAAGCCTTGATACCTGATACCGACAAGGATGGATGGATATTCAGCGTATGCACCCAACGATACGATTCTGGTTCTCATAGTCCTAACGACTAAATCACTGATAGCATAGGATTCACCGCCTTCAAAACCACGACTAATCTGGTGCCAACTGTGTCCATTGTCGGTGGAAACGATTACATAAGAGTCTCCTGTATACATATCCGGCAAAGTTTCTATCCAAGTCCTAAAGGAAAGTTGCGTTGTAGCCGTCACCTTGACGGGAGGCAAGCAGAAATAGCTTGAGGTATAGCGGCCAGGCACGACATGGATAACACCATTGTCTACTTGCCACAAGCGCGGATAACCATAATCCCCGTGTCCATGTCCTGCCTCTCCTTCGATGGTGGTCCATGTGTTCCAGCAGGTGTTGTTGAAATCCTCTTCATAAGGATTGCCATAACTGACTTCAAAGATTTCGCATGGTGCGCAATGATGTTCATATGAGCCACAAAGCACTCCATCTTCGGGGAAATCACTATCTTCTTCATGGGTGGCAATCACGGTAGTCCAATCGGAGCCATAAATAGTAAAGAAACATTCATTGTCATAGCCACCAGAAATCCAAATGAAACTATAGATTTCATCGGGGCACAAAGACAAGTATCCGCTCAATTCATCGCCATCGTCAAACGTTAGGCGAGCCACCTGAGTCGCACTACTATTTAGGACGCTGATATAAGCACCATTCCAACCATCGCTAGCAGCGTCGCCCAAGAAATAGCGGATGCTGCAAGCGTCGTCGCAAAGCGGCGTGGTGAAGGTGGTCTCCTTCCAACCGCTTTCGTCATCCTGGTCACAAACGGCTTTCACTCGTGCCTTATAATCAGTGCCTGGAGCGAGACCCTCGATAACAAAGGAAGGCGTGCCCTGAACGGTGGCTTCAGCATTGGCATAGTTTCCATTCCGGTCCATGACCTGCACATTGTCGATATAGACTTCGCCACCATTAATCCAAATGACCAGCCATCCACTTCCACTGTAGCCTTGCGAAGGAACCGTGATGGTTTGATACTCGGACGTCCCTATCTCTTCTTGGTCTTCGTAATAATATTCCGAACTACTTATTTCATAAGACACCGTCGTAGCTTCACCAACGGCCTTGACATCAAATGAAGATATGCCTCCCAAGTAAACAGGGATATTGATAGTAGCAGAACTCACACTCGTCAAGTGAAGACAAGCATTATCTAAATCCAATTCCACATTATCCTCCTCTACATCAGTATATATATCCCAGTTGTCTGGCAGTTCTGTCATGCCATCAAAGTCGATAGTGTTTGTTGTGTACAACGCATCGTATTGGACCTTCCATTCGGTTTCCTCTCCGACTGGTTCCCAAGTAAACGTGGCAGTGGTGGTGGTGGCCAACACATCCAGATTCCTTGGTGGGAAGCACACGCCTTCGCAAACGTGATTATAAGATGAAACCAACACTTCATCCCAACCCAAATCCTCAGCTTGGTCGGTGGAATAAATCTCGTTTCCATCAGAGCCATAGATAGCGAAAGTGCCATTCCCATATCCTCGCCAGACTATGCTGTACTCACCAGGACAAAGGGCAACCTCCCCCAAGCCTTCATTCAACTGAAGAGTGGTCACCTCCTCTTCGCCACTCATGAAGACAACCTCACCTTCCAAATAATAATCAGTGGTTGAAGAAAAGCTAATATTGCACTTGTATTCGGGATCGCAGAAGTCTGTCATAAACCAACGTTCGTCAGACCATTCGCTGTAGCCATCCTCACCGCCGCAGTTGGCGCGCACCTTCACGCTATACTCGGTCGCTGGAGTGAGTCCTGTAACCGTGAATGTATTATTGTTAGCATCAATAAGATGGTCTTCATCATCGTTCAAACAGATCTGCCATGCCGTCTCTTGTCCGTCGGATTGCCAACGCAACAGGGCATAGGTGGCTGCGATGTCCGACATTTCTGGATATTCGAAATAGATGAGTTGGGGGCAGGCAATGCCTGTAGTGAAACTGACGGGATCCGACCAAGGGCTGTAGCCAGCGCTGCCGCAATTGGAACGCACCCAAGCGTAATACTCGGTCACGGGAGCCAATCCACTCACCGTAGCCGGGTTGGAACTCACATTGTGCAAGTTGGCGGTAATCGGCTCGGCAGGCATAACATTATCAGTGGAGACATAAATCTGCCAAACATTAGGATTGCCGCTATCGGTCCAAGCAAAAGTGGCGGCATGGGCTTCAACATTATCGACTTCCAATGCATCCGGCTCCTCACAATCGGGGATGGCTTCCACCGTGACGTCATCGATATAGAAATAGCAGGGTGTAGTGCCTGTCTTGAAGGCGATATAGCCATTGTCGCCAGTATAGCTGGCAAGACTCACCTTGATCTTTTGATAGCTGGCGCCCTCACTATCACAGGTCGCAATCTCTTGGAAAGTGGAAACATCGGTCGGGTCGGTCATCACGCCCACGATGACACTGGATGCAATGCTTGAGTAAGCCCGTCTTGCATAGAACCTGACTCTCAAATCCCTGATGTTTTGCATTTGGGGAAGGATGGCATACTGGTCCGGATAGCTGGTACCATTATACTTCCACAATTGCAGTGATTTAGTGCCTGAATGGGCGTATGATGAAGACTCATAAATCGCAGGATAGCCATTATCAGCAATGCGGTTCCAGCAACGAGGCATTTCTCCTTCGGCGGAGCTATCGAAATTCTCGAAGAACGGCACATCGGCAAATTCGCCACATTCGGTCGTAAAACCGACATTGAAAGGCACGCTTTCGTGTTCACCATAAAGGACCTTCACACGGAAACGGTAATCGGTGGCTTGGCTTAAGTCCGAGAGCGTCACAGTGGTAGTGCTAAGGCTGGTCCATTGGGCAGGCCATTCAGCATCAGAGAGGAGTTTATACTGGTAGGCATAGCCCGTGACATAATTGCTCGGGGCAGCCCATGAGAGTGTAGCTGTAGTACTGGTAATGGCACCTTCTTCTATGGCAGCCACTCTCGGATATAAAGTGGGCAGATAGCCGAAGGTCAACTTAGGCATAAAGCTTGTACCATAGACTGAAGAACTACTATAAGAGTAGAGGCTTCTATAACCAGAACCCGTACCATAACTACCATACCAACTGACATTGCTTCCATTACCGCTAACGGTCTGCTTGAAACCAATCAACAGGTTGCCGCCCTGATACATGAATTCGTTGTCCAGTGTAACTATCATCTTGTTAGCTTCTGTGCTAAGACTACCGCTAAACACCTGAGTCAAGGTGGTCCAATCAACAAACTGGTTAGACGAGAACGTAGCGTTGTCCAATTCAGCGACATAGACTTCAAACTGCGCACCATTCAAATTGAACGTCCAGCTATTGTGATGGAAGGTGAATCTCTTCAACATGCCACCAGCGAGGGCGTCCAAGCTCTCGGCCGGTATGATGAATTGGCTAAACACATTGCTACTCACATAATAGCCATAGATAGGCACTGTATTACTTGAAGTGGATGTACCGCCAACCGCCAAAGTGGCAAATGAAGGCGTGAAGTTAATGATGTCGCTCCACAGCGCATCTTCGGTATCGCAAGCGGGTTTTACGCGGGCGAAGTAGGTTTGCTCGGAAAGACCCGTGAGGGTGCAGGAGACAATATTGCCATCAACAACAAAGCCTGTGGTTACCTCGATTACATCGGAGAAATAATAATCGGAAGCGTATTGCAGCACCCAGCTATTGGCTTCGCCATTTTCCTTCCAAGTAAGGGTTGCATAAGTCAGGTCGCCCACCGCGTCGGCAGTCAAGTCGGTGGGTTGTTCACAGGAAGAATTCGTTGTGAACGTTGTGGTGGCGAAATTGCTTTCGCCGGCAGCATAAACGGCTTTCACCTGGAAACTATACTCTGTTTCGGGATTCAAGCCATTGAGATTCACCGAAAGGGCATCGGTAGTTTCCAACGCCGTCCATTCGCCTTCGGCGTCCTTGTATTGGTATTGGTAGTTGAGCACATCCTCGTTGGGTGCCGTCCACGAAAGCGTGGCAACGCGGGCGGCAACATTGCCAACGGTGAGCATCTTGGGCTTCGGCGTGGGTGAGGGTGTGAGGACGATTTGTATATCGCTATTCAAGTATAAAGTGTTATTGCCCCCTTGGTACGATTCCAAGTCGTAAGGATTCGGATCGTAGGTATCGTCACGCCACTGAACAGCCGAGGCATTGCTCATATTCGTGTAATAAAAATAGCGTCCTTCGTAGCCTGAAGTGGATTCATGTATGGCCACCATCAAGTTGCTGCCGTCATAGGCAAATGGCGCGTCGAGATTGATGGCCACCCAACCCGTATAGTTAGCCGGGATGGTCCATGAGCCAGAATACACAATGTCGGCAGAGGTGACAGCCTCATAATCCGTTATTGACAGGCTGCTTCTCGACACATTTTTCATGTACACCGTTACCGTATTGGTCTGCGCTGCATTATAGCTTTGGCCAAGGTAGAAGCTGATGGAAGTGATGTCACCAGCAACGCCAAGGTCACTGGCAGAATAAAGCTGCTCGGTAAACGAGTAGGCCCAGCCTGAGTTGAACGGAAGATTGGACGAGGTAACCGTACCATTGTGATAAGTGATGGTGGTTTGTTGCGCATTCGCATTTAAAGGCGCAAAAAATGTCATCAAAAAAAGGAGGACAAGGCAAAGTTCGCCCCTGCTTGTGGATTTGTGTAAATAATTCATTTTCATTTATTTATTGTAAATTTTTGCCAATTTTTACCCTGCAAAAGTACGAACATTTATCGGTTATTGCAAACAAAAAAAACGAGCGGCTTTTCAACCGCTCGTTTCCTTTGCACATTAGGTTAAATTATTCAATCCTCATATTCGGCACCTCGGTGCCGTCGTAGTAGCCCTTGTCGAGCTTCTGACGCACCTCGGCGAAGGCGTTCAACGTGTAGTTGACGTCGTCCATAGTGTGGGCTGCCGTCGGGATGATGCGGAAGATGATCATGCCCTTGGGGATGACGGGATAGGTGATGACCGAGCAGAAGATCTTGTAGTTCTCGCGCAAGTCCATGGCAATGTTGGTGGCCTGCACCACGTCACCTTGCACGTGCACCGGCGTCACGCAAGCCTCGGCGGGACCGATGTCGAAGCCCAGGTCGCGGAATCCCTTTTGCAAAGCGCGGGTCACCTTCCACAGTTGGGCACGCAAAGCGTCACCCTCGGCGCTGCGGATGATTTCGAGACGCTTCTCGCAGCCTTCAACGATGGCCAGCGGCAAGCTCTTGGCATACATTTGCGAACGCATGTTATAGCGCAGATACTCGATCACATACTTCGGTCCAGCCACGAAGCCACCAATGATAGCCATGGCCTTGGCGTAAGCGCCGATGTAGATATCGATGTCGTCCATCACACCAAAGTGCTCCGAGGTACCGCGACCGTTAGGACCCATCACGCCGAAACCGTGGGCGTCGTCGATGAGAATACGGAAGCTGTACTTCTTCTTCAGGGCCACGATGCCGGCGAGGTCGCCCAAAGCGCCTGTCATGCCATACACGCCCTCGGTAATGACGAGGATGCCTCCGCCCGTCTTGGCCACCACCTCAGTGGCAACCTTCAGTTTCTTCTCCAAGTCTTCCATATTGTTATGGCGGTACTTGTACTTGTTGCCAATGTGCAAGCGGATGCCATCGAGTAAGCATGCATGGGCCTCGTTGTCGTAAACGATAACGTCGTGCGGGCTAGTCAAGGTGTCGATGGTCGACACAATGCCCTGGTAACCGAAGTTGAACAGGTAGGCGGCTTCCTTCTTCTCGAAGTCGGCCAGCTCATGCTCGAAATGCTCGTGCATGCGGGTATGACCCGTCATCATACGGGCGCCCATGGGGGCAGCAAGGCCGTATTTTGCGGCGGCTTCGGCATCCACGCGACGAATCTCGGGGTGATTAGCCAAGCCCAGATAATTGTTCAAGCTCCAGCAGAGTACTTCTCTGCCGTTAAAAGTCATGCGCGGACCCAACTCACCTTCCAGACGCGGAAATGCGAAATAACCATCAGCGCGTTCACGGTACTGCCCAATCGGGCCACCGGAATCCTTTGATATTCTTTCAAAAATGTCCATTGTACAAATTGATAGTTGATAATTGAAAATTGAAAATTAAGGACCCTGAGCCTGTCGAAGGGCCGACCCGACATCAAGGTTTTGCGAGCCACAAAAATAGTAAATATATTGATTATCCCAGCATGAAGGAATTATTTTTATCTTTGCAGCGTATTTTAATGCGAGGTGGGTTTCACTGCCCCGTAGGGGCGATAGGACATTAAGCAGGCGACGTAAGTCCCTGCGTAAGACCCAACTCGGAAAAACAAAAAACCGTGTTAAACCTCAAAAACAAAACCGCTCTCGTCACAGGTGGAGGCACAGGCATCGGGCAGAGCATCGCCTTGCATCTGGCGCAAGAAGGCTGTCACCTCGTCCTCACAGGACTGGGCATCGACGACCTCAACAAGACCAAGGAGATGTGCGAACAATACGGTGTGAAAGCCTACGCCACCGAGACCCAACTCGACGACTATGCATCCATCGACCGGCTTTACGACTACGTCATGGAACTAGGCCTCAGCATCGACCTCTTCGTGCTCAATGCGGGCATCTCGCAGCGTGAGAAGGCCTTGGACACCGACATCAGCGTGGACGAAAAAATCCTGAAGATAGACTTCCTCAGCGGCGTCTATCTCGTGAAGAAGTTCAAGGAGATGATTCTCGCCAAGGAGCACGTGCAGTTCAGCGTGACCACTTCCCTATCGGGTTTATTCGGCTTCCCGCTGCGTTCGGCCTATTGCGCCGCCAAGCATGCCCTGTTTGGCTTCTATGAATCACTGGAACTCGAGTACGACAACATCAACGTCACCTTCCTCATCCCAGGACGCATCAACACGCAAATCAGCAAGAGCGCCCTTCATGGCGATGGCACTGCCCATGCCAAGATGGACGCTGGCCAAGCCAATGGCCTCAGCGTTGAGAAATGCGGCAAGATTGCAGTGCGCGCCATCAAACGGCAGAAACACCGCAAGCTCATTGGGCGGACGGAATTGCTGATGGCACATATCCATAAGTATTGCTTACCTTTGTATTATAAACTATCCAGGAAAATATCGGCGACATGACGCGACAGCGTCACTGCGAGGCACGAAGCAGTCTAAGCATTAAACTGATAGATATCACTCTAGATTGCTTCGTCGTTCCTCCTCGCAATGACGCAAAGCGACAACAAAATCTAATCATCATGAAAGAGAAAATCATCTGCGGCATACAGCAAGTAGGCATCGGAGTCAACGACTTCGTGGAAGCCTGGAAATGGTATTACGACAACTTCGGCTTCGAGATCAAGATCGTCGACGACGAAGGCGTGGCAGAGCGCATGCTCCCCTACACGGGTGGCAAGCCCCAACCGCGTCGTTCGGGCATCGCCGTCAACATCCGCGGCGGCGGCGGCTTCGAGATCTGGCAGCCCAAAGGGCGAGAGCTCAACTACCTGAAAGAACCCGTCAAATTAGGCGACTTGGGCATCCTCATCGCCAAGGTAAAGACCCCCGACATCGAGGCGGCCTACAACACCTTTATTAATAAAGGCCTCGACGTCATCAGTCCCGTTATGACTTCGCCTGCCGGACAAAAGGAGTTCTTCATGAAAGACCCCTACGGCAACCTCTTCCAACTGGAGCAGGACGACTACGTCTTCATCGATGAGAAAAAGACCACGGGTGGCGCCAACGGTGCAGTCATCGGCGTCAGCGACATCGAGCGTTCCCTACCCTTCTACACACAGCTATTGGAATACGACAAGGTGGTCTTCGACCAGACTGGCGTCTTTGAAGACCTCGAAGCCATCGAAGGCGGCAAAGGTACTTTGCGCCGTGTCATCTTGGAGCGTTCCAAACCCATCGAAGGGCCCTTGAGTCGCATCATGGGTACCTCTCATCTTGAGCTCATCCAAAGCGTCGATGCGCCAGGCAAGAAACTCTATGAAGGTCGCTATTGGGGCGACCCGGGCTACATCCACCTCTGCTTCGACGTGCGCCACATGGACGCCGTCAAGGAGCAGACCGAAGCCATGGGGCATCCCTTCGTGTGCGACAGCGGCGCCGACTTCGGCATGGGCGATGCCAACGGCCATTTCACCTACGTGGAAGACCCCGACGGCACCCTCATCGAATTCGTCGAGACCTACAAGATTCCCATTGCGAAGAAATTTGGCCTCTTCCTCAACCTCGCCAACAAAGACGACCGCAAGCCCTTGGGCATCCTCAAACTGCTACGTTTCGCGAAAGTCAAGCGAGAGAGCATCAAATGACAACAAAAAAAAACAGCCGACTCAACTGAGCCGGCTGTTTTATTTATTCGAATTACTACAATCCTTATTTGGTGATGCCCAATTTGGCCTTCACATCCTTGGTGCAGTCAACGGCATTGTCGCCCACATAGACGGCAGCACCAGTGGCCAGGTCGAGGATATAGGTGTAACCCTTCTCCTTACCCACAGCGTTGATGGCATTCTGGATCTTGTCGAGCATAGGCTTCAGCAACTCGGCGCGCTTGCCTTCAAACTCGTTCTCGGCGTTCACTTGGAACTGCTGGATACGGGTCTGGAGGTCAACGATTTCCTTTTCCTTCGACTGCTTCACCAGATTCGACATGGTAGCCTGGTTGGCTTCGTAATCCTGCATCTTGGTCTGATATTCCTTGGCCATGGCCTCGAGCTGGTTCTGCAGCTCACCATAGTACTTCTCCAAGCTCTTCTCAGCCTTAGCCTTGTCGGGCATAGCATCGAGGATCTCAGCCGTGTTGACGTGTGCAATCTTCACTTGGGCATTGACCACTCCACTCATCATGAAGAGTGCCACACCCAGAAACAAAACTCTGAATACTCTTTTCATTTTATTGACTTTTAATAATTTATCCAATTTTTGATTCGCTAACGAGCCGCAAAGATACAAATTATTTGCGTTCCTTCCCGATTAATTCTTTATTTCTTGGATTTTACAGGGGCTGTTTTGCTTCCACCCGAAGTGCCGCCTTTCGTACCGCCAGTGCCTCCTGCAGGAGCAGCATTGGCCTTACGACGGTTTTCGCGACGCACGGTCTGCATGACGTTGCCAAGTTGATCGAGCACGTCGTCGCTCACGTCGTTCTTGTCGCTGGCATAAAGCACCGAAGTTCCCGAAGCGAGGTCAAGGATGAAGGCGTAGTTCTTGGTCTGGGCCACTTCCTTCATGGCCGTGTAGACCTTCTCCTGGATGGGCTGGATAAGTTCTGTGCGTTTTTGGTAGAGTTGTCCTTCCGATCCGAAATACTGCATCTGAAGGTTCTTGGCTTCCTGTTCCTTGTCGACGATGGCCTGCTCACGGGCACGCTTCTGGTCTTCCGAAAGGAGCAGCATCTCGGTCTGATACTTGCTGTACATCTCCGACACCTTGTCGTAGATGGCCTTCACTTCTTTCTGCCATTTCTCCGACAAAGCGTTCAGTTCTTCTTGTGCATCGCCGTATTCAGGAATGTTTTCCATAATGTATTCCGAATCGACATAGACGATTTTCTGTCCACCGCCAAGCTGTGCATTGGCAGTCATGATGCCGCCACAAACCAAGGCAGCGGTCAAGATCAAGGTTTTAAATGCTTTCATTGTTTATAGTGTTTCTAATTGTTTTCTTGTTTGCTTAATCAATAATCGTTCCAAAAAGGGATTTAAAATTCAAGATTCAAAATTAAAGATTCAAAATTCAAAGATTCAAAAGAATGGGTTGCTTCGTTCCTCGCAATGACACAAAGTGCTACTAACTCTAAACTCTAAACACTCAACTCTAAACTAATCAATAGACCCTCCAATAGAGAAGTGGAACTGGCTATGGTTATTTCCCGTGGTGCCATAGACATCGTCGAAGCCGTAGCCCCAGTCGAGGCCAAGCAATCCGAACATGGGCAGGAAGATGCGCACGCCGACACCGGCTGAACGCTTCACCTCAAACGGGTCAAAGTTCTTGAACCCTAACCAACAGTTACCAGCCTCCAAGAAGGTCAAGGCATAGATAGTGGCCTGCGGATTCAGCGAGAGCGGATAACGCAACTCCAAAGTGTATTTCGTCATGATGTTACCGCCATTGCCGCCCGTGCCGGAATTGTTGTAATATCCTGGCGTAAGCGAGTTGTTGGCATAGCCACGCATTCCGACGAGCTCGCGGCTGTCGAACGAATAGTTACTCAAGCCATCGCCACCGAGGAAGTAACGGTGGAAAGGCGTGGGACCAATCTGGTCGTTGTAATGGCCAAGATAGCCAAAGCGCACGCGGGTCATCATCACGAGTTTCTCATAAAGTTCAGTATACCATGCCGCCTTGAATGTCCAACGGTGCATCTCAATCCACTTGTACTTTTCGTTTTCAGAGAGGCTGGTGTAATCCTTATTGCTCAGCAGCGAATAGGGCGGCGTGATTTCAAGTCCAAGTTGGAACTCAGAGCCACTACGAGGATACAGGGGCTGGCTCACCGAGTTGCGCGACAGCACAAAGCTGTAACTAAGAAGGTTGAACTTTCCATTACCGTCACCCACACTCAGGTAAGTCGACTGGTAGTTATGCAGGCTATAACGTTTGAAGTTAAGTCCTTGATACAAGGCAAAATAGTCATCAGGCCACGTCAAGCGGCGACCTAAACCGACAGTACCACCCGTCATATTGAACCAACCATAGTTTGTATCATCCTTTTCGTAGTTGTTGGAGAAGAACGACTGGTAGAACGAAGCCGTCAGCGAGTTGGGCTTGCTGCCACCCAGCCAAGGCTCGGTAAACGAAATGTTATAAGTGATGTAACGGCTGCCCAAGGTACTCACGCCCAACGACAACTTCTGTCCGTCGCCCATCGGCAAAGGTTTCCACGCTTTCTTGTTGAAGATGTTGCGCATCGAGAAGTTGGAGAACTGCAAGCCAGCTTCCAGCATCAGCATTCGGGCAGCGAAACCTGCCGAGAAACGGATCTGGTCGGCAGCGGCCTCCTCCACGGAATAGTCGATGTCAACGGTGTTGTCGGCGGGATTGGGCTGCACATCGGGGTTGATGGACTCCTGGTTGAAGAAACCTAGGGTGGCCAACTCACGCACGGAGCGCAACACATCGCTACGGCTGAACAATTGTCCTGGACGGGTGTAAAGCTCACGCAGCACCACATGGTCGTAGGTCTTGGTATTTCCCGCCAACGTGATATTGCTGATGCGGGCTTGCTTGCCTTCGGTGATGCGGATTTCGAGGTCTATGGAGTCGTTTTCTATAGCCACTTCAACGGGATCTACACGGAAGAAGAGGTAGCCGTCGTCCATATACAGCGAGCTGATATCGAGATTGGTCTCACTGTAATTCAGATTCTTGTCGAGCAACTCCTTATTATATACGTCGCCTTTCTTGATGCCCAAGATGGAGTTGAGGGTCTCGTCAGTGTACTTGGTGTTGCCCGTCCAAGTGATGTTGCGATAGTGATATTTGTTACCTTCGTCAATGACAAGGTCGATGCCCATGTTCTGATCATCGATGCGATACACCGAGTCTTTGACAATGCGTGCATCACGATAACCTTTGGCGTTGTATTTGTCGATGATAAGCTTCTTGTCGTCCTCGAAGTTCTTCTCGATGTATTTGGAAGCCTTGAAGATGCGTGGGCGATAGTTGTCGTAGAAGTATTCCTCCACCCCATTGATGGCCCTCAAGGGATGCAAGGTCACCACATCCGCAATGGCATTCACAATGGTCGGACCAAGCGGATCCAACGGGTTGAAATGGCCGCGTTGTTTGGTCTCCTTCATCGAAGCCAGCACCTGACCATCGGCGAGGTTCTCATTGCCAATCACGTTGATTTGCCCAATCTTCACCTTATCGCCCTTATCGATATTGATGACCATGTCGATGTAGTTCTCGCGCACGGTGTCAGGCTTTTGTTCGATGTCGATATCCACGTTGAGATAGCCTTTGTCGTAGAAGAAATCCTCGATGATGCGAGTGGTCTTGGTCAGCAGATGGTCGGTGGCGATGTCACCACGCGAGAGGTTGATTTTATTGCGGATGTCATCGGCCTCGCTCTTTTTGATGCCGTTGAAAGAGAACCTCGACACACGCGGCTTTTCCTTAATGACGATTTGGAGGAAGACCTTATTACCCACAAAATCGGTGGCATTGACAGCCACATCCTCAAAAAGACCTTGTTCCCAAATCTTTCGGATGCCGTTAGAGATTTCGTCGCCCGGGATAGAGATTTCGTCACCTACTCTCAAACCAGCAATCATACTCAGCATAGAGCCGTCGACATACTTGGCGCCTTCGACGACCACACCGCCGATCTCGTATTTCTGTGGGCGGGCATAGTTGACCTCCGAAAGGTCGTCGCCGATTTGGATTTGGGCAAAAGCGCTGTTCCCAAAACCCAAGAGAGTCATCAGAAACAGCATCAAAGGTATATATCTCAATCGCATAATATTATCTTTCAATCATTTAGTGTTTACTTGTTCGCTCGTCTTCCCGAAACGGCGTTCACGGTGTTGATAGTTCAAAATCGCCTCATAGAGGTCGGCCTTGCGGAAGTCGGGCCAATATTTTTGGGTAAAATAGAGTTCAGAATAGGCCAATTGCCACAGCAAGAAGTTGCTGATACGCTCTTCACCGCTGGTACGGATGAGCAGTTCAGGATCAGGAATGCCCGCCGTCGAGAGGTAGGACGAAATCGTCGCGTCATCGATGGCCTCGGGAGCCAGTTTGCCTGCTGCCACATCCTGTGCCATGCGTTGTGAGGCTTGCTTCAGATCCCAACGGCCCGAATAGCTCAAAGCCAAGGTCAAAGTCATGCGGGTGTTATGGCTCGTGTCTTCAATAGCCTGCATCAACTGGTCGTAGTTGGCTTTAGGCAAGCTCTTCAAGTCGCCAATGGCATTCAACTTGATGCTGTTCTTGTTCATCGTGACCACCTCTTTCGTGATGGTGGTGGCCAACAGCGACATCAATCCGCTGACTTCGGCCAAGGGACGGTTCCAGTTCTCTGTGGAGAAGGCATACAAAGTCAAGTAACCCACACCCAACTCTGCACATCCTTCCGACACCTCGCGCACAGATTGTATGGCACTCTGGTGCCCAAAGAGTCGGGCTTTTCCTCTCTCCTTGGCCCAACGGCCGTTGCCGTCCATGATGATAGCGATATGCTGCGGCAAACGCTCGCGGTCGATTTGTTGCATCAGTTGATCCTTCAGTTCCATAGGTCAGAATTTGCTCAAGTTACAGCCTCTGCCGTCGGGCAGGTTGATTTTCCAAGTCAGAGACACACGTGCCATGCCAAACCAGTCGTTGAAAGCAGAATTGCCGCGTTGTTGGTCTTTTGTATAGTTCCCGTTAGGAGTGCTCGTAGGGTTTCCACTGGAGTTCACAGGAATACCAGACGGCGTCGCCGTGGGGTCAGTAAGGTCATAATACATACCGTTGACAATGACAGTGGCATGTTGGTCGTCGGCTGGATACACCGTAGCCACATCGTCGAGGTAGTCAGTAAAGGTCTTCTGCATGCGCCATTCCACCGTGGCTGCCATGTGTTTCGACAAGGCAAGTTTCACACCCATGCCGAAGGGAATGGAGATACCAATGGGACTGGTCTTGCCGAAGGCTTTGTCGTACCATTTGGGTTCGGCAGGAGCAGGTTCCGTCAGGTGGTCGCTGAGGTCAATCAAGGTATCGCCGACCGTGGCATAAGCCGTATAATAGAACACCGAAATGCCACCGAAAATATAAGGCGAGACATTTCTTTTCGGGTTACCCGTATAGTATTCCAAGAAATTGAATTCTGCCACAAAGCTGAGGTCATGGATCTTGCTTGTGAAATTCAGGCCTCGTTCGGGACGCCATTTGATGATTGCATCATCGCCCTTCACGGTGAGATAAGAATAGTCGGCGCGGAAAGTCCAACGGTTGTTATAGTTGAAACGCACTACGCCGCCGTATTCCAGCTGCGGCATGGCAAAAGGCAAGGTCGGGTTGAGGTCACCCATATAGTAACTCACACCAGCATGAGGACCGATTTCAAGCGTCTTGGGGTCGTCAAATTGGGCATTGGCTTGGACAAAAATAGCCAAGCAGCTCAATATCAATAAGAAACGAAGTTTTCTAATCATAATTCAAAACTGCAAAATTACGAATTTTTCTAATGAAAACGACAGAAATCAATTTCTATTGTCTTTGCCCCACATCAACTTATTCCGGATAGTGCCGAAAAAGTCCTCGCCACGCATCCTGACCAAGTTGAGGCAGAAGCCTGCCTTACGCACCTCCAATTGCACGGAAGTATCTAATGTACAGCTCCTTGAGTCCATGCTGAAGACAAATTTCTTCTCCCGTCCTTCCACCTGGATGCGGATGGTGCTGTCGTCGGGGATGACCACGGGCCGCACCGTTAAATTGTGCGTGGCAATGGGTGTGATAACGAAGTTCTTCGCGTTCGGGGCGATGATAGGGCCACCGGCACTCAACGAATAGGCTGTGGAACCCGTTGGGGTGGCCAACAGGATGCCGTCGCCCCAATAGGTATTGAGATAGATATCGTCAACAAACACCTTGATAGCCAATAGACTATGCTCTGGATTGCGAATGACATTCAACTCATTGAGGGCATATTTCACATCGTCGAAAACCTTCTCAGGCGAGACCAGCTCCAGGAGGGTGCGCTGCTCCACGGAGTAATCGCCAGTGAGCACGCTATTGACCGCCATGTCAATCTCGTTTTTCGAGATGCTGGACAAAAAACCTAGGCGTCCCATATTGATGCCCACCACTGGAATGCCTGAATCGAGCACGAAGGGCACCGTGTCGAGGATGGTACCGTCGCCGCCGATGGAGAACAACAGGTCGGCTTTCAGGTCTTCATGCGAGTGGAAAACGCTGTATTGCACGCCTTCGGGTATATAGGCGGCAACAATGTCAGCAAATAGTTGGTAAACAACAATTTCCACTTGATTGTCGGCCGATTTCTTGAATAATTGACGCATGTATTCCCCATTCTCCGGGGCGATGGTCTTTCCAAATAGGGCGATCTTCATTAGCTTTTTTGTTTTTACCCTGACCGCTGACCCTGACCCAGACAAATCCGCTGGTCAGGGTCAGGGTCAATGGTCATGGTTTAATATCCTTCTTCTTTTACTGAATCATGGCTTTCGTCAGTCATCATGCGGATGTAATTCACATAACGCCAGTCGGCGATGTCGCCGTTTTCGACGGCTGCTTTCACCGCACAGCCTGGTTCATGGGTATGGGTGCAATTGGCAAAACGGCACTCGCTCATCAGGTTGCGCATCTCGGGGAAACGCTGCGCCAAGGTCTCCTTCTCAAGGTCGTACAACACAAATTCCTTGATGCCAGGCGTGTCGACAATCCACGCACCAAAATCGAGATGATGCATCTCGGCGAAGGTGGTGGTGTGCTTGCCTTTCTCGTGGTAATCGGAAATCTCACCGATACGAACGTTCAACGATGGGTCGAGAGCATTCACAAGTGCCGACTTACCTACACCGGAATGGCCCGAAAACAAGCAAATCTTATCTTGCATCAAGGCTTTCAACTCTTCTATCTGGAAGCCCGTCTTGGCCGAAACACCGAAAGAGGTATAGCCCAGGCTCTGGTAGTATTCCATTAACACGCACATCTCCCCTATCTGCTCGTCGGTGTAGAGGTCGCACTTGTTGAAAATCAAGGCGGCGGGGATATGGTAGGCTTCGGCAGTGACCAGGAAACGGTCGATGAAACCCGTGGAGGTGCGCGGCTGGGCGATGGTAGCCACCACGATGGCCAAGTCGACATTGGCGGCGATGATATGCGAGGCCTTGCTCAGGTTGACCGACTGACGCACAATCACATTATCGCGCGGCTCGATCTTCTTGATGACGCCCGTGTCCTTGCCAGGCTCCTGCTCAAACTGCACGTTGTCACCCACTGCCACGGGATTGGTGGAACGGATGCCATCCAAACGGATCTTGCCGCGCAGACGACACTCCCACTGTCGTCCTTGTTCGTCGAGGACGATGTACCAGCTGCCCGTCGATTTGATGACCTTGCCTAACATTTTTGATATCTTTTGCCTGGCAATGCCATCAGCACGCCGTCGAATTCCAATGTCAACAGAATAGCTGCAATCTTCGTGGTCGACAACTCGGTCTTCACGATGATGTCGTCCAAATTGATGACAGCATTCGCGCCAAAGCAATCCATGACCTGTTTTTCTTCAGCGGTGAACTCGCGGAACAGAGCCGTCTGTTTCTCGCTCTTCGACTCCGAGTCCCAGCGCATGATGTAACGCAGGTTGAGCACGCTTTCCATGAGGTGGGCACGGTTGGTGCGGATGAGGTAGTTGCAACCCTGACTGTAGATATCCATCACACGACCAGGATAAGCGAACACATCGCGGCTGTAGGAGTTGGCCAAATCGGCAGTAATCAGCGAGCCGCCTTTCATCGCTGACTCGATGACTACCACGGCGTCGGCCATGCCCGCGATGATGCGGTTGCGACGCGGGAAATTCTCTCGATCAGGCAAGGTGCCGCTCATGCATTCCGTCAGGATGCCACCTCCTTGCTCCACCATGTCAGTGGCCAGTTTTTTGTTTGGCGCAGGATAGATCTGCTGCATACCACTGCCCATCACGCCTACCGTAGGGATGCCTTGTTTCACGGAAGCCTTGTGCGCACAAGTGTCAACACCGTATGCCAAACCACTTACAATCAACACGTTGTCCTCCTTCAAATCCTCCACCAGTTGATTGCAGTTCTCCTTGCCGTAGTCCGTGATGTTACGTGTGCCAACGACGGCCACCACGCGGTTGGCGTTGAGGTTAGCCTTGCCTTTGTAATACAGCATCATCGGGGCGTCATCGCATTGTGACAGCCGACGCGGATAGTCAGCATCCAAGAAAAACAAAGGCTGTATACCGTTTTTCTCCACGAAGGCAATCTCCTCCTCTGCCCTTTTCAGGTATTCCTTGGGCTTGCAGATGGCGTCGATGGAGGCCTCGCGCATACCTGTAATCTTCTCCAGCGACTTGCGCGTCTCCTTGAAGATAGCTTCGGCGCTACCGCAATACTGCACGAATTTCTTCCCGCTGATATCACCGATACCAGGGAGTAACGTCAATGCTATTTGATATTGGAGGTCGGTCATTTAGTTTAGAGTTTAGTGTTTAGAGTTTAGAGTCAGACACGCTTTGCGTCATTGCGAGGAACGAAGCAATCCAGAGACTTAATCCAGTTTCAAAACGGCAAGAAACGCCGACTGCGGCACCTCGACGTTGCCGATTTGACGCATGCGTTTCTTACCTGCCTTCTGTTTTTCAAGCAGTTTGCGCTTACGGGAGACGTCGCCACCGTAGCACTTCGCCGTCACATCCTTGCGCACTTGACGCACCGTCTCGCGGGCGATGATCTTGGCGCCAATGGCCGCCTGGATGGCGATGTCGAACTGGTGACGAGGAATCAATTCCTTCAGCTTCTCGCACATGCGACGACCGAAGTCGTATGCATGACCACGGTGGATCAAGGTCGACAGGGCATCAACAGACTCACCGCTGAGCATAATGTCGAGTTTCACCAAGTCGGCATCCTGATAGCCAGCAATATGGTAGTCGAAGGAGGCATAGCCCTTCGAGATGGATTTCAGTTTGTCGTAGAAGTCGAAGACGATTTCGCTCAACGGCATCTGGAAGGTCAACTCCACGCGGTCGGTGGAAAGGTAGACCTGATTCTTCAGCACGCCACGACGGTCGATGCAGAGCGTCATGATGGGTCCGGTGAACTCGTTCTTCGATATAATCTGCGCAAGGATATATGGTTCCTCGATATGGTCAATCTTCGTCACCTCGGGCAAGCCGCTGGGGTTGTGCACCTCAATCATCTCGCCGTCGGTCTTGAAGCACTTGAACGACACGTTGGGCACCGTGGTGATGACATCCATGTCGAATTCGCGGTCGAGGCGCTCCTGCACAATCTCCATGTGCAAGAGGCCCAAGAAGCCGCAACGGAAGCCGAAGCCCAGTGCCGCCGACGACTCGGGTTCCCAAACTAGAGAAGCATCATTAAGTTGCAGCTTCTCCAACGAAGCGCGCAGCTCCTCGTAGTCATCTGCGTCGACGGGATAAATACCCGCAAACAGCATGGGTTTTACATTCTCGAAGCCCGCCACCGGCTCAGCACAGGGGCGTTCGACATGCGTGATGGTGTCGCCCACCTTGACCTCCTTCGAGGTCTTGATGCCCGAGATAATATAACCCACATCACCCGCAGAGAGCTCTTTCTTAGGCACTTGCTTCAGTTGCAGTACGCCGATTTCATCAGCGTTGTATTCTTTGCCCGTGGCGAAGAACTTCACCAAGTCATTGGTATGCATGGTGCCGTTCATGATGCGGAAATAGGCGATAATACCACGGAACGAGTTGAACACCGAGTCGAAGATGAGGGCTTGCAGCGGTGCTTCAGGGTCGCCCTTCGGGCAGGGAACACGTTCCACAATGGCATCAAGCACGGCGGGCACGCCTTCTCCCGTACGGGCGCTGACCTTCAAGATTTCTGAAGGGTCGCAGCCCAAGAGGTCCACCATCTGGTCCTCCACGATGTCGACCATGGCGCTGTCCATGTCGATCTTGTTCATCACAGGGATGATCTCGAGGTCGTGTTCAAGGGCAGAATAGAGGTTGGCAATCGTCTGGGCCTGAATACCTTGCGTGGCATCCACCACCAGCAAGGCGCCTTCGCAGGCCGCGATGCTGCGCGACACCTCGTAGGAGAAGTCGACGTGGCCGGGAGTATCGATAAGGTTGAGGGTGTATTCCTCTCCCTTGTAGTTGTATTTCATTTGGATGGCGTGGCTCTTGATGGTGATGCCGCGCTCACGCTCAAGATCCATGTCGTCGAGCACCTGGTCGACGAGTTCTTTGTCGTTGAGCGTATGGGTTAGTTCCAAAAGTCTATCGGCCAAGGTCGATTTGCCATGGTCGATATGGGCTATGATGCAAAAATTACGGATGTTTTTCATTGGGCTGCAAAATTAGGAAAAATTTCGTTTGCAGCCTCAGAAAAACGCATGAAAAGCACTGGCAGTTTGTTTAATAATTAAACAGCTTATCCAACGCGTCCGATTCGATAAGAGCCTGCCCCAAGACAGAGAACAGCACGATGAGGGTCACCAGGCATACGATAGAAATCACCAGACCGGCGATAGCCTTTCCTTTGGGACGCTTGAACATACCGATAAACGAAAACAGGAAGCCGAGGAACCATAAAATGAGATTCGCAACGGGCACCCAGCACAACACCAAACCAAGAATGGACAGCACAAGTCCCGCACTCCCTGGTCCGTTTTTCTGTCTCACGGGTTGGGGTTGGAAAGCAGCAGCTTGTGCTGGAGTTGCATTGACGTAAACGTTGGTTGTCGGAGTGGCGCTTTGGTATCTGGGTTGTTGAGGCGGCACCTCCTCTCTGGCGGGTTGTTCGGGGTTTTGTCCCTTTAGCCAAGCCGTGCAATACATACATTTCGCAGCGCTCTCAGGGATTTCCTCGCCGCAGTAAGGGCATTTCTTGTATCCTTCCATGGTTTTATCGATTGATGATGGGGCAAATATACAAATTTTCCAAAAAATCCATCTAAACCTTCAAAAAAATCCGCTCAAAATGCCAACGATACAAAGGATTATCCCTAATTTTGCGGTCTGAAAAAGAAGATTGCCTATGACGCCCATTTTACCCGACACGTATTCCAAAGAAGAGAAAGAAGAAATCGAGCGACGACACCAGCGCCTCATCGACGCTTGGCAGACGCGCAAGGAAGCCGCCGACCTGGAGATGGTCGACAAGGCGTTCTATTTCGCCTGCGAGGCCCACAAAGACCAACGCCGCCGCTCGGGCGAACCTTACATCTACCACCCCATCGAGGTGGCGACCATCGCCGCCCACGACATCGGACTGGGACGTACCTCCATCGTCTGCGCCCTCTTGCACGACGTGGTGGAAGACACGAAATACACCCTCGATGACATCCGTGAGATGTTCGGCGAGAAGGTGGAACGTGTGGTGGATGGCCTCACTAAATTCGCCAACCTCGAAGGTGCCGAAAGCGCCCAGGCAGAGAATTTCAAGAAGGTCATCTCCTCGCTGTCGTACGACATCCGCGTGGTGCTCATCAAGCTCTCCGACCGTCTGCACAACATGCGCACCTTGGACTCGATGCCCAAGCACAAGCAGTTGAAGATCGCCTCGGAGACCACCTATATCTATGCACCCCTCGCCTATCGCCTCGGCCTCCATGCCATCGAAATCGAGTTGGAAGACCTGTCACTGAAATACACCAACCCCACCATCTATTACAACATCCGCAAACGCATGGACGACGTGCGCGGCAAACGCATGGGCGAACTGCGCGACTTCATCGCTCCCATCGAGGCCGAGCTGAAGAAAAATGGCATTAAAGCCAAAGCTGAGATCAAGGAACGCTCGGTCAACTCAGTCTGGAAACGCATGATGGACAAGGAGTTGGCTTTCGAAGACTTGTATGGTTCATTCATCGTCCGCCTCATCACCGACTGCCCGAAAGAGCAGGAACGCATGGAATGTTGGAAGATCTATGCCGTACTCACCAACTGCTACCGTCCTTACACCAAGAAGCTGAAAGACTGGATCTCGTTCCCGAAAGCAAACGGCTACGAATCGCTTCATGCCGTGGTGATGGGTCAGACGGGTAACTGGGTCGAGGTGCAGATCCGCAGCCAACGCATGGAGGAGATTGCCGAGAAGGGCTTCGGTGCTTACTGGAAGTTCAAGACCGACGACGACAGGACCGAGAGCGGCTTCGACGAATGGCTGAAAAAAGCCCAGGACCTCATCGGCAGCGACTCGGACAACGCCATCGAGTTCGTCGACAACTTCAAGCTTGACCTCTTCTCCGATGAGATCTACGTCTTCACCCCGCAGGGCAAGATGATCACGCTGCCCAAAGGCTCCACCGTGCTCGACTTTGCCTATTATATCCACAGCGAAATCGGCGACCATAGCATCGCGGCCAACGTCAACAACCAACTGGCGCAACTTGACCGCAAGCTCACCAAGGGCGACCAAGTGGAGATCATTACCTCAGAGTCGCAGCACCCGCAAGAGAAATGGTTTGAGTTCCTCGCCACGGCCACGGCCAAGTCGCGCCTCAAGAGCGGCATCAAGGAATACCGCCGCACTTTCCGCGAAGAAGGCGAACAGAAATACGAGGCCATCATGAAGAAACTCGACATGGAGCCCTCGAAAGTCAACCGCAACGAAGTGATGGCAGCCGAGAAGCTGACAAGTACCATCGATTTTTATTACAATGTGGCCATAGGCAAAATCGACGAGCGCCTCATCCGCAGCGTGCTGAAGCCACAGTCGAACGGCAGTTTTGTGCGTTACATCACTTTCGGCCTCTTGGGCAACAGCAGCAAGGACAAGGACGAGACACCGTCCATCACCACCTCGGGCGAGTTCGACTTCAACGTGTCGACCTGCTGCAACCCCATCCCCGGCGACGACGTCATCGCCTTCAGTTTCCCTGGCGAGCCTTTGCAAATCCACAGAAGCAATTGTCCCAAGGCCATCCAACTCTCTTCACGTTTCGGCAACAACATCGTTAAGGCCAAATGGCAACCTAAGAGCGAAATCGCTTTCCTTGCAGACTTAAAAATCACCGCTTTAGATTCGGCTGGACTGCTCAACCGCATGACCAACCTGCTCTCCAACGAGATGAAACTCAATCTGCATTTACTACACATGGAGGCCAAACAAGATGTTGTGGAAGCAACCATCTCCATCTACGTACACAACACCAAGGAACTTGACGACTTGATTGCCAAACTGAACCAACTGAAGGAGATCCAAAAAGTGGTGCGCAAGAGCAATTAAAAATATTGCTCATTGTTTAGAATCAATCTGAAAAGTTTTATTATCTTTGCGCCTCATCATGACGTAAGAAAAAATGAAAGACTCGTTTGACAATACCTATCTGGCCGTCAAGAAGTTATTCATCGATTACTTGCAGCGGAGGAAGTTGCGCAAGACCCCCGAGCGTTTTGCCATACTGAAGGAGATTTACTCCACCAATGGGCACTTCGACATCGACTCGCTGTATAACCAGATGAAAGACAACAAGTACCGTGTCAGCAGGGCTACACTATACAACACTATCGACCTACTTTTAGACTGCGGGCTTGTCATCAAGCACCAGTTTGGACACAATTGTGCGCAATACGAACGCTCCTACAAATTCCGCCAACACGACCATTTCATCGACTTGGAGACGGAGACCGTCATGGAGTTTTGTGACCCGCGTTTGCTTGAAATCCAAAGATCGATCGAGGAGCAACTTGGAGTGGAGATCACCCATCATTCACTTATTTTTTATGGACACAAAAAGAGTTGAGAGTTTAAAGTTTAGAGTTTAGAGTTTTATAGATAATATATTTATAATGAACAAGATAGACATCCTCTTAGGTTTACAATGGGGCGATGAAGGCAAAGGCAAGGTGGTCGATGCTCTCACCCCGAATTATGACATCGTTTGCCGCTTTCAAGGCGGACCCAATGCCGGACACACCATCGAATTTGGCGGCAGGAAGTTTGTGTTGCACAACATCCCATCGGGCGTGCTGACACCTGGCTGCATCAACCTCATCGGCAACGGCGTCATCATCGAGCCACATATATTAAAAGGTGAGATCGAAGGCCTGCGCGAAGCCGGCTTCGACCTGCGCAAGACTTTGATGATTGCCAACCGCGCCCACCTCATCCTACCCACCCACCGCGCCATGGATGCCGCCAACGAGAAGGCTTTGGGCAAGATGAAAGTCGGCACCACGCTGAAAGGCATTGGCCCGACCTACACCGACAAGACCGCTCGCAGAGGCCTGCGTATCGGAGACATCAATTCTGCTGACTTCCGCGAGAAATACGAAAGCCTGAAAAAGGCCCACTTGCAGCAAATAGCTGGCCTTGGCTTCGAGATGCAAGGCTTCCAACTCGACGGCCTCGACTTCGCTGAATATGAGAAGCTGTGGTTCGAAGGCATCGAATACCTGAAACAATACCAGTTTGTTGATGGAGAATATTTCATCAACGAAGCCCTCGACAACGGCAAGAAGGTGCTAGCCGAAGGTGCCCAAGGCTCCATGCTCGACGTGGACTTCGGCAGCTATCCTTTCGTCACTTCTTCGAACGTCATTGCAGCTGGTGTTTGCTCTGGTTTGGGCATCGCCCCAAGCAGAGTCGGCAAAGTATATGGCATCTTCAAGGCCTACTGCACCCGCGTGGGCACAGGCCCCTTCCCCACCGAGCTGTTTGACGAGACAGGTGAGATGCTTCGCCAGAACGGACACGAGTTCGGCGCCACCACAGGCCGTCCGCGCCGTTGCGGCTGGCTCGACCTGCCCGCACTGAAATATGCCGTCATGCTCAGCGGTGTCACCGACCTGATGATGATGAAGTCCGACGTGATGGACGACTTCGCCACCCTGAAAGTCGCCACTGCCTATCGCTACAACGGACAAGAGACCAAACAACTGCCTTTCGCTGCCTGCACCGAGACTATGGAACCCGTCTACACCGAGATCCCCGGCTGGCAACAGAAGATAGAAGGCAAGATTCCACAGAAATTGGAAGACTACATCAAATTCATTGAGAATTACGTCGGTGTGCCGATCAAATTCGTTTCGTACGGACCTGACAGGACACAGAATATTATTAGATAGGACCATCCCTGTAGAGACGCGGCGCGCCACGTCTCTACAAACCACACAATAGCAATTAAACCATGATTATTTTAGAAAAACCATACGTTTCCGCCCCGTTGGTGGCGTATTTGGAAGAAAAACAGATTCCCGTTTTACACAACGATATGGCCGAGGTGCTGAAACAGCAAGGCCACAGCCTCAACCTTTTGGACGATAAGGCTTTCGTTGAGAAATACGAACAAAGCCATCAGTTGTATGCCGTCTCCGAGAACGCCTTGGTGTGGCTCTATGCCCAGCTGCCCGAATCCGAATTGGTGAAGAAGGTAAAGATATTGAAAGACAAGGCCGCCTTCCGTCGCATCTGCCAGCAGATTTATCCCGACTTCTATTACAAAGAGGTGGAGATGAAGGCCTTGCGCAGCCTCAACCCTGACGAGTTGCCGCTGCCTTTGGTGCTGAAACCCGCAGTAGGATTCCTCAGCGTGGGCGTGTATATCGTCCGCAACAAGGCTGAATGGCAGGCCGCTTTGGATGACATCGACCAGAACTTCGCCAAGCAGTGCGCCGTATTCCCCGAGACCGTGGTACGCAGCGAAAAGTTCGTGCTAGAGCAGTTCATCGAAGGCGAGGAATATGCCGTGGACGCCTATTATGATGCCGAGGGCAAGCCCAACATCATCAACATCTTCCACCACATCTTCAAGAACGAGACCGACGTCAGCGACCGCCTCTACTGCATGAGCAAGCAGATCTTCGAGGCCAACTATCCGGCTTTCAACCAGTTCTGCATCGACTTGAACGGCGTGCTCGGGCTGAAGAACTTCCCGATGCACGTTGAGTTCCGCGTCGACAAGCGCACGGGTCGCGCCATCCCGATTGAGGTCAACCCGCTGCGTTTTGCCGGCATGTGCCTCAACGACTTGACGCGTCACACCTGCCACCTGCTGCCAGTGCAAGCCTACTTCGAAGGCACGCATCCCGACTATGCCACCATGTGGAACGGCATCGAGAACGACGTGTTCAGCTTCATCGTCTTGGACAAGCCCTACGACACCAACCGCGCCTTGGACTTCGAGCGCATCAAGCGTCACTTCCACGGCGTACTGGAGACTCGCGACATCATGAACCCCGCCATGAGTATCTGGGGCTTCCTATTCACGCAAACCGCGCCCGAGCACAAAGAGGAACTGAAAGAGATATTGTTCTCCTCTTTGGAAGAGTTTATGGTTTAAGAGACACGAGACTATTAGACAGGGGACGCGAGACGGCCCGAACAAAATGTTGGCTTAAAGGTGGTAAGATTACCACTATTTAGCCAACATTTTACATAGATGAGGTGATAAACACGCGCCAGCCACCCTCGCCATCTCGTTCAACATACCCCTTTTTAATCAGGTTTTGAACCATTTTCTGAAGTGCGGAGCGGTTCACTCCTGTCGCCTTCTGCAACGATGCATAAGTGGGATGAGAATCCTCCATCAATTCATATAGAATCTTACTATAGGTTGGAGTGCGGAACTTGATTCTTTGTCCGTCATACCACCACACATCTCTTGATTTCTCGGTTACAAATAGCGTATCCATCTCAATCTCATGCGCCATAAGGTCGGTCATGTGCTTCTGGAAAGGCTTGATTTGCTTCAAAGTAGCCTTCGCCCCCTCTGAAGGCTCACTGCCTACTTTCAAGTCGGCCTTATGCAATGCTTCAAGGTAGTCGCGTTTAAGCCTACTGCGCACAACAATCATCGGGTAGCCATGTCGCGATAGGATATAATTCATCAAAAGTCGAGCGATACGGCCGTTGCCATCCTCGAAGGGGTGGATACGGATATAACGATAGTGGAAAAGGACGGCCAAATCGGCAGGTGAAAGGGAACCGTCTTGCTCAGTCTGGTTATACCAATCCACCAACTCAGTCATCAACGCGGGCGTCTCTTCGGGAGAAGCATAGTCGAACCTGTCGCCATAACGCGTGATGACGCTGTTCGGACGGGTTTTGTATTGTCCAGCGTGAACGACATAACTCGTTTGCACCCCTCCTGGAAGCGTTCTATAAACCGTATAGTCCTCACGGAGTAAAGTATGATGCAATGTGCGGATAAAATTCTGGGTCAGAGGATAGTCGTTTCTGACCGATTCGGCAACCGTCATTTTCAGGCAAACTCTACTTGCCGTCATGTCCAGCACATCCTTCACATCCGCCTCGCCAATCACCTTGCCAAACAGCAACAACAGTTCGGTCTGACCGTATGTCAAGGTATTGCCCTCAATATGGTTGCTGTTGTAGTTGAAATCAACAGAAAACTTACGGCTCAACCTATATTTGTCCGTTTCTGACAAAGGTTGGAGCGCATTCCATTTCTCCAACGCGACTTGCAGTTTCTTCGACTCCATTCTAGTATATATTATTATTTACTACCAATTTTGGTGGTAACATTACCACTATTTCAGCGACAAAAATACACATTTTTGTTGGATCTGGAATCTTTTTTACATTATTTCTCAAATTTAGTGGTAAACTTACCACCAAATTTAGTGGTAGTTTTTTAGTTGCCGGTTTTATTTCCCGCTCTTCCGTCTATTACATTCCTTGCAGAGCATCTGACAGTTTTCAGCGATGGTACGGCCTCCATCACACCACGGCGTAATATGGTCGGCTTCCATTTGGGAGAGCTCGAAATGCTGCTTGCAGTCGGCGCAAAAACCCATCTGCCTTTCATATGCTGACAGTTTCTGCGCTTCGGTGAAAGCTCGAATTGACAAGTATTTCTCCTTGCGCGTGAGGATATAGGGATAGATGCCCGTCTTTTTGGTTACATCGTCGTCGAGGATGAGGCGTTTCACTTCTTCATCAATGGCTTTGTAGTCAAACACTTGGTCTTTGAATTGCTTGTAGAGCATCCCCCACTCCACGCCTTTCATGATTTTCTTGCGTTCCTTGGTTGGGTGGAACGAGGTCTCGATCCAAGTGATGACCGACTGGAAGAACTGCCACAGCGGTGCGGCACTGGCATCATGTTGGTGATTCGACATGTATACTTCGATGTTGCCGTCGGAAATCCAGTCGATGGCCGTTTCGAGGTAGTCCTGGCGGATGGCAGAGCCGTTGAGGTAGTCGTTGCCGATTTTCGCAGCGGGTGCGCCATTCTTGCTGAAATAGCGTTTGGCGTCGCTCACCCAACTGCCCGCATACACTGCATTGCGCAATTCCTGCTCGGTAAGTGCCTCACCCGCGATGTTGATAGTGCGGAACCATTTCAGCTTCTCACTGTCGGTGCCGCTACAGATGTAGATTTGCAGATCGTAGTTGAGGATTTGCTCCTGCTCGTCGGGCTGGAGGTTGTGGAAATAGCGGAAGTTGAAGGCGAAGTCGCCGTTGACGTATTGGCAGATGCTGATGGTGCGTTGCTGTCCGTCGATGATCTCGAAGGTGTCGTCGTCGCGCACGGCCCAATACATGACATTGAGCGGGAAGCCTTGGGTGAGCGTGTCGATGACGGCATCGCGTTGTTTCTCCTTGTAGACGAACTCGCGTTGGTAGGGCGGGCGCACATCGAGGCGGCCTCCGTAGGCGCGCACGCCGTTTTCGTTGTTGTCCACGTAGCCTTGTGTTAGTTCGCGGACTGTGATTTTGTGTAGTTCTATGTTCATATTGTATAGTTGTTTTATTGTCCTACCGGGGTGCTACCGTAGGTCACGACCTACGGTTACTCGAGTATCGTCCCTCTGGGACGGGCCTACTGCTGCTATTCAGTTCCTTCCGCCGCCATTGAGACTGACGGTTCTATTGAAGCGTAGTCTATTGGCTTTTGTTTGCGACGGATGAGAATACGGCTATAGGGGCATTTATTAACTCCATTAATACACAAAGCAAGATCTGTTCTTCCTCTATAATTCTTCTTAATTCCAATCTGTTTTGCTAAATCACCGCTTCCTAATCCTACTATCTCAAATTGCTCAGGGTTTAATTGCCCAAGAAAAGAATCTGGCACACCCATCACATCAAAGTAATCCATAGGTATTTCGCTAACAGAATCAACATTGATAGCATCATAGTTCTCATATTTTGGGTATTCTTCTGGGTTGTACTGTTTATACATTATCAGTGATTCATGACGCTTTTGATGATCTAGATTGGTAAACCAAGTAATAGCAGGAACCTTAATATAGTTTTCATCAGGATTATAGCCTTTAGATTGCACAAACTTTTTATTTGCCTCTAAATCATTAGAATATGGCGTTTTATATATCATCGATAGGTTAAACCCGTATCCCAACCATATTCTGTTATCTTGAATCAAAGGGAATATTTCTGAATAATGCAATGCACTCATTCTTCCTAAGATAACAAACTTCTTATCATACTTCATCAATTGCGCCACATACTCCCGAAACAATGAGAAAGGCGGATTGGTCACCACGATATCGGCTTCTTTGAGCAACTCGATGCACTCAGCAGAACGGAAATCACCATCACCTTTGAAATAATGAATACCGATTTCCTCGGGGTCGGGCACACGGTTGCCATTGCGGTCACCAAAATACTCCAACCAAATGGCTTGTTCGGCATCGTTTTGACTGAACAAGTCGCGGTTTTGGTTCTTGTAGCAAGTGGTAATTAGCTTCTTCAAACCCAATTGCTCGAAATTGTAGCTGAAATAATGGAAAAAGTTGCTCACACGCGGATCGTCGCAATTACAAAGCACCGTCTTGCCCTTAAAATGCTCTTTATAATGCCTCAACTCGTTCTCAATATCAACAAGTTGAGTATAAAACTCATCCTTTTTTGCGTTCTTTGCTTGATTCAGGTTTTTATTGGCCATGCGGATAATAGTTTAGCACTTCTATTTTCCGCAAACACAATAAGATAAGGTGCAAGACTTACACTTATTGCGTTTAGCTTAGAGGCGGCCTCGCATGGAAACCTCTACCAACAAATAAGATGCTTACACCTATTCGATGCAAGCATTGCTTTATTCGTTGGTCAGGTTTTCCAATCGGATGACTACCTGTTATTATTTCTGATTGTTTATTTCCAAATAGTTTGCGAGGCTCTTGGCTAAACGCGAAATAATAGCTAATGCTTTGGTTTATAATATGTTATTTTAAAATAATACTGTTCTATGCTCTGTTTTTATTTATACAACACTTAATCTTTCTTTTCTTTTTGCAAAGGTACACTTTTTTCAACATATCAAGTTATTTCCTTAATTTTGCAGAAAATAATTCGATATGAGACACCTATTTTCCACCATCATCATCGCTTCTACCCTCCTCTTTTCCGCCTGCTCAACCGAAAAGAAAATGGCTTTCAATGAAAAAGCAGCCTTGGAATTCCTTTACCAATACATGCCGCTCGGCGACAGCGTGGACTATACAGAGGACTATTATCGCGAGTGTGTCCACTATGCCTTCCTGGCCAAACAAGAACTGCCTTGGGGCGACAGCATCCCCGAGCGCGAGTTCAAGCATTTCGTGGTGCCTGTGCGCGTCAACAACGAGAACCTCGACCGCTTTCGTGCTACCTATTATGAAGAACTGAAAGGCCGCGTGAAAGACCTAACTCTTTATGACGCCGTCCTCGAAGTGAACCATTGGTGCCACGAGCATGTCAACTATAAAGGTAGCGACAGCCGTACGAGCGCCCCTATGGCCACCATCAAAACCTCGTGGGGACGCTGCGGCGAGGAGTCGACGCTATTGGTGACCGCCTTGCGCACCGTGGGCATCCCTGCCCGACAGGTCTACACACCACGTTGGGCACATTGCGACGACAATCACGCCTGGGTGGAGGCTTGGGTGAACGGCCAATGGCACTTCCTCGGCGCCTGCGAGCCTGAGCCCGTGCTCGACTTGGGTTGGTTCAACGAGCCCGCTTCACGCACCTTATTATTACACACGCGCGTGTTTGGCGACTACGACGGCCCTGAGGAAGTTATCAGCCGTAGTGCTAACTACACCGAAATCAACGTGGTGGACAACTACGGCAAGACTGCCAAGACCACCTTCACCGTCGTAGACGAGAATGGTCTGCCGCAAGCCAACCTGCCTGTGGAATTCAAGATTTACAACTATGCCGAGTTCTGCACCGTTGTCACGAAAACCACCGACGAGAATGGTCAGACCTGGCTCACCGCCGGTTTGGGCTGCATGATGGCCTACGCCGCCAAAGATGGCAAATTCGGCTTCCAAGTGTTCAAATCGGGCGAGAAAGACAACATCACCATCACCCTTGACCATGAGCAGGGCCAAAACGACATCTTTGAGTTCGACATGGTGCCGCCTGCCCCAACTAGCGTCTTGCCCGAGGTGACGGCTGAAATGCGTGCCGAGAACGACCGCCGCTTGGCCTTTGAAGACTCGCTGCGCAATGCCTACATCGCCGACTGCAAGAAAGCCCAGATGGAAGAGATTATGAATACGGGCAACAAAAAGCTGTGCAGCATCTACGAGAAAACTTGGGGCAACTGGCAGACCATTGCCGATTTCGTGAAATACGCTCAAGGCAAAGGCCAAGAAATCAAGGCAGTAGAACTGCTCAGCAACATCTCTGACAAAGACCTGCGCGACATCAGCCTCGACGTGCTGAAAGACCATCTCGACAACACGCCTGGGCTCGAGCAATCCATCATCTCCATGCCGCCCGAGCATTACGCCCAGTACATCCTCAATCCTCGCGTGAGCAACGAGATGCTGGTGCCTTACCGCAAGACCCTTTCCGAGTTCTTCCCCGAAACGGAGAGACGGCAATACCATGACAATCCCGCATTGTTGGTCGATTGGGTAAAAAAGAATATACAAGCCAACGACAATTTGGCTTTACAGCGCATCCCGATTTCGCCTCTAGGCGTATTGAAAGCCCGTAAGGCCGACCGCCACTCACGCGACATCTTCTTCGTCAGCATGGCACGTAGTTTGGGCGTCGCGGCTCAGATCAACCCTGTAAACGGCAATGTGCAATACTTCGGTAAGGAATGGACCAATGTGGACTTTGATGCTGCCGAGCCCGCCAGTGCCGCCGTGGGATATCTGGACATCCAGTACTACCCCATCGTTTCCGTCGCCGACCCGAAATACTATACACATTTCAGCATCAAGAAATTCGATGGCAACAGCTTCCGCCTTTTGGCCTACGACGCCAAGGACCCAGGTATCGACGACGGTATGATGCTCTCCACTTTTGAGCATCCCACACCTTTGGATGAAGGCTATTACATTCTCACGGCTGGCACCCGCTTGGATGACGGCACCGCCTTGACTCACAGCGAGTTCTTCAGCATCGAGGCCGACAAAACCACACAAGTGAACCTCATTTTGCGCGAAGCCGACCACGATGTCCACGTCATCGGTTGCTTCTACGCCGACATCCACTTCACCGACCCTGAGACGGGTGAAGACGGCAATCCGAGGCTATTGATGGGTAACGACTATTTCATCCTCGGCTATCTTGACCAAGGAAGCGAACCCACCACCCACGCCATGCAAGACATCGCTGCCTTCCGCAAGAATTTCGAGGACAGCGGTTTGCCGATGATCTTCATCTTCAGCAGCAAAGAGGAATACGACAAATTCAAGCTGAAGAACTTCAACGAGTTACCCGAAGGCATCGTCTATGGCATCGACGACGGCTCCACCCGCGACGAAATCATCGAATGCATGCACCTCAACCCCGACGTCCGCCCCATCTTCCTTATCGCCAATGCCAACAGCGAGGTGGTGTTCATGAAGCAGGGCTACACGATTGGCTTGGGTGAGCAGTTGCTGAAGGTGATGTCGAAACTCAAGTAAAAACAATCCGAGCCGAAAAAGCTTTTTCGGCTCGGATTATCAGTAGCGAATCAATCATTTCACATCTTGGACAAGACGGACTGCGAAGCCCGAATGATAGTCTGCACCATCAGCACGCACATCGCCCTGATGGAAGAATAGACTGCGAGCTTTCTCAACGTATGTCGACGACCAATAACGACCAAAGCCATTGACATAATTCACCGTTGTGCCTTCGCGAAGACCAGCACATGGCAGAAACACAACACCCTGGGCTTCCAATTGGCTAGTCCAGTCTGCTGATGAAATCTGGTTGCTCTCGTATCCACCTGCCGCATCATTGACGGCATTCAAGGCATATATTGCAGAATTCCAATTATCTGGAAGCAATAACAAACCGCGCACATTGTCGATAGTGGCTTTGGCGAAGCGCGAACCTGAACGTCCATTGACAATGTATTCCCATTGATCCATAGTAAGCAAGTGCCAAAGGCCGACCTTGTTGCCGCCGTTAGAGATGGCGTTGTTCAAGCCCCAGTCGTATTTCGTTCCAGTGATACTTGCAGCATCCATATTATAATCGATGAGCCATGGCTTCACGTCGTTGTAGCCACTAGTACCATAACCAAACAAATCCACCCAGCCTTGATAAAACAGGCTGATATTGCCGTTAGTGTTGCCTATGCAGTCGTACTGATGCTCAGCGAAGCGCCAGGTGTCCGTTGAGGCCTGATATTGCAAGTTGCCTTGCGAGAATCGCACTGTCTTGCCATTGCCTACTGAAAACAGGCCTGTAAGACACCCCTCTGTGGGCTGATTGTTGCCTCCGTTGCCACCTCCTTCGTTTTCGTTATCCTTATTACAACCTGTAAACAGACTGAGCAACAAGCACAAGCCTAATGTAAACCACTTTGATTTCATATCTCTTTGTCTATCTTAGCAAAAGTCGAGGACGGCTTTTGCCCTCCTCGACTTTTATGATTAGTAATTAATAGTTCTGCACCAAGCGGACCGGGAGGCCATAGTTCCTTGAATAAGATGTCACCCAAAACCCTTCAAAGTAAGCCGCTTCCGCATTGCCATTAGATTCATAATTTGTTGATGCGGAATGCGAAGAAGACCAATAACATGCAGATCCCTCATACCTTACTTCACCATCACCAAAATAACGTCCGCCTGCCAGAGGGAAGAACACCGCTCCTGCATTTTCCATAAGCGTCCATTGGGAATCACTATAGTTGTTGGTTTCAAAATCAGCGGCATTGGCTGTAAACTCAACGCCTGCGGGCTGAATCCATGCGTCAGGCAACAAGACAAAACCTTCTGTCCCACCAACCTTAGCCTTTGACCGTTTGTAAGTCGCATTCTCACGATCAGACAACAAATAATACCATTCCGAAGTATTTAATGTTCTCCATACTCCAGCTTCATTCCCTCCATTGCTAATGGTATTGTAAACACCCCAGTCGCAATTGATTTGGTCGCCAGTCATAGAATAGTAGGCATATTCGCCATCCCAATAGCCATAACCGTATCCATCCACAGTCCAACCCGTCGATTCATAATCGTACGGATGGTAATAGTGATTGTTGTTATTCCAACCTGAAGTGGCCCAACCAAAGAGGTCGATCCAACCCGTATAAGAGGGTGAAATATTGTTATTACTAGACTTCACTCCGTTAACATAAACATTACCATATTCTTCACCAGACCAAGTATATGTTCCACCGACAAAATCATTCTGATGTTCAGCAAAACGCCATGTATTGGAAGATGCTTGATATTGCAAGTTGCCGCGTGAGATAAACACCTGTTGGGTTGGACTAACGGAGAACAGCGAAGGTATCGCTCCTTCAGGAGCCATATTTGGATGCGGCAAGGTAGTAAAGGTCACCTCATTGCCGTATTTCATACCCGCTTCGTTAGCGGCAAAAGCGCGGACATAATAAGTAGTATTGCCAAACAAACACATCATTCGGCACTCAAACTCGCCCATGCCCGTTCCAGCAGTCAACTTGTTGCCCGTCGTGGTAGGATTGGGCGATGTGCTCCAGCAAATACCGCGTTCGATAATATCAAGTCCACCATTGGATACCACCTCTCCGCCACCTACAGCATAGAAATGGTTGAAGTCAGTAACCTCATGAGTAATCACTTCTGGCAGGAAGGTTTCATCGGCCGTTACGAAGGTCACCTCGTTACCATAGGCATAGCCTTCACTATTTCTAGCGTATGCACGTACATAATAAGTTGTGAGGGTCTCCAAGCCTGACATACGGCATTGGAACAAGCCCAAGCCTTCACCACCAGCCACTTTATAGTCAAATACGGTCGGCTCTTCGTGCGTAGCATAGCAAATGCCTCTTTCCGTGATTGCTGCAAAACCATCGCTGAGCACATTGCCACCACAAACTGCCGTGTTGAGGGTGATATCGGAAACCTCATCCGTGGTAACCGTCGGGAGCATGGGATGCTCAACAGTACGCACCGTAATCACATCGCCAAAACTCGTTCCTTCGCTGTTGGTGGCAAAAGCACGGATATAATAGGTGGTGGCATTGGTGAGGTTAGTCATCTCACAGTAATAGCGTCCTATGCCAGTACCAGCCAGACGTACGGAATCAGACAAAGTAGGATTCTCATAGATGCTGTAACAAATACCACGCTCCGTGACCGGAGATCCACCATCGTTGGTCACATTGCCTTCCACCGTAGCAGAATTCATCGTGATGTTGGTAGCAGCAACAGTTTCAACGGTCGGCTTATCCTGTTGGTCTGTAGTGGTGAAATTGAAGATTTCAGTCCACATTAGGTTGTAGCCATTGTAGAACTCATACCTGTAATAGTACTTGGTCTTCTTCTCAAGGTAATTCATTTGAGTTAGCCACTTGCCGTCGACATATTCAAGTTTTGAGGTCTGGGCATACTTCAATTGGTCATCCTCGCAATAGACCAACAAGGCCTTGGTGATTTCATTGAGGTATTCGAATTCACATTCGAAATACGCTTGGGTCGAGCCAATGGTCTTCACCTCGTTTTCAACGGTGACCAGTTCCACATTGACATCTTGAGGCTTTTTTGCGCAGCCTACAAAGGCGAGCATTGCCGCCAAAATAACGAATTGTAATTTTTTCATATCGATAGTTATTTATTTGTTATTCAATTATTTAATCACTTTGTAAATCTAAATCCGAGACCCAAACGGCCTTCAAAAACATGGAAATTTGTGGTCACACCATCCAGGGTGAGAACAAATCGGTTCAGGTCGAGAAGGAGGCCGGCACTGACATCCACGCCATGGGCGGAGAAGCCGTCATTGGTCACATATTCGCCCTCCCAAAGCTGCCAAGCTACGGAACGCATACCATAGCCCACTCCCGCTTTGGCATAAATTGCTTCATTCAGTCGCATGATGCCACCCACCATACCCGAAACAGCACTGATTTTGCTTTCCGGGTTGTAGAAAGGCAGAATCTCACCAATGTAGCCGTCTTTTTTGCAATGGTCAACCACTTGATAACCCATATAGTCAAAGTCCAACGCAGTCATCAGAGTAACAAACCATCCAAACTTATCATATTGCCCAACCGTAAAGCCTATCATCGGAATGCCCGAACTGCCATACGAGCCATTGAGCGTAGCAAAGGTTTTCATGCCACTTTTGCGAGTCACTGTCGGAGCAGGTTGGGCAGGCTTAGGATCCTGGGTGATGAACTTGAAACGAATCAATGGATAGTCGCCATAGCCCAAATCCTGAAAAGCTTTCCAACGGATAGTACGATTCTTTCCAGGAGGAATGACACGGTTGACAAAACCAGTAACTTTCATTGTATCAGTATAGTGTTCTCCATCATCGATGGAAATGAGCAAGCGTACATCTGAGCGGGTCTTTAGGTCGTAGGTGACGGTCACCATCTTGTCATTTTGCACGGCGCGAATGTTGGTTACATTGTCTTGCTGTGCAACAGCCATTTGCAAGCCTATGAGAAGGCAGGCCAACAATAATAAGGTATACTTCTTCATGGCTTCTCTGTTTTTTCAGTTTCAACGGCAAAGGCTCCATGAATGGTCATTTCAACCGAAACGCGACGGTAGCCACCGCCTTTTTCCTTGTTCTCAACGGCATATTCCTGGAACGCGTTCTCCGTATGTTTCAACGTTTCCACTTGGTTTTTCAGGAAATCCTCAACGCCCTGCGTACGAAGAAATGCCAACTGTCCATTGGTGGTGACACCCGTTTTCTGTGTCACGGTCATGTTGTATGGCGCTCCATTCAAAATGATGGGTTTTTCGGTAAAGTCACCATATTCGCCTTTATATATAATCTTTGAACGGATAGGCGTGCCATCAGTAGCACCCGTAATTTTCACATCGACCTTTGTGCCTTCCTTCAAGTATTCAGCAAGATCGTTCTCCAGCTTGTCTTTCAAGAAGTTACACATCAACATACAAGCATTGGAATTCTCAATAGTGTATTTGCCAAGAGCGTAGTCGTCGGCAGCATCGGCAACCACCAAGGTCTCGTATGCTACAGAAATGATAAGGTTGTCGTCCTGAACATCCGTCAGGACCTCAATCTTCACATTGTCGGAAACTTTCTGCCCTTCAGCCAAATTGGCTTTCATTGCGGCCAGTTCCTCCTGCCAGTTGCGCTGGCGTTCCTCGTTGTCCTTTTGGATTTGCTCCTTGGTCTGTTCTTTTTTCAGGTATCGGTAATGAAAACGCTCCGACACCGTCTCGACCTCCTGCCCGAAACACAATGCGGACAGGGCAATCAGAATTGTGAATAGTAGAAATTTCTTCATATTAAGGTGCTTTGATTTGATTTTTAGTGGTACAAAGATATTGTTTTTTTGAATTTGTCAATAGAGAAAAAGAAAAAGCCCCGACAATCATGGATTGCCAGGGCTTTACTAAACCGCAATACAGCTTACGCTTACAGTTTCCTCGCGACTTCCTTCTCGGTGTAACCCTCGATGATGTCGCCGACCTTGATGTCGTTGAAGTTCTCGATGTTCAAGCCGCAGTCCATGCCAGCACTGACTTCCTTGACGTCGTCCTTGTAACGCTTCAAGGAGCCGAGCACACCCGTGTAGATCACGATGCCATCGCGGATGACACGGACCTTAGTATTGCGGGTGACCTTGCCGTCCAAGACCATACAGCCGGCGATGGTGCCGACCTTGCTGATCTTGAAGGTCTCACGGATCTCGAGGTTGCAAGTGACCACCTCTTCGATTTCGGGAGCCAACATGCCTTCGATAGCGGCCTTGATCTCTTCGATGGCGGTGTAGATGATGGAGTAGAGACGGATGTCGATCTTCTCATTCTCGGCCATCTTACGCGCTTGCGCCGTAGGACGCACGTTGAAGCCCACGATGACGGCGTTGGATGCCGAAGCCAGCATGACGTCCGACTCGCTGATGGCACCCACCGACTTGTGGATGACGTTGACCTGCACTTCCTCGGTGGAAAGTTTCAGCAAGCTGTCGGCCAGAGCCTCCACGGAACCGTCCACATCGGCTTTGACGATGATGTTCAACTCCTTGAAGTCGCCAATGGCGATACGGCGGCCAATCTCGTCCAAGGTGATGTGCGGGCTGGTACGGCGCGTCTGTTCGCGCTGCAGTTGCTCACGACGGTTGGCGATGGCTTTCACCTCACGCTCGTCGGTCATCACGTTGAAGGCGTCACCCGGCATAGGAGCGCCATTCAGACCCAGCAACAGCACCGGGGTGGAAGGACCTGCCTCCTTGACGGGACGGTTGTGGTCGTCGAACATGGCCTTCACCTTACCATAGGTGGTGCCAGCAAGCACCATGTCACCAATCTTCAAGGTGCCGTTTTGCACCAGAATCTTGGCCACATAGCCACGGCCCTTGTCCAAAGCGGACTCGATGACCGTGCCCTTGGCAAGACGGTTGGGGTTAGCCTTCAGGTCGAGCAGCTCGGCCTCAAGCAACACCTTTTCAAGCAGTGCATCGACGTTCAAACCGATCTTAGCGGCAATCTCCTGGTCTTGGTACTTACCGCCCCAACTCTCGACGAGGATGTTCATATTAGCGAGTTGCTCACGAATCTTGTCGGGGTTGGCGGTGGGTTTATCGATCTTGTTCAAGGCGAAGACGATAGGTACGCCAGCAGCTTGAGCATGGTTGATGGCTTCGACGGTCTGCGGCATCACGCTGTCGTCGGTAGCGATGACGATGATGGCGACATCGGTGATCTTGGCACCACGGGCACGCATAGCCGTAAAGGCTTCGTGACCAGGTGTATCCAAGAAGGTGATTTTCTTGCCACTCTCGGTGGTCACCTCGTAAGCACCGATGTGCTGGGTGATACCACCCGCCTCACCAGCCACCACGTTGGTGTTACGGATGTAGTCCAAAAGCTTGGTCTTACCATGGTCGACGTGACCCATGACGGTGACGACGGGCGAACGGGGCACGAGGTCCTCCTCGCGGTCGACCTCTTCGGTCTCGGCGATGGCCTCTTGCACGTCGGCGCTGACGAAGTCGACTTGGAAGCCAAACTCCTCGGCCACCACAGACAAGGCTTCAGCATCGAGACGTTGGTTGATGGAGACAGGCATACCGAGACTCATGCAGGTGCCAATGACCTTCACCACAGGCACGTTCATCATCGTTGCCAACTCATTGGCCGTGACGAACTCGGTCACCTTCAGGACTTTCTTGTCCTCTTCCTGGCGCATCATCTCCTCCATCATGCTACCCGCCACCTGCTGACGCTTCTCGCGGCGGTGCTTGGAGGTCTTCGACTTGCCCATTGGGGCGAGGCGTGCCAAGGTGTCCTTAATCTGCTTCGAGATTTCCTCTTCGCTCAGCTCGGGTTTCTCTTCGCGTTTGCCTTTCTTGTCTTTCTTACCAGGCTTCGGGCTGTCCTTAAGACCTTTCTTTCCACCTTGGTCGGCGGGTTTCGGACCCTTACCAGGCTTGCCACCCTCCTGTTTCTTGCCGCCAGCATTCACATTAGGACCAGTCGGGTTCTCGGACGAGCCTTCGGGGCGACCGCCCACAATGCGTTTGCGTTTCTTTTTCTTCGAGTCGCCAGATTTACCACCTTTCTTCTCGACAGGCAGTTCCAAGGTACCCAACACGGTGGGACCCGTCAGTTTGGGAGCTTCCAAGCGGATGACCTTAGGCTCAGCGGGCTTCTCTTCTTCTTTGACAGGTTCAACCTTAACAGGGGTCTCTTGTTTTGGCTCCACAGGTTTCGGCTGAGGCTTCTCCTGTTTCTTTTCCTGAGGTTGAGCAGGTTTTTCGGCTTTCTTCTCCTTCTTCTCCTGCTTTTCAGACTTTTTAGGCTCCAAATCAATTTTGCCGAGAATCTTCAGTGAGCTACCCGAAACAGTCTCTTCTTTCTTTTCCGGCTCAGCCTTTTCAGGTTCTTTCTCAACTTCCTGTTTCGGAGTTTCTTTCGTCTCAGTCTCCTCTGGTTTCTCGACCTTTTCAGGCTCAGCCACAGTCGTTTTCTTACTCGTCTTTTTCGTTGGCGATGATATCGTATTCGTGCGGATGATCACTTCTTCGTGTTCTTCCTCATCGACGGGTTTTTGCGATTGCAATGCCGAATCAACGGAAACACTACCACCCTTGTAAGAGAGGTTGCCCAACTTCATGGCCTCGTTCTTCACTTCCTTCTCGCCCTGATATTCCTTCACGAGCAGCGCATACATGTCTGCCGTGAGCTTCGTGTTGGGAGAGGAGTCCACCTGGAAGCCCTTTTTGCCAAGGAATTCCACTATGGTGTCCTTTCCCACATTAAACTCTTTTGCCGCTTTCGACAATCGAATTGAAAAATTAGTTTCTTCGGACATAGTTTCTTCTCTTTGTTTCTCGTTTATTTAATTGCCTTGGCATCATTCGGCATCTTGTTCAAACTCGGCCCTAAGGATGCGGAACACGTCTCTGACGGTCTCAATTTCAAGGTCAGCACGGTTGGCCACCTCTTCGGGAGTGTATTTCAACACATCCTTGGCGGTGTCGCAACCCATCTTGACGAGTGAGTCGATGACCCACTGGTCGATTTCGTCGGAGAACTCTTGCAGGTCGACATCCTCTTCGGCATTGTCGGCCTCGCTGTTGCGGTAGACGTCGATTTCGTAACCCGTCAACTTGCCAGCCAGCTTGATGTTATAGCCACCCTTACCGATGGCAAGGCTGATTTGGTCGTTCTCCATATACACATTGGCCATCGTGTTGTCGCTGCTCAGGACGATGTTGGTGATCTTAGCAGGGCTAAGGGCACGGGTGATGAGCAACACGGGGTTGGTAGTCCAGTTGATGACGTCGATGTTCTCGTTGCGCAACTCGCGGACGATGCCGTGGATACGTGTTCCCTTCATACCAACGCAGGCGCCGACGGGGTCAATACGGTCGTCGTAGGACTCAACGGCAATCTTGGCACGCTGACCAGGCTCACGGACAATCTTCTTGATGGTGATGAGACCGTCGTAAATCTCAGGGACCTCAGCCTCAAGCAGACGCTGCAGGAAGATTTCAGAGGTACGCGACAAAGTCACCACAGGCGAACCGTTCACACTCTCGACGCTCTTCACGATGGCACGGATGGTGTCACCTTTCTTATATATGTCTGCCGGAATCTGTTCCGCCTTGGGCAGGATCAGCTCGATGTTCTCGTCGTCGACGACCACAATCTCGCGTTTCCACACGTGGGCCACCTCGGCAGTGATGATCTCACCGACCTTCTCCTTGTACTTTTGGAAGATGTTTTCCTTCTCATACTCCGACACTTTGGTCTGCAGGTTTTGACGCAGAGCGAGGATATCGCGGCGGCCAAAGCTCTCGATGCGCAGCTCCTCGTTCACTTCCTCACCCACCTCAAAGTCGGGCTCGATCTTGATGGCGTCCGACAGCTTGATTTCGCGCAGCGGGTCTTCCAGCTCATCGTCTTCAACCACGGTGCGGTTGTGGTAGATTTCGAAGTCACCCTTGTCGACGTTCACGATGATGTCGATGAAGTCGGTGGTGTCGCAGTCAAACTTCTTGTTCAGCATGCCACGGAACACATCCTCGATGATGCGCATCATGGCTTCGCGGTCGATGTTCTTGAATTCCTTGAATTCCGAGAAAGTTTCTACTAATTTGTAGTTATCCATTTTTATAATGTTGATTTAAATATTCTAAGATTTAAAAGATTATTGCGGGTTTTATTTCCACTTTTTTGCGTTCAAAGAACAGGTTGACGAGTTCTTCCACAGGTTTCTTCTTCGAAGATTTCTTGGGGGCGGGAGCAAACTCCACCTTTTCAGCATCAAAACTCACCAATTTGCCTTGCATCTTGCCTAATTCTTTTGTCTTCACTTCCACGTCCTTGCCAACATATTTTTGAAGCTGGCGATCCATCTTCAAAGCACCTGAAAGACCCCATGAGAGCACAGTCAACTCATAGTCCTCAACATCGCGGTCGAGTTTCTCGTTGATATAACGGCTCAACTCAGCGCAATGGTCGATGTTGACGGCCGTGTCGGAATCCACGTAGACTTCGATCACGTTGTTGGGCTTCACCTTCACTTCCACGAGGAAGCGGTCGGTATTAGCGAGGGCTTCTTCGCAGAGGGCTGCTACTTGTTCTTTGTTAATCATTTAAAATTCAAAGATTTAAGATTCAAAATTTAATATTCCAACTTCAAATAAAAAGACCTGTTACTCAAAGTAGCAGGTCTTTTCTTCCACCTTAAGTTGTCGAGCAAGGATTCGAACCTTGACAGGCAGAACCAAAATCTGCAGTGCTGCCATTACACCACTCGACATCATTCGTTTCCGAATGCGGCTGCAAAAGTACAACTAATTTCGTTATGTGCAAGTGTTTTTTTCGATTTTTTTGAAAAAAAGTTGCATTCCTGCAATACGAATATCGATTTTGGTGTTATTCAGATGGATGCGAAACAAAAAAGCCGTATCTTTGCCGTTTGGCAAGTGCCGTTTTTTGATTCGATAATCAACAAATAGTTTTTATATCACCATGACATTCAAAAGGTTAAACACGATTACAGGATGGTTGGTAGCCATTGTTGCCGCCGTCGTGTATTTCCTCACCCTTGAGCCTACCGTGAGCTGGTGGGACTGCGGTGAGTACATTTCAACGGCTTACAAACTGCAAGTGGGTCACCCGCCTGGGGCACCTCTGTTCCAAATGATTGGACGTTTCTTCTCGCTCTTTGCGGGCGGCGACGTCACCAAAGTGGCCATGATGGTCAACGTGATGTCGGCCATCTGTAGCGCCCTCACCATCGCTTTCCTTTTCTGGACCATCACCATGATGGCGCGCAAAGTGTGGATGAAAGAAGGCGAAGACGCACCTTGGGCAAATAAGATTGGCGTGCTACTGGCCGGTATCGTTGGCGCAGTGGCCTACACCTTCACCGAATCGTTCTGGTTCAACGCTGTGGAGGGCGAAGTCTACGCCATGTCGTCGTTCTTTACCGCCGTCACCTTCTGGGCCATCCTGAAATGGGAACAGGTCGCCGACGACCCAAAGAGCACCCGCTGGATTATTATCATCGCGTTCCTCATCGGTCTCTCCATCGGTGTCCACCTGCTCAACCTATTGTGTGTGCCAGCCTTCGTGTATGTGGTGTACTTCAAGAAATGGCAAAAGACCTCGTTTGGTGGTTTTGTGCTGGCAGGCCTAGTTTCAGTGGTCTTGTTGTGGTTCCTCAACATGTTCCTCGTGCCTCAGGTCATCAACTTGGCGGGCAAGACGGAACTGTTTTTCGTGAACTCGCTTGGTGCACCTTTTAATATGGGTGCCATCGTCTTCTTTGCCGTCGTCATCGGACTTATCATTTGGGGGCTCTGGTTCTCAAAGAAAAAAGGACATGTCATTGCCAACACCGCCATTCTCTCACTGATGTTCATCCTCATCGGCTACTCTTCGTTCTTCATGCTGATCATCCGTGCCAACACCAACACACCCATCAACGAGAACGAGCCCAAGGAAGCCCTTTCAATGCTGTCGTACATCAATCGTGACCAATATGGCAGTTGGCCATTGCTGTACGGCCCCTACTATAACGCTCCTGTCTCCGGCCTTAAGGACGGCAACCCCGTCTACGTCAAGGACAAAGAGAAGGGAAAGTACGTCATCACCGACGACAACAAGCGCAGCCTGCCCGACTATCCTGATGAGATGAAGACCCTCTTCCCCCGCATGTGGAGCACGCAAAGAGGCACGCACTCGGAGATGTATGAAAACTATCGAAAGAATGATAAAGGCGCAGTCACAGGCAACAACGTTCAAGTCAGAAACTACCGAGGCGAGGTCGTCAACGTGAGCAAGCCCACCTTCGGGCAAAACATGAAGTTCTTCATCGACTACCAATGCAACTGGATGTATTGGCGCTATTTCATGTGGAACTTTGTGGGCCGTCAGAACGACATCGAAAGCCAAGGCGAGCTGACCCACGGCAACTGGCTCAGCGGCATCAACTTCATTGATAATGCAAGGCTCGGCGACCAAAGCGACATCCCTGCCAGCCTTCAAAACCCGGGCCGCACGACCTATTATTTCCTACCGCTCATCCTCGGCCTCATCGGCTTGATTTGGCTGCTCAAGAAAGATCTGAAGCAAAGCTGGATCATCTTCTTGCTCTTCTTCATGACGGGTTTGGCTATTGTCATCTACCTGAACCAGACACCCAACCAACCGCGTGAGCGTGACTATAGCTATGCCGGTTCGTTCTACGCCTTCGCCATCTGGATCGGTTTCGGCGTCATCGCCCTTATCGACATCATCAACAAGCTGACGAAGAAGAACAGCATCATCACAGCTGTGGCCATAGGCTTGATCTGCTTCCTCGCCGTGCCATGCGTATTGGCCGCCAACGGATGGGAAGAACACAACCGCTCGGGCAAGACCTCTGCTCGCGACTGGGCACGAAACTACTTGGCACAGTTGCCACCCAACTCGGTCATCTTCACCCGTGGCGACAACGATACCTTCCCTTTGTGGTACGTGCAAGAAGTGGAAGGCTTCCGTACCGATGTGCGCGTGTGCAATTACATGCTTTCGGGCGGCTACTGGTATGTCCACCAAATGGGTCGCAAGGTGTACGAGTCGGAGAAGCTTCCGCTTACTTTGACCCAAAAAGAATACGACAATGGCATCAACGAATCCGTTCCTATTGAAGAAGAAGACTACTTCAAAGGCAAAACGGTGGAGCTGAAGCAACTCATAGACTTCATCCACAACCCCAAGGCGGTGAAACGCTACATGGACGTCAGCTACAACTATGTGCCGTGCCGCAACGTGAAGCTCACCGTCGACAAGGATGCCTGCATCCGCAATGGCATCGTTCCCGAAAGCATGAAAGACAACATCGTGGACGAAATTGCATGGGAAATCAAGGACAACTACCTGTACAAGAACTCCCTGATGCTCTTGGACTTCATGGCCACCAACAATTGGGAGCGTCCGGTGTACTTCACCTCGTTCAGCGACATGTCGAAGGTGCTGGGCATCGACAAATACCTCCACATGGAAGGCTTGGCCTACCGTTTCATCCCTGTCGAGGCTGAAGACTACGTGAAGGCCTACCGTGGCGGCGTCTACCGCGACGGCAGCTACGACCTGTTGGTCACCAAAGCCAACGAAGGCATCGTCAACTGGGGCAGCATGAACCAAGACGGCGTGGTACCCGATCGCGAGAGCGTGCGCAACATGAGCTATGCCCAGCTGGCTTACTCACGCCTGGCACAGAGCTTGGTCAACCACGGACAATTAGACTCTGCCGTCATCGTGATGGACAAGTTCCAAGAGTTCTTCCCCAACGAGAAGTTCCCCGCCGAGATCCACACCTACCACTTCCCTGAGATGTACTACGCGTGTGGCGAACTTGAAAAGGGCGACGACTACCTCATGAAGTTGGTCAACAACTACAGCGACATCGTACAATATTACGGCAAGATGAAGCCCAAGTTCAAAAAGTACTACGAAGAAGAAATCGACGAAGGCATGAGCCTACTCAAGCACTTCGGCGACGTGGCCAAGAGATACGAGCGCAATGAGCTGGCGCAAGACATCTCGGACCGCATGATGCAGTACCTTGCCGCTTATTATGAATAAGGTATCGTTAGGATGCAAAAAAAGCCAGCGTTCGGTTGTCCGGACGCTGGCTTTTTTATGTCATGCTTCTCTGTTTCAGCCTTGACTCTCCACTTTCCTCCGATGCACAAAGCTCCAAACAATCATTCCAATGCCAATCAGCACAAAGGGAACGCTGAGCCATTGGCCCATGTCGAAAGCCATGCCCTTCTCAAATTCCACTTGGACATTCTTCAAAAACTCGATGCCGATGCGTGAGCCGAAGATGATGACGAGGAAGGTGCCGAACATCAAGCCAGGCTGTTTGTGGCCGAGGTCGCGCTTGTAGTACATCCACAGCAGGATGCCCATGGCCACGAGACAGAAGAAAGCTTCGTAGAGTCCCGTCGGATGGCAGGGCAGCCACTCGTTTGGAGGACAGCAGTCGCCCGCAGTACAAGGCGTGTAATTGTCGACAGTGCCACAAAACTGCTCAGCGCCTCGCATGAAGACGAAACCCCATGGCAACGAGGTGGGCGTGCCATAAATCTCGTGGTTGGTCACATTGCCGCAACGGATCAAGGCACCAACGAGACAGACGGGGACAACAATACGGTCAAGGATCCAAATGTAATTAATACGCTGCGGGTTGTCTTTCGTCTTCTTGGTCGACTTATTGTAGCTGCGCACATAGAGCCACAAACCCAGCAAAATGCCAATGGCACCGCCATGGCTGGCCAAACCGCCTTCCCACACAGCGAGCATCTTCAAAGGATGGGAGAGATAATAATCCGGCTCATAAAACAAACAATGGCCCAGTCGCGCACCAACGACGGTAAACAATAGCATAAAGACCAACAGCTTGTCCAGCGATTCGTCGGGCATCTTCTCACGACGATAGATCTTACGCATGACGAAATAGCCCAACAAAAAGCCCAAGGCCCACATAAGGCCATACCAACGCACGTGGATGTTGCCGATGGAAAACAGGACAGGGTCGATGTTCCAGGTGATGTAGTTGAATAACATGGCATGAAATTTTCGGCAAAGGTAGGAATTATTTCCAAATACAAGTCGGCCCTTCGACAGGCTCAGGGACCTTAACAAGAAAATTTTCTATTTCATGTAACTTTTTCGCAAAATCTCCGTATTACATTCATTAAAGATGGACAGAAGTCAATTCAACCAGTGCGTGGAGCAATATGCCGACCGGCTTTTCCGCTTCGCGTTCTCGAGCCTCCGCAACCGCGAGCAGGCCGAGGACGTGGTGCAGGAAAGCTTTGCCCGCGTTTGGGAGAAGGCCAAAACAGTGGACTTCGCCAAGGCGAAATCCTACCTCTTCACCACCGCCCACCACGCCATGATTGACGAAGTCCGTCAGCGACAACGCTTTGTGAGCACCGAAGACTACACACCCACCGAAGAGAAAACCCATGGAACCCCCTACCCTGACGTCAACGACATCCTGCACAAGGCCTTGACCACCCTCCCTGAAGCACAACGCAACGCCTTGCTTTTGCGCGACTATGAGGGTTACAGCTACCAGGAAATAGGCGACATCACAGGGATGAGTGAGTCACAAGTGAAGGTCAACATCTTCCGCGCCCGCACTGCGTTGAAAAACAAACTGAAAAGTATTGACAACCTTATCGACATAGAGCCATGAAGACAAACATCACCATCGACAACTACGAGGCCTACCTCCTGGATTACCTGGAGGGCAACCTCGGCCCCGACGAGGCGGAGCAGCTGAAAGCCTTCGTCGCGGCACAAGGTCTGGACTGGAATGAGCTCACCGAGGAACTGCCCCATTTGGAGGCGCCTCAAATCGAGTTCGAGAACAAAGAGCGCTTGAAACAAAGGCCCCTGAGCCTGTCGAAGGGTCGTCCCAACCGTACCATCATTCCGCTTTATGTCAAGATTGCCTCAGCTGCCGCCGCTGCCGGACTGCTGCTCACCGTCACCCTGTGGCCCGAAAAACAACTGCCCAAAGTGGAACCCGTTGCCGAATTGAAGCCGGTCCTTCCCACCCGTTTGCTCACCTCGGAAGAAAGCCAGACACTGCCACCTCGCACGATCAGTTTTGCGACGACACAAAACAGGGCAACACAAAACAAGGTAAAGAAACAACCAAAAACCGTCAGGACCGAAACGGATTTGTTGGCGGATTTGCAACCTATAAAAGCCGAAGGAACATCTATTGCATTAACGACTACGCAGACTTACGAACCTGACTTCGGCCTCATCGCCTACCATTTGTATTCCGATCCCGCTTTTGCCCAACTCTACGATAGTAACTATGGGAATACGAATGAAGACGAGCGCAACCTTTCGTTCATCGGCAAGGGCATCTACCACCTGACCGATGGCCGTCACGACAGCTTTGCCAGCATTATCTCAGTTGGCCTCAGCACAGCCAAGAAAGAATTCAATTTGGCCGCCACCGACATCGCCATGACGGCCTACTACCGCGCCGATGAACGCTTCGAGGAAGTGAAAGAGAACTGGCAGGACAAACGGGGAGAATGATCGTTTATCTCACGCAGAAATCGCAGAATACGCAGAAATTGTCGGGTTATAATACAAGTAGAGACGTAGCGTGCTACGTCTCTACATTCATATAATCTGCAATTTCTGCGTGAAAAGAAAAACTATATCCAGCGTGAAACAGATCAGAAATTGACGCTGAACCCAAGCATGAGCGGGTGGGCCTTGGCTGCATCACGCCCTTTGACGAAAGTGGGAACAAGAGCATAGTTGACAAAGAAACCCAGATTATCACCGCCAACGCGCAGCGACGCATCGCATTTGAACAGGTTCGTCAGATAGTTTGAGTAAGTCTTGTTGTTTTCGCCATCACTGTATTTGATGCGGTTCCATGCAGCAAGACGAATGCCACCCGTCACACCTAGGTCGATATAGAGATGGCGCACAGGCCTCACTTCCACCATCAAGGGAGCCTGAAGATAGAGCAGTCCGAACTTGCTGTTTCTCACGGGGCGCTCCTCAGGCAGCAGATCGTTGATTAACTCACCGTCTTCCACCATCATCTTGACTGGGTTTTTCCAACTGTAATTGTTCCAACCGAGGCCGATGCCTGTAAACAAGCCAACTCTATGTCTCCTATCGAAGGCAACGCCCACATCGGCGATGTTGAAGCCGAAGTACCAGCTACGCAGCGGACGGATGGCCATTGCATCATCGGGGCCTGTATACACATTCATTTCAGACGGGTCAAGGAGCATATTCAGACCTGCCTCGAAGCCATTCCAATGGGCATCGAAAAGGAGATTCTTTTTGACAGAATAGCTATCCTTTGACGATGTTTTTTCCACGACATTCGATTTCACGACATTCAAACCGTCGACATTCAAATCACCACTTCCAAGCAGTATGGTTTCCAACACATTGCATCTACCCTGAAGGATGACATCACCAGAACCATTCAGGACAACGTGTATGGTATCGTAATCCAACTTCATAACCATGTCGCCCGATCCACCATTATAGACATTGATATAGTCGCCTTTTATGGTGTTCTTGCAGATGACATCGCCTGACGAAAGCAATTGGATGTTTTCAAGTTGTGAGACTTCAACTTCATAGTCGTCTGAACTGGAAAGAAGTAGCATTCCCGACTCCGTACGGTTGTCGGAGGATATCTTGCCCTCTTTCTTCAATGAAAAATGTCCTGGAGTCTGGCTGATAACGACATCGCCCGAACCCGTTATCCGAATAACGCGAACTGGGGAATCATCTTTTTTTGCAGGGCGATAGTCGTTCGGCATATCATATTTTTTCTCAAACTCTGAACCCCACTGTTCCATCTTGCGGCCCCATTCTTCCATTTCTTCGCCCCATTTCTCCATATCCTCCTCAAAGCTCTTCCAATCGACCGAGTCGGTAAGCATTTGAAGGTTCACTCCCAATTCACGCAGCAACTCGGGGAGTTGCGACATGTCAGGCATATTCCTCATGATAATTGCCGGATCTTGCTGTTTTGGTGCAGCAGTCACGGTGTCTTGCGCCTTCACTGTTCCGAAGGCCAGCAGCAACAAGGCTGTGAAAAATAATCTTGTTTTCATTTTTATTGGTGTTTTTGATGTTTGTTGTTTCTTTTTTTGACGCGTCAGGACTAAAGGATGTCACTTTGTCTCGCGTCATCAACCGTAATACGGAGAAACAGCAAAAAAGTTACAGCCCTCACTCAAAAAAAGCGGAAAAATAGCATTTGCGCTCGGCAGTAAGGGAGTCGCCTTCGGTCAATTGCAACTTCACATAAACCTTTTGCAAGTCATGGTTGCGCAAGTATTCGTTTAAACCTTCAACAGTGTATTTACGGTTCTCGTTGGCAACCATCTCCACTTTCACTTTTTGCTCAAACAACTGTTGGCCTTCAAGGTCGCACACCTTGACAGTCAGTGTGCCATCGATATCGCGGAGCAAGTCGGAAGTGACGAAAACGCCATAGTCTTTCCTGTCGAGACTTAAAAGCACGGGCGCATAGAGCGTCTTGAGTCTATCGTGGAACACTTTGGGGTTGCCGTAATAGTCGATGGACGACCACGAAGTCACGGGCCAAGCGTCGTTGAGTTGCCAATAGAGTGTGCCCATATTGTAGGGCTTCGCCGTGCGGTGCGCCTCGATGGCAATCTCCATGCCGTAGGCTTGCGAAAGTTGGCTCAAATACACATATTCCTCAAAGTCCTTCGGCTGGACATTGGGGTAATATCGTTTGATAAAATCGTCGATTTGTCGGGTGCCGCGTGCATGTTTCTGGTGCGCCGCAATCACCTCGGCATCCTTGCTCAACTCCTCGCCTTCTGCTATCTTCAGCAAGGTCGAATAATCGGGATAGCTTTGGTAGCCGTACTCACTATTGAAGCGTCCCACTTTCTCGCGATAGACTTCATAGGGCAACTCGCCCCACCAAACGCCCCAATAGTGCACGTCGCCTTCGGTCAGGCTCTCGGGTCGGCCCCAGCCTTTCGAGGGCGAGCTGGGCCAATAAGGTCGCGTGCCGTCGTACAAGGTCACCGCTTCTGGTAATATGGTTTCAAAGAGTTGGTCGTATCCTCCCTTAATGGCCTGGCCGTCTTCTTCCGACCAATTCAACGACTTCTGCCAGCCCCAGTTATAGTAGCCTTCCGAGATCTCGTTTCCACCACACCACAAGGCTAACGACGGATGCGAAGCCAAGCGTCTCACCTGTTCCTCCGCCTCAATTCGGGCATTTTCAAGAAAAGCCTCGTCGTAGGGATACATTGTGCCGGCATACATAAAGTCCTGCCAGACCAAGATGCCCAATGAATCGCAAATGTTGAAGAAGTCGTCCGAGGGATAGATGCCACCGCCCCACACACGCAGCATATTGAAATGAGCGTCTTTGGCTTGACGTAGCAGACGTAGCGTATTGTCGGCATTGATCCAAGTTTCAATCATTTCCTCGGGGACATAGTTGGCGCCTTTGGCATACATCGGCACGCCATTCACCTTGAAATAGAAGGCGCGACCAATGCTGTCGGGCTCATCGACCATCTCGAAGGTACGGATACCCGACTTGAACTTTTTGGAGTCCAGCACTCTGTTGTCTTTTTTCAACACCACCTCAAAGTCATACAATGGTTGTTCGCCCATCTCGTTGGGCCACCAAAGTTGAGGATTCCGCATGGGAACTATCAGGGATATTTGATGCGTTCCCGTTTTTAATGGCTTTGCAGGAAAGCTCAATGTCCTTTCATGGTTTAAGAAAAAAGACTCATCCTGATGTGAACTCATACTCAATTCCACCTGGAATTCCGCCTCATCCATCCTATTATCAATGCCATATCGCAGCCACAGCCAAGCACTATCAGAATCAGCATAACATGTGGAAATATAGGCATAATCCAACTTCGCATCGTTCCAGCCCATCAGTTTCACCGGCTTCCAGATGCCCACATTCTTATACCTTGGTGCCCAGTCCCAGCCATGCTGATAGGGAGCCTTACGCGAGACGGCATATTTTTCGGGCAATTTAGGCTGATGTTGCTCATACAAAGCCAATTGGGTGCTGTCGTATCGGATAAAATGCACTTCAAGCAGGTTGTCTTTCTCTTTCAAAAATGGTTTCGCATCTGCTTTCCATTCACGGAACTGGTTGTCGGCAGAAAAAAGCTCATAGCCATTCAAACTAACTTCGGCGTAGGTGTCAAGACCTTCAAAACAAAGCTCAACATTCTCTTTTTCAAATAGTTCCTTGTCTGCATCGAAATGTAGCGTGTAGTCCCAAGGATGGTCTGAAATCCAAAGCAATTGGTTTTCCACCGTGCCGAGATAAGGATGCGGGATAAGACCGTTTTCATAGAGGCTCTGCTGCACCACCGAGGGCACATCGACCTGCATATTAATATCTAAGGTGTCGCCCGTGAGCGTCCAGCCTTGGTTAAGGAGTTGCGCAACGACGTTGGGCTTTTCAACTTTCTGACAGCCAACCAAAACCGTCAGTGCAATCAAACAAAATAGTACTTTTTTCATTGCTTTTCTTTTTGTCACAAAACCTGCAAAACCCATACAACCTTTTTCATTTGGATGGAAAGCAGCCAACCGGCCTGCTTTCCGGCGGCGACGCGGTTGCGCGCCGCCAATACCAACAAAAGATGTTTTGCTTGTTTTGTGGGTTTTGTGATGAATTAAAACGGGTTCAAGATTTTCTCCATCTCGTAAATCAAGTCCTTGTTCGACTCAGTCCAGACCATCATTGCGCCAGTCGCGTCCTTCTGGTTGGGATAGAGTTTCTCATTGAAGCGCGGCACCCAATGCGCCAGCGAGGCGTGGCAATGCACGGCACCAGTCATGTCAAGGATCTCCTTCACATTACCGAGGTTGATGCCACCGCCCGGCATGATGCCGATTTTGTCACCATAGCGCAGCTGCATCTCTGCAATCATCGGGACACCCTCCAAGGCCGTAGGCTTGCCGCCCGAAGTCAGAATTTTGTCGAAACCGAGTTCAATCAGTTGCTCAACCGCATCAAAAGGTTTCACACAGGCATCAATGGCGCGGTGGAAGGTGAACTTCAGTCCCTCGCCTGCTCCCATCAAAGCCTTAATCGACTCAACATCGAGTTCGCCTTTGTCGTTCAAGGCTCCGATGACCACACCCTCAAAGCCGAGTTTCTTGCAAAGCATGATGTCGGTCTTCATCATCTCGACTTCTTCCACGTCGTAGATGTAGTTGCCCGGTCGCGGACGGATGAGCACGCGCATGGGGATAAATGAAATATCAATGGCCTTGGCCAAAGTGCCGAACGAAGGCGTCACGCCGCCCACTTCGAGGCATTCGCACAACTCCACGCACTGGGCGCAGCCGTCCATCGCATTCTGCAACGACTTGATGCCGTTGGCACAGATTTCCAATCTAATCATAGTCCTAGAATTTTGTGGCAAATATAGCAGTTTTGTTGTTATCTTTGCAGAAATTTTCCAACTATGAGAACCCGATTCCTGATTATCCTTTGCCTTTTCAGTCTATGCGCCTTCGCACAAAACACCCATATCCTCCCCACCCCGCAACAAGTCAAATTCACTGATGGTTATTTCACATGGGACGATAACGTCGTCCTGACCTACGATGCCTCTGATGCCGAGATTAACCAGATCATCACGCTCTTCCGCAACGATTTGGACCAAATCAGTGGCAGAAAGGTAATGTTTTCACGCGGTGTCATCAAAGGCATGCATTTCATCGAACTCATCAAGACCGACCACCTCGGCGTGAGCGAAAACGAGGACCAAGCCTACCGCTTAACGGTCAACAACAATTTCATCCGCTTGGAGGCCACCACCAACACGGGACTCTTTTATGCCACCCAGAGCTTGAAGCAGCTCTATCGTTACGCCTATCTGAAAAGTCCAAGCGGCACCATCGTCATTCCCAGCATGACCATCACCGATTGGCCCAATTTCAAGGTACGTGCCTGGCAAGACGACATCAGCCGTGGTCCCATCGTCAGCATGGACTACTTGAAACGTCTTATTCCGCAACTTGCAGAATGTAAACTCAATGCGTTCTCGCTCTATACCGAGCACACCTTCAAGACCAAATGCCACCCCGACATAGCGCCCAGCGATGCCTTCACTGCCGAAGAAATCAAAGAACTAGAAGATTTCTGCAAACCTTATCATATCCAAATCATTGGAAACCAGCAATGTTTCGGGCATTTTGAGGAGATTTTGAGCAATCCGTTTTACAGCCATTTGGCCGACACGAAATGGAACCTCAACCCTGCTAAGGAAGAGACCTACCAATTCCTTGAAGACCATCTCCGTGAAGTGGCAAGAGCTTATAAGTCGCCCTACTTCAACATCAACTGCGACGAAACCGAGAGCCTTGGACAAGGCTACGCCAAGGCATACGTCGATTCCATTGGAGCGGAAAAGGTTTATTACCAGCACATTAATCGCGTCAATCGGATGCTTCGCCCCTATCGCAAGCGTGTGATGATGTGGGGCGACATTGCTGACCAACATCCAGAGATTCTTGATAACTTAGACAAAGACATCTTCCTCATCGCGTGGAGTTATGTGGGCATAGACGACTTTAACGACTTCCTACAACCCTACGTCAAATCGGGTCGCAATTACTTTGTTGCCCCAGGCGTGAGCCTTTCCGAAAGGGTTTGGCCCAAGCATTACGAATTCAGGAAAAACATCACCAACCTATGCCGCGACGGCTACAAAAACGGCGCGATGGGGGTCATCAACACCTGTTGGGACGACTTCGGCGAGTCACTGACCAACTGTGCTTTATACGGATTGGCATTGGGTGCCGAGATGAGTTGGAACGCCGCTTCCCAGCAAGAGCACAACACTGAAGCCAACTTCACCGCGCATTTCATGGGCAGTCTCTCCGACGAAATCTGCCAACATCTTGACGAGCTCTCCGAATGGACGAAAATCGACGGCATCGGCAAATTCACTGCCATGACGGAACCCATGATCCCCTTCTATCCTGCCCTCGTCAACGATTCCGTCAAAGCCCTGAACCAACGGGCCTCCGTGGCGCTTTCAACCTTAGAAAAAGAGCTGAAAAACGACAAAAACAAAGTGAAGCGCAATGCCAACCTCTTCGACAATGCCCTTTATGCCGTGCATCGCATGCAATGGTGCGCCAAACGCAACACAACCCGGATACAACTCTATCGCACGTACAACGACCCAACGAAAGCCAACATCACTGAAAGCCAAAAGATGCTATCCGAGTTGACCGCCTCTCTCCACGACTTGAAGACCGAATACGTCAAGGTCTGGAACATCGAAAGCCGCCCGTATTGGCTTGATGTCAACATGAAAAAGTACGATGACATCGCCAAAGAGCTGCAACAACTTGAACATCTGCCTTTCATCGAGACCACAACCGACAAAAATGGTAATGCCGCCATCGCACTAAAAACTGTTTTTGGCGACAAATCCATACACTATACCCTTGACGGAAAAGAAGTTACAGAAAACGATTCCGTCTATCAAAGCCCCATCGTTTTGGAGCGTCCTTGCCTTATGAAGGCGGCTTGTTTCAATGCCCTTGGCGAACCGATTTGTGCCGAGCGTTATTTCTGCTACCACAAAGGTATGGGAAGGCTGAAACAACTCAACAGCCCAGCAGGTAATTATCGTCCTGAATACTCGGGCGGTGGCGACAATGCCTTGCTTGATGGCAACTTAGGCAGTGATGACTATACAGACGGGCATTGGCAAGGTTTCTATGGTATCGATGCCGACCTTGAACTCGACTTGGGTACTTTGACAAAGGTCAACGCGTTGAATATCGGCTTCTTGGTCAATGCCCATGATTGGATTTTGCGCCCTGATGTGGTCGAAGTCTACACTTCTAACGACGGCAAGAACTACAAACCTTTCAAATCCTTCAACCTCTCAACCGACATTTCATTGAAGGGAAACCAAACTTTCCGTGAGCGTTTCGTAGCCCCCAATCTCTCCACGCGTTATCTACGCATCGTGGTGAAAAATCCAGGAAAGCTGCCCGAGGGCTTGCCTGGAGCGGGATATGACTCTTGGATTTTTATGGATGAGGTGATGGTGGAATAGTCAATTGCTGGAACGTCGATAGCTCAACCCCAACGAATAGGAAAGTGGCGCAACCTCCGCACCCGTCAGTTCCAACTCCAATGCACAACGTTCCTTGATCAAACTTTTAAGTACAATTCTTTCAGTACGCTGCTCTCCCTCCTGCAAAGGGTTGAGAGAATAGTATTCGTCCGCCAGCAGGTAGTTGGGCCTCCCTTTATCGATGATTCGCACACGCAGCATCAACCCCGTCGCACATCTTGGTCCCAGGTTCTGCAAGTCGACTTCCAATTCGCAGTCAGCCTTATGGATAATAGAAGCAGGTTTCGACTCAAATCGCACACCTTTCATAAGCAGGCTTGGCGTATCGTCAACGGGAACGGCCTCCATGCGCGCCTCGGCATAATCTTCGGGGATCTGCCCTATCAGCCAACCCGTCATGGTAGTCTCCAAATAATAATACCGTTTCCCACGGAACTGAAGATACCGTTCAGCCTCTATCCCATCGCAATGCACGCCGATAGCCATGTGCTCAGGCAACACCAAAAGAATGAAGTCAACGTCCATCTCATAAAACAAAGCCGTCAGCAAGGCCACCTTATCCTCGCAGTCGCCACAACCATCCACCAAGGTCTCAATGGGATAACGCACATATTCGTCAGCACCCTTGCTATCAGTGTCATGGGCGTAGGGCAAGGACTGCACGAAAGAAAGCGCCAGATTGATTTTCTCCAAATCCGTTGTGGCTTTCCTGCTGAACTCGGTCGCCAAAGCATGCATCACTGGACGATCATGCTCCGAAAGCATGAAACTGAAGTAATTTGGCGGTAATTCGTCGCCCTGGAACCTATAACGATAGGCCAGATGCTCGCGGTCGTTGCGATAATAATCATAAAGCTCCGTGCTGATATTCAGCGAGATGGTACAATTCTTTTTGTTGTACTCCCATGCATGCTCCACCTCATAATAGTCATCCCATTCCACAACAGTATGCGCTGAGGCGGTGAGACTGGCAATGGCCAAAAACAAGATTAGATGCAAACGCTTTCGCATGGGATAGGTTGTTTTCCCATGTTAACGCAAGAATCGTGCTAAAATTGTAATAGCGCCAGCCTTCTATGTCATTCCAACAGGGGCAAGTGCGAAGGCGGGAATCTATAGGAGGCGGTTCAAGAGGTAAAAACCCTAATTTACGGCCTCAACAGCTATAGATTCCATGCCTTTGCCCACATGCCTTCGTTGGGATGACATACCTGTTGAGGCCTTCAACGCATTTTTTATTTTCCCCAATAATGGAATTCCTTCACCTCTTTCAGCAGTTCATTGACTGCAGCTTCCAACTGTTCATCGACGCCATCTGCCATCTTCTCGGGTGTGTTGCGCACCTTGACGTCAGGCTCCAATTGTGTGTTTTCCAACCAGTTGCCTTGTTCGGTACGGTAACCCACCACAGGCAAGCCGAAATACAACGACGGGTCTTGCAAAGTCTCCCACGTCACACTCGACATGGTGCCAGGTACGGGCATACCGATGAGGCTGCCCATCTTCTTGTATTTATAGACCCAAGGCGTACCATGCGCGTTGCTATAATTGGCCTCACCGATAATCATTACCGAGGGCTTGTTGTAGCGTCGCGAAGGCATCACGCAGGCCACGCTGTCGTTGACGACTTGCTCCAAGTATTTCTCACCACTGAACAGGATTTCGATGTCCTCATGCAGGCGACCACCACCATTGAAGCGCGTATCGATGACAATGCCGTCGCAGAGGTTGTACTTGCCAAGGATTTGCGAATACACGTCACGATAGCTGGCATCACCCATGCTGCGGATGTGGACATAACCAAGGCGGCCGTTGGAGAGCTTCTCAACGGTCTCTTCGTTGTGCTTCACCCAACGGTTGTATAACAGTTCGTTCATTGCACTGTGGCTGATGGGCTTCACGGTCTCGTCCCAAGTCTTGCCGCCATCGGAGACGGTCACCAAAACGGTTTTGTCGCGTTTGTTGTTAAGCAAAGGATAGTAGTCCATGCCTTTCGTGATCTCCACGCCGTCAATCTTTTGGATGATAGAACCCGCTTTCACTTTGGAGTTCTTCTTGTCGAAGGGACCGCCTTCCACCACCTCGGCAATCTTCAAGCCATCGCCTTTGTAATCGAGGTCTAGCAGCACGCCGAACTCTGCCGTGGCGTCGCCTTTGCCGGAGGGACGGTAACCCGAGCCCGTATGCGACACATTCAGCTCGCCCAAAATCTCGCTCAACATCTCGGAGAAGTCGTAGTTATTGTTGATATGCGCCAAGAACGGCTGATAGGCCTCCTTCATCATGTCGAGGTCCACGCCGTGGTGGTCTTTCATGAAGAAACGCTTCTCGGTTTGCAGGAAGACATGGTTGAACATGTACTCACGTTCGGCGGCGAGGTCGAGTTCCATGGTGGCGTCGAATTTAATCGGCGTCGACTTGCCACCCTTGTCCACCTTTTGCAGGTTGCCGCCCGAAAGTAAGAAGATGTTGTCATCCTTCACGACCAGATGGGCACCGCCCTGCCCCATCTTCTTCGTGATCTTCATCGACTTCTCGCGAACATCCATCTCCCAGAGGTCGTAGCCTTTCTCAAATGAGGTCATGAAATAGAGCTTCTCGCCGTCCTTCGACAAAGCCATACCACTCAAATTGGACGACATCGGTGTGAGACGGATGACACGGTCTTGCAAATGCTCCAAGTCAACCTCAATCTTCTTGGATTCCTTGGGCTTCTCGTCATTCGAGGCCCCTGAGCCTGTCGAAGGGCCGTCCTTCTTATCGCCTTTCTTGTCTTTCTTCTTATCGCTCTTCTCCTCCTTTTTCGGCTCGTCTTTCTTGTCGTCCTTCTTGCCTTTCTCCTGCTCCTTCAACAAGGCGTATTCTTCCTTGTTGAGGCGGAACTTGTCGTAAGCATCCTGGTTCAGGAAGGCGATGAAGGCATCCCTTTGGCTGCCCCACGAAGCATGGGAACGCATACCGTAACGGTCCGAATTATAAAGAATAGCATTGCCATCCAACACCCACTGCGGGTCGTCGTCGAAATAGGCACTCTCGGTGATGTTGTAGATCTTCATATCACCGTTGGCCGACACAATGGCAACATCGGAATAAGGGTCGCGCATGTGGGTGATCAAGGTTATGGCAAACCATTTGCCATCGGGCGACCATTCATAGCCAATACTACCGTAATGTTGTGTCCCATCGGTAATCTGACGTACATTCTTGGATTCTATGTTATAGACTTTCAAGATATTACGATTCTCAACAAAAGCAATTTCCTTGCCATCGGGCGAATAGTCGGGGTTGCTGCGCTCGATGCCGTCGTTGTCGAACAGGGGCTTCTCGTCAATCAAGGTGGCGTAGGCAAAGTTGTAGTCCTCCTTGCGCACGATGGTGGCTTGGTAGAGGTTCCAGTAGCCGTCGCGCTCCGAGGCATAGACCAAGGTGCGGCCGTCCTTCGAGAACGAAGGACTGCGCTCGGCCTGCGGGGTATGCGTGATTTGCTTCGTGGTGGCGTATTCATCCACACCCGTGACGAAGACCTCGCCTCGCGAGACGAAGGCAATCAACTTACCGTCACTGCTCAACGCAAAACTGCCTGCGCCCTTGAAGTCCTGCTTCACCAGCTGTTCCTCTGCTTGGTCGTTGACGATTTCTATGTTCACCTTTTGCGGTTCACCGCCAATGCGTTGTGTGTAGATCTCACCCATGTAGCCATAGCACAGCAGGCCGTTGTTGGCCACACTCAAAAAACGGACAGGGTGCGTCTTGAAGTGAGTCACTGCCTCCACCTGTTCAAGGTTGTCAGCGGGAGCCTTATAGACATTAAAGCTGCCATTGTTGCGCTCACTCAAAAACACAACATCCTTATAGCCAGGCAAATATCTTGGATCGCGGTCTTCACCAACATTGGTAGTTAATATGGTGTGGGTCTTCTTCTTGGCGTTGTAGTACACAACATCGCGAGCCACGGAAGAAGTGTGGTGCTTGCGCCAAATGTTCTCGCTGCCTTTGCGGTCGTAGTAAAGGAAGGACTTGCCGTCCTTGTCAAACGACATGCTGCTCACCGGCACGGCCACCACCTGTTCGGGACGACCTCCTTCGGTGCTCACCTTATATAACTCGGTAATCCAACCAGAGGCAAACTGCACATTCTCAGCTGCTTTCTGGATTTGGGCGGAGAAATAGATCTCCTTGCCGTCGGGAGAGAAAGCCAGCGGAATCTCAGTGGCCGAGTTCGTCGTGATGCGTTTTGGCACACCGCCTTCTGCCGAAACAAGATACACATCGAAGTTACCGTTTCGGTCGGTGGAAAAGGCAATTTGTTTGCCGTCGGGTGACCAGATCGGGTCGGAATCATAAGCGGCGTTGGTCGTGATTTGCAAGGCTTTGCCACCTTGGGCGTTCACCACATACACATCACCTTTATAGCAAAAAGCAATCTTGTCGCCCTGGGGCGAAATCACATTGTGACGCATCCATAAAGGTTGTGCTGATAGGCTCAACCCTAACGCCAATAAAGCAATAAGAAATAGTTTTTTCATGGAAATAGTATTTATTTTATTGATTATCTTTATTTTACATAGAAACCAAACATAGATTCTCCTTCTAAGAACAGCTCCAACCTATCACCGACATGCACTTCACCCACACCTTGCGGTGTCCCAGTAAAGATACAATCGCCTTCGTTCAAGGTGACGAAACGCGAGACATAGGAGACAATCGTATTGAAGTCGAAAATCATGTCGCGACTATGCCCTTGCTGCACCCACTCGCCATTGAGTTTCATACCGAAAGAGATGTCATCAGTATTTCTCAAATCTCTGATTTTCTTGAACTCACCGATGGGAGCAGAATAATCAAATGATTTGGCGATTTCCCAAGGATGGCCTTTGGCCTTGCATTGGCTTTGCAAGTCACGAGCGGTGAAATCGATGCCCACGGTGATAGCATCGTAATACTCCGAAGCCGCTTCCATGTCTATCGACTTCCCTGTTTTGCATACGCGCAGCACCAATTCCGTCTCATAATGGATTTCCTTGCTGAAATCGGGATACGGGAAAGGCTCTCCGGCAGGCAACAAGGCCGTGTCGGGCTTCATGAAAAACATAGGCTCAGTTGGCAGCGCATTGTCCAACTCCTTGACATGAGCCAAATAATTACGTCCTATACAGATGATTTTCATTATTTTACATTTTTACCTCCCATGCGCAACTTAATGGCAGTCACCACCTTCTTCGTATAGCGCGGGAAATCGTTTTTCATAATCCAGTCGTAATAAGGCGGCTCTTTACGAAACACATCCTCGACGCGCTCACCCTTGTGTTTGCCGAACATAAAGACCTCCTTGCCTTCCTCATCGAAGATGATTTGTCCCGAAAGGTCGGCATTCTTATGGTGGGCCGAAAACTCCGAGAGTTGCTTCATGTCGTTAATCGGGCCTTGCGATTTGTTTCCTTTACCATCCTCATAATCAACACCTTGATACTTGTCAAGCATGGCACAAAGCACATCGTAAGTGGCCTTGGTGTCAGCCATGGCGCCATGTGCACCCTCCAATTCGGCGTGACAGAAAAAGCGGTAGGCGCTCTTCAAGTTGCGTGGCTCCATCTTCATGTAGATGTTCATCACATCAATGAAGTCGCGGCTTTTCAGGTCGAAGTCGTAATCCACGCGCAGGAATTCCTCCACCAGCATCGGCAGGTCGAATTTCAGGATGTTATAGCCCGCGAGGTCGGCATTGCCGATGAACAGGGCAATCTCCTTGGCTTTCTCGCGGAAAGTGGGCTTGTCGGCCACCATCGCATCGGTATAGCCATGCACAGAAGTGGATTCGGGCGAAATAGGCATTTCGGGGTTGAGCAGCCAAACACGCTGTTCCTCGTCGCCGTTCACATTGATTTTCAGCACGCTCATCTCCACGATGCGGTCGTGCGAAGGATTCAAGCCCGTCGTTTCCAAGTCGAAGAAAGCGATAGGACGTTTCAGATTCAGTTCCATACAGGTTGTGATTTTGAGTGCAAAAATAACACATAAAAAGTAGCAATATCCATTTTTTTCCTATTTTTGCCCCACTTTTCAAACAAAAAAGAACATTTAGAAAGTATCAAATTATTGAAAGACATGATGGAAGAAAATGAAATGAAAGAGAAAGAAGAGCTGTTCTCGAAGGCAGTGAAAGCAGGAAAGAGAACCTACTTTTTCGATGTGAAGTCAACGAAGAATGATGAGAAGTACATCACCATAACCGAAAGCAAGCGCCGTTTCGACGAAGGCCTGCAACGCTTTTTCTACGAGAAGCACAAGATTTTCCTCTACAAGGAAGACTTTGAGAAGGTTTCGAAGGGACTGACTGATGCCATCAAATACATCGAAACGGGCGAATATCCGGCCGACTATTACGACCAGCCCGAGCCGCGTCACTTCGAGCACACTGAGGGCGAAAGCCACAGTGAGATCGACAGCGCCATCGACAAATGGTTCGACAGCCTGGACAAATAAGCATTTCAAGCCAAAAACACAGAGGCCGCAAGCGTTTGCGGCCTTTTTTGTTGCCATTTCCTTTATCGACAAAAACTTATCAACAAATCTTTGTTGTGTTGATAACTTTCCATTTGCGACGGCAATAAATCGCGCCAAAACGCGTATTTTTGTAGCGTAATTTTTTTGACTGAAAAATGGGTAAGACAATAGCGATAGCCAACCAAAAAGGCGGCGTGGGAAAGACCACTTCCGCCATCAACCTCGCGGCCAGTTTGGCCGTTCTCGAATACAAGACACTCCTTATCGACGCCGACCCGCAAGCCAACGCCACCTCAGGCGTGGGCATTGATCCTAGAACCGTCGAGACGAGCGTCTATGAGTGTATCATCGACCATGTGGATCCAAAGACCGTCATCACGGAAACGGAGACACCTAACCTCTTCCTATTGCCCGCCCATATCGACCTCGTAGGAGCCGAAATCGAGATGATCAACCTGCCCGAGCGCGAGCTGATGATGAAGAAGCTGCTGGCTCCCATCAAGGGCGACTACGACTTCATCATCCTTGACTGTTCGCCGTCTCTGGGTCTCGTCACCGTCAATGCGCTCACAGCCGCCGATTCGGTCATCATCCCCGTGCAATGCGAATACTACGCCCTCGAAGGTCTAGGCAAACTGCTCAACACCATCAAGATCGTGCAAACGCGCCTCAACCCCAACCTCGACATCGAAGGCATCCTGCTCACCATGTTCGACACCCGTCTGCGCCTGTCAAAACAAGTCGTGGAAGAGGTCAAGATGCACTTCCAGGACATGGTGTTCAACACCATCATCAACCGCAACACGCGTTTGAGCGAGGCCCCCAGCTTCGGCAAGACCATCGTCATGTACGACGCCAACAGCACTGGCGCCATCAACTACCTCAACCTCGCCCGCGAGATCCTCGAAAAGAACAACCTATCCACCAAAGACTAACACGCCATGCCTGACAAAAACAGAAGATCACTGGGACGCGGCCTGGACAGCATCCTGCAAAGCCCCGAAACCGACATCACCAGCCGCGACATCAGCGGCGACTTCGTGGCCGGTGCCGTAGCCGAAATCGACATCAACCTGATTGAGACCAACCCCTTCCAGCCCCGCACCGAATTCGACGAGACCGCCTTGCGCGAACTCGCCCAGTCCATCAAGGAACAAGGTGTGATTCAACCCGTTACGGTCAGAAAGCTTGGCTACAACAAATACCAACTCATCTCGGGCGAACGCCGTCTGCGCGCCTCCAAGATGGCTGGACTCACCAAAATTCCGGCCTTCATCCGCGTAGCCAACGACGAACAAATGCTTGAACTCGCCCTCATTGAGAACATCCACCGCGAGAACCTCAACGCCATTGAGGTGGCCATCTCCTACCAACGTCTCATCGACGAGTGCAGCCTCACCCAAGAGGAAGTGAGCGAGAAGGTAGGCAAGAGCCGTAGTGCTGTGGCCAATTTCTTGAGACTGTTGAAGTTGCCACCCGAGGTGCAGCTCGCTATCCGCGATGGACACATCAGCATGGGTCACGCCCGCGCCCTCATCAACATTAACGACAAGGAAGAGCAGCTGAAACTCCTCCAACAGATCATCATGGATGAGATGACCGTGCGCCAGACCGAGGAGATGGCCGACAAGGCCAAAGGCAGGGCCGACAAGGAACGCAAGCAGACCAACTTCATCCCCGAACACTTCAAGAGCAAGATCAAGACCCTGTCGCAAACGCTCAACACCAAGGTAAAAGTGAAACGCGACATCAAGGGTCATGGCAGCGTAGTCATCGACTTCAAGGACGAAGCCGAGTTTGACCGCATCATGGAACTCTTTAACCGCAAATAAACGCCATGCTGCGCCGTTTCCTGTTTCTTTTGGGCATCCTCATACTCATCGCCTTTCAGCAAACGGAAGCGCAAAATGTTGTATTCGACACCGTAGGCAATGCCATCCTCACCGCCGACACGGTAGTGAAGGAAACGAAAACCGCCAAGGTCGTCAAAGCCAAGAAACCACACAGCCCACAAAAAGCCACCATCATGTCGGCCTGTCTGCCTGGATTGGGACAGGTTTACAACGGCAAATGGTGGAAAGTGCCCATCGTATACGCTGGATTGGGCGGATTGGGATATCTGGTCTACAACAACTACTCCGAATACAATGCCTATCTCCACGCCTATGAGTTCAAGACTGGCGACCTGCCCGAAGGCGTGACCTTGAACGAACATGAGGCCGACTTGGCCAACCGATATGCCGACAGCCAGTTGCAGACCTATAAAGAGTCGTATCGCCGTGATTTTGAGTTCTATACCATACTTACCATTGCGTGGTATGGCCTCAACATCGTAGACGCCTGCGTGGATGGACACCTTTACAACTACGACATCAGCGACGACCTCTCTTTCAGCATCGATCCATATCGACCCATTGAACAGCCAATAATGATACCACAATACGCACAAGTGGGGTTATCCTTTCAACTCAATTTCTAACTGACTATGAACCTAGAACCACAAAACCTGCTCTTTGCCCTCATAGCGGGCTTGACCCGCTATCTCCCACTCGACATCGTCTTCGAACGTGGGAGATGGCGTTCCGCTTTCGCGGAATGACGATTCCTCCGCCATGAGGCAAAAAGCAGAAGGTTTGTGTTTCAAGCTCTATATTGAACATATATTACGCACCATGAAAATTGCAATAATCGGATACGGAAAGATGGGCCACGAGGTGGAGAAAGCCGCCCTTGCCCGCCAACATAGCATCGTCGTTACCGTCGACAATCCCCAAGAATGGGAGGAACGCCTTGACCTCGTCAAGCAGGCCGATGTCGCCATCGATTTCAGTCAGCCCGACCAAGTGGTGGCCAACATCCACCGCTGCTTTGATATGCACAAGCCCGTCGTAGTGGGCACCACGGCCTGGCATGACCATTTTGAAGAAATCAAAACGCGTTGTTTGGCCGAGAAACAAAGCCTCTTCACCGCACCCAACTTCAGCATTGGGATGAACATCATGTTCTTGCTTAACAAGCAGTTGGCCAAGTTCGCAGAGAAGTATGGTTACCAACTCTCCATGGCGGAGACCCACCACATCCACAAGCTCGACAAGCCCAGCGGCACTGCCGTGAAGCTGGCCAACGACATCCTCGCCATCGACCATGACTATGATCGATGGAGCATCGACGCGCCCGCCGACCACACCTTATATATTAACGTGACCCGCGAAGGTGAGGTGAACGGCATCCACAGCGTGATGGCCGAATCGCCCGCCGACAAAATCACCCTCACCCATGAAGCCTATAACCGCCAGGGCTTCGCCATGGGAGCCATCGCTGCCGCCGAGTTCCTCATCGGCAAGACGGGCGTGTTTGGGATGGAGGATTTGTTTGGGGAATGATTATTCTTGTCGCCCAGTTGGGGCTTTACAGCCGCTTTGCATCACTGCGAGGAACGAAGCAGTCTATGATGATTGCTTCGCAAGAAATATGAATAAAATCAGTCCAAAAATCGCTGTTGTTTGAAATAATTTGTACTTTTGCCTTCGATTGTTCGGGGAGAAATCCGAACGATTGAAGGCAATTTGTGCTAATACCTAGTTACGAATCTGGAAAATTTAAGCAGAGGTATTTGACATGGATTTGCCAGCCTATATCGTATCAATCAGATATTCTGTTGATTACATACAGGCTAGGTAAACATGTACAAATTATTCTGCAAGGTTTTCCAGGCCTGTAACTGATAACGAGTACAATTAGTTTCCTAGCCTTCTTTTGTATTGACTGTTGCCGAATTAGGGGAACTATAGGCAGAAAAGGTTGCGCCCGACACGAATTAAGGGATACAACAATGATTACCATAGAAGAAGCAAATGTTGTCATACACAATTTGCCAATGGAATTTGACTCACATGATTTCATTAATAGTTATTTGACCCTTTTCGAAAGAGAATATGTAAATATGCTATTGGAGAATATTGAGTGTGAAAGCATATTTAGAATAGTGAATTCTAAGATTGGTAGATTTTTGGTAGATAACCACTCGGAACTAAATATTGACAAAGACATAAGGGTAAACTCTCCAAATGTTCGGGGAAACATGACTGACAATCAGAATTGGAGGAAAACAAGATAAAACAAAAAGAAGCTCCCATCAATGTGCTGATTGAGAGTTTCTAAAAATTGAAAGAAAATGAAAAATGCATTGAGAAAAATTACAATAGGATATGTGCTATTTATTACAGCATTTCTCCCCTTTAGTATGAATGGACAGCATTCCTTTATGGTTTCGGGAAATGGACAATTAAGGATGCTCCCTAACACTGCAGATAATAATGTCGGCATGACATATTACAACTTTTTGCCTCAATACAAGCCTCTTACAAAAAGCATTACCATTACGCGATACAATCTTTACTATAATGATGATTTAGGAGAATATACACGATGCAAAAGTCGTTATATCGGATCATGTGATGATGAGTGTTGTAGCACCACTATAGTATTGTATGATGAACAAGGGAGAATTAGCAAAGTGTCAAATTGTTCTTTTCAATACGAAGATGATAGAATTATAGAGTATCAAATAAAAGATGGTTCAAAGTGCAGATTTAAATATGATTCACAAAACCGTCTTGAAAGCGCCACGCAAGGAAAGTGGACATATAATTATAGTTTGGATAAAAATGGAAACATAACAAAAGTAAATGAATTTTTCGGTGCCGAGTCGCGCGGGACAACGAGTGGTTTCCAATATGATTCTAATCACAGAATAATCGCTTATAAAGATAATTATAGCGATTATTCTTGGGTCTATGATACTAAAGGCGATCTTATTTCATATAGGAAAATTGGTTATTCTTTTTCAAAAGGAAGAGAAGGAGGAAAGACCAGCGATCACGAGTATCAATTCGAATATGGTGAAGATGGCAATCCGATACGTTGTATTGATTATATTCATGGCGACATTACTGTAATTGACGGTATGTTTGAGTATGAATACAAATATACTTACTATCTTTCACGTGAAGAATTGGAAAAATTAGAATTAAACTATAAAGAAGCTTTCGATATGGATGTTGTAGATGTGAAGCCATCCTATCCTGAAGGCAAAAAAGAAATGTTTCTCATTGGTATATTACAAAACGCAAAAGGGATTGATCCAACTATTGTTGATTATATTGTTGAAAATAATGAAATGGTTGTTTGTTTCATTGTTGAACCTGATGGAAATGTTTCCAATTTGAAGGTATTAACGGAAGACGGCTTCGTTATTGATGAAGAGATTACCCAGGCCATATCTTCATTGCCAAAATGGGAACCTGGTTGGGTTGGAGGGGAAAAAGTTCGTGTAATAGTGAAATTATCCCTTGAATTACATATTAATCGATAACAATACAATATCATAGAAAATAGAAAACAGAAAAGCCGACAGCAAGGTCGGCTTTTTTAGTGCTGTTATTTTTACAATACGCAACCATAAGAATCCTCGCGTACCAAGGAAAAGCATTTGAGGTAATTGACAAACAAGCGGTAATTGATACAATTGGCGGTAAACTGGCGGTATTTGGCGATAATGTCGGCTTTTTCAAGTTGTTTACAACCATTTTGCAATAAACTATTGCAGGTATAAAATTTTATACCTATTTTTGCAGAAAAATTCTGCTATGCCGACATTGCTGATAACTTTCGGAATGCGTTTCTTCTTCTATTTGGATGAACACCAGCCTATTCATGTGCATATAGACTGCAATGGGAAGAAAGCCAAGATCGCATTGGAGCCTTCGGTTAGTCTAGTTTACAACCACGGATTAAAAGAGCAAGAAATCAAAAAGGCTATCGACACTTGCTTCATTTATCGCGATGATTTCATAGCAGAATGGCATAAAAGGTTTGACTAAAACAATTAATAAAATGGAAAAGATAAAAAACATCTGGTTTGACGAAAAAAGAATCTACTTGAAAACCACCGAAGGCCGTGTATTGAGCCGTCCTTTGGAAGCTTATCCTGAATTGAAAGAAGCCTCGATGGAACAACGCAACGACTTTACCATCGATGAAGAAAGGACCGCCATCCGTTGGGAAGAGTTGGATGCCGACATGCATATCTCAAGCTTCTACGAAACAAGCGAACCGAATGACCAAAACGAGGTAGCAGAAATGTTCAAACGTTTCCCATGGCTCAATGTATCGGAAGTGGCTCGCGCCATCGGTATTAACAAAAGTCTTTTGGCTCGTTACATCTACGGTATTTCTAAACCAAGCGAACAACGTTTACAGCAGATTCGGCTAACTCTACACGCACTTGGCACTGAACTGCAAACTGCGTGATTTTTCCCTTAATAATACTATTTTAACCAACCTTCCGTTTATACAGAAATTATAATTAAACCATGTCACTAATACTTTTCATTCTTATCGTCCCGGCCCTCTTTACCATCCCCTTCGCTTTCTGCTGGAAGCAGTTTGAGGCCGCTGGACAGAAAGGCTATTATAGCCTCATCCCCTATTACAACATCTATATCATGCTGAAAATCATCGGCAAACAGAAGAGATTCTGGTGGTGGTTCTTCATCGTCTTCCCCTACATCAACATCTTTATGCTGCTGCTCATGCTCGTAGAATTGGGCAAGTGCTTTGGCCGATTCAAAGTCTGGGAGGAAGGCATGGCCGCCCTTTTGCCTTTCATTTTCTTCCCCATCATCGCCAAAAACGACAAATACCAAGATCCGCTCACGACCAAACGACCTAAGAAGTCGACTGCCCGCGAATGGTTCGATGCCATCGTCTTTGCCGTGGTCGCTGCTCTGATCATCAGGACCTACGTCTTTGAGATGTTCACCATCCCCACATCGAGTATGGAGAAATCGCTTTGTGTCGGTGACTATCTGGTTGTCAGCAAGATACATTACGGCCCCAAGGGCCAAAACACACCCCTTTCTTTCCCCTTCGTACACAACACCCTGCCTTGGAGCAAGACTAAAAAGTCATATCTCGAATGGATCAAGTTACCTTATCATCGCTATCCTGGCGTTTCGACGATGAAACGTTATGACCCCATCGTGTTCAACTATCCTGCCGGTGACACGGTCTGCGAGAACTACCAAAGCAGCGTCAGCTATTATGACCTCGTGCGCGAATTTGGACGCGATGCGGTATGGAGCGGTAAAGTAAGCATCCCACTCAATGGGCAGATGACACCTTCAGGCAAGGTCATCGCTCACCCTGTGGACAAGCGCGAAAACTATGTGAAGCGCCTCATCGGTATGCCTGGCGACTCGCTGCAAATCGTCAACGGCGTGGTGTATATCAACGGTGAGAAAGGCTTCGAGCCTGAGAACATGCAGCACAACTATACCGTGGTGACCACCAACGGCGGCATCAACAAGCAGACCTTGGACAAATACGAAATCACCGAAGGCTATCGTACCGACGATCCCAACACCTTCGTCCTCAACATTAGTGCTAAGGTGGCTGACGAACTTATCAAGTTACCTTACATCACATCCGTGATGCGCAGCGTGCAGGCTCCTGGCATGGGCACCAGCACCAGCCTCTTCCCCAATCGTCCCGACCTCTACCCTTGGAACGTGGACAACTTCGGTCCCATCTACATCCCCAAGAAAGGCGTTACGGTGAAACTGGACATCAACACCCTGCCGCTCTATGAGCGCATCATCCACGCTTACGAGCTCCACGACCTCAAGGTGGAAGGCGACAAGATCTACATCGACGGCCAACCTGCTGACAGCTACACCTTCGAGATGGACTACTACTGGATGATGGGCGACAACCGCCACAACTCCGCCGACTCGCGCTATTGGGGCTATGTACCCGAGAACCACATCGTAGGCAAGCCCATCCTCGTTTGGCTCTCAAGAGACAAGGAAAACGGCGGCATCCGCTGGAAGAGAATGTTCAGGATCCCGAAATAAACAACCTATAACAAACTCGACATGAAAAAAGCACTATTTTTCCTCCTCGCTTTGGCGATAGGGATGGCTTCTTGTTCAAACAACAATTCAAAGACACAAGAAGCAACAAAACCGTCTACTTCGTCAGAAAACCTTGACACGAAGTCGCCAACAAACAACGCCATCAGTTATGACACCTATACCAACCCCCGTTTCGGTTTTTCAATAATGTACCCAACATTCCTCTCCCCCCAACCCGAGCCTGAAAACGGCGACGGAAGAATATTCAAGGGAGAAAATGAAGAAATGAGCGTTTTTGCTTCCTATAACGTATTGGATGATTCCATCGAAGAGTTATTCAAGGAGTGCAAAAGCAGCTATATCGGAACTGTTACCTACGCCGCACAAAAGGACAATTGGTTTGTGGTTTCGGGAACCGATGAAGAAGGTACTATTCTCTACAGAAAAACCATCTTGACTAACGATATTGAATACACCGTTAACCTAATATATCCTAAAGCCAAGAAACAACTCTATGATGAGATCGTGGAGAAGGTCACAAAGAGTTTTAATGTTGGTTTGGAAATCACACACCAATAAGTATTCAAAGAATCTTATTTTGGGAGTGTAAAATATCAACAAAATACCTTTCCAAACCGCATTTTTTTGTGTACTTTTGCATTTCTAATCTGAAAACAGAACATGGCCACAGGAAACAACCGTAAAGAAAACACATTCAGGCCAAAAGCGCAGCCCGAAAGCAATCCTTTCGAGAACCAGCTTGTTGTGCCCGAAGAACCAATAATAACAGAAGAGAAAGTCAAAAAAACAACGACGAAAAAAAGCGAGAAGGCTCCAAAAAGCAAAGGCTCCAAGCCTCAGAAAACCGAAGAGAAGCAAAACAAGGAAAACCGACTGGGCAGAATCATCGGCATCCTTTTCATCTGCCTTGCCGTCTTTTTGGGCATCGCTTTGGTTTCCTATCTAGTGAGCTTCTTCAGCGGAGGCCATCAGGAATATGGCTATCAGATCTTCAGTCAAAAAGTCAACGTTGAGAACCGGACAGGTAGCCTTGGCGTATTCTTGGCGCAGACGCTCATCAAAGAGTCGTTCGGCATTGGCTCGTTTTTCTTCGTTTACCTGCTGACCCTGATTGGATTGCGTCTAACCGAAGCCACCAAGATAAAGATGTGGAGCATTTGGAAATGGGCCCTCCTCTGTTTGGTATGGATGCCTCTGTTCTTCGCTTTCATCGCCACCATGGCACCCAAATGCGCCATTTTGGGAGGTGCTGTCGGCTTGTGGCTCAACACCATTCTGACCAACTATGTCGGCAATACAGGCGTCATCATCATCCTCGCCTTCCTGCTGTTGGTGTTCCTTGTCTACCAGTTCAACCTCACGCTCAACTATTTCAAAGAAAGACGCGAGAAAAAGGAAGATGAGGCTCGCAGACAGGCCGCCCTCCTCGCCGAACAACGCATCAGGGAACAATTTGAAAGAGAGCAGGAGAACACGACCGACAACGGTGAGGACATTGACCCCGATTCCAACGACGAAGAAGAAGAGGACAACAAATCCAATCTGCCGCCGGTAACATCCTACACCAAAGACCCGCCCTTCGTCATCGTCAATCCCGAGAACAGTGGCGAACCGTCAAACGGCAAAGAAAACGTCCTCATCCATCCCAAAGACAACAAACCCAACGACAACCAAGACCCCGTTGAACCTGTTATAACGACTGAAAACGAAAACAAGCCCAAGGACGTCATCCCCGAAAAGACCGACAACAACGCCGAAAAAGTGGAGCTGGTCATCGAGAATACGCCCACTGAAGAGACCGTGGACAAAGGCAAAAACATGGAGCACCACACCATCGACACGCCTTTCGACCCGCGTTACGAGTTGCGCGACTACAAGTTCCCGACCCTTGACATGCTCAACGACTATGGTGGACAGAAGTCGGAAATCGACGAAGAGGAACTGAACGCCAACAAGAACAAGATTGTGGAGACCCTTGGCAATTACGGCATCGCCATCGACAAGATCAAGGCGACCATTGGACCTACGGTCACCTTATACGAAATTGTCCCGGCCGCGGGTGTCCGCATCTCAAAGATCAAGAACCTGGAAGACGACATTGCTTTGAGCTTGGCCGCCTTGGGCATCCGTATCATCGCGCCCATCCCCGGCAAGGGTACCATCGGCATCGAAGTGCCGAACAGCAAACCCGAGACCGTCTCGATGCGCAGCGTGCTGAGTTCGGAGAAATTCCAGCACTCAAAATACGCCCTGCCTTGCGCCATCGGAAAGACCATCTCCAACGAGACCTACGTCTTCGATTTGGCCAAGATGCCGCACATCCTCATGGCAGGTGCCACAGGTCAAGGTAAGTCGGTGGGATTGAATGCCATCATTGCCTCGCTGCTTTACTGTAAGCACCCCTCGGAACTCAAATTCGTCATGGTCGACCCGAAGAAGGTGGAGCTGACGCTCTATAACCGCATCGAGCGCCATTATCTGGCCAAGCTCCCTGATTCGGAGGATGCCATCATCACCGATGTGAAGAAAGTGGTGCGTACGCTCAACTCCTTATGCATCGAAATGGACCAGCGCTACGACTTGCTCAAATCCGCCGAGTGCCGCAACATCATCGAATACAACGAGAAGTTCAAGGCGCGCAAACTATTGCCCACCGAAGGTCACCGTTTCTTGCCTTACATCGTGCTTGTCGTCGACGAGTTCGCCGACCTCATCATGACTGCAGGCCGCGAGGTGGAAGCCCCGATAGCCCGCATCGCCCAGTTGGCGCGTGCTGTCGGTATCCACTTGATCATCGCCACGCAACGTCCTTCAGTCAATATCATCACTGGCTCCATCAAGGCCAACTTCCCGGCACGTATTGCCTTCCGCGTCATCTCGCAGGTCGACTCCAAGACCATCCTCGACCAAAGTGGCGCCAACCAACTCATCGGTCGCGGCGACATGCTGCTCTCCACGGGTAACGACCTGGTGCGTCTGCAATGCGCCTTCATCGACACGCCCGAAGTGGAGGCCGTCACCGAGTTCATCGGTGCACAACGTGGTTATGCCGAGCCCTTCCTGTTGCCTGAAGTGCCAGAGGATGAAGGTGAAGGCGCCGATATCGATGACGAGGGCGAACGCGACAGCCTCTTCGAGGAAGCCGCTCGTATCGTGGTGCAAACTGGTCAAGGCTCCACCTCCATGATCCAGCGCAAGCTGAAACTCGGTTACAACCGTGCAGGCCGTATCATCGACCAATTGGAGGCCGCGGGCATCGTCGGACCGTTCTCTGGAAGCAAGTCGCGCGAAGTGAAAGTGACTTCCGAAGCCGCTTTGGAACAGATTTTGCGGGATATCTACAACAAAGACAACGGAATTTGAAAATGAAGATCAAGAACATCATCGCCTGCATCGCATTAGCATTTGCAGCACAAGCAGTTAGCGCACAAAACAACGCCGAGAAGATTATCCGCGTCATGGTCGACCAAATGAGAAGTCACAAGAACGTGGAGATGGTTTTCAACTACCAAATCAGTCCCGACGGAAAAACTTTAGGGGAATCCGAAAAAGGTCATGCTTGGCTGCAAGGCGAGGCTTACAAAATTGAAATGACCGACCAACAGACCATTTCCGACGGAAAGACCATTTGGTCGTATCTCATCGACGATGAGGAAGTCATGGTCAGCAACGCCAGCGAAGGCACCGACAACACACCCCTCAAGCTCCTTACTTCTTTGGACGAGAGCTACGTAGCCACCCTCTCTGGAATTGACGCCAAAGGCATCGCCACCATCGAACTGGCGAATCCAAAAGGCCAATACAAGCGCGTGACCCTGAAAATCAATACGAAAAAATCAAGACCCAATATTGATAGCGCAGACATTTATATAGAAGATGGCAGTAAGGTCGTCGTTACCATCAAAGAAATGAAATTCGACCAGGAATTGGACGACAAATTCTTCACCTTTGATGCAAAAAAGCACCCCAAGGTGGATGTGATTGATATGCGATAAGGCAATAAAATAAAACGTAATATGTTATTATGTAGAGACGCGCCATGGCACGTCTCTACAAACGACGATTCAATAATTAAACATCAATATGAACCTCCTACAAATTCAACAGACTGTCAACGATTTAGGCGCTGCCGCCACTGCGCAGGCCGCAACCCAACCCACAGAATTCAAGCTTTCCATTCTTGAACTCGCCACCAAAGGCGGTTGGATCATGGTTTTGTTGGCCGTGCTATCGCTCATTGCCGTTTACATTTTCTTCGAAAGATTCATCGTCGTTTCGCGTGCCACGAAATATGACAAAGGATTCATGGAGCGCATCCGTGAATACATGAAAGACGGCAAGCTGGATTCGGCCAAGGCGCTGTGCCGCGGCAACTCCACCCCTATCTCACGCATGATTGAGAAAGGTCTCTCACGCATTGGTCGCCCCTTGAGCGACATCAACTTGGCCATTGAGAATGTGGGCAACCTGGAAGTCGCCAAACTGGAACGCGGCGTCAGCATCCTTGCCATGATTGCCAGCGCCGCCCCGATGATCGGTTTCTTGGGCACGGTGACGGGTATGATTCGCGCCTTCTACAACATGTCGATGGCGGGCAACAACATTGACATCGAATTGCTTTCCTCCGGTATCTACGAAGCCATGGTGACCACCGTCGGCGGTCTGATTGTGGGTATCATAGCCTATTTCTTCCACGCCATCATCACCAACAAGATTCAGAAAGTCGTCAACCTGCTTGAAGGCAAAGCGACCGAATTCATGGATGTCTTGAACGAACCCGCATAAAATCAGCGCATTATGGCCATCAAATCAAGAAATAAGGTCGAACCCACGTTTAACTCCTCGTCCATGTCGGACTTGGTGTTCCTGCTGCTGATTTTCTTCATGCTCACCTCTACCTTGGTTGCGCCCAATGCCATCAAGCTCATGTTACCTTCAAGCAGCAGCAAGACCATGGCCAAGCAGACCGTCACAGTTTACATCAACGACCAATACCAATACTTCGTTGACGACAACCCTGCCGAGGAAACCCAACTCATGGACATGATCAACACCAAGATTGGCAACGACAGCCAAGCTACCGTAGTGCTACGTTCTGACAAGACCGTCCCCGTGCAATTCATAGTGAATGTGATTGACGCCGTCAACGAAATCAACAACGCCACGGGCAACAACCACAAGGTTATCTTAGCCACATCGCCAAAAAAATAAGCCATGGACAGCAACGACAAGAACGAAAAGAAAGCCAAGGGCATTGCCATAGTGGGAACCATCACGGTGCACGCTTTGGCTGTGCTTTTGTTGTTCCTTATGGCTTTTAGGACACCCCTCCCTCTCCCTGGCGAAGAAGGCGTTGAAGTCGACTTGGGCATGATGGACCAAGGCATGGGCAACATACAGCCCGAAACGCCCGCCATCCCCATGGCTGCCCAACCACAACAAGAGGAAAACAAGAACGAGGAAGATATCGTCACCCAAACCGACGAAGAAGCGCCTGCCATCGAAAAGCCCAAAGTCACCAAACCTAAACAAGAGAAGCCCGTAGAACAGCCGAAACCTCAAGTCAACAACCGCGCCATTTATAAGGGCAGCAACAGCCCGCAAGCAGGTGGTTCGGAAGGCATCACTGGTCAGCCCGGCGACCAAGGCAAGCCCAATGGTTTGGCAGGTGTCAGGAAATACGACGGCAATGGAGGCAAAGGCAACGGAACGGGATATGACCTCGGAGGCCGCGGTGCCAAAAGCCTACACCGTCCCGACGACGACTTCAGCGAAGAAGGCAAGATTGTGGTCGACATTTGGGTGAATCGCGCCGGACAAGTCGTTCGCGCCGAAGTCGCCACAAAAGGCACCGAGATTTTCAACAACACCATGCGCCAGAAAGCCATCCAGGCTGCCAAACGCTCGACTTTTGCTGCCGACCCCGATGCTCCCGAAGAACAACATGGAACCATCACGTATACTTTTGTCATCAACCAATAAATTAAAAGCAAATGCGGAATGCTGAATGACGCGAAGCGACGCTAGTCTTAGCCTCATTCAGCATTCATCATTCAGCATTCATCATTATTAAACAATCGCCTATGAATTACACCGATACTCTCGACTGGATGTTCAACAAACTCCCAATGTACCAACGCATTGGAGCCGCAGCCTACAAAGCTGACTTGAACAACACCATCCAACTACTCAATCTTCTCAACAACCCACAGAATGACTTCAAGTCAGTTCACGTGGCTGGCACCAACGGCAAAGGCTCCGTCTCCCACATGCTGGCCTCCGTGTTTCAGGAAGCGGGTTACAAGACTGGACTTTACACCTCGCCCCATCTCCGCGACTTCCGCGAGCGCATTCGCATCAACGGTGAGATGATTCCTGAGGAAAACGTGGTGCAATTCATCGACACCTACAAGGAAAGGTTTGAGCAGATGGAACTTTCCTTCTTTGAGATGACCGTGGGTATGGCCTTCGACTATTTCTCGAAAGAAAAGATCGACATCGCCATCGTCGAGGTGGGCATGGGCGGAAGGCTGGACTCCACCAACCTCATCACACCCGAGCTGAGTATCATCACCAACATCGACTTCGACCACATGAAGTTCCTTGGTGACACAAGGGCTAAAATCGCATACGAAAAAGCAGGTATCATCAAGCCTAACATCCCAGTCGTCATCGGCGAGACACATCCAGAGACCGAACAAGTCTTCATCGATAAAGCCAAGGAATGCAACAGCCCAATCTATTTCGCCGACCAGGTCTTCGACTGCGACAAAATCCATATCGAGTCCGACATCATACAAAAGTATGACATCTGGAAAAACAGCGAGCTCTACATGGAGGCTCTCGAGCTCCCGCTGATGGGCAACTACCAGCAGAAAAACCTCACCACCGTGATGTGCGCTCTTGACCTCCTTCGCGACAAATTCAACCTCTCGGAAGACGACATCCGCGACGGTATCGGTAGGGTAATCCGCAACACCCACCTCATGGGTCGCTGGCAGATCCTCAATAGAGACCCGCTGACCATCGCCGACACTGGGCACAACGTAGCCGGCATCACCGAAGTTGTCAAACAGTTGGCTGAGATGAACTACGAGAAACTCCATTTCGTACTTGGCATGGTCAACGACAAAGACATCGACAGCGTGTTGCAGCTCCTGCCCCATGGCGCTGAATACTATTTCTGCAAGGCCGACATTCCCAGAGGATTGGATGCCAATATCTTAGCACAAAAAGCCTTCGACATGGGTTTGCGTGGACAAGTTTTCGAGTCCGTCAGCCACGCCTATCGTTCGGCTGTCAACAATGCGCATTTCGACGATGTGGTTTTCATCGGCGGCAGCAATTTCACCGTAGCCGAGGTCGTATAAAAGGAAAATTCTTACCTTTGCAGCAAATCCGTGTTGCATGTCAGGCAAGAAGCTTCATATCATTCTACTCTTTCTCGTAGGCATGATGCTGTCGTCGTGCAGCATCAGACGTTTTGTGCCCGAAGGAAAGTATTTGGTCAGAAGCAACAACGTTGAAATCGAGGGCAAAAAGACCAAAATCAGCAAGTCGGCTTTATCCTCCTACATCACACTTAAGCCTTACAAAAGCACTTTTCAAACCAATTTGCCGACATGGGTTTACTACAAATCGCAACAGCGGCCCAAGAGTAATTTCTGGAAATGGATGAACACGACATTCGGCAAGGAGCCCGTCTACTACGACCCTGCCGAAGCCAAGCGTTCGACCAACCAAATGGAACGTTACCTCGACAAGGTGGGCTATTTCCATTCCAAGGTCACACATACCGTTAAGTACCAAAAGAGAAAGAAAAAAGCGCGTGTCTATTATCACGTCACTCCTAGCCAACCCTATACCGTCAGCCATGTAGACCACATCATAGAAGACTCACTCATCAGAAGCTATATCATGCGCGACAGCGCTAGGTTCAGGCTGGATAGCGGCGACATCTATAATGCTTTCGAACTTGACAAGGAACGCGAAATCATCACCGAAAGGATGAAAAACTCGGGCTATTTCTTCTTCAGCCGCGACAACATCTTCTATGAGGTAGACAGCAACTTCATGAACCACACGCTAACTGTTACCATGAAGTTGAAAAAGAGTGACTTGGCCTACAAGAAATACTACATTAACAAGATCAGCATCTATCCTGACTACTCCATCTTCAGGTCGCACGACCACCCGACGGATTCAACCTTGCTCATACAAGAAGTGGGGCAAAGAAAACGCATCAACCACCTGCATTTCTATTACTTCAACACGCCTCAGGTGAAACCTTCTGCCTTCTCTCGTTCCATCATGGTCCTTGAAGACTTCCCTTACAACCAACGTAGCGTCACGAGCACCTATCGAGCATTAAGCAACTTCCGTCTTTACAACAACGTTAACATTGAGTTCGACACGGTGAACGTCGAGAACGACAGCCTCAATAGGCTCAACTGCCGCATCACCATGCAGCAAAACGACGTGCATTCTTTCACCGTACAAGGTGAAGGCACCAACTCCGACGGCGATTTGGGCATCAAAGGTAGCCTCTCCTACTCCAACAAAAACATCTTCCATGGTGCCGAGACCTTCCAACTTGGCCTGAAAGGAGGTTTTGAGGCACAACAGTTGGTCGGAAACGAGGTCACAGAAAGTGGTAAAAGCGTCTTCAACACTTGGGAGTTGGGCCTCACTGCCAGTTTGATGTTTCCCAAGTTCCTTGGGCCTTTTTCGTCTATCAGCCTGGCCAGAGACTACCAACCTACCACCACCCTCTCACTAGGCCTCAGTTCACAAACCCGCTACTACTATTCCCGATACATCTCAACGGCTTCCTACAGCTACGACTGGAAAACCAACTATCGTTTGGCTCAGGCCCTTTCGCCTTTCTTCCTCAATAGCGTAAAAATCGCCAACATCAACCCGACATTCCAAGCCTATCTTGACGCAGAAACCAGCCAAAGAAAAAAGGCTCAATACACCAGCCACCTCCTGTTCGGCACTAGATATTCCATCATCTACAACACCCAAAGCATCAACAAGGAAGGCAGTTTCTTCTATATCCGCGCCGATTTTGAATCGAGTGGTAACTTGATTTCCTTGTTCAACAAGACCAAACTCATCACCGAAAACGAGCAAGGCTATCATGAACTGTTTGGCATGCCTTACGCCCAATACGTCAGAGGCAGTTTCGACATCAGGCAACACCTTGACCTTGGCGACGAATCGTGGTTCGTCATGCGTCAGTTTGTCGGAATAGGTGTGCCTTACGGCAACTCGAAAGACTTGCCCTTCGAGCGTAGTTTTTACGGGGGTGGTGCCAACGGACTACGTGGATGGCTCTACCGCACCGTTGGCCCTGGCGGCTATGTACCTGTCACGGACGACATTGAGAAGACGGGCGATTTGCAGTTGGAGTTTAATGCCGAATACCGCTTCCCCATCTACAACATCTTCAAAGGAGCTGTATTCGTTGACGCAGGCAACATTTGGACTTATCATCCCAACGAATCCATGCCTAACAGCGAATTCAAGTTCAACAGTTTCTACAAGCAGATGGCCCTCGACGCAGGGTTCGGAATCAGGTTGGACGTCTCATTCCTGCTGCTCAGGTTCGACATCGCATACGCCTTGCGTAATCCATACCCCGACCCAGAAACAGGCAGTTACTGGCGGTTTGGCAATGAAGAATACAACAACCTCAGGTTCCAGGCCGGCATAGGCTATCCTTTCTAAGCCATGTTAAGCCGCAGCGAGCTATATGGCAAACTGATGCAATCCTTTGGATTTGAGCCTACCGAAGGACAAGCTATCGTGCTTTATCATATTGCTGCTTTCCTACTTTCGCAAAAAGACAATCCTACCTACATCCTAAGAGGTTATGCCGGAACGGGCAAGACATCATTGGTCAAGACCTTAGTGAGAGCATTGCCTTCACTCGGCATGCGATTTGTGCTGATGGCACCGACAGGAAGAGCGGCCAAAGTCCTCAGTAACTACACAGGACAAAACGCATCAACCATACATCGTAGAATCTACCAAACCAAATCCTTCCCTGACGGAAGCTTCAGGATGGTAAAAGCCGAGAACAAGTTCAAGAACGCATTGTTTATCGTTGATGAAGCCTCCATGATCGGCGAACAAAGGGAATTTGGTGGAAGCAGCTTGCTCGACGATTTGTTGGGGTATGTCTTCAGCGGTGAGAATTGCCGCCTACTTTTGATAGGCGACACGGCCCAGTTGCCACCCGTTGAAAGCCAGGAAAGCCCAGCCTTGGACTGCGAGTACCTGAAATCACAATTCCCCATCACGGCAGCCACCTATGAGCTGACTGAAGTGAAACGTCAGGCCTTGGAGTCAGGCATACTCTACAATGCCACTGACATCAGACAGATGCTTGGCCAAAACCTCTACGAATACGCATTACCCATCTTCCATCTGGACGGCTTCGACGACATCCAAAAGATTAGTCCAGAGACCTTTGAAGAGATGTTGCACAACGCCTTCAACAACACCTCGGAAAACGAAGCCGTCGTAATCTGCAAGTCAAACAAGCGCGCCAACATGTTTAACCAGGCCATACGTGGACGCATACTCAACATCGAAGGTGAGATTGCGACTGGAGACAAGTTGATGGTCGTGAAAAACAACTATTTCTGGGCGGAAGGGAACGAAACGATGAGTTTCATCGCCAACGGCGACATGGCAGAGATCAGGAAAATCAAACATTACGATGACATGTACGGTTTCCGCTTTGCCGATGTGGAACTCAGCTTCACCGACTATCCCGATGCGCCAAACCTAGAAACAAAAATACTTTTGGACACCTTGAACAGCAACAGCCCTTCGCTGACGGAAGAAGAGAGCCAAAGACTATTTGCAGCGATTGAAGAGGACTATATGGACATCCCCAACCGTAGGGAGCGTTACAAGGAGATGAAAAAGAACCCTTGGTTCAACGCCTTGCAAGTCAAATTCGCATACGCACTCACCTGCCATAAGACGCAAGGCGGGCAATGGAGCAGCGTCTTCATCGATTCATCATTTAACCAGAAGGAGACGCTTGAGGTAGAAGATTTAAGATGGATCTATACTGCCTTGACACGCGCACAAGAAAGGGTGTATTTCGTGAATTTCAAGGATGAGTTCTTTGGAGATTAGCTTATTTTAGGTCTCAGCATAAAAACAACGAACCCCGGCAGCAGTTGCTGTCGGGGTTGTCGTTTAGGGTGGGCGGCGAACTACTTTCCCACGCTTTCGCGCAGTATCATCGTCGCGGCGGGGCTTAACTTCTCTGTTCGGAA
>CADCJT010000005.1:0-192948 GCA_902801815.1 uncultured Bacteroidia bacterium
TGAACATGGCCCAGTTCAACGCTGGCATGTACATGGTGCGTGTCTACACTGAGGAAGGTGTGACCGTCAAGCGCGTCACTGTCATGCAATAAATGACAAGGCGGAATTGATTTCCGCGAAAATTGGGCGGCATCCCACCGGGGTGCCGCCCTTTTTTATTATTTTTGCGCCCAAATTTCAGACTATGACCATCAAGGAGATACAAGACAGCATCGTAGAAGATTTCTCTATGTTTGACGACTGGATGGATCGTTACGCCATGCTGATAGAGATGGGGAAGGAGTGCCCCATCATTGACGACAAATACCGCGATGAGGCTCACCTTATCAACGGCTGCCAGTCACGCGTATGGCTCAATGCCGAGTTAAAGGAAGGCAAAGTATATTATAGCGCCGACAGCGACGCGGTCATCACCAAGGGTATTGTCAACTTATTAATAAAGGTGTTCTCTGGTCAGACACCGGAGGATATTCTTGCTGCCGACCTTTCGTTCTTGGACAAAATCGGGTTGAAGGAACACTTGTCGCCCACACGTTCAAATGGATTGTTGGCTATGTTGAAACAAATGCTGCTTTATGCAGAAGCTTTTAAACTGAAGGAGGAACAGGCATGACACAGGAAGAGATCAACACCTTGAAAGAGACTGTTATTTCGGTTCTGAAGACCATCTATGACCCTGAAATTCCCGTCGACATCTGGACGCTGCACCTGATTTACGGTGTAGATGTCGATGAAGAGGGTAACGTGAAGATCGTCATGACGGTGACGGCACCCAACTGTCCCGTAGCCGAGACCTTGCCTGCTGAAGTGCGTAACCGCGTGCAGGCTATCATGGGCGTGAAAAAAGTTGACGTGGAATTGACTTTCGACCCCGTTTGGAGCATCGACATGCTCTCCGACGAAGCCAAAGCTGAATTGGGTTTGGATGGGGATTTTGGAAGCTTTACTGCGGCAGACTTCCTGTATTGAAAAATCCTGTCTCTCATGTCATTCCAGCAGAGGTATGTGCGCTGCGGGAATCTGTGAGGGACAGGATTTTTCTTTTGACGGTTTTAGAAGCCATAGATCCCATGCTCGCACACTTGCCAGCGTTGGGATGACATGCCTTTTAAAACCTGCTAGAGATTCTCATAGTTTTCCAACAATTCCTTCGCCATTCCAAGGAACATAAACGCCACGGCGTTAAAGTCCATGTTGAGGTCTTTGCTGAGGCCTACGCGATCCTTGAAGATAGCCACATTGAACCATTGCAGGCATTGGAAGGCGCGGTGGAAATAAAGGCGTTGTAACTCTTCCTTGGTGGGCTTGTGACCAACGTAGGCTTCCAATAGCGACAAGGCCTTATCGAAACCTACATTGCCGTAACAGGCGATGTCGTAGAAGGGGTCGTTCATTCCGGCAAACTCCCAGTCCAATACATATAGTTTGTTGCCGCTGATGACGAGGTTGGTGGGCTGGTAGTCGCAATGGCAGGGTACCTTGGGCACATTGACTTGAGTGGCGCGGATGTTGTCGAGCTTCTTGCGAAGGTCGAGGTATTCTTGAGGGAATACATAACCCGTCTCAAGGCAGTAGTTCTGGTCGGCATCGAGGCGCCCAAAAGCGTTGTAGTCGCGGAACTTCATGTCGCTGTTGTGGATTTTCTTCAAGGCTGCCACTGACATCTCGTTGTAGGAGACCACGTCGGTGGTGCTCATGATGGTGCCTTCTACATATTCGGCCAGCTTCTCGCCTGAGCGGATTTCGACATATTCCGTGATGTTGTTCAGTCCTAGGCGGTTGACTTCCTGGATGTTGGCCCATTCCTCTTCGCGGTCGACGAACTTCTCGGCAAACTTGCCTGGTACACGGTATGTGTATTTCTTGCCGCCGCTTTCAACGACGTAGGTGTAGTTGCTCATGCCACCTTCGAGGCGCATTACGATCTTCGCGTCATGGGCATGAAGTAGTGCGTTTACTCTAAAAATGATATAGTCTTCAATGGTCATTGTAGTATGTTTTTTAAATCATATTGTCTATAGGCCTCATTGCAGGCGTTGCCTCACAATGGTCGGCAAAAATACGTTTTATTCTTCAAAGAATTGAGTGTTTTGGTTGGATTGTAAATAATTTCTTTCAAGAATGCCCTGATAAGCATTTTTGTTGTATTTTTGCAAACTCAAAAGGGGATTTAGCTCATCTGGTAGAGCGTCAGGTTCGCAATCTGAAGGTGGCCGGTTCGAGTCCGGTAATCTCCACGAAATCAATAAGAAAGCTGCTAATTGGCAGCTTTCTTTGTTTCTGCGATTTGGTTGACCACAATGACATTTTCGTTCTTCAGACGCACCTTCAGCCAGCGTTCGATGCGGTCGTGGTTCTCTGTAGGCATTGGTTTTTGGGTGGTGATGAAAGCGACAATCTGTTCGGAGGCAATGCTGTCGTTTACACTGATTGCAGCGCCACGGCTAAGGCTGACCTCAATGATGTTGGGGTATTGCGTGAACAATTCTTTGGAAATGGCATCGACGGGAATCTCCTTCGATTGATAGTCAGAAAGCGTTGTCGTTAGTTTGGCGATGCTGTCGTTCAGGTTTTTGATTTGTTGGTCGTTGTGTTCCAAGAAGCCTTTCATCATCTCGGTTTCAGAGAACTCTTGACGCATGCTGGTGGCATCTTCGTGGAAGACGATTTGGCTGCGCGTGATGCCGTATTCCTCTGCGCTTTTGTACAATTTGGTTTTGGCTTCGTCGGTTAGGGTTTCGCCTGCTAGGAACAGCTCCAGTTTTGGCGCTTTGCGCGAATAGGTAGCCTTGTGGTCGTATATGAAGCACTTGCCGAGGTTCTTGTTTTCGGCTACTACCTTCTCTGCGTGTATTTTGAAGTTGTTCTCCTTGATGACCGAAATAGCGGAAATGATGCTGGGCACGATGACGATGAGCAAGATGACGACCAGCCAATGTTTGGGAAGGCGTTTGTGGCTTTCATCCGTATTTTGGACGACAGGGAAACGGAAATATTTCACGGCGGCGAAGGTGGCCAAAGCGATGAAGATACTGTTGATGAGGAAAAGATAAAGCGCGCCAAAGATGACCGTTCCCTTCCAAATAGAGATGCCATAGCCGACAGTGCAGAGGGGCGGCATGAGGGCTGTGGCGATGGCCACGCCCGTGATGACGCTGCCCTTGTCCTTGCGTGAGGTCTCGATGATGCCCGCCAAACCGCCGAAGAGGGCAATGAGCACGTCATAAATAGTGGGGTTGGTACGGGCCAACAGTTCCGAGGGGTTGGCCAGACTCAAAGGACTGAGTAGGAAAAACAGCGAAGAGGCGATGATGCTGATGCCCACCATCACGCCGAAGTTCTTCAATGATTCTTTCACAAGGTGGTTGTCCTCAGTGCCTAAACCCAATCCAAAGCCCAATATGGGACCCATCACGGGTGAGACCAACATCGCGCCGATGATAACGGGGATGGAGTTGACGTTCAAGCCCACCGAAGCGATAATGATGGCGCAGGCCAGGATGAAGACATTGGTGCCTTTGAAGGCGATGTTCTTTCGGATGCTGGTGCTGGCGTTCTCGTAGTCGATCTCGTCGGCGATGTGGATGAGCGATTTCAAATATATGAGAATCCTTCGGATGATGTTTTTCATGGCAGGATTGATTATTTAATCTGCAAAAAACGGCAAAAAAGTTGAATTGCGCAAGAGTCATCGGGTGAAAATGCTTCTAACCGCAATCAGCATGGGAAAGATTTCGACACGTCCCAGGAGCATGATGAGCATGGCAATCACCTTCTGAAAACCTAGAAATCCCGCATAATTGCCCATGGAGCCAACTTCGCCAAAACCAGGCCCGACGCTGCCTATGCACGCAATGGAAGCCGTGATGGAGGTTTTGAAATCCATGCTGAGGCCAAATACCAGTGCGCCAATGGCGATGATGAGGACGTACATGCCCATGAAGGCGATGATAGATGTGATGCTTTCTTCTGTTTTCACTTGCCCGTCGAGTTTGGTCCGGTTGACGTTCTTGACCCCGACGAGTGAACTTACCAAGCCTTTCAAACTCTTGACGACGATGACGAAACGGTCCATCTTGATGCCGCCCGAGGTGGAGCCTGAGCAGCCGCAGACCAAGGAGCAAAGCAAAAGAATGCCCATGCTGCCTGTGGGCCAGATGTCGGTGTCGGCGGTGGCAAATCCCGTGGTCGTACTGAGCGAACAGACTTGGAAGGCCGCCAAACGTAAGGCTCGTGGGAAAGTGGCGCAGTAACCGCTGAAATACAGGTTGGCCGTGACGCCAAGAATGGCTATCGCGACGAGGGAGAGAAACCATCTGACGACTTGGGTATTGAAGAGGTTTTTGCGTGTGCGCTTGTCGGGCCAGACCGTTGAGAATATCAAACTGAAATTGGTGGCGCCCATGAGCATGGCCACGATAAGGATGATTTCCACGGCGACATTGTCATAGAAGGCGACGCTGATGTTTTTTGTGCAGAAGCCGCAGGTGCTGCAGGCCGACATGGCCAAAGTGGTGGCGTCGAACCAGGGCATCTTCGTGAGACGTAAGGCGATGGCAGAGGAGGAGGTGATGATCAGATAGACGGCAATCATTCTATAGACAAAGTGTTTTTTCCGCCCGCCATAATATGATTTGGCAAGGTCCGAAAGTTCAGCGCTGGCCAACACGGAATGACGGTCGTGCTGCCCGGAGATGACCAATGAAACCAAGGTGACGATGCCAATGCCGCCCATCCAGGCCGTGGCAATGCGCCAAAACTGCATGCCCTTGGGCAAGGCCTCGATGTTGTTGAGGATGGAGGCTCCCGTGGTGGTGAAGCCCGACACACTTTCAAAGAAGGCATTGACCACGGTGAACTCGCCCCCATAAAACAAAAAAGGCAGGGCTCCAAAGACGCAAGCCGTAATCCAGCAACCTGTGACGATGCGGTAGCCTTCCTCTACGCTCATGTTCTCTTGTGGCTTTGTGGTGATGATGGCAAAAATCCCGCTGAGAAGTGCAGCCATGCCTGAAAGGACCAAAGGATTGAAACTGTCGTCCATGTTGTTCCTGAAGGCGATGAACGCTGAAATAAACATAAGTAAGGCAACACCTATCAAAGAGAAACCTGCATAGCGGATGGTAGTATTCCATTTCTTCATTTATCGTCGATTTTGAAAAACAGAAGCAAAAATATTTCGGTGCTTTTTATGAGTCAATACAATAATGTTTATCTTTGCATTGATAAAATCAATAAAGAGATGACTTTGCAACAGTTGGAATACATCATCGCTGTGGAGCAGCACGGCTATTTCGTCAATGCGGCTGACGCCTGTGGTGTGACGCAATCAACACTGAGTCTGATGATTAAGAAGCTGGAGGAGGAATTGGATATCAAGATTTTCAACCGCGACACGCACCCCGTCACAGTCACCGAAATGGGCCGAAGAGTGATTGAGGAGGCAAAGATGGCGGTCTATCACACGAAGCAGTTGTTGGAGCTGACCCGTTCGGCTAAAGAACAGTCGTCGGGCGACCTTAGCATTGCCATGACCACAACGGTGGCACCTGTGCTAATGCCTGGCCTGTTCCATTATATGAGGACGAAAAATTCTGCAATACGCCTCCGAGTGGAGGAGATGATCACGGCGACAATTATTACCAAATTGAAGAAAGCCGAGGTCGACATGGGCATCGTAACCTATCCCGTCAACGACCCTGATTTGCTGGAGGTGCCGCTGTATCACGAACGTTTTTTTGCCTACGTATCACCACAAGATGCCATGTATCAGGTGGAAAGCATTGAGAGGAGCCAACTGAGGCAATCAAAGGTGTGGACGATGAAAGACGGCGTGAGGCTATTCGACCGTTCAAAGGTAAGGTCGGATGAAGAGATCAAATATGATAAGCTGTATGAAGGCGGTAGGGTGGGCATGTTAATTCAGATTACTGATGAAAACGGGGGCATCACCATCGTGCCAGAGTCGCATTTGCATTTGTTGCCTGAGACCGTAAAAGACCGTATCAGGCCGATTGTCAATCCTGAGCCTCAGCGAACGATAGGCTTGGTGTTCAGGAAGGACTATGTGCATGAGCGCATGATGAACATCGTCGTCAAGGCTATAAAGACGATGGTGCCGTCGGAGTTCCTCGATGGCGTGATATGTGCGGATTATCTGAGATTATAGGAAGGTAAGTCTCCGGGTCCCTGAGCCCGTCGAAGGGCCCGTGTTTCGCATAAAAACTAAATCGCAGCCGAAACAACTTCTGCAATCTGTTCCAGCCATTCCTTGTCGACGGCATCAAAAGTGGCTAGTTTCTCGCTGTCGATGTCCAACACACCGATGACTTCATCACCTTTAAACAGAGGCACCACGATCTCGCTACGCGATTCCGAGCTGCAGGCGATATGGCCGGGAAATTGCTCCACGTCTTCCACGACATATGTCTTTTTTTCTTTCCAAGATGTGCCGCACACACCCTTGCCAAAGCCGATGCGGGTGCAGGCCACAGGGCCTTGGAAGGGACCGAGCACCAGCTGCTCGCCGATGACGCGGTAGAAGCCCGTCCACCAGAAGTGGAAGGCCTCTTGGATCAGTGCGGCCACATTGGCCATATTGGCGACGGCGTCGGTCTCGTCTTTCACCATTGCTTTTACTTGCGAAAGGAGGAGTTTATAGTCTTCTTGTTTGCTCATTTTTTGTATTTTTGCAATCCGTTTGCAAAAGTACAAAAAAATGAAGAAAGATATTCCCGTATTGCTGCTTACCGGTTACCTCGGTAGCGGCAAGACCACTGTGGTCAACAAGATATTGAACAACCGTAAGGGCATTAAATTCGCCGTGATTGTCAACGACATAGGCGAAGTGAACATCGATGCCGACCTGATTGAGAAAGGCGGCGTGGTGGGGCAGAAGGACGACAGTCTTGTCGCCTTGCAGAATGGCTGCATCTGCTGCACCTTGAAGATGGACTTAATCCAACAGTTGCATGAGATCATCGTCATGCAGAAGTTTGACTATATCGTCATCGAGGCCAGTGGCATCTGCGAGCCGGAGCCCATCGCCCAAACGATTTGTTCGTTCCCCGACATGGCATGGCAACTCACCAAAGACGGTATTCCGATTCTTGACTGCATCGTGACCGTGGTCGATGCGTTGCGTATGCAGAGCGAGTTTGGGTGCGGTGATGACCTGATGAAGAAGAATCTCGCCGAGGACGACTTGGAAAGCCTTGTCATCCAGCAGATTGAGTTCTGCAACATCATCCTGCTCAACAAGGCTTCAGAGGTCACGCCTGAAGAGTTGGCTCGCGTGAAGAGTATCATCCGCGCCTTGCAGCCCACCGCCGAGATCATCACCTGCGACTATGGTGATGTCGACTTCGACAAGATTCTCAATACCAAGATGTTCGACTTCGACCAGGTTGCCACCTCTGCCGCATGGATTAAGGGCGTGGAAGGCGCTGTGGAGGAAGAAGAACATCATCATCACGATGACGACGATGATGACGAGGACGAACATGAGCATCACCACCATCATCACCACGACCATGAAGGCGGTGAGGTAGAGGAATACGGCATTGGCACCTTCGTATACTACCGTCGCGAGCCGTTCAACATGGCGCGTTTCGATGAGTTTGTGGCACGCAAGATGCCAAAGAATGTCATCCGCGTGAAGGGCATCTGCTACTTTAAGAACGAGATGGATAATTGTTACATCTTTGAGCAGGCGGGCAAGCAGGTGCAGCTGCGCGATGCTGGCCTGTGGTTTGCCACCATGCCCGCCAACGAGTTGGCCATGATGATGGATCGCGAGCCCACCCTCCGCCGCGACTGGGACGACACCTACGGCGACCGCATGCAGAAGCTCGTCTTCATTGGCCAGCACTTGGACAAGGAAGCCTTGGTGAAGGATCTGGATGCTTGCTTGACACGGTAAGTTTTTGCCTGTTTTGTGGGTTTTGTGATAAAAAACCCTATCTTTGACCCTTCAAAACAGGGCAATATGGAACAAATCATACAAACAATCAGCGGATGGGTGTGGAGCCCGGCCTTGGTGGCCATCTGCCTTTTGGCGGGACTCTATTTCTCCATCGGCACGCGCTTCGTGCAGGTGCGCCGTCTGCGTGAGATGGCCAAACTGCTTTTCTCGACGGACAAGAGCCAAAAGACAGGCATCACCTCGTTTCAGGCCTTCTCCATGGCGCTGTCGGGGCGTGTGGGTACAGGTAACATCGTAGGCGTGGCTACGGCCATCGGCTACGGCGGACCGGGTGCCATTGTTTGGATGTGGATCATCGCTTTCTTGGGTGCGGGTTCGGCCTTCTCCGAGGCCACCTTGGCGCAGATCTATAAGGAAGAACACAAGGGTCAGTTCCGCGGTGGTCCGGCTTATTATATTGAAAAAGGCTTGCACAGCAAATGGCTCGGCGTGCTGTTCGCGGTCATCGCTGTGGTGGCTTGCGGTTTGCTCTTGCCGCCAGTGCAGTGCAACGGCATCGCAGCCTCTTTTTCCAATACCTTTGATATCAGCCCCGTTGCGGTTGGTGCCGTGGTGGCAGTGCTCATTGGCATTGTGGTGATTGGTGGCGTGAACCGCATCGCCAACGTGGCCCAGATTGTGGCGCCTTTCATGGCCATCCTTTATATCTTGTTGTCCATCGTTGTCTTGATTGTCAATGCAAAAGTGGTGCCTTCCGTCTTTATGGACATGATTCGTGGCGCTTTCGGCATGCATCAGGTCTTGGGCGGCATCTTGGGCTCGACCATCGCCTGGGGCGTGAAGCGTGGTATCTATTCCAACGAGGCGGGGCAGGGTACGGGTGCCATCGTGGCGGGCGCAGCCAAGGTGTCTCACCCCGTCAAGCAGGGACTGGTGCAGGCGTTTTCAGTTTATATCGACACCTTATTAGTTTGTACTGCCACTGCTGTGATGATTCTGGCTTGTAAGACCTACAATGTCTTCGACGCTTCAGGCAACCTTCTTTTGACTGCCAACGGCACGGATATGGGCGCTCCTGGCGTAGGCTACACCACGGCGGCTTTGGGTACACTGTTGGGTGTCAAGACGGGTGGCGTCATTATCTCTATTGCCCTGTTTTTCTTCGCCTTTACGACTATCATGGCATATTACTACTATGCGGAGACCAACCTCGTGTATCTTTTCGGTAAGGGCCGCAAGGAACATGTCCTGATCTGGGTGCTGCGTCTCGGCGTGGTGGGTATGGTGTTCTTCGGCTCGTTGTATGAGGCCAAGGCCATGTGGGACCTTGGTGACATCGGTGTGGGCATGATGGCGTGGATCAACATCATCGCCATTCTGTTGCTCTCGCCTAAGGCGTTCAAGGCACTGAAGTCATACGAACGCCAGAAGAAGGAAGGAAAGGAACCCGTCTTCGACCCGAAGGAAATCGGCGCAAAGGGGGCGGATTTCTGGGAAAAATGATGTTTATCTGTAGAGACGTTTCCTGAAACGTCTCAAATATAAATGATTTGTCGTTGGGAGACGTTTCGGGAAACGTCTCTACAGTGTATGTCGTGGGGTGTAGAATTTGTCCTGTTTCCAATTTGCGACATTGTTTTCAATGTAATTCGCAATACCATTCATTTCGTCATTGTCGCGAATGATATGGTCATGAAAACGAGTTTGCCATGCGAAATCGATGTTGTTTTCGTGGGCGTAACGGGTGATGGATTGTTTGAATTGACGAATGACAACGGATAACCACGATTGCATTTCCGTTGCCCGTTCAATAGGCGTTTTCTTTTGTAGAGACGTTTCCTGAAACGTCTCTACAGGCGTTGTTACAACATCGACGGTCCGTTTGTCATGTGGTGTTTTGTCATAATCGATGACGACAATCAAATGCAGATGATTGGGCATGATAACGTGTAATGGGATTTCGGCGTAGGGATTATGTTGGGTGATTTCTTCAATGCCTTTTTGGGTGTGTGCGCCTATTTCAGATAATAACATTTTTCCGTCTTCAATCTCACCAAAATCATGTTCACGATATTTTGTGCAGATGGTGATGAAATAGGAACCACCATCGTAATCGTGCCATGCCGCTCTTGCTGATGGAATGCGGTATTTGTCTTTATATTTTAAATCAGACATTTGATTGAGTTTCGTTTGTAGAGACGTTTCCTGAAACGTCTCTTATATTTTTAATCTAATTTGAGACGTTTCAGGAAACGTCTCTACGGCTCATTTCTTTTAATAATTCCAGCGCCTGTGTCACTGTGCTGACTTCCTTGACGGTCAACTGCAGCTTGTCGTTGGTTTCCTTGAGTGCGGTGCGCTTCGGATGACTCATGATGTACTGCATGATCTGTATGTAGGTGGGGCTCTCGTAGTATTTCGAAGCCTGGTTGCTGACGAAATAGGCCGTCATGTTGTGATGGCGTAGCAAGATCTTTTCGAAGCCTAGGTCTTTGGCAATCCAACGCAAGCGCACGGTATTCAATAGGTCGTTGACCTGCTTGGGGATAGGTCCGAAGCGGTCGATGAGGTGGTCGGTGAACTTCATCAGGCTCTCCTCTGTCTTGATACGGTCGAGTTCGCTGTAGAGGCTCACGCGCTCCTGCGTCGAGTTGATATAGTCGGCGGGGAAACGCACCTCCATGTCTGTCTCGATGGTGCAGTCGGCGACGTATGATTTCTCCTCTTCCTTGTCAAAAATATCCTGAAACTCGGTTTCTTTCAGTTCAAGGATGGCCTCGTCGAGGATCTTGTGATAGGTCTCGAAACCGATGTCGTTGATGAAACCGCTCTGTTCGGCACCGAGGATGTTGCCTGCACCACGGATGTCCAAGTCGCGCATCGCGATGTTGATGCCTTCGCCAAGGTCGGAGAACTCCTCCAAAGCACGAAGGCGTTTTTGGGCTTCTTGGGTCAAGGTGTTGAGCGGAGGCGTCAACAGGTAGCAGAAGGCCTTCTTGTTGGAACGACCCACGCGGCCACGTAGCTGGTGCAGGTCACTGAGACCATAACGGTGCGCGTCGTTGATGATGATGGTGTTGGCATTGGGGATATCCAAACCTGACTCAACGATGGTAGTGCAAAGCAGCACATCGTAGTCGCCGTTGATAAAGCCGAGCATGATGTCCTCAAGCTTCGAGCCTTCCATCTGGCCGTGGGCGACGGCGATGCGCACGCCCGGCACGTACTTCAAGATGAAGTCGTGCACGTCCATGATGTTCTGTATGCGGTTGTGGATGAAGAAGACCTGTCCGTTGCGGGCGAGTTCGAACTGTATGGCGTCGCGGATGAGTTCGCCGTCGAAGCCACGCAGTTCGGTTTGCACAGGATAACGGTTGGGCGGTGGCGTGGTGATGACGCTGAGGTCGCGGGCACCCATCATGGAGAACTGCAGTGTGCGGGGGATAGGCGTGGCGGTCAAGGTCAAGGTGTCGACATTGGCCTTCATCTCTTTCAGTTTCTCCTTTACGGCAACGCCGAATTTCTGCTCCTCGTCGATGACAAGTAAGCCTAAATCCTTGAATTTTACATCCTTTCCTGTGAGTCGGTGTGTCCCGATGATGATGTCGATTTCGCCTTTCTCGAGACGTTTCAGGATTTCGTTTTGTTGCTTGGTAGTTTTGAAGCGGTTGAGATATTCTATGGTGACGGGGAAGCCGTCGAAGCGTTCGGTGAAGGTATGGTAATGTTGCAGGGCCAGCACGGTTGTCGGCACGAGCACGGCAACTTGTTTGGAGTCGCAGCAGGCCTTGAAGGCGGCGCGCATGGCCACCTCGGTCTTGCCGAAGCCCACGTCGCCGCACACGAGACGGTCCATGGGGTTCTCGCTCTCCATGTCGCGTTTCACGTCATTGGTGGCTTTCAGTTGGTCGGGGGTGTCCTCGTAGATGAACGAGGCCTCCAACTCGTTTTGCAGGTAGTTGTCGGGCGAGAACTTGAAGCCAGGTGTACGTTTGCGTTCAGCGTAGAGTTTGATGAGTTCGCGCGCGATGTCCTTTACCTTGCTCTTGGTCTTGTTTTTCAGTCGGTTCCACGCACCACTGCCGAGGGTGCTGAGCTTGGGCTCGGTGCCATCCTTGCTGCTGTATTTGGCGATGCGGTGCAGCGAGTGGATGCTCACGTAAAGCAGGTCGCCGTTGTTGTATATCAGGCGGATGGCCTCTTGAGGCTTGCCGTTGTTGTCAATGGTCTCCAAGCCGTCGAAACGCCCGATGCCGTGGTCGATGTGGGTGACATAGTCGCCAGGCTTCAGCTCATAGAGGTCTTTCAGCGTGATGGCTTGCTTAGTCGAGAAGTTGTCGCGCAGGTGGAAGCGGTGGTAACGCTCGAAGATCTGGTGGTCGGTGTAGCAACACACCTTTAGGTCTTCGTCGATGAAGCCGCCGTGGATGGCGATGGTCTCGGTCTCGAAGTCGCGATGGCTCTCCTCGTTGTGGTTGATGTCGTTCAGAATCGCTTGGATACGAGAGAGTTGTTTGCTGCTTTCGGAGAAGACGATGACGCGGTAGCCTTCTTCCTTATGCTCGGAGATGTCGTCGATGAGCAAGTTGAAGTTCTTGCTGAAGATAGGCTGAGGCTTGGTGTGGAAATTGACAATTGATAATTGAGAATTGATAATTGACAATTTGCTGGAAACGCCAAACTCAACCGTTGTGTGTTTTGTAAGGCTTGCCAACAGCTCATCCGATTTACTGAACAGTTGTCCAGGTTTCAAAGCCTTGACTTCCTCGTCCTGCTCTTGCATTTTCTCGAAGGCTTCCACGGCGCGGTCGTATTCCTTGTCGACCTGCGTAGCAAAGAAGGCCATGTCGGTGAGCCACACGGTGGTGGTGTCGGGCAGGTATTGCAGGATGGCTTCGCGGTCCTCGATAAAGGCGCGTTCCTGCATGTTGGGCAACAGCACGATCTGTTTCAGCTGCTCGATAGAGAGTTGGTCGGCGATGTTGAAGCTACGGATGCTATCGACTTCGTCGCCGAAGAACTCGATACGGTAGGGGTAGTCGTTGGCAAACGAAAACACATCGACCAGACCGCCACGGATGGCAAACTGTCCCGGCTCCACCACGAAATCGACGTTCTCAAACTCGTAGTCGTAAAGCAAGTCGGTAAGAAAATCGAGGTTGACCTTTTCGCCTACCTTGAGCTTAAAGGTGTTCTTGGCCAAGAGCTTACGGGTGAAGACCTTCTCGCTCAATGCCTCTGGATAACTGACAATCAAAGTCTTGCGTTCGGATGTCGAGACGCGTTGCAGCACCTCGGTGCGCGAGAGGATATAGGTGTTATCGGGTTTCTCGGGTTCGTAGGGACGTTTGTAGGAAGTGGGGTAGAAGAGTACCTGCTTCTTGCTGTAGTCCATGCCACGCTCGCCGAGAAGGCTTTCGAGGTCGTTGTAAAAATAGGCTGCGTCTTCCTTGTCGGCGCATACGATGAGGTGCTGGCCACCTATTTGCCGGAAGGTTTCCTCCACAACGAAGGCCTTCGAGGAGGCCGCCAGGTTGGAACAAAGCAAATGCCCTCCATCGCGCAAAGTCTTGACTATCGCGTCGATGTGGGCATCAGCTTTATAAGGTTGGTACTTTATGCTTGCCACAGTATTCAGAAATTGTGGCGCAAAGGTACAACTTTTTTATTCTTCCTCGACCTTGGCTCGTTTCGAGTCCCAAATCATGTAGATGATGATGGCGATGTACATCACCAAGGCGATGAGGCCGGCCCATGGGGTCTCGTTGAAGAAGCCACCGTCGGCGGTACGCGCCACGGCATCCACATTGCAGAACTTGAGGATGGCGCTCACCACACCCATCAAAGCGCCACCGGCGATGAAGCCCGAGGCGATAAGGGTACCACGGTTGTAGCGGGCATCGTTGAGTTTCTGGTCCTTGCTGCGGCTGCTCACGAACCATGAGATGGCACCACCGATGAGCAACGGGATGTTGAGGTCGATGGGGATGAACATACCCAAGGCAAAGGGCAATGCCGGCACCTTGCAGAAGTTGAGGATCAAGGCGATGGCGGCACCGATGCCGTAAAGCAGCCACGGAGCGCTACCGCCCGACATCATGGGCTCGATGACGGCACTCATGGCGTTGGCCTGCGGCGCGACCAAGGCTCCGTCGCCCACGAAGCCGTAGGCCTTGTTCAGAATCATGATGACACCAGCGACGGTGGCGGCGGCCACGGCCACACCGACGAACTTCCAGATTTCTTGTTTCTTGGGTGTCGTGCCAATCCAATAACCCACTTTCAAGTCGGTGATGAAGGCACCTGCCACAGCCAAGGCTGTGCAGACCACACCGCCGATAATCAAGGTGGCAGTCATGCCGCTGGGACCGCTCAGTCCAGCAGCGACCATCACCAAGGAGGCCAAAATCAAAGTCATCAGAGTCATGCCGCTCACGGGGTTGCTGCCCACGATGGCGATGGCGTTGGCGGCTACTGTCGTAAACAGGAAGGCGATGACGGCCACAACCAAGATGCCAATCAAGGCGTGCCAGCCGTTGTGTACCACGCCAAACCAGAAGAAGAAGAAAGTGACGATGAGCACGGCCACGATGCCGATCACGATAACCTTCATTGAGATGTCGCTTTGGGTGCGGTCAACGGGCTCAGCCGATGCTTTCTTGCCTTTGAACTCGTTGGCGGCGAGGCTCACCGACGACTTGATGACCTTCCATGACTTGATGATGCTGATGACACCCGCCATTGCGATACCGCCGATGCCGATGTGACGTGCATAGTCCTTGAAAATCTGTTCAGGTGACATTTCACCAATGGTTTGCAGCACGCCCGTGTTCATCAGGTCAACGATTTGGTCGCCCCAGATGAGGTTCATGCCCGGGATGATGATGAACCACACCAGCATGGAGCCGCAGCAGATGATGAAGGCATATTTTAGGCCGATGATATAGCCCAAACCGAGCACAGCAGCACCAGTGTTCACCTTGAACATCAGCTTGGCTTTGTCGGCCACGGCAGCGCCCCAACCCATCATGCGGGTGGTGAGGGTTTCTGACCACCAACCGAAGGTGGAGACGATGAAGTCATACAAACCACCAATCAAGCCGCTGACAACCAGCAACAAGGAGTCCTTGCCCTTCTTCTGTCCGCTGACCAACACCTGTGTGGTAGCCGTGGCTTCGGGGAAGGGGAACTTACCATGTTGCTCCTTGACAAAGTACTTGCGGAAAGGGATGAGGAACAGGATACCCAGGATGCCGCCCAGCAAGGAGGCGATGAACACCTGCCAGAAGTTAATTTCGATTTGGTAGCCTTTGCCTTGCAGGATGTAGAGTGCGGGCAAGGTGAAGATAGCACCTGCCACCACGCCGCCCGAGCATCCACCGATGCTTTGGATGATGACGTTTTGTGAAAGCGCGTCGTTCTTGCGTGCTAGTCCAGTTAGGCCGATGGCGATGATGGCAATCGGGATGGCGGCTTCAAACACCTGTCCGACCTTCAGGCCGAGGTAGGCGGCGGCAGCCGAAAACAGGATGGTCATCAGCAGGCCGATGCACACCGACCATACCGTAACTTCCTGGTACTTCTTGTTTTTCGAGAGTATGGGCTCATACTCTTCGCCCGGCTTTAGTTCGCGTTGCGCGTTCTCGGGCAGTTTGAATTGATCGTTTTCCATTATGGATGGTATTTGTAGATTATCGTATTACATTGAATTTGCATGTGTGGATTGCGTTGTCGCTTTGTATCCTAACGAAATACATTCCCTCGGCCAAACCCGTCACATCAATTTGTTGGATTTCATTGGTGATGTGGCCTGAAAGCAGCGTTTGGCCTGTCACGTTGGTGATGAAATATTCGGTTTTCTCTGGTAGAGACGGTGTGCACACCGTCTCTACAAACAAGATACTGTTCGTGGGATTAGGATAAACCATGATTTCCGTCGCGTTATTCTCATCAACGGCCATCACATCCTTGTCCAAACAATCCGACCAAGAAATAGTGTTTCCACCATCAGTGCTGATGCCGTATTTATATTGTCCAATCGGCAGGGCATCCCAACCGTAATCCACGTAATGGGCGTCAGCCACGTTTGAAGCGATCAGCTCGACATTGCTTCCGTCGCAATTGGCCCGGTAGATGCTGTAAGTGTTACCCACGGTGATGTCGTCGATGTAGAAAGCGTTATCGTATTCGCCTTCAGCAAGTTGGTTGGCGTATTTCCATTCCAGGATGTGGTTGCCGGGACCGATGGCCACGGTGTAGCGTGTCCACGGCACTTCATCCTTCAAGGTCTCGCCATACTGCACATTGTCGATGAAGAAACCACAGCCATTGAGCGGGAAGCAACTGACACGGGCATAGTAACTTACCACACACGAGGTGGGCAGGTTGACTGCCAACGAGATCTTACTGTTGGAGAACATACCCGTGTTGGTCGACTTGGCGCAATAGGTGCCTGTGTTGGGTTGCGTGGTGGTGATGACCCAAGGGCTGGTGGCGTCGTTGATCCACATGTTTTGGTAGAAGTCGCCCGACTCGAAGCCATCGTAAATACCTGCAGGCATGTTCCACGACAAGGTGACGCGCATGTTGTTGATGACTTCGGCCTCAATCTCAACTGCCTTTGTCAGGGTGACGTAATTGGAGGGGAGCGAGGTCATGTCGTTTTCCAGATGGGCGATAATATAATAGGTGTAGGAACCCGCGTAGCTGATGTGGTCGGTATAGGTGGTCGCTGTCAGGCTGTTGGCGATTCGCATGCCATCGCGATAGACGTCGTAGGAGATGCCTTCGGGTGCGGCTGTCCAGTTGAGGACGACCTGTTCGCCGTCGAAGTCGGCGGTGAGGTTAGTGGGACCGTGGTGGAACAAGGCGTTCATGGCGGCCAAGGCATCGATGCGACCTGAGCCTACGCGATTGTTTTTCATGGTGTTGCCGACACGCACCGAGGTGAGCTCGATGATGGAATCCAGTTCGGCAGGACTCAGCTCAGGGTTGGCCTCAAGCAGCATGGCTAACACGCCTGCCACGCAGGGTGTAGCCATTGAGGTGCCGTCCAGCTCGGTGTAGCCGTTGGTGGTCAGGGAGTTCAGCGAGGTGATGTTGGCGCCAGGAGCCGAGATGTCGGGGCGGATCAAGCCGGGTTGGTTGACGTCGCCGTTTTCGTAGGGGTAGTCGTTGTAGTTGCCGACATTGGATCCAGCGGCCCAAGTCGTGGGGCCTACGGAGGAGAAGCCGCAGCGCTCGTCGTTGGAGTCGGTGGCGCCCACGCTGATGACGGAGGTCAGGCCGCCTTCGATGAGGTTCCTTTGGTCGGGATGGAGCCAAGCCGGAGGACAGTTGCCAGGGGCGCTGATGTTGAAGGGGACGGGGAAGGTGTATTGCGTTTGGCCTTCGTTGCCGCATGCCACGGCAGCCGCCACGCCTGCTTCGAGGCAAGTGGCAAAGACGTCACGGTAGTAGTAGCAGGGGCCAGCGCCTACGTCGCTGAGTGAGAGACTGAGGATATGGGCGCCATGTTCCAAGGCAAACTCAACACCTTGGATGAGGTGGGTGGCTTCGCCTTGACCGTCTTCGCCCAAAACCTTGATGGACATGATCTTGGCACCTGGGGCGATGCCTGTTTGGGTGCCTGCCGTGCCTTGTCCCGCCAAGATGCCAGCGGTGTGTGTGCCGTGACCGTCGTCGTCCATGGGGTCGTTGTCTTGATAGAAGATGTCATAGCCGTGGTGAGGGAACTCGCTGCCGCCGTCCCACATGCTGTTGGCGATGTCGATATGGTTGTAGTTGACGCCCGTGTCGATGTGGCCGATGATGACGCCGTTGCCCGTATAGCCCGTGCCGTTGTAGTTCCAAACCGCTGGCGCGTTGATCTTGTCGACATGCCAGGCGTTGGCTCTCGTAGAGGTAGGACTGGTTTTCTCATTTTGAGGAATCATCTGACGCATCTCGTCAGGGATAATCATGGCAATATCCTTGCGCTGAGCAAGTTGTGCGATGACCTCGGCACTGGCAGAGCAGCTGAAGCCATTGAACGACCAGAAGGTTTTCAGGTCGCTAACCATATCAACGCTTTTAAAACCATCAAGAAAATCAAGCACTTGGGCTTGTGAAGCTTGACAGAACGACTTTCGTTCGGCAATGACGAAGTCGCGGCGTTGCTCTTTGGTCATTATGGCAGTCTTTTGCGATAACTGGCTGTCGTCGTAACGTTCCGCCATCATCACGATGACGTGTTGAAGATGGTTGGATTGGCCAAATAATGCACTGAAGCAAAGGGCCAAGAGAAGGGTGAAAATGGGTTTCTTCATGATATTTGGTTGATTTTGTGTAACAAAACATTTCCGATACGGCAATCAAGACACCGTTTGCGTTTGCAAAAATAGGAATAAAGGTGTAACAAGGCTTGTGTCTGCATGGCATTTTCTGTTGTGATTCCGCATTGGGCAAAATGGCGGATGACGGCATTGTCCTCAGCCTCAGTGCCTTCCAGGAATTGCAAGGCGGTCTCGCAATAGGAATCGTCTTTGTGTAATTTGCCATAGCAAAACAGTAAAGGTGCCACAGCATTGATAATCAATACATCAGCCGTTGTTTCACCTAGGTGTTTGGGTTTCGATTCGGTTGAAACGCCAAACCGCCAATGTGTTTCCCAATACTCCGATGCCGCCACGTCAAACAGTGCTTTGGCTTCGGCGGTGTCTTTCGCCGCCTTGATCTTGGAGAACAGAGGCCCGTTTTTATGGATGAGCTGCGCCATTTGTGCCAAGCGGATGGTAGGAAAATTTGAAGGTCGCATTCTCATAAACCGCCACCTCTCTGCAGGCATGGTCAGCAGGTTGAACTTGGCTTTCATCACGCTAAATTCACGCTTGAGCAGCAGGGGATATTCCTCCGTGAACTCGTCTTCGAGGAATCCCGCGCAACCCATGAGCATGGCTTCCACCTGAAGCAGGTTGTCGGCATGCTTCAGCAAAGTCTTGAAAGGCAATATGTTGGCCAAATACTCAAAAGCCTCGTTGTTGACTTTCAAGCCGAAATAGCGCATAAGCAGTTTGTAAAGGGCGTCTTCCCAGTCGAATTGGTTGGTTTCCAGTATCTTGGTGACGGCGCCCGACTTGCTCTCCAAGCGTTCTACGGCCATTCGATCGAGCCACGAAAGCCTGGTGAAGACGGGCACTTTGCTGATGCTTTTCTCACAGGGAATCCAAGTCTTGGAGGCAATAAGTTTCTGATATTGAGCAAAGAGGCTTTCATCGAAATGCCCTTTCAGTTCCAAAGTCGGGATGTCGTTGACTTGTAGGTCGTTTTCGTATACCACATGCAGGATGACGTTTTTGTATGCCTTGTCGTTCTGGTGGCCATGGCGGTTCCAGTCGCTGGTCTTTACATGGATCTCCACGTGCCCGGCCCAGAGTTTGTCGCCGATTTGGATTTTGGCTTCAAGGAAGTCGGGACCCGAGTCGGTGTTGCGGTAGCCCGTCGCCACCACCTCGACCGCTTCGCCTTCTGTGGTCTTCAAGTCCTTGTCGGTCAGGCGGTTCTCCCAGATGTAGTATAAGAATTCTTCTCTCATTTAATTTTCCAGCAGTTCAATGGTTCCGTGTCCAAAACACCTTTTTTTGTGGCCCAGTCGATGAAGAGAGATCGCAAGTCACGGTCGCTCTGCCAGACCACGTGGTCCTTGATCTCTTCCTGCGCCCAGCCGATGCCGTTTATGAGGTGGTTGCCGCCGCCCATCGAGCGGTAGGAGTTCATCACCACGTTGTAGGTCTTCTCCATGTCGAAGGGCGTGCCGTCGGCCATGCTGAGGATGGTGATGCGTTCGCCCATGGGGTTCTTGTCGGTCACCTCATAGCGGATGCCTGCAGCGCAGTCGAAGTTATAGATGGGGTTCTTCATTTCGTATGCGTATTCGATGAAGTCTTTCACTTCCTTGCCGGTCAAGGCCATGACGGCCAGCGAGTTTTCGAAGGGGTACCAGGTGAAGAAGTCCTTGACTTTCAGCATTCCCGCTTCGAGGGTCTTGCCGCCTCCGAGAGGAGCCGCCATTGAGATGTCGGCATGGACGCCTTCGGCTTCGACGGTCTCCAGCTGGCAGCGGTGGATTTCGTCGACCCAAAGGCAAGGCCCCTTGAAAATGTCATCGCTACTGATGCTGACGGGCAACTCGGCCACCTCTTTGTTTTGGTAGGCTTCTGCGCGGTCGATATAAGGTTGGAGCATGGTCAGGAAGGCTTCGTCCTTCTCATCGCCTTCGGTGGGCATGAGTTCGACGCTGATTTGCGGTTTTTGGCCTTTCTTGAGCGTCACTTCGGCTTTGGCCAATCCTTGCCCACGGCAGCCTGAATTGAGCACATAAACAGGCTCACCATTGGGGTTTGTCAGTTTCTCGGCTTTGGCACGATGGTCGTGGCCAAAGAAGATGAGGTCGAAGCCGGGCACGTTCTCGGCAACCCATTTCACAGCATTCTCACGTCCAAGCGGATGGCCTTCGGGAAGATTCTGTGCCTGAGGCTCATAGCCAGAATGGAAGAGGCCGATCATCAGGTCGGGATGCTCTTTCTCTTGGATGATCTTCACCCATTTGGCTGCAGCTTCTTCCAGATTGTCGAAACGTAGTCCAGGACGCAATCTGTCTGGTACCCAAGTAACTACGTAAGGTGTCAGCAGACCGAGGACGGCGATTTTGTACCCCTCGCGTTCCAAGACTATATAAGGTGTGAAATAGGGCTCGCCCGTGGTTTCGTCAATGACATTGGCGGTGAGGACGGGCACTTGGGTCTCGGAATAAACACGGTCAAACACTTTGCGACCCGCCTCTATGTCATGGTTGCCTACACAAGCTACGTCGTAAGGGAAGAAGTTGAGCACTTCGGAAACCAAATTGGGATGTTCGGCATCTTGGTTGGAGCAGTATTGGAAAGGCGTGCCTTGCATGTCGTCGCCGTTGTCCAAGAGGATGAGTCGGTCACCAAGTTCAGCTTTCATCTGCTTGATGACATGGACGTCGTTGGCAAATTCGTCATAACGGCCGTGAGTATCAGTGGTTTCGATGAGTGTCAAGGTGGTCTCTTTTGGAGCGCATGAGGCTAAAAAGGCTGTCAATGCAATCATTAGGGTGAGTCTTTTTGTTTTCATTGTGAATGTTGGTTTTTAAAGCGATAAAAGTAGGACTTTTTCGGCCTTGTACGACAATTTAAGGAAAAAATTTCTCAAATCGAGGCGGGGTAACGTTTAATTGCGTATTTTTGTGGCACAATTCCAAGACCGTTTGTAACATGGCCGACTTGAGCATCATAGTATCCGAGATTGAATTGAAATTGAGGAAATTGATTGATGAGAAGAATCAGTTGGCGGTGGAGAACAAGCGGCTCACCGAGGAAAACGCCACGTTGGATCAGGAGAATCTGACGCTGCGCCGTTCGGTGGAGGAGTTGCAGGACAAAATAAATAAATCTACAATTGTTAACGCACTCGACAACGAGGGAGAAGTAGAAGAAGGAAGAAAGCTCATTAAAGAGTTGGTGAGAGAAATTGACCGGTGCGTTTCGATTTTGAATAGTAAGGAATAACTCAGATACTTGATAGTCAGCGAGATGGATGAGATTACAATCAATATCACCCTGTTGGATAGGCCCTACCGCTTGTCGGTGGCCCGCGCTGACGAAGAGAAGGTCCGCAAGGCCGGCAACCTCATCAACGAGAGGATCAAATACTACTCGAAGCATTACGCCTACAAGGATGTGCAGGATTTGCTTTCGATGACCGCCTTGCAATTTGCCACCTCGGTGGTGAAGATGGATGCTGAACTGACCTATCGTAATCAGAATCTGGAACGCAAGTTGGAAGACTTGAACGACTTATTGAGCGAACAATCATAGTTTCACGCCAACCCGTGGAATCGTTCTTTGAAGATCTGGAACTGCCTGTTCAGCGCATTTGGTAAACTCAACACTATCAACACATCAATCGGTCTACTCGCGCTCTGTAAAAACAGGCCTCATTCCCTTCGGGGAAGTACCTTCTGGTGCCGGTGGACGTTTGCGCAACGCGGTGGCCACAAGCGTATTATTTGGAGTTTACGCATCTCCAAGAGCAGGCAGTTTCTCTTTGTTTCCTCCTCATTTTTCGAGTAAAAACAGAGTTTAAAATGTTATTACTCAGCATCACAAACACTACTTGGATTATTATCGCCGCAGCGGCTTTGGTCGTGGGCCTTGCGGTGGGTTATTTCATCACGTCCACCCTGCTGAAAAAAGCGGTCACCAAAGAAGAACAGGCTCTGCTCGAAGAAGCCAAGGAAAAGGCGGAAGTCATTAAGAAAGAGCGCATTCTGCAAGCCAAGGAGAAGTTCCTCCAGATGAAGGACGAACATGAAAAGGCATGCGAAGAACGCAACCGCGCCGCCCAAAAGGTGGAGCAGAAGGCCAACCAACTGAAGCAGGACGCCAGCCAGAAGATGGACGAGGCACAACGCAAAGCCAAAGAGGTGCAAGCCGCCCAGCAGAAGCTGGAGAGCCAGATAGAGACCTTCAACAAGAAAAAGGCCGACCTCGACCGCATGCACAGCGAAGCCTCCAAGAAATTGGAAACCATCTCGGGCCTCTCAGCCAAGGAAGCCAAGGAACAACTCGTTGAGTTGATCAAGGAAGAAGCCCAGGCCGACGCTATGGTCTATGTGAAGGAAGTCACCGAAGAGGCCAAGATGAGCGCCGCTCAAACGGCCAAGAAGATCGTGCTGGAGACCATCCAACGCACGGCTTCGGAGACGGCTATCGAAAACACCGTCAGCGTGTTCAATATTGAAAATGACGAGATTAAGGGTCGTATCATCGGTCGTGAAGGTCGTAACATCCGCACCCTCGAGTCGCTCACAGGTGTCGAAATCATCATCGACGACAGCCCGGATGCCATCCTCATTTCTGGTTTCGATCCCATCCGCCGCGAAATCGCCCGCCTCTCCTTGCAGAAGCTCGTCGTCGACGGCCGCATCCACCCCGCCCGTATCGAAGAGGTGGTGCATAAGGTGGAAAAGCAAGTGGATCAGGAGATTATGGAGACCGGTAAGCGTACTTCCATCGACCTTGGCATCCACAACCTCAACCCCGAGCTGATTAAGATGATTGGTCGCATGAAATACCGTACCAGCTATGGTCAGAACCTGTTGCAGCACTCCATCGAGACTGCCAAGCTCTGCGCCACCATGGCTGCCGAGCTAGGCCTCAACGTGAAGGCTGCCAAACGCGCTGGTCTCTTGCACGATATCGGTAAAGTGGCTGAAAACGAGGAAGAACTGCCGCATGCCATCCTGGGTATGAAGGTCGCCGAACGCCTCAAGGAAAAACCCGACATCTGCAACGCCATCGGTGCCCACCACGAGGAGATCGAGATGGACAACCTGATTTCACCTATCGTGCAAGTGTGCGATGCCATCTCTGGTGCCCGTCCGGGTGCCCGTCGCGAGGTGGTGGAGGCTTACATCCAGCGTCTCAACAAGTTGGAAGAGATGGCTATGAGCTATCCGGGTGTGGTGAAGACCTACGCCATCCAGGCTGGCCGTGAGCTCCGCGTCATCGTGGGCGCCGACAAGGTGAGCGACCAAGACGCCGACCGCATCGCCTACGACCTCTCGAAGCAGATTCAGACCGAGATGACCTATCCGGGCCAAATCAAGATTACGGTCATCCGCGAAACGAGAGCCGTCCAGTACGCAAAATAACTTTATCTTTGTTGGCTGTTAGCTATTAGCCATTAGCCGTTAGCTTTCGGGCAACCGAGCTAATAGCTAATGGCTAACTGCTAAAAGCCAAACAGCCAACTTGTTCAAAACCAGAATCTATGATCAGAGAAGAAGTCGTTTTCGGTCCCATCCATAGCCGTCGTCTCGGTAGTTCGTTGGGAATCAATCTGTTGCCAGAAAAGGGCAAGATATGCACTTTCGACTGCATTTATTGTGAGTGCGGCTGGAACAAGGACGGGCGCAACGATACGCAACTGCCCTCTGCAGAAAAGGTGCGCAAAGCCTTGGAAACCAAGTTGCAGCAATGCCAAAAAGATGGCGTTAACATCGATTCCATCACTTTCAGCGGCGACGGTGAGCCGACCATCAATCCTGAGTTTCCGCAGATCATTGATGACACGATAGCCTTGCGCAATCAGTATTATCCCAACTCGAAGATCACCGTGCTGTCGAATGCCACGATGGTGCACAAACCGGAGATATTCAACGCTTTGCGCAAGGTTGATAATCCAACGATGAAAATCGACGCTCCAACCAATGAGCTGATTGAAAAGATCAACCATCCTGTGCCGGGCTACGACATCCATCGCGTGGTGGAGGCTCTGAAACAATTCGACGGTGACTTCATCCTTCAGACTATGTTCTTGAAGAGCAAGAACTTCGACTCGTCAAGCGCTGAAATCTTGAATGGCTGGATGGACATTGTCCGTCAGCTAAAGCCGCGCGAAATCATGGTCTACACCATCGATAGGCCGACTCCAGAAGAAGGCTTACAAAAGTTCACGGTGGATGAGATGAGAGCATTTGTACAGCCGCTCATCGATGAAGGATTTGTGATTCAAATCAAGGGATAAGCTTATTCCACACCCACATTCATCCTGCCCATCAACCTTTGCCAAGGCGAGAGGAAAGCGAACAGGAAATCGTATAGGATGAGTCCTGGCAGTAGGCCTTTTTCGCCCAAACGCTTGGAAGCTTTGTGGTAGATAAACAACTGGCTACCAAAGCGTAAGAGGAAGAAGAACACCAAGATGGGAATATAAAATACCTCGCCGCCAGTGATGGTGAAGGCAGGTTTGGCGCAGAGGGCAAGCAGCGCAATAAAGGACGCATAGAAGAAGAACTGCGAAACGTAAAACAGACTCAACATCAGACGTGATCTTGAATCGTATTTCGACACGGTGGAGTAACGGCTGCTCTTCTGTCGCATCCAGAGGTGGAAACTGCTGGGCGGGGTGGTGAGGATGGCGTCTTCAGCGTCGATGAGGACTTCCGTATTCTTTCTGGTGGCCACTTGGTTGATGAATAAATCGTCGTCGCCGACGGCCGTGGTGTAATGTGAGATGAAGCCTTGGTTCCTGTAGAACAACTCTTTACGATACGACAGGTTCTTGCCGATGCCCATATAGGCATGACGGTTCAAGGCAGCTGAGAGGTAGAGTAGGCCGTTTTGGAGGGCGTCGAAACGCATGATGCGGTTCAGGCTGCTCTTCTTCTGCACGTAGGGGCTGTAGCCGATGACGATTTCGGTTTTGTTGTTGTAGCGGTTCACCACGCTGCGCAGCCATTGGTCGTTGACGGGCATGCAGTTGCAGTCGGTGAGGACGATGAGGTCGTTTTGTGCCGACTTGATACCCATCGAGAGTGGGAACTTCTTGCCGTTGAAGAAGTTAAGATGCTGCTTAAGTTGCACGGGCTTCACACGACTTTCCTTACGTTCCAGGTCTTTCAGGTATTCCTCGGTCTCATCGTCGGAACAGTCGTTCACCACAACGATTTCAAAATCAGGGTAGTCTTGTTTAAGTAGGGCAGGGATCAACTCAATGAGGTACTCGTAGGCGTCGCGGGCGCAAATCACCACGGAGACAGGTTCAAGCTCCTCGTCGAGTTTCGGGCGCGCGCTCCTCTTGTATAAGGCCACTTTCGTGAAAAAGCCCCAATGGTAGAGCAATTGGATGATAAGGCAAATGCCAAAGACGATTAAAATGATGAAACTTAGGCTGTTATAGTTAAAATTGAACTGCATCGCTTCGATATGTTTAGTTTTGCAAAGGTAATAAAAATGCGTATTTCATGATTGCAAAAAACAATATTTTTGAAAGATTTCTCGGCCTTGGCCGATACCGAAAAATCACAATCAAAAAAAGTCGTACTTTTGCGCAAAATTACAACAATGAATTTCACTATTGCTGCAAACGACCCGAAAAGCAATGCTCGTGCTGGCGTTCTGAATACCGACCATGGTCCCATCGAGACCCCGATTTTCATGCCGGTAGGCACGGCGGGCACGGTGAAGGCCTGTCATCTGCGTGATGTGCGCGATGAGGTGAAGGCACAGATCATTTTGGGCAACACCTACCATCTGTATTTGCGTCCAGGGCTTGACGTGCTCGAAGTCGCCGGAGGGCTTCACAAGTTCAACGGTTGGGACCGTCCCATATTGACCGATAGCGGTGGCTTTCAGGTGTTTTCGCTGACGGGCATTCGCAAGATGAAAGAGGAAGGTGTCACCTTCCAGTCGCACATCGACGGCTCGCGGCATCTCTTTACCCCCGAGCGCGTGATGGACATCCAACGCAGCATCGGCGCCGACATCATGATGGCTTTCGACGAATGCACGCCTGGCACAGCCGATTACAAATATGCCAAGCCTTCTATGGAACGCACCCACCGTTGGCTCGACCGCTGCTTGGATCGGTTTAATGCCACCGAACCCAAATATGGCTATGATCAAGCGCTGTTCCCTATCGTCCAAGGCTGCGTCTATCGCGACTTGCGTGAGCAGTCGGCCGAATACATTGCCTCGAAAAACGCTGTCGGCAATGCCATCGGTGGACTGGCTGTAGGTGAGCCTACCGAGGTGATGTACGAGATGATTGAATTGGTGAACACCATCTTGCCGAAAGACAAGCCCCGTTACCTGATGGGTGTGGGTACGCCAGCCAACATCCTTGAAAGCATCTCGCGTGGCGTGGACATGTTCGACTGCGTGATGCCTACCCGCAACGGCCGTAACGGCATGATTTTCACCTCAGAAGGCATTATCAACATCAAGAATGAGAAGTGGAAACTCGACTTCTCGCCTGTCGACCCCAACGGCGAAACTTTCGTCGATGCACAATATACGAGGGCCTATCTGCGTCATCTCTTCGTCGCAGGCGAGATCCTTGGCCCCATGATTGCCAGTTTGCACAACATCGGCTTCTACCTCTGGTTGGTGCGCGAAGCAAGGAAGCACATCATCGCCGGCGACTTCGCCGAATGGCGCGACGTGATGCTCCAAAACGTTATAAGGAGATTGTAAGTCTCGCGTCCCGCAGTCAAAAAAAGTAGATGAGAAAAATAGACGCATATATCTTCAAGAAGTATCTTGGCACTTTCTTCTTTGCCATCTCGATGCTGCTTTTGGTCGTCATCATCTTTGACTTGTCCGAAAACATCGATAGCTTCCTGAAGCACCATGCGCCTTGGCAACGGGTGGTGGTCGACTACTACATCATGTCGATACCTTATTACATCAACCTGTTCATCCATCTTTTCGCCTTCATCGCCGTGGTGTTTTTCACCTCCAAGATGGCTGCCCGCACCGAGATTGTGGCCATTTTGAGCAGTGGCATCAGTTTCTGGCGTTTCCTCTATCCTTATATGTTGGCTGCGATAAGCATTGCCATTATGTCGCTGTATTTTGGTAACTTCTTGATTCCCAAGACCAACGAGATTCGCCGACAGTTCAAGGATGAATACATGGAGAAGCTGAGTCAAAGCGCGGGACGCAATGTGCATGTGCAGATGGGAAAGGATGAGTTCGTGTATGTGGAGAGCTATAACATCGCCAAGCAACACGGTTACAAGTTCTCGTGGGAAAAATATGATGGCAACGAGTTGAAATACAAGGTGATGTCGGATATGATCTATCATGACACGGTGGCCCTCAATAGTTGGAAAATCGACCCGTACGCCATCCGCCATATCGATGGGAGGGAGGAAAGTATTGTGAAAGGCCGCAACCTCGACACCATCATCAACCTGTATCCTACAGACCTTTACAAGATGAAGGAAGACTTCGAGGAGATGGACTTCTTCGAGTTGCGCGACCATATCCGTGGCATGAAAGAGAAAGGCTCCGAAGGTGTGAAGGCCTATCAGGTGGAGATGCACACCCGCATGTCGGCACCTGCCGCCGTGCTCATCCTGACGCTCATCGGTGCCGCCTTGTCGAGCCGAAAGATCAGGGGAGGCATCGGCATGCATCTCGGCATCGGCATCACCATCGCCTTTGCTTATATCCTCTTCATGCAGATTTCCAAGTCGTTTGCCATCTCCGGCAGCTTGTCGCCTTTCCTCGCCGCTTGGATCCCCAATTTCATCTTTTGTGTGCTAGGCATCTATCTGTTGATAAAAGCGCCAAAATAAGCTGAAATTCAGCAAGTTGTTATTTTTCTGCAAAAAATTAGGCTCCTTTTGCCGACTTTTCTTTATTTTAGCAACTTCTTATCACCCTAAAACAAGAGTATTATGCATATCGCAGTAGCTGGCAACATAGGCTCGGGCAAAACTACCCTGACAGGACTCCTGGCCAAGCATTTCAACTGGAAGCCTCATTATGAGGAGGTGGAACACAATCCCTATCTCGACAGTTTTTATGAAGACATGCAACGCTGGTCGTTCAACATCCAGATCTTCTTCCTCAACAGCCGCTTCCGTCAGGTGATGGACATCCGCAACAGCGGCGAGGATGTGATACAAGACCGCACCATCTATGAGGATGCCCATATCTTTGCGGCCAACCTCTATTCCATGGGCTTGATGGAAACCCGTGACTTCGAGAACTATAAGTCACTCTTCGAGCTGATGACGAAGTTCCTCCAGCCGCCCGATCTGCTGATTTACCTCCGTGCTTCGGTGCCTACCTTGATCAGGCATATCGCCAAGCGCAACCGTGAGTTTGAGCAGTCGATCAGCATCAGCTACCTGACCAACCTCAACGAACGTTACGAGGAATGGATTAACAACTACCACGAAGGCAAACTGCTCATCATCGACACTGATAACCTTGAACTCGAAAACCCCGAGGATCTCAGTACTGTCGTCGACCGTATTGAGGCCTCATTGAATGGATTGTTCTGAATATGAAAGTAATAGGAATCATACCCTCACGTTATGCCTCGACACGCTTCCCTAGCAAGCCTTTATCCATGATTAAAGGGAAGACGATGATCCAACGTGTTTGGGAACAGGCTTGGAAATCGAAATTGGATGCTGTCGTGGTAGCCACCGATGACATGCGCATCGCCGACGAAGTATTGAAGTTTGGTGGCCAATACGTGCTGACCGATCCCAACCATCGCAGTGGCACCGATCGTTGTCGCGAGGCCCTGTATATGGTTGAAGGACAATATGATGCCGTGGTCAATATCCAAGGTGACGAACCTTTCATCGACCCTGAGCAAATCAACCAAGTCATCGAATTGATCAGCCGCGACGACACGCAGTTGGCATCGTTGGCCAAACGCATTGAGGAAGAGGATGAGCTTTTCAGTCCCAATGTGGTGAAAGTGGTGATGGATAAACAAGGTAATGCGCTGTATTTCAGTCGTAATCCCATTCCATTCATGCGCAATCTGGACCATGGCAAATGGTTGCAAAAGGGTGAATTCTACAAGCATATCGGTCTTTATGCATACAAGACTGAGACCTTGTGTAAAGTTGCTGAAATGCAGACTACTCCGCTTGAAGAGGCTGAGTCGTTGGAGCAACTGCGCTGGTTGGAAAACGGCTTGCGCATCCGTATGGGCATTACACAGCACGAAAGCATCTCCATTGACACACAGGAAGACCTTGAGAAGGCCCTACAATTCGCTCAGAATCAACTGAAAGAATAAGATGATTTCGATTGCTGAAGCCATATCAGACCTCTTGTTTGTGCGCGATACCGTGGTGGTGCCTGGCTTGGGCGCTTTTCTGAAGAAGCCCGTTTCAGCCAAGGTGAATCCCGTGGCGAATTACTTCGCCATGCCTTCGAGCGAGATCGTCTTCGATGCCAATTTACGAGAGGATAATGATTTGGTTGTCAATTATATGTCGGAGAAGAACGACCTCCCGAAGGAAGAAGCACAGAAGCTGCTATCCATGTTCGTTTCCGACTGCTTCAATAGCCTCAAGCAAGGGAAGAAGGTAGTGCTGAACCAAATAGGCACCTTGTCGTACGACTGGGCCAGCGACCTTGTGTTTGAACAGGACAAGTCGGTCAACTACAACGCCGACACCTTCGGCTTGTGCGACTTCACACCCGAGCCGGTATTGCGCTCGAAGACGAAGGATGAAATCAAGACCGAAATCGAGCAGCAGCAGAAGGACAAGAACACACCGATGTCCGTCGACGAAAAGGCTGTGCATAAGCAAGATGAGGAAGACGAAGACGATTCGGGACGTGGTCTGGGTTGGCTGTGGATCCTGCTGGGACTCTTGCTGGTGGCGGGTGTCGTCTACGGATTGTATTATTTCAAAGTCATCAAATTGCCGTGGCAGCAGGAGCAGAGAATCTTTGTGACCGAACCTAAGACCTATTCTTTGCCCTTCTATCAGAAGACTTGGGAGTGGAAAGAGCCTGTGGCTCAAGATACGGTGCAGGTGGTTGGCGATACGGTCAAGACGCCAGCGGAACCGCAACCCATGGAAAAGACGATAGAACAACCTGCAGCACAATCGGTTACGCAACCCGTTGAGCAGCCGAAAACTCAGCCTGTTGAGCAACCGAAAACACAACCTGTTGAGCAACCTAAGACACAGCCTATAGAGCAGTCGAAGCCGCAAGCTGTTGAGCAGCCAAAAGTTCAGCCTTCGGCTACCTCTGCGGAGGGCAATATTCTCATTATTGGCGGTTGCTTCGGTGTGGAGGAGAATGCCATTAAGTTGACCAATACCTTGAAGGAAAAAGGTTATACAGGAGCCTTGTATGAGATGCACTACAACATGTGGTATGTTTCGTTTGGCCGCTATAAAACCGATGAAGAGGCTGCTGCTGCCTTGCGTGAAATCAGGGCCAACACTGAATACAAGGCGTGGATCTTCAAATGAGCCCCGAAGGGGCGACAGCAAAGCAGGCAGGTGTTGTAAACCCCTGCCGACAAAAACAACGACGACCAAAAAGCCCCGTAGGGGCGACAGGATAATAGAACAATGTCAAAAAAGAACAAACTAGAGCGATTTGCCGAGAACAAGACCTTCCCCAACTTGTTCGAATACAGCTATGAGCGTATCATGAGCGAAGGCTTCCCCCTGCAAGGGAAGTGGCATGCTGACTTTTTCCACAATGACAATCCTATCGTGCTGGAATTGGGTTGTGGCAAGGGTGAGTATACCGTTGGCTTGGCTCGCGCACATCGCGACATTAATTATATAGGTGTCGACATCAAAGGCGCCCGCATCTGGCGCGGACTGAAGCAGTCGAACGAGGAAGGCTTGAAGAATGTGGCGTTTCTCCGTGCCCGCATCGACCAAATCGAGCATTTCTTTGCCAAGGACGAAGTGGCTGAGATTTGGGTCACCTTCCCCGACCCACATCCTGGTGAGGGTGAACGCAATGCACGCCATCGCCTCACCTCGCCAGAGTTTCTCAACCGGTATCGCAAGATCGTTCGTCCCGACGGCATCCTCAACCTCAAGACCGACAGTCCCATCATGTATGAGTTCACCCTCCACGATGTGGTGGAGCCCCAGGGTCTGCCGTTGCTCTATGCCACCGACGACCTCTATGCCAATGATGATAACCTCGAAGTGAAGACCATCCGCACCTTCTACGAGCAGATGTGGCTCGACCAAGGTCTGACGATAAAGTATATCCGATTTAGAATCAACAAATAAAACTATTGCTATGTATACAGAAGACAAACAACTCTACATCGCACATTGCGACAACGGCCCCATCTATATGATTGGCAAGATGGCCAACCGTCACGGCATGATTGCAGGTGCCACGGGTACGGGTAAGACCGTCACCCTGCAGGTGCTTGCCGAAACCTTCTGCGAGGCTGGTGTGCCTTGCTTCATGGCCGATATGAAAGGCGACCTCTCGGGCATCAGCCAGCCGGGACAGATGAGCAGCTTCATTGAGAAGCGCTGCCCCGAATTTGGCATCGAGAACCCCGACTTCCACGGCTGTCCCACACGTTTCTTCGACGTGTATGGCGAGCAGGGTCACCCCCTCCGTGCCACCATCTCGGAGATGGGTCCCCAACTGCTGGCTCGTCTTCTTGACCTCAACGAGACTCAAACGGGCATCCTCAACATCGTTTTCAAGATTGCCGATGATCAAGGGTTGATGCTTATCGACATGAAGGACTTGCGGATGATGCTCGACTATGTGGCAAAGAACGCCAAAGAGTTCACCACGACCTACGGAACGGTGTCGTCGGTGAGCGTGGGTGCCATCCAGCGCGCCCTGTTGGCTTTGGAGGCCGAAGGCGGCGAGCTCTTCTTCGGCGAGCCTTCGTTCAATGCCTTGGACTTCCTCCAGACCGAAGGCGGTCGCGGTGTGATGAATGTGTTGGCTGCCGACAAGCTGATGCTCAACCCCAAGCTCTATTCCACCTTCCTGCTGTGGTTGCTGAGTGAGCTCTACGAACAATTGCCCGAAGTCGGTGACCTCGAATTGCCCAAGCTGGTATTCTTCTTCGACGAAGCCCACATGCTGTTCAAGGACACCTCCAAGGCCTTGATTGACAAGATTGAACAGGTCATCCGCTTGGTGCGTTCCAAGGGCGTGGGCGTCTATTTCGTCACGCAAAGCCCGAGCGACATTCCGGAGGTCATTGCGGGACAGTTGGGTAACCGCGTCTTGCATGGATTGAGAGCCTATACGCCCAAAGACCAGAAGACCGTCAAGGCGGCGGCTCAGACCTTCCGCGCCAACCCCAACTTCAACACCGAGGCGGCTATCCTCGAACTCGGCACAGGCGAGGCCTTGGTCTCCTTCCTTGACGCGAAAGGAGCCCCTTGCATCGTCGAGCGTGCCAAGATCCTTTTCCCGTTGAGCCAAATTGGTGCCATCACCGAGGGACAGCGTACTGCTTTGATCCGCAACTCGCGTCTCTATGGCATCTATGATAAGAGCTTCGACCGCGAGAGCGCCTACGAACTCCTTCTCGAACAGCAGAAGCAGGAAGAGAAACGTCGCCAGCGTGAAGAAGAAGAGGAAGAGAAGCGCCTGGCCAAGGAAGCCAAGGAAAGAGAACGCTCAAGAAGCACCAGCTCGCGTAGCACAAGCACCAAGAAGAAGTCGACCACGAGGAAAGCCGTCGAGAAGACCATCAACACGACGGCGACGACCTTCGGACGCCAACTCGGAAAGTCGATTTTCCGAGGGCTTTTGGGTGGGATCTTCAAGAAGTAATGAAAAAAGGAAGGCTGAGGCCTTCCTTTTTTTAGTCATTCCCAATCTCTTTCAGCATCGGCACAAACTTGAAGTCGCCGAATAAAGTAACATTTCTGAAAATGTGTGTTTTCGAAGAGAGAAAACACGCTTTTTTTGGTGATTTCATATTTCTTTGTATTTTTGCAATCGTTAAAAAGGTGGTATATACCCCACCTAATATGGTGGTATGTTTAATAAATTGGATGAAAATTACATTTTAAAGGTGGTATATACCCTACTTAAAAAGGTGGTACGATTATGAAGATTGAAGAAATATACAATGAATGGAAGGCTCTTTTTCCGCTTTCGAAAGAACAAACGGAGTTGTTGCGCAATAAGTTTACCACAGAGTATAACTATAATAGTAACCATTTAGAAGGCAACACGCTGACCTATGGGCAGACCGAGTTGCTTTTGTTGTTCGGCAAAGTGAGTGGCGAAGGTGATTTGAAGGACTTCGTTGACATGAAAGCCAGCCAAGTGACTGTTGAAATGGTGAAGGATGCCGTACAGAACAAAAGCATGCCTTTGACTCAAAATTTCATTCGTCAACTACACAAGGTGCTATTGCGTGAAGACTACACCGTTTATCGTGACTTACCTGGTGGAGGAACCAGTAGCCATACCGTCCATGCAGGACAATATAAGACGCGCCCCAACAGTGTCATCACACGCTATGGCGACCGCTTCGAGTATGCTTCACCAGAAGAAACACCTTCGTTGATGAGCGACCTTGTGTACTGGTACAACGCTGCCGAACAGGAAGGTCAACTGTCTCCCGTGGAATTAGCGGCATTGTTCCACTACCGCTATATCCGCATACATCCCTTCGAGGACGGTAACGGTCGCATCGCCCGCCTGATGGTGAACTACATATTGGCGCGCCACGGCTGGCCAATGATAGTTATTCGTAACCGTAAAAAGCCGGAATACCTCGAAGCCTTGCATCGGTCGGATCAAAAAATCGGCAAAGTCCCTTCGGAAGGCGCCAGTGCTCCGATTGGAAAGATAACCTCGTTTCTTGCTTTTTTCCGCAAGACGGTGTGCGAGGAAATGCAGTGTGAAATAGATATTGTCAATAATTCCGCGAATGATACTTGGTGGTACGATGGACAAAGAATTGTTTTCAGAAGCGGAAACGGAGCACGCCTGCTCGGTTTAATGAGAGATAAACCGTTTGTGACTTTTTCCGAGATGGCGGAACATTTGGCTGTGAACCGCTCAGCTGTGCAAAAACAGATTGAAGGCTTTCGAAAGAAAGGTTATGTCGACAGGCGTGATGATGGCAGTTGGCATGTCTTGGCTCTAAACTCAAGGATAAAAGGGATTTAGTCATTCCCAATCTCTTTCAGCATCGGCACAAACTTGAAGTCGCCGAATTCCTCTTTTTTCAGTGTGCCGTCTTCCAGTTTCGTGACCTTTAACATGGTCTGCCCGTCGCCTTCGGCGTTGTCCATCGGGATGACCATGATGCCGCCTGGTTTCAGCTGCTCAATGAGTGTCTCAGGGATGCTGGGCGCACCTGCCGTGATGATGATGCGGTCAAAAGGCTGGTAGGTGGTCAAGCCTTCGTAACCATCGCCTAAGAAAGTCTTTACCCGAAACGACAGTTGCTCAAGGATTTCCTTGGTTTTGAAGAAGAGGTTGCGCTGCCGCTCTATGCTGAATACCTTGGCGCCCATGGCAGCTAGCACACAGGCTTGGTAGCCCGACCCAGTGCCGATCTCAAGCACTTTCATGCCTTTCTGCACTTGCAGCAACTGGGTTTGGAAAGCCACGGTGTGCGGCTGCGAGATGGTTTGTCCCGAGCCGATGGGGAAGGCCTTGTCCTGATAGGCGAGTTCGACAAAGGAGGAGTCGAGGAAGATATGGCGCGGCACTTCGTTGATGGCCGACAATACGGCTTCGTCGGTGATGCCCTTGGTGCGCAACAGGTCGACGAGCTGTTGGCGCAGTCCTTTGTGGCGGTAGTTGTCTTCTAAACTGGTGCTCATATTGCGTTTCGGCCCTTCGACAGGCTCAGGGACCTCGGTTTTTCTGTTTTGCGGCGCGAAATTACGCCAAACCAAAGGATAAAAAAACTATTTTTGCCGAAAATTTTTTCAAATGCTGAAAATCGGTGTTTTAGGTGCAGGCCATTTGGGCAAAATCCACCTGAACTGCATCAAACAGATAGAGAAGTACGATTTGGTCGGGTTTTATGACCCCGCCATGGAGACGGCGCGGCAAGTGGAAGCCGAGATGAACGTGAAGTGTTTCGACTCCATCGACGCTTTGATTGATGCCGTGGAAGTGGTCGACATCGTTACCCCCACCATCCGTCATTTCGAATGTGCCTCCAAGGCCTTGCAAAAGCGCAAGCATGTCTTCATCGAGAAACCCATCGTGGCCACGCCCGACGAGGCCAACGCCTTGAAAAAACTGGCCGACGAAGCCGGCGTCAAAGTGCAGGTGGGCCATGTGGAGCGTTTCAACCCGGCTTTTGTCGCGGCTGAACCTTTCATCCAAGACCCGCTCTTCATCGAGGCGCATCGCTTGGCCTTGTTCAACCCGCGTGGCACCGACGTGCCTGTTGTGCTCGACTTGATGGTGCACGATCTCGACATCTTGCTCACCATCGTCAAGTCACCCGTGGCGCACATCAGTGCTAGTGGCGTGAGCATCGTCAGTCCCACGCCCGACATCACCAACGTGCGCATCGAGTTTGAGAACGGCACAGTGGCCAACCTCACCGCTTCGCGCCTGTCGATGAAGAACATGCGCAAGACCCGCATCTTCCAAAAAGGTGCCTACATCACGGTGGATTTCTTGGACAAGGTGGCCGAGATTTTCCGCATCAACGACGAAGTGGATGAGAGCAACCCGCTCTCGGCGACCATCACCTTGGGTGACGGCTCCGAAAAACAGATCACCTTCGAACGCCTCGAGATCCATCCCATCAACGCCATCAAGACGGAGCTTGAGAGTTTCTATGACGCTATCATTCACAACACTACGCCCGCCGTCACCATCGACGACGGCATCAACGTACTGAAGCTGGCCTACCGTATCTTGGCCGCTGTGGATGAGGCCATCGCCAAGGTGCAGAAATAAAAGCCTTTTTAGACAATATTCATGAAGCCCCGTCGTTACCTTATTAAATACAGTTCTATGACAAGGAATTCTATCTTTTCTGTCATGCTGGGTCTCTTTTTCCTGGCGCTGGCAGCCACTTCGTGCAACAAGTTTGAAGGCTCGCAAACCGTGCCCTCTTACATTCATATCGAGTCCATCGAGGTGGATTCGCTCACGGATTATTTTGTCTACGGCGCCAACACGAGCAAAATCACAGATGCTTGGGTGTATGTCGACGATAACCCCATTGGCTGCTATGAACTCCCCAGCACGTTCCCGATCCTGAAGAAAGGTCCCCACAAGGTGTCCATCTACGGAGGCATCAAGGTGGACGGCAGGTCGCCGGCACGCGACGACTACCCCTTCTATATGCCTCGCGTATATAAAGACCTGAACCTCGTGGAAGACAGCATCATCAACCTGAGTCCTGTGCTGAACTATTATCCCATCGGCGAAGGTATCAATGTGGCTTGGATGGAGGATTTCGAGAACACCAACTCCCTGCAACCTTATGGCGGCAGCGACACGAGCATGGTGCGCTTCTCCGGCAGTGGGGCCTGGCATTCGGCCAACTCGTTCTTCTCGGGCAAGGTGGAACTGCCACCCGACACCATGGATTTCACCGTCATGACCGCCGATCAGTTCGACTTCTATAAAGGCACCAACGGTGTGTATTGCATGCTTGAGATGGACTACAACTGCAACGACACCTTCTTCGTTGGCGTCCAATATTTTAAGAATTATCAGTTGGAGATGATGCCGCTGGTGAAGGTGACGCCTACCGACAAGCAACACGACAGACCGCAGCGTTGGAACAAGATCTACATCAACATCGGCCCGATGATGAACAACAATGTGACTTCCAACTATTTCAAGCTATACCTTACTTCCGACCTGACTACCGATCAGGATATTCTATACGGCCATGTGTATCACCCCATCAACGAGCCGCGCTATTATTATTTCGATAACCTGAAACTGCTCTATCGCAACTTTTAACCAATGAACAAGAAAAGGTTAGCAACGCTCTATTTCGTCGTCGATTGGTTGGCTTCCATTCTGGCGTGGTCCTTGTTTTACTTCTTCCGTAAGGCGCACGAAGACCTTTACATCAACTATTGGGACCGCATCACGAATTCGTTCAACACGCCGAGTTTTTGGTTGGGTGTGATCATCATCCCCATCTGCTGGCTCATCCTTCATGCTGTGACGGGGGCCTACGAGAAGGTCTACCAAAAGTCGAGGCTGAAGGAGTTGGGACAGACGTTCTTCATCACCTTATTGGGCGTTGTCGTGCTTTTCTTTGTGGTTATCTTGGATGATGAAGTAGCTTCTTACAAGTCTTATTATCAGTCGTTTATAGCATTATTTACCCTTCAGTTTACCATTACTTACATTCCGCGTGTCATCATCACCACCTCGGTGATTTCGAGGATACGAAACAAGAAGATTGGATTCAACACGCTTATCGTGGGCAGCAACGACAATGCCTGCGCCATCTTCAAGGAAATTGAAGAGGAGGTGAAGCCCTCGGGCCGCCGGCTGATTGGTTTCCTCAATGTGTACGACAAGAAGGAATACAAGCTGGCGGAGTATCTCCCGCGTTTGGGCTCTTACCATGAGATTGAACAAATCGTGAAGGAACACAACGTGGAAGAAGTCATCATCGCCATCGAACGCTCCGAGGTGGAGACGATGAAGGTATTGCTTTCGGTGGTCGACACGACAGACGCCAACGTGAAGATCATCCCCGCCATGCAGGACTTGGTGTTCGGCACCGTCAAGCAGTCGGCCATCTGGCAGGCGCCTTTGGTGCAGGTCACTCCCGAACTGATGCCCATTTGGCAGAGGGTGGTCAAACGTGCTTTCGACATCGTGGCTTCCATCCTGGCTCTCGTCATCCTGTCGCCAGTGTTCCTGGCCTGCGCTATCATCGTGAAGGCCACCTCCAAAGGCCCGGTCTTCTATGCACAGGAACGTATTGGCAAAGGTGGCAAGCCTTTCAAGATGTCTAAGTTCCGCAGCATGAGGGTCGATGCCGAGTCGAGTGGCACGCCACAGCTGTCGAGCGACGACGACCCGCGCATTACCAAGTTCGGTAAGTTCATGCGCAAGGTGCGCCTCGACGAGATTCCACAGTTCTGGACGGTGCTGAAAGGCGACATGTCGCTGGTGGGCTATCGCCCTGAACGTCAGTATTTCATCGACAAGATCATGGAGAAGGCACCTTATTACCGCCTGCTGCTGAAGGTGAAGCCTGGCATCACCAGCTGGGGCGAGGTGAAATATGGCTATGCCGAGAATGTCGATGAGATGGTCGAGCGCCTGAAATACGATGTGCTTTATATCGAGAACGTGAGCCTTGCTCTCGATATAAAAATCTTGATTTACACGGTTCTGATTGTTATCCAGGGGCGCGGGAAGTAGAAACGCAAGGCCTTTCGTCTCTATGAAGACAGCCCATTATCCCTTTCCTGTCTTGCCTTCAAATAACACGAGCGGCACAGCGGTTCGTAGCTCTCTGTCTCTCCCAACACCACCAATTTGTCGCCGGCGATGGTACGGTGTGAGAACTGCGCAGGACTGCCGCAACGCACGCAAATGGCGTGTACCTTGGTGACGTCTTCAGCGATGGCCATGAGCTTGGGCATGGGACCGAATGGATTGCCCATGAAGTCCATGTCCAAGCCTGCAATGATGACGCGCACGCCTTGGTTGGCCAACTGTTCGCACACGTTAGGCAGCTCATCGTCAAGGAATTGGGCTTCGTCGATGCCGATGACATCCACGTCGTTGGCATAGAAAAGGATCTCACTGGCACTCTCCACAGGAATGGAGTGCAAGGCCGTGGCATTGTGCGACACCACGTCCTCCTCGCTATAGCGCGTGTCGACACCCGGCTTGAAGATCTCCACCTTCAGCTTGGCGATTTTGGCGCGTTTCAAACGTCGGATCAACTCTTCCGTTTTGCCTGAGAACATGGAGCCGCAAATCACTTCAATCCAGCCCTGCGACCTGTTGTGAGAATCTTTTTCCAGAAACATAGCGATGGTAGTTAGAATATTTGTAATTTAGCACCCAAAATTAGAGATTAATCTTATATGAACGACAAATTTGAGAGCCAAAAAGAACGGCTGGTTTCTATTAAGCAGGAAATCAGTTTGTTATACCAACAAGTCAACTACCTTTTAAGAAACGAGAAACCCCTCGAACTCCTCGACTTGGACGTGCTGATGAACCGCACGCACACCCTTTACGACCAGCTCTGCGCCATCAATGTGGGCGAAGAGGTTGATGACGAGGATCTTCCTTTCGACGCCGATGACCTTGTCGGGCTGTTTGGCGGCATGACGCAGGAAGAACCTGCCCAACCTACTGAAGAAGAAAGCGCCGTCGTTGAGGAACAAGCTGTCGTTGAAGAGCCTGTCGCGGAAGCGCTCCAACCCGAGCCCGAACCCGTGGTGGAAGCCCCAACCATGGTTGAGTTCCAACCCGAGCCGGTCAAGGTGGAGGAACCTGAACCCGAGCCGGTGCCTGTGGTAGAAGAGGTGCAACCTCAGCCAGTGCCTGAACCCGAACCAGAGAGCAAGCCGCTGGGCGATGAGTTTGGTTTCTTCTTCCGTTTCGAGGACATCCCCGAGAAGAAAGAGCCCGAGGTGGTGACGGAGCAGTCCGAAGGTAGAGTCGTTCATGTGATGGAGGCCATCCCCGAGGAGGAAATCCCCGAGCGCGACCGTGTGCATGGCGACGACCTGGTGATGGATAACCCACTGGTGATGCCGCGACTGGATGAAGAGAGAAAGGCCGAGAAGGCTGAAATCGAGCAGCAGTCGTCGGAAGGCATGCCCAATTTCTTCGAGCAGGACGACGCCGGTTTCGAACTGTCGACAGGCGAGACCTTGGGCGAGAAGATGATGGGCGAGGACAACTCCTTGGCCGCCAAGCTGCAACAAAACCCTGTTCGTGACCTGAAATCAGTGATTGGCATCAACGACAAGTTTTTGTTTGTCAACGAGTTGTTTGGCGGCAGCATGGAGAAGTACAACAAGTCCATCGAGAACCTCAACGACTTGAAGACCTTGAATGGCGCCATGATCTATCTCAACGAGCTGAAGATCGAGCTGCAGTGGAACAGCAGCAACGAGGCCTACTTGAAGCTCAAGGAATTGATTTCCCGTAAGTTTGAATAACTATAGCCATGCCGAAACTCTATCTTGTGCCCACGCCCATCGGCAACCTTGAGGACATCACCTTGCGTGCCATCCGCATCTTGAAGGAGGTGGACGGCATCCTTGCCGAGGACACGCGCACGTCGGGCAACCTGTTGCGCCATCTCGACATCAGCAAGCCGATGACGGCCTTCCATATCCGCAACGAGCATCAGGTGGTGGAACGCATCGCCGAACGCATCGAGGCAGGGGAGACCTTGGCTTTGGTGACCGATGCAGGCACGCCTGCCATTTCCGACCCAGGCTTCCTGTTGGTGCGCGAGTGCGTCAAGCGCGGCATCGAAGTGGAGTGCCTGCCTGGCCCTACGGCTTTTGTACCCGCCTTGGTCAATTCGGGACTGCCGGCCGAGAAGTTCATCTTCGAGGGCTTCTTGCCGCACAAGAAAGGCCGTCAGACCAAACTGCAGGCCGTGGCGGAATATCCTTATACGACTATCCTTTATGAATCGCCTTTCCGCCTGCTGAAGACCTTGCAGCAGCTGGCGGAGGTCTGCGGCCCCGAAAGGAAGGTCTGCGTCTCACGCGAGCTGACCAAGATCCACGAGGAAAACGCGCGCGGCACCTTAGCCGAGGTGATCGAGCATTTCTCCAAAAAGGAAATCAAAGGCGAAATCGTTATCGTTTTGGAAGGTAGAGACGTTGCGTGCAACGTCTCCTTAGACGACGATTCCGACGAATAAAAACAGTAGAGACGGTGTGCACACCGTCTCTACCCATTTATATCCCATATTGTTTTTTCAGGTCAAAATGCGACCGACAGCCGCACGTAGTAGTCGGTGATGACGTCCATCCTCGGACTGTTGATACCGAGGTCGGCATCCACTACGTCGATGGTCGACATGCCGAAGCTGAGGTAGGTGCGGTAGATCTTGAGACCGATGGCACCACCTGTGTACAATCCCATGGATTGGTAGTGATAAACGCCTTCAGGGTCGTTGCAGGTCACCCTGCCCAAAGGCAACGAATAGCCGATACGTCCTTCGATGAAGGGGCTGATGGGCGAGTTGGGCAATTGGAGTTTCAGGTTGGCATAGATGGGCAGCGTTTGGAGGTAGGTCTCCTGCATGTTGTAGAACAGGTCGCAGTGCTCGCCGTAGGTGGCATAGTATTCTGCGCCTACACCGATGTTGGTGAGGTAGCCTAATTGGTACTCGGCCATGCCGCCTACGCTGAAGTGGTAGGGGATTTCGTGCATGATGATGGCACCTAAGTCGTCGTCGCCCAATTCGCCATACACATGGAAACGGAACTCTCCGACGGGATTATAGAGGCGAGGCGCACGAGTTTCACGAGGTTCCACCACCGTTCTTCTGGGGTGGTGGCGATAGCGGTGATGAGGTGGGCGGATTTGTGCCTCGGCCGTCATCGACAGCACGAAGAGGAGGCACAGCGCTAACATGGTCTTTTTCATAGTCAATATCATTTTGATGTTGACCTATGAATTACAAATACCATACCAAAATCGTAGAGACGGTGTGCACACCGTCTCTACAATGTATCATTTCACCTGTTTCTGGTATGCCTTCAGTCGCGCGACAAGGCTGTTTTTCACACCCTTGGAGGTGTAGGTGGCACCGCTGACGGCATCCACTTCCTTGGCGAGGGCTTCGTCGACGGTGAGACCGTTCCAAGCTTCGTACAGGCCACCGTCAACGACGCGCTGCGCGAAGTTGGGCGTTTCCTGGTTGTCCAAGAGGACGACGTTCTTGATGCGCCCTTCGGCATCCAAGGCAATCAACAGAGGCGTGGGGCCGTTGAAGCCTTTCACGTTGTCGGAATAAGGCGAGGAATACAAGACCGTGCCCAGCTTGGCGCCCTTGGCGTTTTTGACTTCATAGAAAGCCGTGTCGATGGCCTTGGTCTTTGCAGCATCGGCGAAATAAGGCTTGACATTTTCAACGGGAAGTTCAGGCAGTTTGGGACCGCAGTTACACAAGCCCAAAACGGCGGCAAGTAGGAATAAACCTGCGAATTTGTGCATTGTTTTCATTCTTTTGGCTTTGTAATTTTCGGCAAAACTACTGAAAAAACGAATGCAATAGGTTGTTTTTTTCCATTCCGCATTCTGTATTCCGCATTCTGAATTAAATTATTCCTATCTTTGTGCCATCTAAAACCATAAGATTATGTTAGTCATTGGAATCGCAGGCGGCTCGGGCTCAGGGAAGACCACCGTCGTCAAGGAACTGGTTAGCCAGCTGCCAGAGAACTCAGTATCAGTCATTTCGCAGGATGCTTATTACTACGACAACGGCGACAAGACGCCCGAAGAGAAGAAGCAAATCAACTTCGACCACCCTGATGCCATCGAGTGGGACCTGCTCATCGACCATCTCGACCGCCTGAAAAAAGGCGAGGTCATCCCGATGCCTATCTATACCTATGTCACCTGCGCCCGTTCGCAGGAGGTCATCTATGTGCATCCCACCGAGGTCATCATCGTGGAAGGCATCATGGTGCTGACGCAAGAGGAACTGCGCAATCGCATGGACATCAAGGTGTTTGTGGATACCGACAGCGACGAGCGCCTGATGCGCATCATCCGCCGCGACATCGCCGAGCGCGGCCGCACCTGGGAGGACGTATTGCGCCACTACCAGACTTTCGTGAAACCCATGCACCAGCAGTTCATCGAGCCCACCAAGCGCACGGCCGACATCATCCTGCCCCGCGGCTCCAGCCCCGTGGTGGTCGACATCCTCGCTTCGAGAATCCGCATGCATTTGGGTAAGTGATTTTTTTTCAATTAGAACACTAAAACTCAGACCATTATGAAAAGACAACTCTATTTTCTGCTAATGGCGTTGCTGATACCCTTTTTCGGCTGCGGCAATGCGACCTCGACCAGTGCTAGCAACAATTCAACGCAACCTGACGTGCAATATAATATGGCCATTATGGATAAAGGCCATGTGATCCTCTATGACCTGACCAACAGAATTGCAGCCCCAATCGAGGCAGAAACGGACTCTGTGTTTAATATGGTTTTTGGATCAGATCGTGTCTATTATTCTGTGAAACAAGGTAATAAAACCTTCTTGAAATATGTGGTTCTTAACGATCCGGACCTCAAACCGCAGTTGGCTGCTGATTGGGAGGTACCCTACGATTGCTGTGTGGGCACGGCTTATTACTGTTTGGAAGCACCCGCGTTGCAGTATGTCCCGGAGCAAAACATCCTCGCCATGAACTATATGATGGAGCCCAACTACGGCTATTCCGAATACCGCATCTTTGACCCCGCCACCGGAAAGTCGGTCAATGCCATGGATTGGGAAGGAGACCTGACCTTCCTCAATTACGACATGTTCGATCCGTTTGAAGGCCAGTTTGCCTGTGCGGAGGACAACGGCGACTTGTACTATCGTCAAGGCGACGACATGATCTTCCTTAGCGACCGACTTGAATTTGAGGTTGACAGTGACACCCCGGACGAGCTTCCCTTTTTCGAGGTGCTCTCCATGGATCCGACTGGAAAATACGTTCTGTTCAAGGCAGCAACCACTTTTGGCGAGGATGATGATTATCATGGTCCACAATGTTATGCCTCGTTGGATGGCAAAGTGCAGAAAGTCTTGGGCACATACGATGAAAAGTATCCCGGCCAATGGTTGCCCGATGGTTCGCTCGTCTATGGCTCGGAAGGTATCCACCTGCTTGCCCCCAGTGGGAAAGACATAGTACTGTGTCCTGGCCGCTCCTTTGTGCTTCGCCCATAAAGGCATTGTTTTTAATGGAACATAATAAATCACAATATGAAAAGACTTTATTGCATTCTCATCACCATAATGGCAGTAGGGATCATGGGTTGTGACCACAACCCCAAGCCTGCCACAAACGTCAACTCCAAGGTCGATATGGTCATCATCCAACATGGGCAACTGCAGTTCTACAACCTTGCGACCCAGAAGCTGGCGCCCTACGAAGCCGAAAAAGACAGCGTGGTCAACATGGCGTTCGACCGCAACAACCATCTGTATTATACGGCTGCCCATGAACAAGACTTGGCACTGAAATGCATCGATCTTTCGGAAGCCAATCCCCAGCCCAAATTGTGCGCCAACTGGCAGCTGAAACTGAACCAGATCACAGACTTTATGTTTGGCACCGGTGCCTCTGGCCTTGTCATGGATGCAAAAGAGGAAAACCTCTATTTGAATAGCTATGATTTCGTAGACGAGAATCATATTGATGCGGAAAGCTTCAACATGGTATCTGGGCAGACAAATGAAATGACGAATATAGAGTATAACGATGCCGTTTATGGGAAATATGTGCCGCTGAAAGGATTTTATTACGAACAGCCTAAGTTCTATTATGTGACGCCGGAAGGCAAATTCTGTCTCAACGACAAAATCGACTTTGCCACAATCTTCGATGAAAATGATTTGGAAGACATGTTTTTCTCTCCAGATTTTATCAGCTCTGACGGTAAGCAGATCATTTATGAAGCAAACGTTGAGATTGGCGAAGGCTGGGGTAATTATTGCCTTGCCTCGAGCGACGGACAGCATCAAAGCGTATTGAAGGATTCCGATACCTGGACTTTGAGCCCACAGTGGCTTGAAGACGGCACGCTGGTCTATGTGGGTCTGGAACCTAGACCGGAGGATGACCCAACATTTAATGAGGAATGGAACAACACCCGTCGTTGTATCAAGATCATAACTCCCCAAGGTGAGACTTCTGTTTTATGCTCCGATGCAGAAGAGTTTGCCCTCAATCCCATCGATAAGCCATTGGATCCGGTCAAGGAGAAACAAGCCCTTTTGGGTGGGTGCGACATGGCCATTTTTGATGAAGGAAAAGTGACTTTCTACAATTCATCCACCAATACCATCATTCCTTTCGTGGCCGAAGACGATTACGTGATTACTGGAGTCTTTGTTGATAATTCCTTTTATTACACCGTCGCTATCGGTGACGAATTGTATCTGAAACGGATCTATGCTGCAGACTATCTGAACTATCCCGAATTGCTCACCGATTGGGATCTGAAGCTGAGTGATTGTGTCAACGATGAATGTGAGAAGGTCGCTTCGATGGTGGGTTATCCAGGTTTCCAGGAGATAGGAATACTCCATGGGGTGGATCCCGAATATTGTAATTTCAAGGATTACAGATTTTATGACATTTATGCCCAAACCCAATGGGATGGTTGGGGCGATGACGGCATGTTGGGAAAGCATCTCGAAAATGAGGACTTGTTTAACGAGATTGCCCTGGGTTTGGAAGAGAAGGGAATCTCTGCAGTATTGTTAGAGATGAATCCATCCCATCAATATATTGCTTTCGGTGATATTAAAGACTGGATGGATCAAGACATAGTCAATATCCCAGGCCATGGCCCGCTTTGCTTCTCTAGTCTTGATGGCAAGATGCAGGTGGCTTTGGAAGAAATCGACGTTGCCAATATGTACAACTGGGGCTGGCTGACCGATGACACGTTTGTCTTTTCCGATCGTGAAGGCATCAAGACGGTGTCTCTTGACGGCACCATAAAGGAGCTTTCGCCAGGCCGTTGGTTCGTGACGGGCTATTGAAAATAATAACAACAAATACCTACTACTATGAAAAGACACATTTATTCTCTCCTAATGCTGCTGACGATGGGTTTGGCCAGTTGCAACATTACCATCAAACCCGACCCGAACAGTGTTACGACGAATGTCGATAGTGTGGAAGTTACCGTCAATATGAAAGTGTATGGAGATTCTATTGTCTCCCAACCTGTCGACCTCACGCAATGCGACATGGCGATGCTCGACATGGGCAGACTCTTCTTCTACAATACGACTACAGCGGTCATGACGCCTTTTGAGGCCGAAAAGGACAGCGTGGTGAACTGCGTCTTCACCGGCGACAACAAAGTGTATTATTGCGTGGCCACCGGGCCGAAGATCCTGCTGCGTTGCGTCGACCTGGAACAAGCCGACCCACAGCCGCAGGAGCTCGCCGACTGGGGCGTTCCCTACGAAAAATGCGTGACCGAGACCTATGGTACGGTATCACCATTGGAGTATTACCGTGGAAAAAACACCTTGGGCCTGAATCACAACTTTAGTTGGGATGGCTATTGGTTCACCGACAAAAAGCTCTATAACATTGAAACGGGCGAAATCACAGATTGGACCTGGAAATGGGAAGAAGAATACCAGCGTATGCAAAACAGGGATGACGAAGAACAGACCGAGGAGAACTACCATTATATCAGCACGGCTAACGAGCTACAAGAGTATCTTACTCGGAGTGAAGGCCAGTATTATTTGACAGACGGCAATGGCGACGACATTGCGTGCCTTACCGACCAGATTGACTTCAGCAAATATGTTAGTGATCCCGAATATGCCAGCGACGTGGACTTCGAATATGTCTCTTCGTCACCCGACAACTTGAAGGTGCTCTATATGGCTATCTTGGAATGGGGCGATTTCGCTCATGGCATCCTGGCTGTCTCCAGCACCGACGGCAAGCTTCAGATACCGCTCGAAGACACCGACTGCACAGGCTTCACCGCTGAATGGCTCGACGACGGATCGCTGGTCTATGTCGGCGAGGAACCGCTCTCACCCGATGATCCCGATTACGATGCCAACTGGCATTATCGCGCCCATTGCATCAAGCGCGTCTATCCTGACGGACACATTGACATTATCGCCCATTGCGGCGAATTTGTGAAAAAACAATCCTTGCTTCATTAAAAACTTACCACATGAAAAAAACACTATTCGTTCTCATTGCAGCATTGGCACTGGGTGTCATGAGCTGCGACCGCACCATCCCTCGTGTCGATGTCGTGATCATCAATCACGGGCAGATGCAATTCTACAACCATGCGACACAGAAACTGACGCCGTATGAAGCCGAAACCGACAGCGTGGTCAACGTCTTATTCGACAAGAGCGACCATCTGTTCTATACGGCAGCCCATCAGCAAGCCTTGACGCTGAAGTCCCTCGATCTTACGGAATCCCATCCGCAACCCAAGGTATGCGCCAGCTGGAAGCTGACGTTGGATCAGATTACGGATTGGGTGTACGGAACGGGTGCCGAGGGTATGTTCTTGGATGAAGCCCTGGAAAACCTCTATTTGATGCGGGGTAGCTTCGAGGATGACGATCCTATCTATGCAGAGGCCTTCAATATCGCTTCTGGCACCAAAAAGGAATTGTCGTTCGAGGAATATGAACCTATCAGCGGCTTAAGCATCGCACTAGACCATTTCTATAGCGAACAAGAGAAGTTCTATTATGCGACTCCTGAAGGCAAAGTGTGCCTCAACGATCAAATCGATATCCGTAGCGATAACCATGACAAGTTTGCATGGGGAGACGTGGAGTACCTTCCGGTAAAGATGAGTCAGGATGGAAAGAAGATTGTGTTTGAATATACCTATGAGGTAGAAGGAGGTTATGGACGATACTGTGTTGCCGACAGCGACGGACAGCATCAAACGTTGCTGAAAGATTCGAATATGTGGACCATATCTCCCGAGTGGCTCGCCGATGGCTCCATGATCTATGTCGGAGGAGAACCCAGACCGGAAAGCGACCCGGATTACGATGCTGAATGGAACACGACCCGTTATTGCATCAAGATCATCGATCCTCAAGGCGCGACTTCTTTGGTGGCTTCCGATGCCGAAGTTTATTATGTCAATCCGGTCGAGCCATTGAAGCCAAGAGAGAAACAAAACTCCATGTATGGCTGCGATATGGCCATCGTCGACAACGGAAAGTTGACGTTATACAACTCCACTGACAACACCTTCGTCCCCATGGTGATCGAAAAGGATCGCGTGGTCAGCGCCACCTTCGTCGAGGAAGACTGCTTGTATTACACCGTTGCGATTGGCGATAGACTCTATCTGAAAACGTTATATACGGCATCCTTCATGGGACCCTACATGGTCACCGACTGGGACCTGAAACTGGGCGATTGCTACTCGGAAAACTGCGGAATGGTTTCACCGATGCATCATGTTATCGCAAAATCTGCCGACGACCCCTATGGTGTCCTGTTGGTCGGAATAGATTGTGGCTTGGATGAGGATTTGTGCGTGTTCAGTGGCGTCAAATACTATAACAACGAAAGCGGTGTGATAACAGACTACTGGCCCGCAGAATACAACACCGACGATGAGTTTGCGGAGCGTGAAAAACTTATGAAAGAATTGAAGCTGAAGAACTTGTCAAGGTTCGATCTCAACATCCCTTCAGAGGTTGAGGAAAACAAACTGGAAGTGTATTCCATCTCGCCGTCCCACGATTGCATCGCCTACGCCTATTATACGGAATTGGGCCCCAAAGGAGGAAGTGGCCCGCTTTGCTTCGCCACGGTCGATGGCAAGATGAAGATGGCCTTGGAAGGCACCGACGTCCAGAACATGTATTATGGATGGCTGAGCGACGGTCGACTGGCCTATTCCGACAAAGAAGGCATCAAGGCTGTTGCCGCTGATGGCACCATCACGAAGATTTCGGATGGCAAAATATTCGTAACCGTACATTGAAAAACAAACCTTAAATAATAATTAAAAATGAAAAAAACATTCATTCTATTCATGATCGCCGCAGCGTTCGTAATGATGGGCTGCGACAACACTCAAAAAACCAACAATGCAAACCTGACCCAAGCTGAAGAGGTCGTCACCCTCAAGGGCTGCGACATGGCCGTCTTCGACAACGGAAAGGTGACGTTCTACAATTCATCCACTGACAAGTTTGTCCCGTTCGCCGACGAAAAGGATAACGTGATCAGCGGTGTTTTCAGCGATGAAAACGAGTTTTATTACACTGTCTCGGTCAATGACGAGCTCTATCTGAAAAAGGTCGATCTCTCTGCTGACCAACCTGCTCCGGTCCAGATTGTCGATTGGGGACTGAAGCTGAACGACTGTGTCGTCGACAGTTGCGAAAAGTGCGCATCAATGGTCTATTATTATATTGATGTCCCATTTGTCGGTATTGAATATAACATGGGCGAGATGTGCAAGGGTTTCATAGATAATAAATACTATATGATTGAAGGACAAACCCTGAGTGACGGCTGGCCGGAAGGCGTGGATGAGGGTATGGTTGCGTATCAGAATTTCATTGATAACGTGCATTTCATTGCTTTGCCCATCGAAGAAGGTGGAGAGGAGAAGCGTTACTATTACTGCGATGTAGATTTTGCCGTGTATCCTGAGGAAGAGTTGCCTAATCATCTGGTCTGCATCAGCGACAAAATCAATTTCCATGAAGGTAAATACGAGGGATATGAAGGCCAACCCGAGTTCACGTACCTTGACCTCAGCCCCGAATCCGATTGCGTGGCATACGCTGCCATTATGGAATGGGGTCGCGGCGGCCGTGGTCCGCTGTGCTTCGCCACGCTCGACGGCAAGGTGCAGAAGCTGTTGGCCTACGATGCTTGCTACGGATGGCTGAACAATAACAAGCTGGCTTTCTCCGACGACGAAGGCATCAAGACAATTGCTCCCGATGGTACCATCACGAAACTCTGCCCTGGCAGTAGGTTCGTGACCGTCAATGGGGAATGAACCAATAAAAGAGGTTGACATGAAAAAGACTCTATTGCTTCTCTTTGCCGTCCTGGCGTTTGGACTGTCGGGTTGCGACCGCAATCCGTTCCCTACCCAGACCAAAACGTCAGATGCTGTTGCTCCTCTTAAGGGCTGCGACATGGCTATCTTTGACGACGGAAAGGTGACCTTCTTCAACTCACGCACGAACTCGCTTATTCCTTTCGCTGACGAGCAGGATCGTGTAATCAAAGGCGTTTTCCTCAACGAAAACGAGTTTTATTACACCGTCGTGATTGATGATGAGCTCTATCTGAAAAAGGTCGACCTCTTGGCTTCTCATCCCGCTCCAGTCATGCTCACGGACTGGGACCTGAAACTCAGTGATTGCTTCGATGACAATTGCGGTTATGCCCCTATGTTGAGGTACTCCAACGTCCCGATGATTGGAATTCAGCATAACTTGGAAGAGATGTACTGCGAGTTTGTGGATGACAGATACTATCTGCCAGACGATAATACGAAGAGCGAAGGATGGCCCGATGATGTCAACATGGGCGACGGCGCCGACGAGCAGGAGATTCAGCTTTTGAACGACCAAGACCTGTTCAAACAAGTAGATGTGGAGGTGGAAGGTGCCGACGAGGACAAGAGTTACTATTACTATGTTCCGGATGAGTCGAGTGATGAGCGAATCTGCATCAGCGACAAGATCGACTTTGATAGCTTCAAAGGTGAGTATTCTTATGAGCCTCAGTTTGAACTTCTTGGGTTGAACCCTCAGCGTAACTGCGTTGTCTACGGTGCGGCTGTTGACTTTGGTCATGTCGGCTACGGACCGCTTTGCTTCGCCACGCTCGACGGCAAGGTTCAGAAGGCTTTGTGCTACGATTATAATGGTGCTTGTTTTGGCTGGCTGGCCAACGGCAAACTGGCTTATTTCGGTAATGACGGCATCTATGTGGTTTCGCCCGATGGGACGGAGCAAAAGATTGCGTCACCCCATGAGTTTGTGACCAGCTATTAGCACTGAATCAACTGGCTTAAAAACAAAAAAACCTCCGCGAAAACGGAGGTTTTTTGTTGCCCAACCAGGATTCGAACCTAGACTAACTGATCCAGAGTCAGTTGTGCTGCCATTACACCATTGGGCATCCAAATCGGCTGCAAAAATACGCTTTTTTTGAATGTTGCAACTAAAAACGAGGATTTTTTTTTCGATTTTTTTTGCTTGGCGAGAATGGAGGCGGGATAAGCCCCTCATTCTCAGTATTTGTTGAAACGCGATCCCCAATTGTACGACAGCATGAAGGTGACAAAGAGCCAGCGGTCGCGTTCCGAGTCGATGATGGAGACGCCCATGGGGAAGCACTCTACCTTGACGTCGACGTTGATGGCTTGCACCGAGGTGCGCGACTTGGCGAAGTCGAAGCTGAGACCCAACGAGGCATGGGCGCCAGGCGAGAGCTTGCTCTCGCCAAGGCCTTTGGTGAAAGCCGATCGTCCCAGGATGTCGATGCCTTGCTCGAAGGTCTGCTCTTGCACCGACTCCACATAGCCACCCGAGCCGTTGGGGATGTAGGTGACCACTTGGTAATAATAGGGCTTGAGCCAAGCCAACGATGCGCCAAATTCGTAGGTCCAGCGCGTCTCGATGCCGCCCCAATAAGGCTTGCCGAAGATGCGCCGCTCCTCGCCGTAGCCGAAGCGGGCCACGTAGACGTAGTTCAGCTTACCATAGACGAAAGGACGCATGTTGACGGTGGAGATGTTCAAGGTCTTGATCTCCTTGAGCGAGCGCAGCGACACCACCTCGGCCTCCCAGTTGCGCGTCAGGTTGATGCTCTTGATGCGCCCTATCTTGAATCCCGCGCCGAAGCCCCGCGAGTGGATGGCCACGTTGAAGGTGTTCTGGTGGTTGTAGACCAACTTCTCCTCCAAGGGCTTGTCGTCATCGCTCTGGATGTCGATGTTTTGCGCAGGCAACAAAAAAGCGCACGCTCCGAAAAGCGTGAGCATGAGGATGCGCAATAGGCGTTGTTTGAGGGCAGTCATGGCATTGGGTTATATGTATCACAGGTCCCTGAGCCCTGAGCCCGTCGAAGGGCCGAAGGGCCGTGCACCCAACACCTAAATTAATAGCGCGTCTCCTTGATGTATTTTGACGATTCGCCGTAGGCCGGGCAGGTTTTGCTTGACCCACAAGAAGTCAGGATAATGCCTGAGACAAAGGCGATTAACAGGGCGATGACAAGTTTTCTCTTCATAGAAATCAAATTTGATTTGCAAAGTAACGCATTTTTCTCCGAAAAATTGCCATCTTTGCAGAAAAATTAAAGAAATGGAAGTAAAGAAACCCAATATCGACGAAAGCTGGTACCAAGTGCTGCGGCCGCAGTTCGAGGCACCCTATTTCGCCGACCTCAAGTCGTTCCTCGTGAGCGAGAAGCGGCAGTATGCCGTCTATCCCCCTGGTCCTTTGATCTTCAACGCCTTCAACCTCACGCCTTTCGACAAGGTGAAGGTGGTCATCTTGGGTCAGGACCCGTACCACGGCCCGGGACAGGCCCACGGCCTCTCGTTCTCGGTGCCCGACGGCGTGCCTTTCCCGCCCAGCCTGCAGAACATCTTCAAGGAGCTGCACGACGACCTCGGCGTGCCTATGGCGCGCTCTGGCAACCTCGAGAAGTGGGCTAGGGAAGGGGTGCTGCTCCTCAACGCCTCGCTGACGGTGCGCGCCGGACAGGCCGCCTCGCACTCGCGCCACGGCTGGGAACAGTTCACCGACGCCGCCATCCGCGCCCTGTCGGAGCAACGCGAGCACCTCGTCTTCATCCTCTGGGGCAACTACGCCATCGCCAAGCAGGCCCTGATCGACCCGTTCAAACACTTGATACTGAAGTCAGTGCACCCGTCGCCCCTCTCCGCCAGCCGCGGCTTCTTCGGGTGTCATCATTTTTCGCAAACGAATAATTATTTGATACAACACGGAATAGAACCTATTGACTGGAGTTTATAATGGGATTGCTTCGCAAGAAATCTTTAAAAAATCGAAAATAAAATCGATCAAAAATCTCTTTTCTACGTCTTTTTACTATGGTGGTGTTTTTGAAAGATTTTAAAAATGATTTTTGATAGATTTCTTGTCCGTAGGACAATTCCCCAAAACAAAAGAAAAATGAAACAAATCGTATTTGCCACCAATAATAAGAACAAACTGCGCGAGATGCGCGAAATCATGGAGGGCCTCTACGAGGTCCTGAGCCTCGACGACATCGGCTGCCACGACGACATTGTCGAAGACGCCGACACCATCGAAGGCAACGCCAAGATCAAGGCGGACTTCGTCACCAACAAGTACCATGTGGACTGTTTCTCCGACGACTCCGGCCTTGAAGTGGAGGCCTTGGGCGGCGCCCCAGGCGTCTATTCGGCCCGTTATGCCGGTGAGCATTGTACCTATCAGGACAACGTCGACAAGATGTTGGCGGCCATGAAGGGCCAGACCAACCGCAAGGCGGCCTTCCGCACCTGCATCGCGCTGAACCTGGATGGGAAATCCTATTTCTTCGAAGGCCGTTGCGATGGTCGCATCACTGAGGAGCAACGCGGCACCGATGGCTTCGGCTACGACCCCATCTTCCAGCCCGACGGCTACGAGCAGACCTTCGCCGAACTGGGCCACGAAGTGAAAAACGCCATCAGCCACCGTGGCAAGGCCACGCGTAAGCTGATCGCGTTTTTGAAGGACTTGGGTTGAGTCGTAAACACAAAAGAAGGCATCCGTCATTCATAGTCAACCGGTCGGTAGTGCGCCGTGCGGCCTAAGCCGTACATTCGGATGACAACGTGCTGAGCCTGCGCCGTGCTGTTCATCGTGAACGGGTGCTGCCGGCTCCGGGCAACGATCAGTGGTGGGGGTTCGGTTCGCCCTACAAATGCGGATGCCTTGTGGTTCAGACCAGCTCGGTCTGGAAGTTGAGCGCCTGTATCTCCATGTCGAGTTGGCGCAGCTGTGCGGAGCATTCGTCCACCTTCTTGCCGATGGCTTTCACGTCGACCACGGTCACCGTCTTGATCTCCGAGCGCGAGTAGCGGTCCTGTCCCGCCGAGGCGGTGTCGAAGATGCTGCGCAGGTTGCTGACACGCATGGTCAGCACGTCCTTGCGGGCCATGAGTTGGGTGAGGGTGACGCCCTGGGCGTTGGTGGTCTTCATGTTGGTGGCGTTGATGCGCCAGATGAGGTCTTCGAGCTGCGTGAGGCAGGCGTCGAGTTCCTTCATCAGCTCCGTGGGCTCTTCCGAAGGCGCGTCGCCTTCCTGCACCTTCACGTTGTTTTGTATGCGCTGTCCCAGCTGTTGGATGCGCTTTTGCAGGTCTTTCCTGATGCTTAATGCTTCTGCGAGTTTCATAGGGGATGGATTTAACTCCGTTGATTCTTCGAATTTGGCGCAAAGATAAGAAAAAACTGGGAAAGGGGAACGTTCTAGCTTTGTGGTTTGTGGCCGCATTTTGTGCCCCAAACCTTGCGGGTTGAGAAAAATGTTGTATTTTTGCAGCCAGAAATAAGTCAGGAATCAGGTATGACCTTCCGAAAGTCCGCGCGGAGGCCTATCGTTTCAGTGCGACTTACCTCCTGCATTCTGCGGCAACACTACGGGTGGAAATCGGGATGAGAGAACACCGACAACAGGACTCTTAAGATTTCCATCCGTTTTTGTTATGTCTTAATGACCGTGATGCAATACTGCACTTTATCGTTTGTCCATCCTTGCGTTGGCATGGACCAGCAGCCATGTCATGCCAACGCGGGCAAGTGCGTGGATGGGCATCTATGGCTGCGGCATTTTTTCCTTCCTTTTCCTTGATGAAAAGTAAGCGAAAAATCAAGGCCGCCTCCATCGGACCTCCCCGCGGCTGTCTAAACGCCTGACTTTCAGGTCGGGTAGTGCCTATCGGCAAACGCAAGCGCCCCTCTGTGAAAGTCAACCGTTTAGCCATCCCTTGCGGGCGCTTCCCCGCCCGGCGGCCCCGCCTCCCCGCCCAACCCAGCTGAGTTTTGGCATTCCCGCTCGTGGCATACGGGCGGGAAACAGCACTCCAACGGACAACGCCCTCCCTTTACCCTCATCGCGGACCTCCCCCTTTCAAAGGGGGTGCCCGAAGGGCGGGGGATTAAGGGTCCGTGATCTCCTAAAGTTACCCGATTATTTCCTTATAAAGCATTACCCCTTTCGCCGTCAGCAGGTATTTCTGCCTTGGATGGCGGGGCGTGTCGGGATATAAAAGACGGACGAAACCTTTTGAAATAGCGGGGTTAAGGTGAACTTTTAAAAAATTGTCTCGTCCCTTAAGTTCCATACCCATCATCATTTCTTTTACGGATAGTTTCTGATGTCCGATAACTTGTAAAAGACCAATTACATCTGGGCTAACATAACCAAACTTGTCCTGTACTTGTCCTGCGCTTGTCCCTAACTTATGGGGTACTTGTTCGGGTACTTGTCCTGAACTTATAGGGGTGCTTGTCGGGTCTACTAGATTAGGTTGTCGTTCAAACTGCCGACCTCTTCTGCATTCTTCTTTATTCACGGATTCAACTCTGGTGTATGTCTGATACTCTTTCCATGCAGTCCTGTTCTTTCGCTTCTTGGCATAATGCTTGTCAAGTAGGTCAGACACTTCATCCATGGTCAAATCACCTTCGATGTTTTTGCGTGCGAGTTCAAGAAGATAGTCCGACACCTGCAATCCATCCACGGCCTGCAGTCCGATGGCCGTACTCCAAGCATAGGCGGCCTCGCGCTGCGCGGGCTCTCCTTGCCGTATATATTCATCGAAGTCTATGTAATGCTGCTCTTTGGCCATGGCGTGTCATCGTGAATCAGGCTTCAAAGATACGAAATTTTGGTGGATTATGGGCGGTTTTTTCTCGTTTTTATTCAAGGCTCAGCAGCCATGTCGTCCTGATGTAGGCAACGACCAGCAGCCATGTCATGCCATCCTTTCTGCCCATGTCATCCCCACGTTGGCCTCAGCAGCCATGTCATGCCAACGCGGGCATGTGCGACGGCGGGCATCTATGGCTGCGGTTTTGTCTCCATTGTCCGGCAATAAGGAAAGAAGAGGATAGGCTTTCGCATACCCTAGGCAAGGAGTTGGCAAGGAGTTGGCAAGGTGTAGGCAAGGAGTTGGCATACTCAACCATACCCTTTGAGTATGGCTAGAGCGTAGGAAGGGCGAAGGAAAAGCGAGAGAAGCCTGTGCTGAGAAGCATTGATGGAGTGTTTGGCGGTGCGGGGAGTTTCGTGGAGGATGGTTTTTGGGTATTGAACTTGGAAAAATGAAAAAAATAGCAGTAAAATGAAAATTATTCAAATTTATTGTCTATTTTTGCAGGAAATCTACAAAATCAATAGTCAAATGATACTCAAAATTGAATTTGAAAACTTCTTCTCGATAAAGGAGCGTATAAGAATTGATTTTAGGGCTGCCAACATCAACACTGCCCTTGCCCGTGAACTTAGCCATAATGTAATGGAGTGGAAAGGTGTGCCTATACTCAAGACAATAGGATTATTTGGCCCCAACGCATCAGGCAAGTCGAATATTCTAAAGGCTATCGTTTTTTGTTGCAGGATGGTTTTGGATTCCCATCAATATAATGAGGGTAAGATATTCGATTTCGAACCTTTTAAGTTTGATGGTTGGCAGGAGAAGCCAAGTAAGTTTCTTATTGATTTTGTTTGTGATAATGTGGAATATGAGTATTCTTTTGAACTTACCCGTGAGCGCATCATCAGTGAGAGTTTGTATCATTATCCATTGGGCAGACGAGCAAAGATGTTCGAACGCAGGGCCGGTGACAAGTATAGTTTTGGCACAGGCATCATGGCAAAGCCGTCGGACGTGGCAGTTAACACCAGTGAGAAGAACCTCTTCCTTAGCCGAGCCAGTTCCATGAATCGCGAGTTTGCACAAAAGCTCTATCGCTATTTCCTAAACCAGTTCCTGCTTGGATTGGTGAATGTAAATGACATGGTGGTATTGGATAATTTCAACACCTATAAGCCGCTAATTCTCAAGGCACTTGAAATATGCGATACGGATATTACCGACATCGAGGCAAGGACAGAACAAGTTCCAGCTCCTGTTGTCGTTCCTGGTCAACAAGAACTGTCATATAGATTGGTAGACGTTCTCCGCTTTAAGACATTTCATCGTTATCAGAAGGATGTTATGTTTGACATGGACATGGAAGAGTCTAACGGAACAAGGAAACTATTCCAAATACTTATTCGACTTCTTGATGTGGTCAGGAACAAGAAAAGCATACTGATGGATGAATTTGACATGGGGCTACACACGCGTTTGGCCGATTTCGTTCTCGACTTGATCCATGCTTCAGAAAGCAGTCAGTTGTTGTTTACCTCACACAACACGAACCTCATTGACGTAAAAAGATTGAGACGTGACCAAATTGTGTTTGTCAACAAATCCGAAAATGGGGTTACGGAAGTTTATTCCTTGTACGACTTCAAGGATTTCCGTGAAAACATGGATGCAGAGAAGGGTTATATACAAGGCCGTTTCGATGCTATACCTTATGTAGACTCGTCTGTTGAGAGTGTCCAACAATTGCTGGAGGGTTAACCATGGCAAGTAAAAGAGAAAAGGCTCCGTCGAAAAGAATGCGTAGAATTGCGCTTGTTATTTGTGAAGGATGACGCTGTTATTGTAAGCCAGCACGCCAGACTTCGAGAACATGGCGAAAGTCATAGAATGGGCGAAAAGGATGGAGGATTACAAGAATTCTTCTTTTTCGGTTTATCGGTTGATTGAGGGGATGGAGAAGGGATAAATTCCACTTTTGCAATATCTTGTGAGAGACTGAAAAATTGTTTATTTTTGCGTCAAATTATGAAGGGAGAAATACTGTGTTATTACCGCAAAATAAAGAATTATCAGTTTCAAGATTATCGGGAGTTTTTGATAAAACGGTTGCGACATACAAGTTCTATTGGTTTGTGTCGTTGCTTGATATTGTGGTGAAAGAACGGAAGACAAAGATGTCATTATGGGAAATCATTGCAGGAATGGTGGCGGAATCATGGTATCCGATTCACTATTTCAAACTATCATTCGGCAAATCCGATTCGCTTTATGTCCAGTCGATGGCTTTACAGCAGGAATTTGGCATTTCGATAGACGCTGATAGAACAAGAATCAAACGGATTTTACTCGACAACATTGATAACAGTCGTACAAAGAGCTTGTTGCGAGTTTTCACGCTAAATGTTCCGTATCGTTTTTTGTCGCCTTGGATAACATATACAACAGATAATGATGTGGTGTCTCGTTCCCAGCGATTTGAAAACAATTGTTTATATGCTATTAGTGGCGAAACAATTGAACTTAATCCCGTATGGAGAGATTACTTGATGGAACATTACGGTATTTTACGCGATTTTGCATTCTGGAACTTGGCCGTTTTCCTCCAGAAACGTAATCCAAATGTTCCCGATGTTCCTTCAAAACTGATAAAGCCGATTTTGCGCGATTCATTGACACGTCAGCATAAGTTTTGGGATGCATATATTGAAACCGTTGGTTCAATTCACTGTATATATACCGACAAACCATTGGCTATTAAAGGCTATGATTTAGACCACTTTATTCCATGGAGTTTTGTGTCACACAATTTGTTATGGAATTTATTACCAGCTGATTCGAGCATTAATTCGTCGAAGAGCAACAACCTGCCGTCTTTAGAAAAGTATTTGAAACCATACGCGAATTTGCATCATGAGGCTTTGAAAACCCTTTATCCAAAGAAACCTACTGACAAGATTTTTGAGGATTATCTTACGGTCTATGATTCAGTTCCAGAATTGATTCGTCTAACTGATGATGATTTTTGTAATGTATTTCAGAGAACTTTTTCGCCAATGGTGCAAATTGCTGAAAATATGGGATTTAATTATTGGAAAACATGAAAACAATCAAAAACAATCCTCATTTGACGGCCAAAGAACGCACATCGATTTCGTTCCCGACACGCTGGCTCAAACAAAATAACCTTCTGAAAGGCGAGATTTTGGATTTCGGCTGTGGATTTGGTTTTGATACGGACGAACTTCAAAAGGAAGGTTTCGATATTGTAGGGTATGACAATTATTACCGTCCCGAATTTCCGACAAAGCATTTTGACACCATCATTTGCAATTATGTTCTGAATGTACTTGAGCCCAAAGAACAGGCACAGGTGCTGATGGAAGTTTCGGAGCTGCTCAAGCCAAATGGAACTGCTTATTTCACCGTTCGCCGTGATATAAAATACGAAGGATTCAGAACCCATTATGTTCACAAACAACCCACATATCAGTGCAATGTTGTGTTGCCCTATAAAAGTCTGTTCCTCAACGAGAATTGTGAGATATACGAATACAAGCATTTTAATAGAACCAGCTACAAAGAGAAATACACATTATCAAGCGGATGCCCGTTTTGCAAATTGAATTCCAAGGTTGAATTAGTTTGTGAAACTGCAACGGCCGTGGCGTTTTTTGATGGATACCCAGTGAGCAAAGGGCATACATTAATAATACCCAAGCGCCATGTGGCTAACTATTTTGATTTAACATATGGAGAGCAACAAGATTTGTGGCAAATGGTGAACCATTGCAAGACTATATTAGAAAAGCGATTTAACCCTGATGGATTCAATGTTGGAATCAATGTAAACCAAGCTGCTGGTCAGAGTGTGTTTCATGTGCATATACATTTGATACCTCGTTACAATGGTGATGTTGAGAATCCTAAAGGCGGGGTTAGAGGGGTGATAAAGGAAAAACAAATTTATTGAAATGAAACGGCAAGGCAGTATTATAGAAATATTAAATAATTCACCAAGCATTGCATTGTTGCGTGCAAGAAGTTGTAATATCATACTCGAATTCTTTACAATTGTCTTTGATAACTCAGCGGCTATTTCTCTCGAAAACATTCATTGTCAATTGGCGGATTTCCTAAACGATCATGGTGTTGAGGTCGATGAAGAAAATGACATTCAGTTTTCTGACACGTATGAGGAAAAAGCGGCAAAATACATCAAACGATGGACAGACAGCGGCTTCTTGACAAATTATAGAAATGAAGATGGTGAGATTTATTATGAGCTATCATCTCATTCAAGTAAAGTTATTGATTGGCTGTCAGGATTGAAGCAAGAAGAATATATTGGCACGGAGTCAAAGTTTAAATCAATTATTACTCAGTTGAAAGAATTGGTGGAATTCACCAACGAAGACAGGGGAAAGCGCCTGCAATTGTTGGAAGATAAGAAACAAGAAATTGAATATCAGATTCAGCAATTGCAGTTGGGAGAGGATGTCAAAGTTTTTGAGGAATACGAGATTGTGCCTAGATTTCAACAAATCAACAAACAAGCAAAAGAACTGTTGACTGATTTCAAAGACGTTGACGACAACTTCAAGGCTATTATCAAGGAGATTTATCAGAAACAGATTGACCAGACGTTGAATAAAGGCAGTATTCTTCAATACACTTTTGATGCACTGGATGAATTGAAATCCAGCTCACAAGGCAAGAGCTTCTATGCTTTTTGGGAGTTTCTGTTGGCGCGTGAAATGCAGTCGGAGTTAGATGCTCTTGTTTCGGAGCTTTTCCAAACACTAAATAAAAAGAATATTGATAGTAGTGACACCTTCCTGAAAAACATGGTGGAATATCTGTACGATTCTGGAAGGAAAGTGTATCAGACCAACGACAAGATGGCTGACAAACTAAGCCGTATCATCCGCGAAAGTGAGATGGCACGTTCAGATATGGCCAAGCGTGTTGTTCAGGAAATTAAGAATACGCTAATTGATATTTCTAAGAAAAGACATAAACCGGACATTTCATTGACAGTTGATGCCGGAATGGAGATTAGTATCCCCTTTGACAGACAGATTACTTTCGAACAGGATGAGGATACTGAATATGCATTTAATCCTGAATCTGGCAATTTGTCAATAGATGAGTTTGGTGAGTTGGGCAAAGTATTTGGCAATGTACACGTTGACCGTAAGGTGTTGGAGAGGAATATACGTGAGGCAATGAATGACAAGAGCCAAATAGCGTTATCAGATGTCATTGAGCAATATCCGTTGAAACAAGGTCTATCAGAATTATTTGCCTACTTTGGAGTATTAAGGCAATTTCCTCACAATTCAATCAACGAAGAAAAGCGTCAGGCCATAATGTTTGATTATAAGAACAATAAACGAATTCTGATTCCAGAAATAATCATTTCGCTATGAACGAGCAGAAACCATATTCGAAAGCAATCATCCTTTTACTAAAGAAAACCGTTGAAAAAGGTTCGCCGGTTTGGGATGACATCATAAACTATCAGATAGAGATTCAGGAATATTTGGCAGTTATAGGACTGGAATTGATTTTGAAAAAAGAAGAGGGTTTTGCCTTCGTAAAACAAATTGTGTTTGATGACAATGCCACATTGAATCTAGTTTCCAGACGGCAATTAGGATTCGAGGTTTCCATTGTGGTAATTGTACTTCGCCAGATTCTGGAGGATTACGACAACAACCCCGTGGAAACCCAATCGGTGGACAGAATCATAACTAACAATGAGATAAAAGATGAAGTTCGGTTGTTTTTGCCCGAGAATTTCAACAAGGTAAAACTTGAAAAAGACTTGGACCGATATATACAGACTGTGGCTGATTTGGGCTTTTTGAAAGAAGTGAAACGTAATGGCGATGAAGTGCGTTACAAGATTCACCGTATCATCAAAGAAAAAGTAACACTCGAAGATTTGGACGTATTCAAGAAAAATTTGGAAGAGTATGCAGGAACAATATGATTTGTTTACAACCAATGCCGGAACTGCTGGCTATCGGTTGAACTATATGGAAATATATAACTGGGGTACGTTCAACAACCGAATATTTCGGATTGCTCCAGAAGGTAACAATACGCTGTTGACGGGTGCTAACGCTTCTGGCAAGAGTACCCTAATAGATGCACTACTGACATTACTTGTGCCAGCTAAGAAAGACAGATTCTACAACCAGTCATCTGGAAATGAGCGAAAAGGAGATAGAACGGAAGAGACCTACGTTCTTGGCAATTATGGTAATATACAGGCTGAAGGCGAAATGTCAACCAAGACGCAACAGCTCCGTGATAAAAAGACCTATTCGGTTTTGCTGGCTTCGTTTACTAACAATCATGACAATGTGGTGACTTTGTTTCAAGTGCGTTGGTTTGTAAATGGTGAGATGAAATGTTCATATGGATTCTCATCGATGCCGCTATCCATTGGCAAGGATTTCTCGGGCTTTAATGGTAACAAAGGTGACTGGAAAAAAATGTTGGAGAAACACTATAATGGTAATATGCCGAAAAAACAGATAGAGTTTTATGACACTATAAAGGACTATAAAGATAGAATTATTAGTGCATTCGGACTTCGATCTGACAAGGCACTCATACTATTCAACCAAATAATTGGAGTGAAGGTCCTGAACGATTTGGACGAATTCATCCGCAATAATATGCTTGAACAACGCGATTCGGAAAGCGAATATATTCGTCTGAGTGAGAGTTTTGCCACTTTGATGGAGGCCAAGACAACCATTGATAAGGTTAAAGAACAGATAGCTCAGTTGGAACCGATAGATGAGAAAGCTAAGAAACTGGAGAAAATAGAATCGACACTAAAGGATTTGCAAAACACTCGGGACATGGCCGTGTATTGGTTTGCCCAAAAGAATGTTGAACTAGCGAACGCACGTATAGCCAAACTAAATGAGAAATTAGTTGCCCTGAAGCAAGAACTTGAACAATTGAATCAAGAGAAAGAAGATCTGAAGAAAAAGGAAAGTGAACTGAGGTTCTCTATAGAAAGTGACGATGTCGGCAGGCAAATAAGAACGTTGAAAGATGAAATAAGTAGGCTAGAGCAAAAAAAGAAGACTCGCCAGTTTAAACTTGAAGAGTACAATAAGATGGCTCTTGAAGTGGGCTTCAGTAAGAATCCCACCGAGCGGGTTTTTTTTGAGAATCGAGAGAAGTCAAAAGAAAAAAGGGATGATTGTCAAAGAGATTTAGGAGAAAAAAATGAAGATTTGCGTCATGCGCTGAATGAAAAGGAACGTATAGAACAAGAGATAATAGAGAATACTGAAATTGTAAAGACTCTACTAAAGAATAAAAACAATATTTCTGGTCGAGAAGCTGAAATAAGAGAATTGATTTTGCAAGAGGTTGGAGCAGCGGCAAACGAAATTCCTTTTGTTGGTGAATTGATTCGTGTAAAGGATAGTGAAAAGGAGTGGGAAAACTCCATCGAGAAAATTCTGCACAATTTTGGCATACGCCTAATTGTGCCAGAGAAATATTATAAAGCCGTTAGTGAATTTGTCAACTCCAATAACCTGCGGGGGAAGATTGTGTATCATCGTTATGAGACATCATCATCGTTGAGAGGCTTTCAGAATCCACCTGCAAATTGCTTGTTGAACAAGCTGGAATTTAACACGAAAAGTCCTTATAGTAGTTGGGTTGAAGATGCCATTGCCGACCACTATAATTATGCTTGTGTTTCAGACTTGGATGAGTTCTATCTTTACAAGGAAAAAGCTGTAACAATAGAGGGTCTAATTAAGTCCGTGCATAATAAGCACGAAAAAGACGACCGACCGAAGACAAGCAGTAGAGAAAACTATGTTCTGGGGTGGGACAACAAGGAAAAAATAGCATCCATTCGTGCTATAGTAAAGAATTTGCAGAACCAGCAAACTCAAAACAAGGAGGCTATCCGTAAGATTAAGGCTGAAATTGATACAATTGAAAAACGAAAAGAAATATATGATGATATTTTCAAACTATTTTCTAGATTTGAGGAGGTAAATTGGGAAGAGACCGCAAGATTTATTCAAGAAAAAGAAGACAGAAAGAAAGAGCTTGAGACGACTAACGACAAGGTAAAAGCTCTGCAAAGACAACTGGAAATTGTTCAAGGAGATTTATCGAAATTGGAAAAAGAAACTATTGTCGAAAAAAATGGCGAAATCTTCCAAATAGAAAAAGTTGATTTAGTGAATGCTAACAAAAGGTTGTCAGAAAACAAGCCAATACTTGATAACCTTGGGATTATCGATGTCGCTGTCTTTGAAGAAAACAATATAACTTGGCTCGATGTAACTTTCGAAACAATTGAATCGAAAAAGACGGCTCTCCAGTCGGACATTATGCAGAAAGAAGATACTGCGAAATCTGAGAAAGCAAGTGTCGAAGGAGAGACTGCCGACCTGATAAGGAAATTCAAAAACCCATCAGAAGAAATTATCCAAAGATTCAAGGATTGGCGTTCCGACGTTCATACCTTGCCAGAAGCAAGTAGCATCAACCTGATTGGTGAATACCAGAAGTTCTATAATAGGCTGGTAAAAGAGGATCTTGTGCGTCATGAAAAAAAGTTTGATGAATACCTCCAAGAAACAGTAACGAATAAAGTCTCAGCTTTCAGGATGTTTTTCAACAATTGGGAAAAGTCAATTAGAGAAACGATTGAAATGCTGAACAAATCGCTTTATGGAATAGACTTCAACACATCTCCTGTGACATATATCCAACTGGTCAACTCTAAACGTTTTAATCCAGAAATAGCGGACTTCAGGAGAGAGCTTGACAATGCAATTCCAAATATCCATGAAACCAATGCAACCATTGACGGTAAACGTGTCCATTTTGAACAAAAGATACAACCTCTTATGGAACATCTTAAAAACGAACAATGGAGACGTAAAGTGATGGATGTAAGGAGTTGGTTCTCGTATAAGGCTGAAGAGTTCTACAAAGAAACTGGACAGAAGTTCAAGACATACGAAAGTATGGGACAACTGTCTGGAGGTGAAAAGGCTCAGCTCACTTATACCATTTTAGGCTCAGCCATAGCCTATCAGTTTGGACTCACAAAAGACGGTTTGCAAGCTAAATCTTTGCGTTTTATAGCAATTGACGAGGCTTTCAAAGCTCAAGATGAAGACAAGGCTCGCTATTTGATTTCGCTATGCAAACAATTGAACTTACAATTGCTGGTTGTAACCCCCAGCGATAACATACATATTGTAGAAAATGATATCTCATTTGTCCATTATGTTGAACGTCGGGGAAACGAATCAATCTCAATTGATATGTCAATTGAGCAGTTTAAGCAAGAACGTGAAAAATTTCTAGCCAATGATAACCCCAGCTGAAATAAAGAAGAAAGCAGCAAATAAGTACAAGGTATATTTGCAATCTATCGTTGAAGGAAAGCCTTTCAACCCAATTGTTATTGTTGGTGATAAGAAGCCTAACGAGGATACTGGAAGATTTGAGGCAGAGTTGACAGAGTTAATAAGCTATTCTAAGGAAAGAAAGGGATATGGTTATATAATTGAATTCCAAACCGTAAAAACTAAAAGACACGGATTACAAGATATTCCAACATCTATAAGTTTTCAAACAGAATTTGATTATTTGAAATATATTAACGAAGAAAATAATACTGCAAAATTCAAAGAAGACATAGCCTATATTCTTTCATTATTCCCAGAATTGAAGGGATGGATATCCAAATATCCCATTAAAGTAATAGAGAATGATTGGGAGAGCCTACTAAAAGTATGTGAGTATTTCAAGGAGACGCCCCATCCTCATCTCTATATTCGTGAATTACCTATAAAGGTGCATACTAAATTCATAGAAAGCAATAAAGGCATTATTAGAGAATTGCTTGATATAATTATTGCGGAACATATCAATGTAGATGAAAAGCATTTTGAAAGACGTTTCGATCTCAAATACGACGAACCTTTAGTGCGTTTTCGGATATTAGACAAGAACATCAGTTTGCAACAATTTGGAGGTATTGATGATTTAAGTATTTCGATAAGTGAGTTTCAACATTTGTCTGTTCCCATCCAGACTGTGTATTTGGTCGAGAATAAGATTAATATGTTGACCTTTCCCAATAAAAGAGACAGCATTGTCATTTGGGGACACGGATTTGGAGTCGATATAATGAAAGATGTTGAATGGCTCCAGACGAAAAAGATTTATTACTGGGGAGATATAGATGCTCAAGGATTCCAAATTCTTTCAGAAATCAGAACTCATTTCAGACAGGTAGAGAGTTTTTTGATGGATAAAGATACTTTTGGAAAGTATTATGAAGGCGATAAAGGTACGAAGACAAATGTTGAAATAGAATTGTGCCTTACACAAGAAGAATTGGAATTGTTCAGACGCCTAAAAGAAAACAATTCGCGATTGGAGCAAGAGAAGATACCATTTGAATATGTTGTGACAAAAATACCAACATAGAAATCAACAGCTTTTATTGGTATTAGCTGAAAAACTCAAAGAAGATGAGGGCTATTTTTATAACAAGAACTCATTCCTTGACATCTTCAAAGGCTTAACCCGTCTAAAACAAGAAAAGGACGATGAATCTGAAGAGGCTCCTGAGTCGTTGGATTAGTTTTTTTTAAATATCCCTTGCTGCATAGGAGATCGCGGGTCTGCGCCCGCGATGACGGCAAGGGGCGAGGGCGTTGTCATAAAGTGTGAATGAGGGGCGGTGCATCAGAGTCCTGAAATCGAAGATTAGCTACGCTGAAATCGAAGATTCGATGAAATCAATGCGGAGCATTTCGACGGAGTCAAAGGACGACCCTACCACACCCCGATATGCAATGTAGGGTTTTATATTGAGAAGGGCGGATTCCTAGGTGCCGCAGCCATAGATCCCAAGCCACCGCACAGGCCAGCGCGGGGATGACATGGCTGCTGAATTCTGTCGCAGCCATAGATGCCCGCCACCACACCTATCCGCGTCGGCATGACATGGCTGCTGGAACCTTGCGTAGGGATGACCTTCTTTCTAAAATGCTACAAAAGTCTTCTCAGATTACTTGTCCCAGTAGCAATTCCTTGTCCAACCCCATTTTACTGAAGGCAAAAAGTTTCCTTCCCAAGTCCTTGAGCGATGCTCCTAGATGATAGACTTGGCTGTCGATGATAAGGAAACGGTCGTGCACGCGTGTGCGGGTGGTTTGTAGCTCGGTCTTACGGCCAGTCTGCACGAGACAATCGGACTGCAACACCAATAGGGCTGGGGTGATTCTCTCCACAAAGATGGTTGCCTCCACGCCAACACTTCGGCATTCAAGGATGTCGAAGTCCGAGGCGTCGATGTAATTGTCGATGAGGATGACCTCGTGCTGCGCCGTCTTTATCAAGTTTTCAGCAAACAGGCGAGCATCCAAGACTTGCCCTTCAAACAACACACCCTCCACGGGCGGCAGATTGGTACGGATGAAGAAGTCTATCTTCTCTGAATGGAGATCGGTTTTTTCTTCCAATAGACGAATCCTGTTGCTTTGTTCGTCAAAACGAGCATCCAACTGCATTTGAAAAGCCTGCAATTGTTGGCGAATGGCATATCCTCGCAACAAGTAATCTTTCAAAACTTGGTTGGCCCATCGGCGGAAAGCCGTTGCATTGATACTGTTTACGCGGTAACCAACTGACAAGATGACATCAAGGTTATAGAACTTGGTGGAGTACATTTGTCTACCATCATTACCCATAAGTTCCAAAATGGAACATGTGCTGCTTTCTTCCAGTTCGCCACTGGAATAGATGTTTTTCAGGTGCTTTGTGATGGCGGGACGCTTTGTTCCGAATAGGTCGGCAATTTGTTGCTGTGTAAGCCAAACCGAATCCTCTTGTACCCGCACTTCAAGCTTGACCATTTCGTTAGGTTGATAAAGCACAATCTCGTTTTCTTTTCCTGTTTCCATAATACAAGTAGTTTTACGCTACAAAGATGCAACCCTTGTCAAGACTAAGCCGTTGAACAAACGTTTGTAGTCGACTGTAGTCGTTTGTAGTCGTTTGCTGTCGGGTAAGTAATTGGAAATGAAATGGATTTTTTTTGGAAATAAATCTTCCGCAAATCTATCATAAATGGACTGCTTCGTGCCTCGCAGTGACGCGAAGCGACGACAAGGAGATAGCACTCTTGCGGTGTAGGAGATCGCGGGTCGCCTCATTCCACGGAGGCGGAACCGCGATGACGGCAAGGGCGGGAGTATGCCGTTAAGAATGGAAGTGATAACAACGGACACCGTGTGCGGGAAGGCCAAAGACTGACCGGGTTGGGCGCGCTGGCCCGGCCGACATGGGGGAGGAGCGGTTGCCTAGTGCGGTAGGCCCTTGATGTCGGCCTTGATTCTTTAGCTTCGCTGATTTTGCTTTGTCTCAGCATAGCCCGAACAAGCTCGGCTCTGCGTTCGGCTTGCGCAAAATTGGCCCTTTCTTATCAAGAAGAAAGGGCGAAAACAAATGGCGCAGCCGTAGATGCCCGCCAACGCACATGCCTGCGCAGGCATGACATGGCCTCTAAACTTTTTTCCTATGTCATAAGCTGAAAGGAGAAATAGTTTTTCTATTTTTGCAGTCAAACCCACAAAAACAAACACATTATGGAAGAAAATGGGAGAAGGCCGCATCGGTTTCTTAAGACTTTGTTGATTATCGGCCTGGTGCTGCTGGCAGTATACCTGATTCGAAACAGGGACCTCATCAAATCCAAGTTCTCTTCTTGGACAAAGGACCATGACCAAGAAACAGTGGAAGAACGACCCACCGTTACGTCACCATCGTACGAATGGGAAACGTTGCAAGGACAAGTCAACGATTTGCGCAACGAGGTGGAACGGCTCAAACAAGAGGTTCAACAATTGAAAAACACCAAACCCACTGCAAGCCCCAAACAAATCCCAACCGCCACATCGACTCCAGCTGCTCCTGTGCCACAGCCTTCAACACCTGCAGCACAACAAACCACCTCGGCATCTCAGTCATCCACGCCTGTGGCACAGCAGTCATCGGCATCCTTTGATCCCAATGCCATTACCTTGGCGAATTATACCCATGATTGGGTGCAATCCAAGGCATCCGTCTCATTCAAAAACAATACAAGCCGTCGCATTACCCAGGTTTCGGGGCGCATGGTTTATTACGACATGAGCGGAAATATGCTCGATTATTATGATTTCACCAAGTCCATCGATATAGAACCTGGGATGGTGAAGAATATTGAACTGCCGGGATATGGGCATAAAGATAGTTATGCGTATTATAAAAGTGAGATTAGTGTAACGAAGCCCGACCGCAAGTATAAGGTGAGCTTTGAGCTGAAGTCATATAAATGAGAGCAGGGAAATGTCTCTTGATTAAGCAAATTCATAAAACCAATAAAAGTTGCGCCCGACACAAAATAGGGATGAGATTATGGCAGCAGCCATAGATGCTCGCCTCCGCACAGGCCAGCGTTGGCATGACATGGCTGCTGGTGTCTCGGTAAAAAGAGAAAAATCCCCCATCCCCTTGCGGGTTTCCGGAAAAGTTGTAATTCTGCACTGTCGTTTCGGCACGTTAAGGACGTACAGCGTCACGGCCCCCAAGGGTATAGCACCGAAAGACGAAAAACATTGGCGGTTAGAGCCTCGATAGGTTGTTAGCCGCCAATTTTTGTTTTGTAAAAGGTCTTCATGGCCAACCTTTTCCTTCCTGTACGGGTGCATTCCACATAATAGTACATGTCAGCGCAGGGATGACATGCCTGCTAAGCCCACCTGGTGTCGAACAAAAAAAGACCCGGGTCTTTTTGTCGGCAGACCCGGGTCTGCCCGCGAGCAAACCCGGGTTTGCCCACGGGCAGATATGGGTCTTCTCACAGGCAAAAACCGCAGACATAGATCCCAAGCCACCGCACAGGCCAGCGCAGGGATGACATGGCTGCTGGTGCCTTGGTAAAAAGAGAAAAATCCCCCATCCCCTTGCGGGTTTGTGGAAAAGTTGTAATTTTGCAGGCAGAAAACCAATCGTATGTGTTCCCTTCAAGTAGGGTAATCGCTGGATACGATTGGTTTTTTGTTTTGTGTCTCTATCTTGTTCACGCAGTATTGAATATGCCCACGTCGGCATGACATGGCTGCTGAGCCTCGGTAATAAGAGAAAAATCATCCATCCCCTTGTGGGTTTGTGGAAAAGTTGTATTTTTGCAGGCAGTTGGTCGCGGACACGGAATGAAAAACCAGTGGATTATCAAGACGTAAGGGGCGGCCGAAAGGATGTTCCCTCCAGCGATAACAGATTAACCCCTCTCTTTTGAGGGGTTTCCTTTTTCCCGTTTTATGAGACTTTTGAATGCCAAGCTTTTGTTTCGCTTACGTATTTCCTCAACATAGTAATAGGTGTCTCCTATCTGCTTGGTGTATTTCAACACGGTATTATGATGCGAAATGTCAGTTTGTGCTGACACTTCCACTTTATCCCTGTTCTTGATGATGAAAGGGATAAGCAGATAGTCTTCGAGAGACAGGGGTGCCCTATCATTGCTTTTCAAGCCATGACGTTTTTCGGCATGTTGTATCCCTGAAGTTTCGATGACATGCTTGAAACCTTTAAGGTTGATACCATGACTGGCAGCGAGCGACATCAACTCCTCATCGATGTTTTCATCAATAATGCAGAACTTGTAGTCACAACTTGTCCCAATGAGTTCCATTAATTCGGAAAATGGAATCTTAGTGGGTTGCTCTTTGTCGAATGGATTCTTTTTGACCATAACAAATGTGTTTGAATTATGTCGCAAAGATGCAATGTCTGTCAAGACCAAGCCGTTGAACAAACGTTTGTAGTCGACTGTAGTCGTTTGTAGTCGTTTGCTGTCGGATAAGTGGTTGGTAATGTGTGGGAACGCCAAAGACCAACCGGGTATGGTGCGCGGGCCCGGCCGACATGGGGGAGGAGCGGTCGCCTGGTGCGGTAGGCCCTTGATGTCGGCCTTGATCCTTTGGTTCCTTTCCCATCAAGGGGAAAGGAACGGAAAAAACAAGCCGCAGCCATAGATCCCATGCTTCCGCACAGGCCAGCGCAGGGATGACATGGCTGCTAGAGCATCTATGAAAAGAGAAAGCCGCCGCGAGGGTCCCTTGCGGCGGCTTTTGTCATCTCTTATTGATTGCTCTTTCGGCGAATCCTTATTCCATCATCAGATCGATGTAGTGGTATGACACGGAGTCGTTCTCCGCAGCAGCGGAAATCAACAGGCCGTTGTCGAGGTCGTAGTAGTAGGTGTAACCTTCTCTGATTCTGTTGTGCTTCGATTGGCGTGTGGCCACGCGGACGCCGTCGCCGTCGAAGATGGAATAGGCCATGGGGAAGCCGGTATAAACACAAGGTCTGTCGTCGTATTCGTAGGTGTAAGTATGGGTGCCGACCATATCTTCAGGCGCCAGTATCTCTTCCACCACCTGTGTGGCGTCGCCATCCACCCAAGTCAGGTGCCACTTGGTCGTTTTTGCGCCGGCGTGACACAGGATCTCCTCCACAAGGCCGTCGGTATTGTAAGAAGCACTACCCCAAATAGCCGTGTCGCCCTGGTGAATGTTGAGGAAGCTCACTATCAGCCCGTTTTCGTAGGTGAAGTGATGCGACCACTTGCCGCTTTCCTCTTCGACTTTCACGATGTTGTCGCCTTCGTATACCATCTTTTCTTGGGTTATGATGGCTGACATGGGCATGAATATCGTGTCGCAAACGCGCTTCAGGTTACCGTTTTCCAACCAGATGTAGTCAGCAGACGAGTTCAGGGTGAGCGCCGCGCTCGAAGTTGTGATATCCTCCCTGGCCAATCGCTTCACATTTTGCGGTTCGGGGTCTGGAGTCGGAGTGGGGTCTTTGTGGCACGAGGTGAGTGCCATCGCAGCGACGAAGGCTGCCAAAATGAGTTTCTTTGTCATGGTATTAAGGTTGAATCGTTATTGGCTTTAAATCCTTTCTCTCAACATCTGCATTGCCTTCGGCAGTCCATCGGCATTGCGTCCACCGGCCACGCAGAGGGTCTTCTGTCCGCCGCCACCGCCTTGGATCTCCTTGGCCACCTCACGGATGAGCTTGGTGGCATCCAGGCCCTTGGCGTCGGCAAAGGCCTCGGGCAGCAACAGGCAGAGCGAAGGCTTGCCTTCGGCCACAGAGCCGAGGATGGCGATGGTGCTCTCGTTCATCTGTTTCAGCATCAAAGCGATGTTGCGCAGCTGGTCGCCGCCACAAGGCAGGGTCTCCATGATGAGTTTGTAGCCTTCGTGGTCGAGGGCTTTCTCATGCAGCCTCTCGGCCATGGCCTGGGCTTTCTCTTGCATCAGGTGTTCCACCTCTTTCTTCAAGGCGGAGTTCTGCTCGTTGAGCGAAGTGACGGCCTTCACCAGGTCGGGCGACTTGACGCACTCGCGCAGGCGACCGATGAGGTCGAGCTGCTCGTCGAGGTATTGCTCCACGGCCTCGCCGGTGATGGCCTCGATGCGGCGGATGCCGGCGGCGATGGCACCTTCACTGACGATCTTGAACATGCCGATGTTGCCCGTGGCGCTGGTGTGACAGCCACCGCAGAGCTCCATGGAGTAGTCCTTGTCGAAGACCACCACGCGCACCTTGTCGCCGTATTTCTCGCCAAACAATGCCGTGGCACCCATGGCCTTGGCCTCATCGATCGGCATCTCGGCGTAGGTCACGTTCGGGATGTTCTCACGAATCTTCTGGTTGACGATCTTCTCCACCTTTTGTACTTCCTCGGGCGTCATCTTGGCGAAGTGGCTGAAGTCGAAGCGCAGGCGCTGGTCGTCGACCAACGAGCCCTTTTGCTCCACGTGGCTACCCAGCACCTGTCTCAAGGCGGCGTGCATCAGGTGGGTGGCGCTGTGGTTGTTGGCGATGCGCTGACGGCGTTCCACGTCGATGGCGGCAGTGAAAGCCACCTCGGGGTTCTGAGGCAGCTGCTCGGTGATATGGATGACCAGGTTGTTCTCCTTGACGGTGTTGACGATTTTGATGGTCTCGTTCTCGGAGGTCAGGGTGCCGGTGTCGCCCACCTCACCGCCCATCTCGGCATAGAACGGGGTCTTGTCGAGGACGATCTCGAAATGGGTCTTCTTCTTGGCCACCACCTCACGGAAACGCAGGATGTGGCTCTCGCAGCTCATGTCGGTGTAGCCGACGAACTCGGTGGGCTGCTCGCTCTCGTTCACCACCACCCAGTCGCCGTTGGCTTTCTCGGCGGCTTTGCGCGAGCGGTTCTTCTGCTCTTCGAGGTTGGCCTTGAAGCCTTCCATGTCGACGTTGATGCCCTTCTCGGAGGCCATCAGCTGGGTGAGGTCGATGGGGAAGCCGAAGGTGTCGAACAGCTCGAAGGCGAAGTTGCCGTCGATGTCCTGACCCTTGTGTTGTTCCACATAACCTTCAAAACGCTTGATGCCTTGTGCCAAGGTGCGCAGGAAGGAGGCTTCCTCTTCGCGGATGACCTTGCTGACGAGTTCTTGCTGCGACTTGATCTCGGGATAGTTGTGTTCCATCTGCTGCACCAGGATGGGCAGGAGCTGGCACACGAACGGCTCTTCGAAGCCGAGGAAGGTGAAGCCATAGCGCACGGCACGACGCAACACACGGCGGATGACGTAGCCGGCGCCGTTGTTCGACGGCAGCTGTCCGTCGGCGATGGCGAAGCTCACGGCACGCAGGTGGTCGGCGATGACGCGCATGGCGACGTCGGTCTTCTCGGCCTTGCCGTATTCGATGCCCGACATCTTGGCGATGGCTTGGATGATGGGCTGGAACACGTCGGTGTCGTAGTTCGAGGTCTTGCCTTGCAGCACGCGGACGAGGCGCTCAAAGCCCATGCCCGTGTCGACGTGCTTGGCGGGGAGTTCCACCAGATGGCCGTCAGCCATGCGGTTGTATTGCATGAACACGAGGTTCCAAATCTCAATCACTTGCGGGTCGTCCATGTTGACGAGGTCGCGCCCCGGGACTTGTTTTCTGGCTTCATTATCGCGCAGGTCGATGTGGATCTCCGAGCAGGGACCGCAGGGACCCGTCTCGCCCATCTCCCAGAAGTTGTCCTTCTTGTTGCCGTAGATGATACGGTCTTCGTTGACGTGCTCCTTCCAGTAGCCATAGGCCTCCATGTCGGCAGGCTGGCCGTCCTTCTCGTCGCCGCCAAAGACGGTGACGTAGAGACGGTCCTTGTCGATCTTCACCACCTTAGTGAGGTACTCCCAGGCGTAGGCGATGGCTTCTTTCTTGAAGTAGTCGCCAAACGACCAGTTGCCGAGCATCTCAAACATGGTGTGGTGGTAGGTGTCGTGGCCCACTTCCTCGAGGTCGTTGTGCTTACCCGACACGCGCAGGCATTTCTGCGAGTCGGCGGCGCGTTTCCATTTCGAGGGCTGGTTGCCCAGGAAGATGTCCTTGAACTGGTTCATGCCAGCGTTGGTGAACATCAGGGTGGGGTCGTTCTTGACGACGATGGGTGCCGACGGCACGATGGTGTGCTCCTTCGAACGGAAGAAGTCCAAGAAGCTATTTCTGATTTCGTAAGCGTTCATTTATAGTGAGTTATATGATTTTACTTCAAAAAATGATTTAAAAAAACGTGCAAAGTTACGTTAAATATTCTATTTTTGCACCATGGTTTCTAATTTTGGCAACAAAATTTGGCGTGTCGTATTGATCTCACTCACTGTTTTGGGTGGGGCATTCCTCTTTGCCGTGTTGCTCTTCACTTTTTTGAAGTCACCAAAGGAGAAGGCACAGGCGCGCGAGTTGGAATACATGAAGCTGAAATACGAGATCTTGAACGACCGTCTCGATGATCTGGAGGCCTTGATGACCGATATGGAGCAACGCGACAACGACATCTATCGCGTGATGTTTGAGGCCGATCCCATCCCCAGCCAGGTGCGCCGTTCGGGTTTTCTGGATGCCGACCGTTATGTCGATTTGTATGGCTACATGAACTCGGGCATGGTGGTGAACACGGCCCGGAAGCTTGACGTCATCGCCAGCCAGCTCTACAACCAGTCGGTGTCGTACGACGAGCTTTTCGACAAGGCTCGCAACAAGTCCGACATGTTGGCGCACATCCCCGCCATCTTTCCCTTGAAGGAGTCGGACCTCATATACATCTCGTCCTATTTCGGCTATCGTCCCGACCCGATCTACAAGGTGGAGAAGTTCCACAGCGGTTTAGACCTTACGGCTCCGCTGGATGCCGAGGCCTACGCGACCGGCGACGGCGAGGTCATCGACGTGCAGAGCAACGAATGGGGCTATGGCAACATGGTGATCCTCGATCACGGCTATGGCTACAAGACCCGTTATGCCCACCTCAACAAGCCAGCAGTGCGCAAGGGGCAGAAGGTGAAGCGCGGCGACGTGGTGGGTTACATAGGCGCCACAGGCAAGGCCACGGGCGTCCACCTGCACTACGAGGTGCTGAAGAACGACAAACAAATCGACCCGATCAACTTCCTCTACGGCGACCTCTCGCCCGACAAATACAGCCAAGTCTTACGGCTTTCGACCTTACCAACCCCGACGATGGACTAGTAGAGATTCTATAACCATGAAACTATGGAAGAAACAAACACCCCCAGCAAATACTACTACAGCATCGGCGAAGTGGCCGCGATGTTCAACGTCAACACTTCGATGATCCGCTATTGGGAAAAGGAATTCGATGTGTTGCGTCCGCGCAAGAACAAGAAAGGCAACCGCCTCTTCACCGAACGCGACGTCCGTTATGTCCATGTCATCTACCAACTGCTCAAGGTGAAAGGCTACACGCTGGCTGGCGCCAAACAAGCCCTCAAGGAACGTTTCAGCGACTACGAAGAACGCATTATTATGCTCGAAACCTTGGACAAGACCCGCAGTTTCCTCCTCGACTTGGATAAGGCTTTGGCAGAGAAACAAAAGAAGGCATGACGCTTTCGCGTCATTGCGAGGAGGCACGACGAAGCAATCTAGGGGTGAAGTAATAGTAGTATTCCGCTTCTTTAAACATTCAGCCGTCAGCCGTCAGCTTTAGTGTTATACTAAGCTGATAGCTGACGGCTGATAGCTGACAGCTTGTTTTTTTATTCTTCCAACAAGTTCCTCGCTTTCAGATACACCCTCCATTTCTCGAGCACCTGCTTCATGTCGTCGGGCAACTCAGAGGTGAACATCATCTCTTTGCCCGTGGTGGGATGCACAAAGCCCAGCTCCTTGGCGTGCAAGGCGTGGCGTGGCATGATCTTGAAGCAGTTGTCGATGAACTGCTTGTATTTCGAGAAGGTGGTGCCTTTCAGGATGACATCACCGCCATACATCGCATCGTTGAACAAAGGATGGCCGATGTATTGCGAGTGGACACGGATCTGGTGGGTACGACCGGTCTCCAGACGGTATTCGTTCAGGGTCACGTAACCGAAACGTTCCAACACTTTCCAGTGGGTGATGGCGTCTTTGCCGTAGTCACCGTTGGGATAGACGGTCATCTTGCGGCGGTCGCTGGTGCTGCGCCCGATGTTGCCCTCAATGGTGCCTTCGTCTTCCTCGAAGTCGCCCCAAACCAAGGCGTTGTAACGGCGGTGGATGCTGTGTACGAAGAACTGGTGGGCCAGCATGGCCTGTGCGGCCTCGTTCTTGGCCACGATCATCAGGCCTGTGGTGTCCTTGTCGATGCGGTGCACGAGATAGCCGAAACGGTTTTCGATGTTCTGGTGGGTCTGCTCGAAATAGTAGGCCAAGCCGTGCAGCAGGGTGTGCTCGAAGTTGCCGTGACCGGGGTGTACCACCAAGCCCGCCTGCTTGTTGATGACGATGACGTCGTCGTCTTCGTAGACGATGTTCAGCGGAATCTCTTCCGGCTTGATGTCGGTCTCGCGCGGCGGATAGGTGAACACGATGGAGATGACGTCGTTGGGCTTCACCTTATAGTTTTGCTTGACGGCCTTCTCGTTGACCAGGATGTTACCCGCCTTGGCCGCGTTCTGCACGCGGTTGCGCGAGATGTTGGAGAGGTGGTTGGTGAGGTAGGTGTCGATGCGCTCAGGTTGTTGGCCAGGGTCGACGGTCATGCGTATGTGTTCGTAAAGCTCGGTGCTTTCTTCGTTTTCAGAAAGCATGTCATCCTCGCGGATTTCGTTGAGGTCGTCGTTCATTTGCGGATGATGAATTTTTGGTTGAAGACTTGGCCTTCACTGGTGGTGACGCTGAGGAAATACATGCCGTTGGTGAGGTGGTCGACGGAGATCACGGTCTGATACTCGCCTGCATACACCTTTCGGCCCGTGAGGTCGAAGATGCTGACCTGGCCACTGGTGACCTCACCTTCAAGATGGAGCACGTTGCTGACGGGGTTGGGATAGATCCTCAAGGTAGTCGAAGGACCGTTCTCTTCCAAACCGATAAAATAGGATGCACCGACCACGGGGCGGATCATCAGCGAGCCGTGCTTGCTGCTCTGTTGCCACGAGCCATTGGTGTTGATGAAGTTGTATTCGATGTTGTCGATGGACGAGTCGAAGCCGATGTTGATGAGATCGTCGCTCTGTTGCTCGATGCCGATATAGAAGGGGCCGGCAAGGGCCACGGTCTTGTTGAACTTGTAGTAGCTGAAGCGGTAGATCTGGTCTTGCCATTGTGGGCGTTGGCCATCAAGGCGGTACACCTCTTCGCCGGGTTTGCCGTTCTCGTCTTTCCAGACCACGATGTCGAAATACTTGTTGTTGGCATCGTTATAGGTGTGGTTGAAGAGCAGCTGCACGCCTTGGATGGTGTCGTAGTCGGCCAGGTCGAAACGCACGGCAAACCTGCCGCCGGCGGGACGCACGCCGAAGCCCAGCTCCGGGATGCCGTCGTCGTAGGCGTAGTAGTTGTACATGCCTGTGCGATACACCATCGAGTCGACCAGAGGCGGGTTGGCTGTGGAGTCGTAGAGATAATGGCTGACTTGATACGACACCGAGTCGTACCACATGTTCAAGGCAAAGAGCTCGCCGACGTAGGGACAGGCGGGCGACTCGCCGTAATCAGGGCATTGCAGGTAGCCGTGGGTCTTGTAAGGATGTACGGTCACAGGATCCAAGGCACGCGTATAGTGCTGTCCGCCACCGATCTGCTTCACGGTGTAGTAATAGTTGACCTCATGGTCGATGCCGTCGAGGTTGACGACGCCCACTTCGAGGTTCTCGCGCGTGAAGGCGTTCGGGTTGACGCGGTATTGGCGGTAGGGGATGGACTGGTAGCGCTCGAAGAACGAGGGCTGTTGTCCAGCGAAGCTCAGCATGGGGTAGTCGGTGTCGTCGGCCGAGCGGTTGATGTTGAGGTAGACGAAGTCGATGTTCCAGTTGTCCTCGTTGCTGCGGTTGCTGGGCAGCGATGAGCCGACGATGCTGGCGTAGTTGTAGAAGCGGAAATAAAAGTCGTCGCGGAAGTATTTCAGGTCGCGGATGGGGATCATCACCTGCTTGAAATACTGGCCGTCATTCTCAGCCATGAAGTCCTCGAGGGTCTGGCCGGGGACGCTCCAGATGTGGTACCAGGTGGTGTCGGCCACGGTGGTGAACACCGAGTCGCAGGGCACGGCGATGCTGCCTTGCGTGTCGGGCGTCAGCGTGTCGGTGACCAGGGTGAACATGCCGGGTTGGCAGCCTACGGAGGCCCAGATGGTGTCGCCGGGGAACAGCGTGTCGACTTGCATCTCTGCAAAGATGTCGGCGATGTCGTAGTTTTGGTAGTCAAGGAAGAGGAACTCTTGTCTTTCCGTGGTAGTGCCGAATTGCAGCACGAGCGAGTCTTGTGCCTCGGGTGGGTTGCCGTTGCCTTGAGGTTGGTAGTAGAAGCTCAGGTAGATGGAATCGGCAGGGGTGAGGGCACGCGGATCGGGATCCATGATGGAGTCGAGGCGGATGCGGGCCGAGGTGAGATATTCGGCGACAAAGGCGTTGCTGATGGCATAGCTGTACACCTTACCTGAGGCGTCGAGCACATCGAAGGTGGCACCCTTGCGGTTGGGGGCACAGAGCGGGAAGCCGTCGTTCACCAGCACGTTGTTGTCGGTCCACTTCGTGGAGTCGGGATAGGTGTTGGAGTGGCTGAAGTCGTCGAAGAAAGGCAAAAAACGCGCTGCGGCCACGCCTCTCCTGGCGGGGGCGTCATGCGTCGTGCCAAATGGGGTCAATATCTCTTGGGCGAAGGCCGGGCTGGCGATGAGGCCCAAGGCCAAGGTCAGGGCAAACGCCTTAAAACTCGTCTTCAAATTCATCTTCCTCTTCATAGTCGGTGGTCTCTATGGTTTCTTTAATTGTGTCAATTTTAATCTCAGGTTGCTTCGCGTTGGCCAACGAATCCTCACGCATCAGCTCTTTCATCTCTTTCTTGAAGTCTATGGTACGGCTTGAGTGGTACCAGACGTCGACGTAAGTGCCAGGCTTCACGGCACCCGAGCTGGGTCCCGGGCTCATCCTCCTGACGCATAGGTATTGGATGCTGTCGTTGTCTTCGTGGGTTTCAACGCCGATGTTCAGGCCTGCCAGATTCAGCAGTTTCTTGGTCTCGTCGGCCGATTTACCGATGAGGTTGGGCACTTTCACGTTGGACTTGTCGCTGCCAATGCCTACGCGGAGCATGATCTTGCTGCCTTTCACCAACTCGGTGCCTTGGGCAATGGGGGCGCCAAGGTAATACTGGTCGATGACGTTGTTCTTGTAGTCATAAGTCACATATTCCAGATGGTCGACGTCAAGTCCGCTCGACTCCAAGCGTCCAATGGCTTCGCGCAGCGAGATGCCTTTCACGTTGGGCATGGTGGTCTTCTCGGGAGTGACGGCCACGATGATGGCATACACGTTCCTTCCTCTCTTGATCTTGGAGCCGGGCAAGGGGTCTTGCTGGTAGATGCTGCCAGGCTGCTGTCCCTTGGGATAGACACTGTCGATGAGGATGAAATTGAAGTCTCTCGAGTGCTCGTGCTTCACTTGTTTGAAGTCCTGGCCCACAAAGTCAGGCATGGTGTAGACCTTGTCGTGACGGGTGTAACTGTTTAACAGCTTGAATGTCAACCATAACAATACAATACTGAGCAGTACTATGATGAGCAGGTTGAGATAAAATTTCTTTTCCTTCAGGAAGTGGAAGCGTCCCATATTTTTACTATTTTAGCCGTGTTTTTTACAACTCATTTTTGAGCAGTTTATTGCTCGTGCTTTTAAACCGACAAAATTACAAAAAATATGAAAAACGTGGCAATTATTTGTGGCGGAGATTCAGGAGAGTTTGAAATTTCCGTCAAAAGTGCACAAGTGGTCAAGCAGAACCTGGATCCAGAAAAGTATAATTCGAAGATCATCGTGGTGTCGAAAAAAGGATGGTATGGACTTTTGAAGGACGGTACCCGAGTGGACGTTGACAAGAACGACTTTTCCATTTCGGTTGGCGGACACAGGACGAAATTCGACGTGGCCTTCAATGCAGTGCACGGCGAGCCTGGCGAGAACGGACCGCTTTCGGGTTACCTGGAACTGATGGGCATCCCTTGCACTTCGTCGCCCCTGACCACATGCGCCCTCACGTTCCACAAGGACTTCTGCAAGCGTTTGGTGGCTTCCTACGGCGTCAAGGTGGCTCCCTCGGTGCTCATCAACGAAGGGGAGAAATATGATGCCGACGAGATCATCAAGCAGTTGGGACTGCCTTTGTTCGTCAAGCCGACCTGCAACGGCTCAAGCGTGGGCGTGTCGAAGGTGAAGACGGCCGAAGATCTTGCTCCCGCCATCTATACGGCCCGTGCTGCCGGTCGTCAGATCATGTGCGAGAAGTTTGTCGACGGACGCGAGTTCGGCTGCGGCGCCATGGAGTTTAAAGGCAAGATGATGGTCTTCCCGCTCACCGAGATTTGCAGCAAGAACGAGTTCTTCGACTACGAAGCCAAATACACCGCAGGCAAATGCGAGGAGGTGACGCCCGCCCAGGTGGACGAGGATACCGAAATCGAAATTAAGGCCACGACAGCGATGTTGTATGAGAAGTTGGAATGCAAAGGTTTTGTCCGTATGGACTATATCGTCAGCGACGAAGGCGTGTTCTTCATCGAGGCCAACATCGTGCCTGGCATGTCGGAAGCCAGCATCATCCCCAAGCAGGCACAATGCTTCGGTGTGTCGTTGAGCCGACTGTTTGAAATGGCGATAGAGAATGTGTTATAAATGAAAAAGGAGCCACTTGGCTCCTTTTTCATTTATACTGTCAAGATGTCTTTCGACTTCAACTCAGTGAGGTCGTCGATCTTCTTGATGTATTTGTCGGTGAGTTTCTGGATCTCCTCTTGCAGGAGTTTCGACTCGTCTTCCGAGATCACGTCTTTCTCCAATTTCTTGGCGTCGTCGTTGGCGTTGCGGCGGATGCCACGGATGCCGACTTTGGCTTCCTCGGCAGCGTTCTTGGTGCGCTTCACCAGCTCTTTACGGCGTTCCTCGGTGAGGGCGGGCACTGCGATACGCAGGATCTCGCCGTTGTTGATGGGGTTGAAGCCCAAATTGGCGTTTAGGATGGCCTTGGCGATGTTGTTGAGTGCGCTCTTGTCGAAAGGTTGCACCACAATCATGCGGGCGTCGGTGCAGCCGATGTTGGCGGTCTGCTCGATGGGCACCGTCGTGCCGTAGTATTCAACCATCACGCCGTTCAGCATGGCCGGACTGGCCTTGCCTGCCCTGATGCCCTGAAATTCATGCTCCAAGTGCTTGATGGTGTTGTCCATGCTTTCAGTGGCCTCGTCTAATACAAATTGAGAATCTTCAGTCATAGTCGTATGAATTTTGGTGCAAAAATAATGGATTTCTTTTTACTTAACATAAATCGTGCCTGATTTTTTACTCAAAGCATTTTCATAGATTTTAGGAGTTTCATGGTGTATTTAATTAAGTGGTTCGTAGAGTCCAGTTAGAATCGGGTCTTTATGGGTAAAATAATAGCTTAATTTTGTCACAACGAGAGGCTTCTTGCCTTGGTTCCAGAGGTAGGCCTTGATGGTCTTGCCTTCGGGCTTGAAGTCGTCACTGAAGAGGATGGCGTCGGCCACGGCATGGTTGCCAGGCAGGAAATGTCCATCTTCAGGCAACGAGCTGTGCCATAAAAGGAGGGAGTCGGTCGCCGCATCGTGAACCTCGATGACGGCAACGCATTGGTTGGCTTCGACCTCGTTGTGGAATTGGACGACGACGCCCAAAGCCTCAACATCCTTCGGCAGCGAGTCGCACGAGAATGAACAGGCTTGTCCCCATTCCTGGCCTTCAACATAGCAGCAGGAATCGGTGCTCAACTCATTGAGCAGGTATTGTGCGCCTTCCGTCGGGGTCTTGCTCAAGGTGAGGTAACGCGAGGTGAACCAGTCTTTCTTTTCGATGAGGTAAGGATAGTTGCCCACGGCGGTGACTTCCCAGATGGGGTTGATGTAATCGGTCCAACCGAAGCCAAGCATTGGGGTTTCGTGGTGTTCGCTGAGCCAACGGTTGAAGTCACCCAACTCGGCTTCGCGTACTAAATCACCCTTTTCGTTGTAGATACGGTTGAAGACGATGCGATTCTCGACATCGGTTTTCGCCTGATAGAACTCCGCCGCCTCGCCAATCTCTGTCCTTGTGGCAAACTGTATCTTGTCGCCATATTGGTCCTTGTCTTGCTGCATCTCGGCGGCAATCTGGTCGAAGCCTTGGTGGTACATCAGGTCGAAGTGGCGGCGCTCCATGATGAGCGAGGTGGTGCCGACAAAGAGGATGGCGGCCACGACCAGGGCGGTCTGCCATGGCGACAAGGTGCGGGTGCCAAACATGGAGAAGGCCACGATGATGACGAAGGGATAGCTGAAGATCAGCGTGCTGTGCTGGATGATGGGTTCGCGCTTCAAGGAATAGATGAATGCCATGGCGAAGATGATGACAAACCACGCGATGCCGGCCCAACGCAAAGGTTGGCGCAGCTTGCTGCGCTTGCCGAGGATGAGCGGCAAGAGGATGACGATGCCCACGGCAAACATGAACAGCTGCGAGTAGTTCATCGTGTATTGGATGAAGTCGAGCAGGAAGGTGGACTTGGGTGCCGCCAGCCAACCGCCGATGCTACCACTCACGAAGAGCTGCTGGTAGAAGATGGGCAGGGTGGGGGCAAACAACAAAACTGCGGCTATGCCGCTGAGCCAGTATGCCTTACGACGTTCTTTGGGCAGGAAGAACAAACCCGTCAGGAAGATGAGTCCCGCCTGTGCGATGGAGAAATATTGTATGACGGAACAGGCCCAGGCAGATATGGCGAAACCGATGTAAATGCCAAGTTTAGGCTTCTTCTCCTCGAAGACGATCTTATGCCAAAACCAAGCCATCAGCAGTACGAAGAACAATCCTGCCGAATAGGGTCTCGCTAGCTGGCTATAGAAGATGGTAAACTGGCTGACGGCAAAGAAAGCGGCCGAAAACAGACCCACCTTGCGGTTGAACCACTGGCGTCCTATTAAATATATAAGGTATATGGAACCGATGCCCATCAGCACGAAGGGCAGCTTGACCCAAAATGCGCTCCAGCCGAAGAGTTTCACCCAACCCCAGAGGAACAGCTGCACCCCGATGGGATGGCTGTCGGGCATGATGCCTTGTTGTATGAAGTCGTGGAAGTTGTCGAAACGGGTGCGCAGCAAGGCACTGAACTCGTCGTGCATGAAAGGCACTTGGCCCAGCTTCCAAAGCCTCAGGACAGCGGCAACGAGGATGATGATGCCGATGAGGATGTGGTCCATCCTCTTGCTCGGCACATTATGGGTTTTGCGCAGATGGTTTTTCCTAGTCTTCATCTTTACTTGTTGCTTGACGTCATTGCGAGGAGGAACGACGAAGCAATCTAGGGTTGGCTCTCTAGACTGCTTCGTTCCTCGCAGTGACGCGAGGCGTGTTCGGTGTTTTTATTTGGTGACCAGCGTTCCGATGTTCTCGCCGCGCAACACCTTCATCAAGTTACCACGCGTGTTCATGTCGAACACATACATCGGCATGTCGTTCTCCTTGCACATGGTGAAGGCGGTCATGTCCATCACCTTCAGGTTGCGCTGGTAGGCCTCGTCGTAGGTGATGTGTTCGAACTTGGTGGCCGTCGGGTCTTTCTCGGGGTCGGCAGTGTAGATGCCGTCAACGCGGGTGCCTTTCAGGATGATGTCGGCCTTGATCTCCACGGCGCGAAGGGCAGAGCCTGTGTCGGTGGTGAAGAAGGGGTTGCCGGTGCCGGCGCCCATCACCACGATGTGGCCTTCTTCAAGCAGACGGATGGCCTTGGCGCTGCTCATCGTGTCGGCGATGCGGTCGATGTAGAGACCGGAGAGCAGGGTGGCTTTCTGTCCCTTGCCCTGCAGGGTCGACTGCATGGCCATCGAGTTGATGACGGTGGCGAGCATGCCCATATAGTCGCCTTGGATGCGGTCCATGCCTTTCGAGGCACCCTGCAGGCCGCGGTAGATGTTGCCGCCGCCGATGACGATGCCGATCTGCACGCCCGCCTGGGCGGCTTCGATGATTTCGTCGGCATATTCACCCAGACGCACCGGGTCGATGCCGTATTGCTGGCTGCCCATGAGGGCCTCGCCGCTGAGTTTCAGGAGTACGCGATTGTATTTCATATTCAAGAATTTAGCGTTTGATTTTTATAATTTGGCTGTTAGCTTTTAGCCGTTAGCCATTAGCAGGGTAGCTTGAGTGCTAACAGCTAATGGCTAATAGCTAACAGCTAATAACGATTACTCCACCGCTTCCATGCGTCCGTGGCAGTTCTTGTACTTCTTGCCGCTACCGCAAGGGCAGGGGTCGTTGCGGCCCACTTTCTTCTCCACGCGGATGGGCTGGGTGACCTGCTTCTGCTGCGTGTCGCTGTGCGACTGCGCCAGCAGGTCTTGACGCTGCTCGCGGATCTTCGACTTGTCGATGCCTTGCGGACCGCGCGACTCACGCACGGCGTTCGGGTCTTGTGTCGGGATGTCGGCACGCATCAGGAAGGAGATGACGTCCTCGTTGATGTTCTCCAACATGGCCTTGAACAGGTTAAACGACTCGAGCTTGTAGATGACCAGCGGGTCTTTCTGCTCGTAGGAGGCGTTTTGCACCGATTCCTTCAGGTCGTCGAGTTCGCGGAGGTGTTCCTTCCAAGCGTTGTCGATGAGGCCGAGGGTGATGCTCTTCTCGATGCAGAGGTTCACCTCGCGGGCACCGTTCTCGACAGCCTTCTTCAGGTTGACGATGACGTTCATGCCACGCTTACCGTCAGTAATCGGGATGGCAATGTTCTCGAAGTGGTGTTGGTTCTCATACACGTTCTTGATGACGGGCAGGGTCTTCTCACCGATGATGCGGGCCTTCTCGCGATAGTGCTCAAGGGCGGCGTCGAAGAGCTTCTCGGCCAGTTCGTTGGTCTTGCCTCTGTCGAACTCTTCCTCGCTGAAGGGCGGTTCGATACCCATGGTGGAGAGCAACTCCATCTTGAGGCCTTCGTAGTCTTTCGAATCTTGGTATTCGTCGATGAGCTTCTCACCGAAGTCGTACATCATGTTGTTGAGGTCGATGGAGAGACGCTCTCCGAATAAGGCGTGACGACGTTTCTTGTAGATGACTTCGCGCTGGGCGTTCATCACGTCGTCGTATTCGAGCAAGTGCTTACGCACGCCGAAGTGGTTCTCTTCGACCTTCTTCTGTGCCTTCTCAATCTGCTTGGTGATCATCGGGTGTTGGATGACTTCGCCTTCCTGCAGGCCCATGCGGTCCATGATGCCGGCGATACGCTCGGAGCCGAACATACGCATCAGGTTGTCCTCCAACGAGACGTAGAACTGTGAGCTACCCGGGTCGCCTTGACGGCCGGAACGACCGCGCAGCTGACGGTCGACACGACGCGACTCGTGACGCTCGGTGCCGATGATGGCCAGACCGCCGGCTTCCTTCACGCCAGGGCCGAGCTTAATATCGGTACCACGACCAGCCATGTTGGTGGCGATGGTCACGGTGCCTGCCTGACCAGCTTCCTTGACGATTTGTGCTTCCTTGAAGTGCAGCTTGGCGTTCAACACGTTGTGCGGGATGCCCTTACGCGTCAGCATGCGGCTGAGCAACTCGGAGACTTCCACCGAGGTGGTACCCACCAGCACGGGACGACCCGCGTTGACCAACTCTTGGATCTCGTCGATGACGGCATTGTATTTCTCGCGCTTGGTCTTGTAGATCATGTCCTCCTGGTCGATACGGGCGATGGGACGGTTGGTCGGGATGACGACCACGTCGAGTTTGTAGATGTCCCAAAACTCGCCAGCCTCCGTCTCAGCGGTACCAGTCATACCAGCCAGCTTGTGGTACATACGGAAGTAGTTCTGCAAGGTGATGGTGGCGTAGGTCTGCGTGGCGGCTTCCACCTTCACGTTTTCCTTGGCCTCCACGGCTTGGTGCAGACCATCGCTCCAACGGCGGCCTTCCATGATACGGCCCGTCTGCTCGTCAACGATCTTGACCTTGTTGTCGATGATGACGTAGTCGACGTCTTTCTCAAACAAGGTATAGGCCTTCAGCAGCTGCTGCACGGTGTGCAGACGCTCCGACTTCTCGGCGAAGTTACGCATCAGCTCGGCCTTGCGCAGCACCTTCTCATCGTTGCTCAAGTCGGAGTGTTCCAAATCGGCGACTTCGGCACCCACGTCGGGGATGATGAAGAACGACGGGTCGTTGTAGGCTTGCGCCAATTGCTCGCTACCCTTGTCGGTGAGGGTAACGGTATTCAGTTTCTCGTCGATGACGAAATACAGCTCGTCGTCGATGATGTGCATGTTCTCGTTACGGTTCTGCATGTAGAAGCCTTCGGTCTTCTGCATCAGGCTCTTCATGCCTTCCTCGCTGAGGAACTTGATCAAGGCGTTGTTCTTCGGCAAACCGCGGAAAGCGCGGAAGAGTTGGTCGGCGCCATGTTTCTTCTCGTCTTCGGTGGCGTTGGGGTCGGTGAGGATCTTCTTGGCCTCGGCCAAAATCGTCGTCACATAACGCTTTTGGGCTTCATACAGCTTGACGACGTCGGGCTTCAGCTGGTCGAATTCCTGCTGGTCGCCGCGCGGCGTGGGACCGCTGATGATCAAAGGCGTACGGGCATCGTCGATCAACACCGAGTCGACCTCGTCGACGATGGCGTAGTGGTGTTTGCGCTGCACCAACTCGTCGGGGTTGCCTGTCATGTTGTCACGCAGGTAGTCGAAACCAAACTCGTTGTTGGTACCGTAGGTGATGTCGCAGTTGTAGGCGCGGCGACGTGCGGCGGAGTTGGGCTCGTGCTTGTCGATGCAGTCCACGGTGAGGCCGAGGAACTCGTACATCGCGCCCATCCACTCGGAGTCACGTTTGGCCAGGTAGTCGTTCACGGTGACTACATGCACGCCCTTGCCTGCCAAGGCATTCAGATAGACGGGTAGGGTAGCCACGAGGGTCTTACCTTCACCAGTGGCCATCTCAGCGATCTTGCCTTGGTGCAGCACGATACCGCCGATGATCTGGCAGTCGTAGTGCACCATGTCCCAGGTGACCATGTTGCCGCCGGCCATCCAGCTGTTCTTGTAGTAAGCCTTGTCGCCTTCGATGGTGACGTGATCGTATTTGGCAGCCAGCTCGCGGTCGAGGTCGGTGGCGGTCACTTCCACGGTCTCATGTTCGCAGAAGTATTTGGCAGCGGCCTTCACCACTGAGAACGCCTCGGGCAGGATCTCATTCAATGCCTCCTCGATGTGGTCAAGCTCTTGTTTTTCGAGCTTGTCGATTTGGTTGTAGAGTTTCTCCTTCTCGTCGGGGTCCATGTCGGGGTTGGCTTCGGCCTTGGCTTTCAGCTCAGCGATTTCGGCCACCTCGGCAGCGGTCTTGTTCTTGATGTATTCCTTGAATTCTTGTGTCTTATGTCTCAGGCTGTCGATGTCGAGTTTCACGATTTCCTCGTAAGCCTTGAGTGTCTTTTGCAGTATGGGCTCCAGGGCCTTGTTGTCGCGTGAGGCCTTGTCGCCAAAGAGTTTCTTTAGAAATCCCATTTATTTGTAATTGATAGTTGAAAATTGATAATTAACTACGTTGAATCTACGATTTTACAATTAGATGTTTGCGGTTTTCGCAAAATTCGTGCAAAGGTACGGATTTTCCATGAATTGTCGGAAAAATGTGCCAAAAAGGCAGAGGAAAGTGGTTGTTTTGTACGGATATTAGTCTGGCAATGGCTCAAATCGCCGTTCGAAAACTTCCGATTTTATGCAATAAATACGCTGTACTGCATAAAAAAGTATGTTTTTTGTGCAATAGGATGCATAAATTGAATAAAAAGTGGTTTTATGGCAATTCTATCTCCGGAATCATCAAATCCCCCTCATCCCGAACAAAATCTTTCTGATAAAACATACAATAATAAACAGGCAGGTAAGTAATCCCGTTTTTTACAGAGACCTCCCGTTCATTGTTCAATACTACGGCCTTTTGGATGTGGTAGTCAGGCGTGTTCATGAAATTGTTGAGGGCACTATGCACGGTGTAGTTCTTTCCCGACTTCACTTCGATGGGCAGCACAGTCAGGTGCTCATAGTCGTCAATCAGATAGTCCACTTCGCCCTTTTGCTTGTTGTCGTAATAATGCAGCGCAAAGCCATGGGCGTGGAGTTCCTGCGCCACCACAGTCTCATACACTGATCCAAGGTTGACGCTTTTCTCGTCTCGTAGCACGGCATTGATGTTATGACCGTATAAGATGCTTGTCAGCAGGCCGACATCATTTATGTATAGCTTGAGCAAGTTTTTGCTCTCCGATTCCAACAATGGGAATCTGGGATTGCTGACGGCTTGCACCCCGAGGGCAATGCCGGAATTGGTCAGGTACTCAAACTCGTTGGCATAATCGCTGAACTGCTTGTGGCTTTTGGTGTCTTCTACATGCTTCACAATGATCCGCTTTTTCTTGTTCTCCATGTTGGACGGGATCATGTCGTAAATCTTTCGGATAAGCAACTTTTTCTCCGTGTCGTATTGTGAGGCGTCAATTCTATAAAGATTACGGATGTTGCGATGCACCTTTCTCACATGGGCCATATTCCTGTTTTCCAAGAATTTGTTGATGGCTTCTGGCAATCCTCCCACCAACAGGTAGGTTTTGAACTGCTGCATCATGTAGTTGTGCAATGATTCGTTCAACGCCTCACCCGCAAGGAACTTTTCTCTTATGCTCTCGATGGTTTCTTGCCCACAATCCATGGCCACTAGAAACTCTTCGAAGTCAAGCGGGTACATCTCTTCAATCTCAACACTTCCGATAGGCACTGATGCGGTCTCCGATAAGGCTATACCCAACTGCGAGCCGCTGGCTACGTATGTGTATCGCCCCTCTTGGTTCAAAAACTTCAACATCGTCATCAAATGGGGATAGCTTTGAATCTCGTCCAAAAAGACCAGAGTGTTTTCCTTGGTGTCGAGACGGTTACCGGCAATTGCACCCAACTGAATGTAAAAATCATTGGTGCTTTTTACGTTAGCAAAAACTCCTAGGCTTTCCTTGTCTTCCTTGAGATTGATTTCAATGTAGTTCTTGAATAGTTTTTGGCCGACATATCGGATGAGATATGACTTGCCAATCTGTCGGGCACCATTCACCAAAAGTATCTTGTTTGGCTCCTTGTGGAAGAATTCTTCAATGCGCTTTTCAAACTTCCTATACAGCATGATTTGTTATTTTGCTGCAAAAATATATAAATCAATTCATTCCTGCAACAAAAAGGGACTTTTTCCGAAAAATTTTGCCTAAAAAAGGGACTTTTTCCAATATTCTATAGGTCAAAAAGGGGACTTTTTCCGAAAATTTTGGCCTAAAAATGGGAATTATTCCATGATTTTAAGGGGTAAATAAGGGACTTTTTCCGTTTTTTGGAGATTTACTTGCCGTACATTTTCGTCACACGCTCGCCTAAATACCGCTCTGGTGAAGGCGCAGGTGCCTCGCCGATCTTGTTGTTGCGCTTGATGAGGATGTACTCGGGGAAGGTGCGCACATTATAGGCTTCCAAAAGCAGTATTTGGTCAGCGAGGTCGAGGAGGGGCCAGTCTTGTTTTTTCTCTGCGAACTGCTGCTTGAAAAACTCCATCTTGTCGTGTGTGGCGATGGTGAGGATCTGCACGGAGTCGCGCCATTGGTTGTGGAGGCTCCTCAATTCCGCGAACTGATGTTCCGCGACGGGCGAGATACCATCGACGAACTGCAGCAACACCAAGCGATCCTTGTAGTCCGATAGGCTCACTTCCTTGTCTTTGCTGTCTTTCAGGGTAAAATCGGTGGCTGCGGTGCCAGGGGCAAGGCGGTCGTATTTCGCAAAGAAATCACTGATGATGGTCTTGTGTTCAGCATATTTCGTCTGGCCCTTGATGTAATTCAGATGGTCTTTGGCCAATCGGCTCGTGCCGCGGTCGCCATAGCAGAGTTTCTGCAGGTTATAGATGGTGATCAGCTCGGCCAATTGCGGGTTGTTTGCCATCAGCGGGTCGGTGTTGAGGTATTTCTTGAGGGCGGCAGGGCCTTCGCCGAAGGCATCGCTGAGCAGGTGGCTGTCGTAGGCGGCGCTGTTGAAATAACCGTCAAACAGTTCCTTGAATAGGTCGATATAAGCGTTTTGCGTGTAGAGCACGGGCTGTCCGTCGAAGTAGTCCTTGATGATTTTCTTCCCGCCGTCGCTACTGATGCCCAATTTGATGGCGGCAATCTTGTAGCGGTTGTGGTTTTTCACATAGTCCGACTTGATGTCGGGCACCTCGCGGTTGATGGTGTTCTGGATGGAGTCGATATAGCGCAGTTGGCGACCTCGGTAGATCTGGTTGAAATGCTCCGTCATATAGCCGTTTATGATCTCCTCGGAGTAGATGACTTGTCGGTAGACGCCTTTGTCGGTGGCACGTTTTACGCGGATGGTGGGCAGCTCCTTTTCGAAATAAGAGACGTCTTCCTTCTTCTCAGGCACGATGATTTCGATGTCGTAGTTGGCATTGGGTGTGAGGATGAGGTCGACAGGTTCCAAACCGACATAGATGCGTGCGGGAAGGTTTTGTTTCACATTGCCTTCAAGGATGAAATTCCCTTTGGCATCAGTCTGGCTCTGGTTGAGCAAAATGCCCGTCTCGTTGACGAGGTCTTCGTAGACGAAGAGCCTGATCAATGCATTGGTCTTGTTGCTACGTCCGGTGATGGTCACGTTTTGCGCGCTTGCCGCGACGACGAGCAAGGATAGTATGAGGGTGATGATCCTGCGTTTCATGTCGTGAGAACGCGGAAAGGATGGAATTATTGTTTTTCAGGCAATTTGACTTCCGAGGGCAGGAACTTGGAAGTGTCGCCGCCGTTCTTGTAGATGTCGCGGACGACGCTCGACGACACGCCCACCAGCTCGCTCTCGGTGAGCAGGAAGATGGTCTCCAGCTCGGGGTGCAGGCGTTTGTTGGCGTGGCCGATCATGTTCTCGTACTCGAAGTCGCTGCCGCAACGCAAGCCGCGGATGATGGTGTTGGCACCCACTTTCTTGCAGAAGTCTGCGGTGAGGCCTTGGTAGCTCTCCACTTTCACGTTCGGGTAGTCGGCAAAGACGGCCTCGCACCACTTGATGCGGTCTTGCAAATCAAAGGTGGAACGCTTTTCCATGTTGATGCCGACGGCGACATAAATCTCGTCGAACATGGGAAGGGCGCGAAGTACGATGGAACGGTGACCCAAGGTGATGGGGTCGAAGGAACCGGGGAATACGGCTATTCTTTTCATTTCAGTTGGTTTGAAATCGGCTGCAAAAGTATTACTTTGTTACGACTTGGCGCAATTCTTTTCCGAGAATTTCACTGATGGAACGGAAAGTATTTTTCAGAAAGTCTTCAATTCCTTCATTCCCAATCAGTTTTATCTCAGTGATGCCTTCTTCTGTCTGAGGCTTGGGCTGGATGGTCTCTTCGCTCTCCATCAGGTACCAATAGGTGCGTTTCAGCGTCCATTCGTCATGCTCTATGTAGCAGTGCCAAGTGGAAGGCAACTCATTGATGATGTGTAGTTTGCCGATGCCCGTCTCTTCTTCCACCTCGCGTAGGGCGGCCACTTCTGGCGTTTCTCCTTTTTCAATATGTCCCTTGGGAAGGTCGGGGATGCCTTTGCGCACGATGCTGACAAATTTGCCGTCTTTCACGACGACACCACCGGCTGCGGGAGCCATCCTGAAGGTTTCTTTCAAGGCTAAAGCTACTGCGTCTTCACCCACTTCGTGGATGAAGGTGTCGCCAGGATCGCGTTCGTCGAGCCATTCTGGTAAAAAATTGCATAGTAGGTCGGCATCGTATCTGTCGGATTCTTGGGACGTTGCGTCGAATTTCAAAGCATCGCCTTCAATTTTTGGGAAAACCAGTGCTTTGTTTTCGTGAAAAATCTTGTACATTTGCAGTCGTTTAAGGTTGTTTCAAGCGACAAAGATACAAATTTTAGTTCCGACAAAGCTCTACTACCATGAAATACGAAGACTCAGCATTGACATTGGCCTTGCATCTGCTGCAAATCAAGGCCGTGAAACTCAGCCCGAAAGCGCCCTTTACCTGGGCCTCGGGATTGAAAAGCCCCATTTATTGCGATAACCGCGTCACGCTTTCCTATCCTGCCGTGCGTACCTACATCCGCCAACAGTTTGTGGAGAAGATCGTGCAAACCTACGGCAAGCCCGATGTGATTGCAGGCGTGGCTACAGGTGGCATCGCCCAAGGCGCTTTGGTGGCGCAAGAATTGGGTCTGCCCTTTGTGTATGTGCGTTCTGAGAAGAAGTCGCACGGCATGCAGAACCAGATAGAGGGCGTCATCAATGCGGGTCAGTCGGTGGTGGTCATCGAGGACCTGGTTTCCACAGGCAAGTCGAGCCTCTTGGCTGTCGACGCCTTGCGCGAAGCGGGTGCCGAGGTGAAAGGCATGGTGGCCATCTTCACCTACCAGATGGATCTTGCCAAGAAGAATTTTGAAGAGAAGGGTTGTGAACTGGTCACTTTGTCGAACTACGAGACGTTGATCCAAAAGGCTGTGGAAGAGCAGTATGTCACCGAAGAGGATGTGCAGTCCTTGAAGGAGTGGCGCAAGGACCAGCAAGCCTGGAGCGACCGCTGGAATTAAATAAGATTAGGGAAACAAATCTGACATAAATCATACATAAATAATACAGAACAGCCGAGCTTTCGTCGGCTGTTCTCTTTTTGTAGAGACGCATTGAATGCGTCTCTATAATAAGAATTTGATTTCCTTAATGTCAAAACAATAGGAAGTGTCAGCCTCGTCCCTCATCATCAATCGACCAAATGGGTCGATCCCCGTCATGAAAAGCCGCAGGGTTTCCCCTTTGACTTCGTATTCGGCCCAAGTGCGGTAACGGAAAAGCCTTTTCAGATAGTCGTGTTCAATGGAGGTGGGGTCGTTTTTCAGTTGTTTCACCTTTATTATGATACGCTGGGCGATTTGCTCCAAAAGCGGCTGCAGATCATATTCTTTTCCCGTTATCATCTTCATTGAGACGGGACGTGTCGGCCAGTCTTGGAAGTGTATCTGGTTGACATTCAATCCGATGCCAATGATGGAAACGTCCATCATGTTGGCTTTTATTGTGCTGTTGATGAGGATGCCGGCAAGTTTGTGGCTCTCATAATAGATGTCGTTGGGCCATTTGATGCTGAGTTTTTCGGGCGGTAAAATGCCGTCTAGCACCTCGATGATGCCTAAGGGCACCGCTTTGGAGAGTTGGAACTGTCTTTCGGCGGGCAGAAAACCCATGCCGACGGCCAAAGAGAAAGTGAGGTTTTTCCCAACCTCACTTTCCCAGCCGTTGTTGCCCATGCCTTTGCCTGCGGTCTGCTCGTCGGCGCTGACCACCCAGTTGCGGATGTCGCACTCCGATTGTTGCCTTTGCAGGTAGGCATTGGTGGAGTCGATTTGGTCGAAATGATGATACTGGAGCATCACTTCACCACGACGCGCTGTGTCTCGTTGCCGACTATGACGGCGTAAACACCCGTACCGAAAGCCTTCATGTCGATCTGCAATCTGCCGTCGCATGGGCTTTCGAAGACCTTTTGTCCGACCATGTTAATGATAGTGACGGTTTGTTGGCCTTTGCACACGATGTTGACCATACCTGAGGTCGGGTTGGGGTAGATGCTCGTGCCACTGACGAGGTTCTCTTCCACATCGGCGGTCACTTCATACGAGAACTCTGTGCTTTCGCTGCATCCAAAGCGGCTGCCTGAGAAGAGCGTCGTCGATCCGGCTCTCATGCCATAGATGCCCGTGCCCGACATGCCGTCGCAGCCCGAGTCGTAGATGGTGAAGTCGTAGCAGCCGTCTTCCGTGATGACCAGTTCTTCGGTGTACATGGTGGTGGGATTGTCGTAGGGGCCGCCTTCTTGGATGACTTCGCCCGTCGAGATTTTAGTCACCTTCCAAGTGGTTTCCTGTGGGTTGCTGTCGGTGTGGATGTTGACTTTCAGGGTCTTGCCAACCGTTTGGGTGGCCTGCTTGATGGCGAAGGATGTCACGTCGTTGGTTGGGGCTTCGTCGTCGACGCCGTTGACGCCTTTGATTCTCACCTCAAGCTGGTTTTCTTCTTCGACGGGGAAGGTGATTGCACCCAATTCCACAGTCTCGGAACCAAAGGTAGCAATGTTGCCAGTCCATTCGACGGTCTTCAGCGACTCTCCGTTGACCAGCACTTCCAACTCGGCTGAGGTCAAGGCATTGCTACCGAAGTTGGTAAGCACGACTTTGGGTTCAGCGTCGCCGCTGCAGTTCATCTTCTTTACGTTGGTGATGTCGGTAACGGAAGCCTCGTTGGTATAGAAGGTTTCAATGGACGAACTCGACTTGCAGGCTTGGTGCACCACTTTCGTGTCAGGGTTCTGCACCCAGGCGATGGCATCCAACTGGTCGTTGTTGTAGACGTTGGCCAGCTCCCAAGTGAAGCTGTAGGCAAAATAGCTGCCTGCTTGCAGTGGGCTGAGGGTGATGCCTGAGCTGGAGGGCAAGAGTTTCTTCATGACGGCATAGAAGTCGCGCTCACCATTGGCCCCAGGAGGGGTGTTGTAGTGGATCTCGCGCTCGATGACGCCGACATACAGTTTGTTGTTGCCGGAAACGTTCTCGGTGGCGCGTCCCATGACGTGGACGGTGATGGTGTTGGCGGCTTCATCAACTTCGTAAGCCAGACGCATCTCAAGAGGTGAGGTGACGTTAAGCCATTGGTTGACGGTGTTTTGGTTGATACCAGAAGGCATGCCGTTGTAACGGGTGCCGTCAACCACGGTGTGCGGCACCGAGTTGATGTTGTAAACGCTGCGACGTGAATTGTTGTCAGCCGTGTTGTGCAAATACATCGGGTCGTTTTCGCCAGGCCAGTTCATGTGGTACTTGATGGCTGCGATGCGGTCGGCGTTGGCGTTGATGAGCGCATCGAGGGCAGGGTTCTGTGCTGCACATGGCCCGCAACTGGCGTTGGTGAAGCATTCAAAGAGTAGGATGCGATCATTTTGTGCATTGACTTTCAGCGAGAAGAGCATCAGCAAAGATGCTACAATGAGTAGGTTTCTTTTCATGAGAATAGATTTTGTGATTGTTTTTCACCACAAAAGTAGACATTTTTAAAAAAATGGCAATGTTTTTGTTGCACGATTCAAAAAAGATTCGCATTTTTGCAGATTGAATTAGAGAATAGTAACAATTTAAAAAACAGAACTATGATGAAAAAAACTTTATTCACACTTGTTTTAATGGCCGTGATGGGTTTCGTTTCGGCACAATCGCTCCAGTTTGAGTGGGACGGTAATGTTTACAACGATGGCGATGCCATCGAGTGCGTCAACGATGAATTCGGTTATGGTGAATACATCCAGCACATGCAGATCCGTAATCTCACCTCGGGTGACCTCAATGTCATCGTCGAGAAAGAAGTGCTGGAAGACCTTGAAGGCGTCATGAACTTCTTCTGCTGGGGCTCGTGCTTTAGTCCCGATGTCTTTGTCAGCCCCCGTCCTGTGACGGTTGAAGCCAACAGTGTGACCGGCGAGGAAGCCCTTTCGTTCCATGCCCTCTATGATGGTGAAGTCTATGGCTATCTGGTGATGAGATACTATGCCTATGACGAGTCAAATCCTGACGAGCGTGTCAGCATCATCATCAAATTCCACAGGTCGGGCGAAGGCGTTGCCGAGAATGCGATTGAGTTTGGCCAAGCCTATCCCAATCCCGCCTCCTCGATGGTGTCGTTTGACTACGCACTCTCAGCGGGCGACAAGGTGTCGGTCTCGGTCTACAACCTTCTTGGTCAAGAGGTGATGGGCCAGCAACTGAACAACCTGCAAGGAAAGGTCTCCTTCTCGGTGGCCGACCTTAACGAAGGCATCTATTTCTGCAACTTGTTTGTGAATGGATGCGCCGTGAAGACGGAAAAATTCGTTGTCAAGAAATAAGAGTTCTTGACACAAAGAAAGCTAAAGGGCGATGTCTTCTGACGTCGCCCTTTTTGTGTTTTAAATGCCATTATTGGGCTTGAACTGGTTTTCTTTGCGTTTTTTATGATTTTTTCGCCAAGTTTCAATTATTTTTGTTTTCTTTGCAGATTATTTCACTAAGTAAAACCCTATTTTGTTTTTTCGAATATGAACAAACGCTTTAATACTAGACTGATTCTATTAGCATTGTTTTTCTTGTTGAACGGTGTGGTTGCCATGGCCCAAGACGATAACAGCATCAAGGGCTTCGTGTATGAAGAGTCGACGGGTGAGCCCATGATGTTTACCAATGTCTATCTGAGGGGCACCACCTTTGGCGGTGCAACCAATGAGAATGGCTATTTCAACATCAACCGCATCCCTGACGGACGTTATACCTTGTTGATCACCAGCGTGGGTTACGACACCATCAGCGAGACGTTCAACTTGTCGAAAGGCCAAAGCATCAACCGTAAGTATTACATGAAGGAGACCAGCCAAAAGTTGGAAACGGTGACCATCACTGCCGACAAGATCGAGGCACGCACCGAGACCAAGACCTCGGTCATTACGGTCACTCCCAAGACCATCACCAAGATCCCAAGCGTAGGCGGTCAGGCCGACTTTGCCCAATACCTGCAAGTGGTGCCGGGCGTCATCTTTACTGGCGACCAAGGCGGTCAACTCTATATCCGTGGCGGTTCGCCCATCCAGAACAAGGTGCTGCTCGATGGCATGGTGGTCTACAATCCTTTCCACTCCATCGGTCTGTTCTCGGTGTTCGATACCGATATCATCCGCAATGCCGATGTCTACACCGGTGGTTTCGGTGCCGAATATAGCGGCCGTATCTCCTCCATCATGGACATCTCCACCCGTGATGGTAACAAGAAACGACTTTCTGGTAAACTCGGTGCCAACTGCTTTGGCGCCAAGGTGATGCTTGAAGGTCCGCTGAAGAAGGCCAAAACACCTGATGACGTCACGCTGTCCTTTATCCTCTCTGCAAAGAATTCTTATCTCGAACAATCCAGCAAGTTCTTGTATCCATACGCATCAAAGACCGGTCTTCCTTTCAACTACCAGGACTTATACGGCAAGCTGTCGCTGAATGCCCCCAATGGAAGTAAGGTCAACCTGTTTGGCTTCTCGTTCAACGACCAGGTGAACAACTATATGTCTCTGTCCGACTTCGGCTGGAATTCGTACGGTGCTGGTGCTAATTTCCTCGTCATCCCTGGCAAGGCTCCCGTGATGATTGAAGGTAACATCGCTTACTCGAGCTATACCTCACGCATGAAAGAGTCAGATAACCCTGATCGTTACAGCAACATCAACGGATTCAACATGGGCTTTGACTTCAGCCAGTTCATGGGCAAGAATACCATGAAATATGGTATCGAGATGTTGGGCTACACGACCGACTATCAAACCTATAGCGTTTATGGTCACAACAGCATCGGTGCCAAACTGAATTCTACTGAGATTGGTGCTTACGTCAAATACAAGGCTGTGTTGGGCAAGTTTTTGCTGGAGCCGAGTTTCCGTTTGCAGTTCTATGCCTCCTTGTCCGACCTCTCTCCAGAGCCGCGTATCGCATTGAAGTACAACGCGTCCGATCGTCTGCGTCTGAAGGCTGCTGCTGGCATGTATTCGCAAAACTTTGTGGCAGCCACCAGCGACCGCGATGTGGTCAACTTGTTTTATGGATTCCTTTCGGGCATCGACAACCTGCCTGAGACCTTCAATGGTGAGAAGACAAAGAGCTACTTGCAGAAAGCCAACCATTTTATCTTGGGTGGTGAGTTCGATTTGTCGCGTAACGCCACCATGAACATCGAAGGCTATTGGAAGGACTTCAATCAGCTGACCAATATCAATCGCAACAAACTCTATCCCGACACTCCTGATAACGCGCAAATCCCCGACTTGTTGAAGAAAGACTTCACCAAGGAGACGGGCAGCGCATACGGCTTCGACGTGTCGTTGAAGTATGAGGACAAGCATTGGTACCTTTGGGCAGTGTATGCCTTGGGTTTCGTGAACCGCCAATACGAGAAGGTCGTCGAGGAAGGTGTCGAATTGGTTGAATATGCTCCGCATTTCGATCGCCGCCATAATGTCAATGTCATTTTGACCTACACGGCTGGTTCGAAGCGCCAGTGGGAGTTCAGCGGACGCTGGAACTTCGGTACGGGCTTCCCGTTCACTCAGGTGCAAGGGTTCTATGAATACTACTCCTTCCAGGATGGCATCAACTTCGACTACACCACCACCAACGGTGATTTGGGCGTGCTTTATGGAGACCTCAATGCAGGCCGTTTGCCCACCTACCACCGCTTCGACATTGATGTGAAACGCAAGTTCTATTTCACTGAGAACATCATGCTGGAGGCCGACCTCAGTGTGACCAACGTCTATAACCGCAACAACGTGTTCTATGTCAATATGGTCACTAGCCAGATTGCGCGCCAACTGCCCATCCTGCCCACCTTCGGATTGACGTTCTCGTTCTGATGCGTTCTGCAATGAATAACACGCTGACTCCCCCTAAAGCCGCCATCCATCCCCATGAGATGACGATACATGGCCATACCCGTGTCGACAACTATTATTGGCTCAACGAGCGCGAAAACCCTGAGGTTATCGCTTATCTCGAAGCAGAAAACCAATATGAGGAAGCATGCCTGAAACATACCGAACCGCTTCAGGAGCAGTTGTTTAAGGAGATCACGGGCCGCATCAAGCAAGACGACAACTCGGTGCCGATTAAGATTCGTGAGTATTACCACTACACGCGTTACGAGGAGGGGAAGGAGTATCCCATCTATTGCCGCAAACACCATAGCCTTGATGCGCCAGAAGAGATTTTACTCGATGGCAATGTGCTGGCCAAAGGCCATGCCTTTTTCGAGATTGGCGAGCTTAGCCTTAGCGAGGACGACAAGCTGCTGGCCTATTCTGTCGATACCGTGAGTCGCCGTATCTATACCGTTTATGTCAAAGACTTGGAAACGGGCGAGCTGGTCGGTGAGCCCATCTCCGGCACTTCGGGCAATGTGGTCTGGGCTAGCGACAACACGACGCTTTTCTATGGCGTGAAAGACGAGACCTTGCGGCCTTGCAAGATTATGCGCCACCGTTTGGGAACGGCTGCTGCCGATGATGTGTTGGTTTACGAAGAGACCGATGAGACTTTCGTGTGTTACATCAGCAAGACGAAATCAAGAAAATATCTGATCATCAACTCGGATTCGACGCTGTCGTCGGAATGCCGCATCCTCGAGAGCAGCCAGCCCACTAATGAGTTCCGTGTGTTTCAGGAGCGTCAGCCCGACATGCTGTATGGTATCGACCATTACAAGGAGCATTTCTATATCCAAACCAATGCCGATGGTGCGAAGAACTACAAGATCATGCGGACACCCGTCGAAGAGACCGAAATGACGCATTGGATGGAAGTCATCGCCCACCGTGAGAAGGTGATGATTGAAAGCTTCACTATCTTCAGCAAGTTTTTTGTCATCGAGGAACGCGAGAACGGCTTGGTGAAGATTCGTGTTCGTTCTTGGGACGGCAGCACTGACTATTATCTTGATTTCGGTGAGCCGGCCTATACCGCTGGTGTGGGTGCCAATCCCGACTTTGATGCCGTCACCTTGCGTTATGCCTACAACTCCATGACTACGCCTTCGTCGGTCTACGAATGGGATATGGAACATCGCACCAAGACCTTGCTCAAACGTCAGGAAATCGTGGGTGGCTATAACCCAGAGGAGTATGTCACCGAGCGCTTGATGGCACCTTCGCATGACGGCGTGTTGGTGCCGATTTCGATCGTTTATAAGAAAAACGTGGATACCACGGTCCCTGAGCCCGTCGAAGGGCCGCGCACAAAAGGGTCGGGCCCTTCGACGGGCTCAGGGCCCCTTAATCGACCATTGGTGTTATATGGTTATGGCTCCTACGGCTCCAGCATGGATGCCTACTTCTCAGTGGCACGCCTCAGCCTCTTGAATCGTGGCTTCGTCTGGGCCATCGCCCACATCCGTGGCGGCGAGGAGATGGGACGACAGTGGTACGACGATGGTAAGATGCTGAACAAGAAGAACACCTTCCTCGATTTTATCGCCTGTGCCGAATACCTTATTAATAAAGGCTACACTGCTCCGCAAAAAATGTTCGCCATGGGCGGCAGCGCTGGTGGATTGTTGGTAGGCGCTGTGGTCAACATGCGTCCCGACTTGTGGAAGGGCGTCATCGCCCAAGTGCCTTTCGTTGACGTGGTCACCACCATGCTTGACGAGAGCATTCCGTTGACGACGGGCGAATACGACGAGTGGGGCAACCCCAATGAGAAGCAGTATTACGACTACATGCTTTCCTATTCGCCTTACGACAATGTGGAGGCTAAGGACTATCCTGCCATGCTCATCACCACGGGATTGCACGACAGTCAGGTGCAGTATTGGGAGCCTGCCAAGTGGGCGGCCAAGCTTCGTGCCTTGAAGACGGACAAGAATCCTTTGTACCTGAAGACCGAGATGGATTACGGACATGGTGGCGCTTCGGGTCGTTTCGAAGGATACAAGGAAGTTGTTTTGGAATATGCTTTCATGTTGGACGAACTGGGAATGATATCATCTAAAAACGAAGAATAATGAAACTATGTAAAGAAGGAAACTACTGGAAAGCTTGTTATGACCAACAACGCAACAAGTACTATGGCTATCTCATGTACACCAATCGAGAAGGGCAGACTCGCTTCCTTTATGAGATTACCAAGGAAATCTTCGATAGGTTGGGGTCATTCCCTGACGACTATGACAACGACCAACTGATTCAAACGGGTCGGTTGCTCTTCCATTTCGAGAACACTATGTATGGGACCATGGGCCCCGAGCGCCATGTCCTAGACGACAGCTACACTGAAAGCGATTTTGACAAGGCGTTTGAGGAATTGAAGAAGAAACGATAGGGGAGAATTGCATAATTCCTTGGCAAAAGAGAATAAGTTTTGCTATTTTTGCGCACTCAAACCGAAGGAAAAATCTGATATGAAGAGAATAGCATTGGTTGTTGCCGCTATATTGTTGGCATTTAGTGGTTTCGCTCAAAAACAACCCAAGTTTACCGAAGAAGATGCCAAGCAGTTTTACCGCACGATGCAGGGCGATTATGTCATGCAGGTGAACGATTCTACGACGGCGATGGTGCATTTTGTCCCGATTTGGGAGCGACCCGACAACCGTTTCCAATGGATGTATGTGGAGGCGTCGATCGGTAAAAATGTGGTCTTTCAGAAAATCCTTGAATTGCAACCGAAGACCGACAAGAAGTTCCGTGTATATCTTTATGACTTGAAGAATCCTGCAGAATTTGCCGGAAAATGGGCCAACCGCAACTATTTCGACGGCTTCAACACCAGCATCCTCAAGGGCAAGAAACGCATGACGTTTGTGAAGACCTCCGACTTCTCCTATCAGACGAATGATGGTCCAACGCGCTATGGCGCTTTGGACTGTTTCCCGAAAGGCGACCTGCTGCATGTCAAGTTCGTGCAGGAGGACGAGCGCTTCTACATCAAACGTGTGCCTAAAGGAACGAGTCGAATCATTGGCTATCAAGGCCTAAAGGAACTGACGGACGGTCCTATCGGATAAACAAAAAAAGCGGCAAACGCCGCTTTTTTCATTTCATCTTGAATACCCAAGCCGCTGTGCTGCGGATGTCATTGTACTTCAGTCCGCCAGTGTCGATGTAAAGCTTTCCATCTTTGTATTTCCAAGGCAAAACCTTTGGACAACCTAACAGTGTTACTTTCATATCATCGGCAGGCTTGTCGAGGTTCAACACCAATTGGTCTTCAGGATAATCCAAGGCGATGGCGTAGAGCGCGTCTTTGCCTTGTGTGTAGCAAATGCAGGGTTGTTCGCAGGTATAGGTGGCTTTCAAACCCATGGTGGGAAGCATAGCCCCCATTTGAAAGTCTTTCATGACCTGTTTCTCCATCTTCTTTGACGACCAATATAAGGCAATCGTGGCTTCGAGCTCGTCTTCTTCGTAGAAGATTTCGATGCTATGCTGGCCTTGGTCTAATTTCATCTTGCCCGTCTTCGCTTTGTTTGTGTCTTCGATGACAGTCTTCCCGTCGATGATCAGTTTGGCCTTGTCATCAGTCTGAATCTCGAAGGTGTATTTGTCTTTCTCACAGAAGAATACGCCTTGCCAATGCGCTTGGAAATGGTCGCAACTGATGGCAGGGTCGGGCGAGTTGCGCTTCCAGTCGAAGTTGATTTCGTTGTCGTTGCGCACCACCTTGACGGGTTTCATCTCGTAGAACTTCTTGTAAGGGCGTGTGCCGTAGATGGCTTCTCCGTTAATATCGAGCCACTTGCCGAGGTCCAACAATCTTTCTTGCTGCAACAAAGGGATCTTGCCATCAGCAGCAGGGCCCACATTGAGGGTCATGCCACCACCAGCAGCCACGAGGACGCAGAAATGTCGGATGAGCTCGTCGGAAGTCATATAGTTTTCCAAAGGCTCGTTGCGGTTGAGGCCAAACGAGCGACCCAAACCGCGACATTCAGCCCAAGGCCTGTCGGTCATTGTGATGCCAGCGCTGTATTCAGGCGTGCGGAAACCGTGTTGCTGTCCGTCGCCCCAGCGGTCGTTGACGATGGCGTCTTTGCCTACGGTGTTGTAGTACCACGAAATCAATTCTGTGGCGTGCCATTGCTCCGCGCTGTTGCGCCACTCGCCGTCGGTGAAGAGGACGGTGGGCTTGTATTTGGTGACGAGTTCCTTGAACTGCGGAATCATGTGCGTGTCGACGTATGTTCCTATTTGGTCGTCGGGGTCGACATACCAGCGATGGATGTCGCTTTTCCACTCGGGCAGGGAGTAATAGAAGCCCATCTTGAGGCCTTTTTTGCGTACCGCTTCGGTCAGCTCGCCGCAAATGTCGCGGTGTGGCCCGACCTCTACGGAGTTCCAACCTGGTGCATATTGGCTCGGCCAGAGGCAGAAGCCGTCGTGGTGCTTCGAGACCAACAAGACGTATTTTGCTCCTGATTTCTTGAACAACTCTGCCCATTCGTCGGGATTCCAAAGCTCGGCTTTCCACATCGGTGCAAAGTCTTCGTATCTGAAGTCTTTGCCGTAGATGCGTTCTTGGAAGGCCTTGCGGTCGTCGTTGGTCATTAGGCCACGGTAGTACCACTCGGCATAGCCTTCAAGGCTGGCGTATGCGGGCACGGAATACACACCCCAATGGATGAAGATGCCCAACTTGGCGTCGGAGAACCACTGCGGATAGCCGCGCTCGTTGATGGATTCCCAGGTGGGTTGCACTTGGGCGGAAAGGAGGTTGCAGAAAAGCAACGCTGCGATGAGGAAAAGAGTTTTCTTAGCTTTCATAATGTGCAAAGGTAGTACATTTTTCATTGTTTTGGTTTTTTGTACAAGTTTTTCTAATTTTGCCGTATGAACATCTATCAACTCTTCCCCCGACTGTTTGGCAACAAACAAACCGACTTCCGCGTCAACGGCAGCAAGGCCGAAAACGGCTGCGGTACTTTCAATGACATTGACGAAACCGCGCTTGATGCCATCAAGGACTTGGGCTTCTCCCATATCTGGCTGACGGGCATCTTGGAACACGCCTCCGAAAGCACAGGAACGCATCCCGACATCACCAAAGGCCGCGCGGGCTCGCCGTACGCCGTTACCGATTACCATGCCATCGACCCCGATTTGGGTACGATGGACGACTTTGAAAAACTGGTCGGTCGTATCCACAGAAAAGGGATGAAAGTCATCATGGACTTTATTCCCAATCACTTGGCGCGGCAGAACAAGGGCTTCGACCCTTGCAATTTCTATTATTGCGAAGGACAAGCGTTTGTGTCGCCAAGAAGAATCGGCGAGCAGCCATACGAAGAGTTCCCTGCCAAGGCCACAGGCAACAATGTGTTTTCACCCTATCCGAGTATCAATGATTGGTACGACACGGTGAAGCTGAACTACGATGAGCACGACACGTGGGAGAAGATGCTCGAAATCCTGCGTTTTTGGTGCGGCAAAAACGTCGACGGTTTCCGCGTGGACATGGCCGAGATGGTGCCCGTAGCCTTCTGGCAGTGGGTGATCGAGCATTTGAGGAAAGACTACCAACCTCTGATGATTGCGGAAATCTACCAGCCCGACCTGTACAAACCTTTCTTGGATGCAGGCTTTGACTACCTTTATGATAAGGTGGGTTTGTATAATACCTTGGAATGTGTGCTTTGCGAAGGTCACGAGGCGAAGGAAATCAGCCAGGTGTGGAAAGACTTGCACGAGATGGATGCCCACATGCTGCGTTTCATGGAGAACCACGACGAGAAGCGCTTGGCCTCGCCACAGTTTGTGGGTGATGCCTTCGCTGCTTTGCCTGCAGTGGCACTCTCCGCCTTGATGAATACCGGACCGTTTATGGTTTATAATGGTCAAGAGAGCGGTGAGAATGCCCTCGGAGAAGTGGGTTACAGCGGCGACGATGGTCGCACTTCAATCTTTGACTATTGCCACATGCCCGAGCATCAGAAGTGGATGAACGGCGGCACATTTGATGGCGGTCAGTTTGATGAAAAGCAAAATCAATTGTTTGCCTATTACCGACAGCTGTTGCATTTCAGGAACGAACATTCAGCCATCAGCGAAGGCAAGTTCTACGACCTGATGTGGTGCAACCCATGGTACATGAACTTCGACCCGCAGTATGTCTATGCCTTCTTGCGCTATTCCGAAACGGAGCGTTTGCTGGTGGTTGTGAACTTCAACCGTAACGAGGTGAGGGATGTGGAGGTGAAGATCCCGCATGATGCCTTGGCCATGATGGGCCGTAGCAAGGCCAATGAGTTTGACATGAACGACTTTGCATCAGAGGTGCATGCTGTCCATTTAGCAGCGGCAGAGACAAAGATTATCGATTTGGATTCGGGAAAGATTGTGTTTGAAAACGGTTGGAATTGAGGAGATTTTGATATTTTTGCATTATACAAAAGAACTAGGCTATGCTTCCCCTTGTAAAAAACGACCCTTGGCTGGAACCTGTTGTCAAGCAGGTAGACAAACGTCACGACCGCTATGAAGAGCGGCTGCGCGGTATCATTGCCCGCTATGGTAGCCTCAAGACTTTTGCCACGGCACATCAGTTTTTGGGCTTCAATTACGACAAACGCCGCCATGGTTGGTGGTACCGCGAATGGGCGCCAGCAGCGCATTACCTCTCGCTGATGGGCGACTTCAACAACTGGAACCGCTATGAGTATCCGCTGGAACTGGCAGGTGCCGGCCTGTGGGAGATCTTTCTGCCTGATAGCGAGTTCGCCGACAGGTTGGTGCATGGCAGCAAGCTGAAGGTGCTGGTGCAGTCGCAGATTGGGGAACATGAACGTATTCCCGTGTATATCAAGCGGGTGATTCAGGACGAAGGCAACAAGGACTTTGCTGGCCAGTTTTGGAATCCGCCGACACCTTATATTTATAAGCATGCCGCGCCACAATTGAAGGACGAGCCGCTGTTGATTTACGAGACGCATGTCGGCATGGCACAGGAAGAGGCTAGGGTAGGGACCTACAAAGAGTTTACAGAAAAGATATTGCCGCGCATCAAGGCTGACGGTTACAACGCCATCCAACTCATGGCCATTGCCGAACATCCTTATTACGGCTCATTTGGTTATCATGTCTCCAATTTCTTCGCGCCGAGTTCGCGTTTCGGTACGCCCGAAGAGTTGAAAGAACTCATCGACACGGCGCACGGCATGGGCATGCTGGTCATCATGGACCTCGTACATTCCCACACGGTGAAGAATATTCGTGAGGGCATCAACCTGTTCGATGGCTCCGACAGCCAATACTTGCATCCTGGAGCGCGTGGCAATCACGACCTTTGGGATTCCAAACTCTTCAACTATGGCAAGGAAGAGACGCTGCAATTCCTGCTCTCCAATGTGCGCTACTGGTTGGAAGAGTTCCGCTTCGACGGCTTTCGTTTCGATGGCGTGACTTCGATGCTCTACCTCGACCATGGCATTGGAACGACATTCGATGCACCGGAAAAGTACTTTGGCGACAATGTGGATGACGATGCGGTCACCTATATGCAATTGGCCAACACGCTATGTCATGAACTGAATCCGAAAGCCGTCACTATTGCAGAGGATGTGAGTGGTATGCCAGGTCTCTGCAACCCGATTGCCGATGGCGGCATGGGCTTCGACTACCGTTTGGGCATGGGCCTGCCCGATTTCTGGATCAAAGTGCTGAAAGACGAGCCTGAGGAACAGTGGAACATGAAGAACTTCTTCTTCACTATGACCAACCATCTGCCGCAGACTAAGACAGTGGCTTATGCTGAGAGCCACGATCAAGCCCTTGTAGGCGACAAGACCATCGCTTTCCGTTTGATGGATAGGGAGATGTACACCGCCATGAGTGTTGACACTCCTTCCATGACTGTCGACCGTGGTATCGCCTTGCACAAGATGATTCGCCTCTTCACGCTCACTTTGGGCGGTGAGGCTTGGCTCAACTTCATGGGCAATGAGTTCGGCCACCCTGAGTGGATTGATTTCCCGCGTTTAGATAACGGTTGGAGCTACCAATACGCTCGTCGCCAGTGGTCGTTGGTGGATAATGACAACCTGAAATACCGTTTCATGGGTGCCTTTGACAAGGCCATGCTTGAGTTCGTGAAGCACCATCCCGTGATGCAGGCGCCGCCAGCCTGGATGTTATATGCAGACGAAGAAAACAAGACCGTCGTCTACGAGCGCGGTAACCTGATCTTTGTTTTCAACTGGGGACCGATTTCCATTCCCGATTACAAGATTCCCGTCAGGGAGACAGGCGACTATCGCATTATCCTTACCACCGACGACAAGGCTTTCGGCGGTTTTGGGAATATTGATGCAAGTGTGAAGTTCCCGTCCGAGAAGAAAAAGGACACCATTACCATGAGAGTTTACAACGTCAGCCGTGTGGCGACGGTGTACCAACGCATCTCATAAACAAAAAAGCCGCTCGGAAGAGCGGCTTTTTTGCTATGGAGACATGATAGATGTCTCAGCTTTCTATAATCTTAGAAGTTATAGTACAGTCCAAATTGAGGTGCCAACGTGGCGCAATCCAGATAGAAACCATTTTCCGGGTGGTACATGCCATGGTCGTATTGTGCGAAAGCGAAACGGAAGGCGGCAGTCCAGTGTTCAGTAGCCATCCAAGCCACGCCAGGACGCAGACTGATAGCCCAACCATCGTTGTTGACAACGCCGAAGTCGCCAGTGAGATCCATGAAAACGCCGAATTTCTCAATCGTCATGAGGTTGCAGCGCAGATAGGGTTTCAGGATCAGTTCGTGCTGGGCATCGAAGTCTTTCATCTTCATAAAGGAATAATCCACTTCGGCGGCAACGGTCAAAGGCGTGCCAGTGAAGCTGTAACCGACTTCAGGGGCGATTGTGAAAGAAGTGCTGTTCTTGGTAATGCCAGCGCCGACGGCACCACCAATCCACAGTTGAGCGTTTGCACTAATGATGCCAACGAAGGCAAGAGCTAAGGTCAAAAATAACTTTTTCATTTTGATTAAGTTTAAGTTAATAATTAGGTTAAGTGTTTTTGTCAATTATTTAAGACGCGGCAAAATTAGCAAATAATATACCACAATGATAATGCTTGTTGCTTAAATTGTACCAATAGGCCTTATTTCTCAATAAAAGCAATGGTTTCACCCTTGCTGACACGTTTGCCTTGGTCGGCTGTAGCCTCGACAATCTTGCCAGACCAGAGGGCGTAGACAGGTTCCATGCCATGCTCCGAGTTGATGGCGCAGAGCAGATCGCCTTCCTTGTAGACCTTGCCAGGGGCAGGAGCGATGCTCTTGTCGTCGAAGTCGACTTCCCACATCACGATGCCGCTCACAGGGGCGATGACGGGCTCGGCGTTGGGATGACGCAAAGCACGCAGGTCCGGGATCTTGGCCTCGCCACCAGCCTTTTCGAACTTGGCCTTCATCTTGGCCTCCAGCTCTTGGTTGAAGCGACGCTTGGCTTCGCCCGACTTGTACTCGCGGTATTGCTTCTCGTGCATGGCGAACTCGAAGAGCTCTTCGTCGTCCTGACCGCGGTCCCAGCCTTCCTTTTCCATCATCTCGATGAAGTGCGGCAAGGCATCGGGGTAGTTATCCTGCGGGTTGCCCGTGAAGAACTCGAAGCCTTTCTTCTTGGCCAGCTCCACGATTTCGGGAGCGAGGGTGCCTGGCAACTTGCCAGCCTTGCCGAGGATCATATCCCATGCGGCGGGGTCGATGGAGGTCTCGTAACGCGGCTCGCCTTTGCTGAGCGCGAAGAGGTTCATCAGCGCGATGTTCTTGGTGTATTGGCTGAATGGGGTGACCAAAGGCGGGTTACCTAACTTGGGCCAGATGTTTTGCACCTCTTCGAAAAGCTCGACGAGCATCTCGTCTTCGCTGATTTCCGGTAGGCCGTCTTTCTTGCGGTTCATGTTGATGGCAGCGTGTACCGGTTTGAGGTCGGCCATCAGCGAACCCATCATGCCACCGGGCAGACCGCAACCCAAAAGCAACGAGTTGATGTAACGGTTGCGCGGGTCGATCCAGTAGCCGAGGAAGTCGTCGATGAAGCTCTGCGTCATGCTACGGGCGGCCATATAGGTCTTCATGTCAATGTCCTTGACGAGGAAGCCAGCGTCTTTCAGCATGGCTTGCACGCTGATGACATCGGGATGGACGGTGCCCCATGACAGCGGCTCCATGGCCACATCGACATAGTCGCAGCCGGCCTTGCAGACCTCAAGCATCGAAGCCATCGAGAGGCCAGGGGTGGTGTGGCCATGGTATTGCACCTTGATTTCGGGGTGTTGTTTCTTGATATGCTCCACGATGCGGCCCAAGCTGACGGGGCGACCCACACCAGCCATGTCCTTAAGGGCGATTTCCTTGGCACCGGCTTCGATGAGCTGGTCAGCGATATGCATATAATACTCGGCGGTATGCACCTGCGAGTAGGTGATGCTCATGGCAGCTTGCGAAATCATGCCAGCTTCGTTGGCCCAATGGATGGACGGGATGATGTTGCGCACGTCGTTGAGGCCGCAGAAGATACGGGTGATGTCGACACCTTGTGCTTTCTTAACCTTGTACATGAGTTGGCGCACGTCGGCGGGCACAGGGTTCATTCTCAAGGCGTTGAGGGCGCGGTCGAGCATGTGGCACTCGATGCCGCCTTTATGCAGTGCTGCCGTGAAAGCGCGGACGGACGGGTTCGGGTTCTCGCCATAAAGCAGGTTGACCTGCTCGGCGGCACCGCCGTTGGTCTCCACACGGTCGAAGCATCCCATCTCGATAATCAAGGGGGCGATTTGCTCCAGTTGGTCCTTGCGGGGCACATATTTGCCTGACGACTGCCACATGTCGCGGTAGACTAGGCTGAATTTGACTTCTTTTTTCATTATTTTGTAGTGTTTTAGACGATTTGAAATTGCACTGCAAAGGTACAACTTTTCCCGCGAATTCATTCAAAAAATCGGCTTGTTTCGCTTGTTTATTAAAAAAGTACTATCTTTGCAGTGGTTCTTATGGCTGACTTTGTTCCGCCGACATATAGAAACACGAAGCGTTATGCTCGTCTTGTTGATGGAAACGTGAGAAATTTTCGCAGGCAAGTGAGTGTGATGGTTCGCGCATTATGCGTGGGCTGTTATAGTTGCATTTTCCTGCAAGGGTTTTCTCACGACCTCCATCAAGAGATGTGGTATATCAGTGCCACGCTTCTTTTGGAATAATATCCTTAAGGCGCTGAAGGATAACTAAATATTAAAACTGTTGAATATGAAGAACGCATTTATCATGGCACTTTCCATTATGCTCGTTGGGTTTTTTGCCTCGTGCACTGCCAACCGAGGTTTTGTCTCTTCCCTGACTCGAGCTGACATCCGACAAGTGCAGCAATTTGAGCCGCTGAATTATGTCGGCATCATCGAAAAAGGCAATAACATTGCCTACAACGATTCACTTACGGGAGTTGCCAAGACTCTTTTCGAAAAAGAGTTGTCACGAAGCAAGACCATACCCGTCAAAGGAAGTATCGTCATTGAGGATAGTTTGGTCAACAACAGAGTGCAAAACGAAATTTATTTGCTGATGAACTATGTGGAAAACAATGTTCGCACCAAAGATATTCCTATCCCTCCTACTATCGATTCCATTCTTGAGGCGCGGAACGAGCGCTTCGGACTGTTGGCCTATAACTGGGGCTTCACCAGAACAGGAGGCAATTATGCCGGACAAATAGGGAAAGGTGTGCTCATCGGTGTGCTTACCATGGGTACCATGTACACTGTGCCCTACAAAGATATGAGCCGATGCGGCGTCATCATTGTCGACAGCAAATATAACAACCTGGCTTATGTGGCCACTGCAAACCGCGAGAGCGACCCGCTGAAAACCGAGACCTACAGAAGACAGGTGGAGGACTTGTTGAAAAAATACAAAAAGTAAACCAGCTATCAATTTGAGTGGATCAAAAAATAGGGCGCGCCAACAGGCACGCCCTTCAATGTCTTTGTAAAATGTGTAATCACACAGCCGTCAATTCCCGCCCAACAGCATGAATCGTGTCGAGAATCAAGGCCATGCGGGCTTTGCTGGCGTTTTTCTTGCCGCTGATATATTGTGCCATTAAGCTTTGCGAGATTCCCATGCGGCGTGCCAGTGCAGACACGTTCAGTTCAGGATGCGTCATGAAGAGTTGATAAAGAGCTGTCGGTTCTTGTTTTTCAAAGAACCCCTCAAAACTCAAATCTTCATCCAGCTCTTCCCAATGGATTCCAAATTCATCTGTTGTGAAATCAACAAGTTGTTCTTTCGTGGCGTAACGCAAGCGAGGATAGTCTGCAAAGAGTTCACAGGCTTCCTTGCCTTCATCGGTTCTAATCCATACGGCTGTCTCCGTCAGCCAAACTTTTTCTATTTTCATTTCTGCAAAAATAGGTAATAATTTTATTACCCGCAATACATTTTGCTTTTTTAAGCGATAAAACAAAAAAAGTGGACGCACTAGTGCGTCCGCTTTAGAGGTTTTGTAGAATTGCGTCTCTACAAAGTCACGAAATAGCGTTTATTTGCGTTTGTATTCCGTGTCACTGCCGATGTTGCCTTCGCCAGATAGGATGGTCAGGGTCTTGCCTTCCACTTTGTAGTTAAACACGGTGGGATCGGTGAATCCTTCGTAGTTGAGGGTGAGCTTGCCGTTGCTTTCACTGTAGGTGAAGTTGCCGACCAAAACACCATAAGCCATGTAGGAACCCGTACCATCTTCATTGAAGGTGTAGTAGGTGTTGTCGTTGTAGTACCATTCGCCGACGAGACCTTGTTGTTGTTTGTCGTTGCCCTTGTCACCACCGTTGCTGCCGCTATTGCCGCAGGAAACAAAGCTCAAGGCCATGACGACCACTGCAATCAAAGAGAAAATAACTTTCTTCATACGCTTAATTTTTTAGGGTTAATAATTGGAATGATTTGTTAGTTGTGTTTGCTATTTGATACTTAATGATGTCGCAAAAGTACGGAATAATTTAGAATATGCAATGTGTTTTTGTAGAGACGGTGTGCACACCGTCTCTACAAATTGTCATTCAGTTAAAACAGGTTTTCCAAAATCTTGTCCTCAACGAGATTTGGCAGTGTAACCTTCAATTTAGGCTCGGCCTCCATGGCGCGTTTGATGGCGAAGGTGGCGCCTTCGTTGCGGGCCCAATTGCGGCGGGCGATGCCGTTGTTCACGTCCCAATGCAGCATGCAGTGGAGGCGACGGTCAGCATCAGCGGTGCCGTCGAGGACCATGCCGAAGCCACCGTTGATGACTTCGCCCCAGCCTACACCGCCACCATTGTGGATGCTCACCCAGGTGGCACCGCGGGAACCGTCGCCGATGACGTTCTGCACTGCCATGTCGGCGGTGAACGACGAGCCGTCGTAGATGTTGGAGGTCTCACGGAACGGGCTGTCGGTGCCGCTCACGTCGTGGTGGTCGCGGCCAAGCACAACGGGACCGCTCAAGCGGCCGTCAGCGATGGCCTTGTTGAACTCGGCAGCGATCTTGGTGCGGCCTTCGCAGTCGGCATAGAGGATACGGGCTTGCGAACCCACCACGAGGTGGTTCTCTTGTGCGCCACGGATCCACTGGATGTTGTCGCGCATCTGCTGCTGGATTTCAGCAGGAGCCGTGCGGGCAATCTCCTCAAGCACATTGCAGGCGATGTCGTCGGTGACGGCGAGGTCTTCAGGTTTGCCAGAGGCGCAGACCCAACGGAAGGGGCCGAAGCCGTAGTCGAAGCACATGGGGCCCATGATATCCTGCACATAAGAAGGATAGCGGAAAGTACCATCTTCTTTCAGGATGTCGGCACCAGCGCGGCTGCTCTGCAGCAGGAAGGCGTTGCCGTAGTCGAAGAAGTACATGCCCTTGGCGGTCAGCTTGTTGATGGCGGCCACATGGCGGCGCAACGAAGCCTGCACCTTCTCTTTGAAGAGCTCGGGATTCTCGGCCATCATGGCTTTCGACTCCTCAAACGACTGTCCGACAGGATAGTAACCGCCTGCCCACGGGTTGTGGAGCGAGGTCTGGTCGGAGCCGAGGTCGACATGGATGTCATGCTCGGCGGCATATTCCCAAAGGTCCACCACATTGCCTTGGTAGGCATAGCTGCGGGCTTCCTTCTTGGCGAGGCTCGCGTTGACATGCTTAAACAGTTCCTCGATGTTGTCGTACACCTCGTCGACCCAGCCTTGCTGATAACGCTTCTGCGTGGCAGCAGGGTTGATTTCTGCGGTGATGCTCACCACACCGGCGATGTTGCCAGCCTTGGGCTGGGCACCGCTCATGCCGCCGAGGCCAGCGGTGACAAACAGCTTGCCAGCGGTGCTGCCGCCGTGCTTGCGGGCTGCGTTCAAAACGGTGATGGTGGTGCCGTGGACGATGCCTTGGGGGCCGATATACATATAGGAGCCAGCGGTCATCTGGCCGTATTGTGTCACGCCGAGGGCGTTGTAACGCTCCCAGTCGTCGGGTTTGCTGTAGTTCGGGATCATCATGCCGTTGGTGACCACCACGCGCGGAGCGTCCTTATGCGACGGGAAGAGTCCCATCGGGTGACCGCTGTACATGGCCAAGGTCTGGTCTTCGTCCATGTTGGCGAGGTATTGCATCACGAGGCGGTATTGTGCCCAGTTCTGGAAGATGGCGCCATTGCCGCCGTAGATGATGAGCTCATGCGGGTGTTGTGCCACGGCAGGGTCGAGGTTGTTCTGGATCATCAGCATGATGGCTGCGGCCTGCTTGCATTTGGCAGGGTATTCCTCGATTGGGCGGGCGTACATCTTATAGGACGGACGGAAACGGTACATGTAGATGCGGCCGTATTTCTCCAGCTCCTCGGCAAATTCGGGGGCCAAAGTGGCGTGGAACTTGGCGGGGAAGTAACGCAAAGCGTTGCGGATGGCCAGCTTCTTCTCGGCCTTCGTCAAGATGTCCTTGCGTTTGGGCGCATGGTTGATGGTGGTATCGTAAGGTTTCACTTCCGGCAGTTCATCGGGGATGCCGGCAAGAATCTCTTTTTGGAAATCGTTGAGTGTACTCATTTTATGTTGTTTTTATATGACTTTCCTTGAATCCGCAAAGATACGAAATCTTTAGATTCGACGAAACGAAGTGAGTCAAAAAAACTCATTCCCCTTAAAAAAGAAAAATGTGTATTTTTGTCATCAAATTGTATGCTATGAAACGTCTGTTTGTGTTTTTTGCGCTCTCGCTGTTGCTTCCTTTGATTGGGTTAGCGCAAAACAATGAAATACAAAGCTATAAGTCTGTCTTCAATGTTGCGTATGAAGCTTGCCCCGACATTCCTCGAGGCATGTTAGAGGCCGTCTCCTTCACCAACACGCATTGCTATCACCTGACGGATGCAAACTATTTCAACGACGGTCCCGATGCCATGCCGCGTGCCTACGGCTTGATGGGTTTGGTGAAGGACGGCAAGAACTATTTCCGTGAGAACCTGCATCTTGTGTCGGAGTTGTCGGGCATTTCGGAAGCAGAGGTATTGGAAAGTCCCGAAAAGAATGTGTTGGCATACGCTAAGGCATTCGACCGTTTGGCAAAAGAAAGCAAGGCTTCTGATATTAAAGGTTATCTTTCTGTAATCCAAAAACTTTCGGAACTTCCGAAGGGAGAAGGTATAGACATATATCCCATGCAATCGATGTTGTATTCGGTGTGCCTTTTCCTGAACGATGCCAAAAAGGCGGAGCAATATGGTTTCAAACAGTATCATGTTGACTTGAAGGACGTTTTTTCTGAAAACCTGGAAATGCTCACAGCTCCTGAAATAGGTGTCACACGAGGCCCCGACTATCCTTTGGCCATCTGGGACCCTGCTCCGGAATGCAACTGGGAACCCCGTACCAAACCCGTAAAGGCCATAGTGATTCACTATACAGAAGGCACCTACGCGGGTTGCATCAGTTGGTTCAAGAACTGCGATGCAGAGGTTTCTGCCCACTATGTCATCCGCTCGGCCGATGGTCAGGTGACGCAGATGGTGCGCGAAGCCGACAAGGCTTGGCATGCCCGCTCGGCCAATGGCTATACCATCGGCATCGAACATGAAGCCTATGGCAATATATGGAGTTTTTTTACGGAGGAGATGTATCGGTCGTCAGCCGATTTGGTGCGTGACATCTGCTCTCGTGTTGCTGCCATCAACGGACATCGCACCTTTTATCGTGACACCCTTGACAACGGCACCTGTCTCAACTATGGTGTCCATGACCTCGGTGGCGAAGATGCCTGTACCAAAATCCGCGGTCACCAGCATTATCCTGACCAAAGCCACACTGATCCAGGTCCTTATTGGGATTGGAACTATTACTACAAGCTCATCAATGAAGGCACACCTGTCACCGTCCTTGAAGGAACGGAAGGTCGTCTCGACCATCGCAACTATGGCGACGACGAGCGCAAGATATGGGTGATCCGTGGCCCAGAAGAGTCGACCATACGATTGGATTTCAGCAGTTTCAGTTTGGAGGCTGATTATGATTTCCTGTGGGTTTATGATGGGGATGACGTGTATGCCCCGAAGATAGGCCGGTGGAACACCCATAGTCCAGGCGTGGTGCAGTCTTCCTCCAATGTGATGTGCGTCGAGTTCCGCTCCGATTGTGCCACCACTTCCACGGGATGGGAAGCCTCATGGAGTGCCGTAATGCCTACGCCTGTTGGTCCGGAAATACCTGAAATTGAGCCTGGTATCTACCCCAATCCTACTAACGACAAGTTCACGGTGACATTGGATTCGGAAGGCTTTTCGGATTTGGTGGTTTTCGATGTGTTGGGTAACATCATGACATCGGTTCGCTTCCAAAGGAGTGTTGAGATAGATGCAAGTAATTGGGCAACAGGTGTTTATTTTGTTCATTACGGCAAACCCGTTCAGATGGGTAAGGTGGTCAAACTGACAAAGCTATAATCGCTTGATTGAACAATATTCACGTTCTTGTTGCGTTCATCAAGGGATTTTTCCTATCTTTGCACCCTATTTCAATTGGAATGAGAAACACAACCATGATATGCAAAGCCCTGTTGCTCTTCTTGGCCTTGGCCTGTTCGGCTTTTGCCAAGGCGCAGGAGCCTTGCGAGATTACCTGTAGCGCCGAGATGCCCGTTTGCTCCGAATCGGCGGTGACGCTCAGCGTGCCAAATAATTACATGTATTCTTTCTTGTGGTCACCGGGCGGCCAGACGACCAACAGCATTACCGTATATCCCACCGAGACAACGACCTATAGTGTCGAGGTTCGTGAGGCGGAGAGCAACAATCTGGTGTGCCAAAACGAGATCAGGGTGGAGGTGAAACCGCGTTTCGAGGTTAAGTTCCGACAGGTAAAACTGACCTGCAGCAACAGGGAAGAGGAAAACGGAAGGAATGCCCAAGTTGTGGCCACGGTCGACAGTACGGCAGGCGTTTATGAGCCACCTTTCAACTACCAATGGGAACTGAGTCCCCTCCATATTGCACCTAACGACCCTTCGTGGGCCATTGGCTTGGAGGCTTACAAATACTATCACATCAAGGTGACCGACAACCGTGGTTGCATGCAACGTGACAGTGTGAAACTGAAAGCCTACCCCAATCCCGTGGTTGAAATCACGACTGAGCCGAAAGACACGGTCTACCTGCAAAACCCGCATGTGACGTATTTCTTTGAGAACCTTTCCGAAGACACACTGCAAATCAGCAATTTCTATTGGATTCTCAATCAGCAGTATAACATTACATCCACCTCGCCTGAGCCACGTTTCACCTACGTGGAGACGGGCGACTTCAGCACGGAGTTGAAAGTGTACAACCCGCAGGGTTGCGACACTTCCTATTTCCACAGCGTCAGGGTGGAGCCCGTGAAGCTGAAGATCCCGAATGTCTTTACGCCCAATGGCGACGGCATCAACGACTTTTTCATCATTTCTTTGGAGAATGGCAGCGATACGCCCCACAACAATGGAGGTGGCACTCGTGGTCATCGTGATGAAGGGCTGGAATACGAGAACTATGAGCCTTTGAGCAGCTATTATGAAAAGACCGACTTGACTATCTTCAACCGTTGGGGACGCATCGTCTACCAGTCGAACGACTACCAAAACGACTGGGACGGCGGCGGCCTCTCGGATGGCACCTATTTCTATGTGCTGAAATGCCATGGCTTGAAAAATGACGCCACCTATCAAGGCTCGGTGATGATTATCAAAACTAGAAGAGAATGAAAAACCTTTTGAATATCAAGTATTTATTTGTTGCCGCTGTGACGATGTGCGTGATGATTGCCTGTGGGGGCAAGGACAGAGACAACCTTTCCACCGACTTGGTGACCAACCCTAAATCAGCCTCAGAGACTTCCAACAAGCAGGCTGCCATCAAGTTCGACAAGGAAGAGCACGACTTCGGCACTTTGCTGCAAGGCGAGGTGGTGACCTATTCCTTCCATTTCACCAATACGGGTAACACACCTTTGATTATAAGCGATGTGGGGTCGAGTTGTGGCTGCACGGTGGGCGACTATCCCCGCGAGCCTATCGCTCCCGGCAAGACGGGCGACATCAAGGTGACCTATAACAGCTCAGGCCATCACGGCTTCCAAAGCCGTTTCCTGACGGTCATGTCAAACACCAACCCGGCCAAGACCACCTTGCGTATTAAGGGCACGGTGCAAACGCCGGATCAGTATTAGTTTAAGGCCTGTCGAAGGGCCGATATGATCGAATCAAATTTTGAATCTTAAATCTTTAAATTACATAAAATGAACAACTTACTTATTTTACTCCAGGCTGCTGAGCAAGCCGCAGAACAAGCTCCGACCTTCATGCAAAAGTATGGTAGCCTGTTTTTCATCATTCTCCTCATCGTCGTTTTCTGGTTGTTCTTCATCCGTCCTCAGTCGAAGAAGGCTAAGGAAGAACAGAAATACCGCGACAGCCTGCAAAAAGGCGACAAAGTGGTCACCATCGGCGGTTTCCACGGCAAGGTGGTCGAAGTGAAGGACACCACCGTTGTCATCTCTCTCGCTCCCAACACGGAAGTGGAAGTGGAGAAGAGCGCATTGGTTCAGAGCGCCAGCCGCGTTGGCCAAGCCTAATCTAATCATCGGAGCGGTTTGACATGACGGACGAGTTGAATCGTATCAAACAGAAGGTGGAACGCACCAACAAGCATTCCGCCTTCACTTTTCTCATTTTTTTGGTCATCTCCACCGCTGCGTGGTTTTTGGTCAAATTGTCGGAGGACTATGTCACCCAGACCTCCTTCCGCTTACAAATGGAAGAAATGCCCGCCGACAAATGGATTTCTTCTGCCGAGCAGTCGGCAAAGATGTCGCTCAATATTGACGGTTTCCATACCTTGAGATACAAGATGATTCGCGACCGTGTCGTCACAATTCCGTTGAACGAGGTGTCTTATCGCCTCGAAAACGGTAATACTTATTCCTTTAGCAGCCAATATGTTGCAGAGAAAGTAGCTGAAAAACTGGGAATTAACGCTTCGGACATCACCATGAACGACGCGAAAATCTATTTCACCATGGATGCATTGAAGTCGAAGGTGGTGCCAATTGTCCTGCAATCCAATGTTACAACGGCGCGGCAATACGACATCTATGGCATCCCGATGATCGATCCTTCGTCGGTGACGATTTACGGGCCGCAGGAGGTTATCGATACTATCAAGACGGTAAGGACTGAGCCGCTGACCATGAACAATGTGAGTCAGAATTTCGATGCCATTCTCCCGCTCGACCTGCTTGGCGGCTGTATTCATTCAAATGTCGAGGAGGTGAAAGTTGAAGTACAAGTGGAGAAATTCACCGAAATGGATGTCGAAGTGCCCATCAAGACTGACAGTTTGAAGATGCGTTTCTTCCCCGAGACGATGTCCGTGAAATGTCTCGTGGCCATGCGCGACTACGCATCCATCAAACCTGAGAGTTTTACGGTGGCAGTCGACAAACAGCAACTGAAAGCTATGCAGCCTTTGCTTGATGTGCGCCTTGCCGGTTGGCCGCCCACCGTCCAGATTATCAGTACCCGCCCCGACAAGGTGGAATACCTCATCGTACAATGAAGAAAGTCGCCATCACCGGCAACATCGGCAGCGGCAAGTCGTGGGTGTGCGAGTTGTTTAAACAGCAGTTGGGCATCCCTGTCTACAGCAGCGACGATGCAGCCAAGCAGATGTATTTTTTGCCCGATGTGCGCCAACAATTGGTAAAGCGTTTTGGTGATGCGTTTTATTTTTCTGATACAGAACTGAATAGAAAGTACATAGCTGACTTGATTTTCCATGATGAAAAAGCCCAGGCCGACTTGGAAGGCATTCTCTATCCTGCCTTGTTCGTCGACTTTGAGCAGTGGATGAAAAAACAAGATGCGCCATACGTCCTGTTTGAATCGGCATTGATTTTTGAGAAGCGTTTGGAAAAGCGTTTTGACGCCGTCGTGATGGTGTCGGCATCGGAAGCCACACGCCTCCGGCGCGCCATGGAGCGCGACCATTGCGATGAGGCTACCGTCAGGGCACGTATGGCCAAACAATGGCCCGAAGAAGGCAAGCGCCTGCTTGCCGATTTCGTCATCTGGCATGAAAACGATGACGAAGACGATGCCCTTATGAGACAAATCGTCTCGGTGCACAAGTTTTGCGGAATAAATCCGCAATGATGGTAACTTTTTTCTTGTTGGTAAGGTTTTTCTTTGTATCTTTGTGCCAACTCATAAAGTATAAGTACAAGATTTATAGATATGGAGAAAGTATTGCTTTTAGGCGATGAGGCCATTGCACAAGGCTTCATCGACGCTGGCGGCTCGGCCATCAACAGCTACCCGGGCACGCCCTCAACCCAAATCACAGAGTATGTCATCAACTCGAAGCAGGCCAAAGAACTCGGCGTGATCGCCAACTGGTGCGCCAACGAGAAGACGGCCCTCGAGGCCTCCATCGGCGTGGCCTATGCCGGCAAGCGTGCCATGACTTGCATGAAGCACGTGGGTCTTAACGTCTGCGGCGACCCCTTCATGAACGCTGCCATCATCGGCACCAAGGGCGTCCTTATCGTGGTGGCTGACGACCCGAGCATGTTCTCGTCACAGGACGAGCAGGACAGCCGCTTCTACGGTCACTGGGCCATGATTCCCATGCTGGAGCCTTCCAATCAACAAGAGGCTTATGATATGGTGCACTACGGTTACGACCTGAGTGAGAAACTCGGCACACCGGTGCTTTATCGCATCCCGACCCGTTTGGCCCACAGCCGCGCTGGTGTGGTGCGCAAGCCCGTCCGTCCGCAGAACGAACTCACCGAACCCGCCGATGCCAAGTCATTTGTGCTACTCCCGGCCAATGCCAAGCGCCTCTATCGTGACCTTATCGACAAGCAACCCGCTTTCACTGAGGCTTCCGAGACTTCTGGTTTCAACAAATACATCGACGGGCCGAAGAAGAACATCGGTATCATTACCACGGGTATTGCCTATAACTACCTGATGGAGAACTTCCCCGATGGACAATGCCCCTATCCCGTCGTGAAGATCACGCAGTATCCGTTGCCTTACGATATGATCAACAAGCTCTACGACGAGTGCGACGAAATCCTTGTCCTCGAAGATGGTCAGCCGTTTGTTGAGGAACACATCAAGGGCTTCCTCGGCAAGGGTAAGAATGTCATGGGTCGTCTCGATGAGACTATCCGCCGCGATGGTGAATTGAACGCCGAAAAGGTCGCTAAGGCTCTCGGCATGGATGTGCCGGTGATGTATAAGGTGCCGGAAGTGGTCACCAACCGTCCGCCCGCGCTCTGCCAGGGCTGCCCGCACGTCGACAGCTATAATGCCTTGAACGCCGTGATGGCCAACCATAAGGGTGGCAAGGTGTTCGGCGACATCGGCTGCTACACCTTGGGCTTCAATATGGGTGCCATCAACACCACCGTGTGCATGGGTGCCTCCATCACCATGGCCAAGGGTGCCAGCGAGGTGGGCATCTTCCCGAGCGTGGCCGTCATCGGCGACGGTACCTTCGGTCACAGCGGCTTGACAGGCCTCATGGACTGCGTCAACGAGAAGGCCAATGTTGTGGTCATGATCCTCGACAATGACATCACTGCCATGACGGGTGGTCAGCCTTCGTCGGCACACAACAAGATTCGCCGCATCTGCGAAGGCCTCGGCGTAGAGCCGGAGCACATCCGCGACATCATCCCGTTACCCAAGAACCACGAAGAGAACGTGAAGATCATCGAAGAAGAGGTCAACTACAACGGCGTGTCCGTCATCATTCCTCATCGTACTTGCATTGTTGAACTTAAAAAACACATGAAAAAATGAAAAAAGATATAGTATTATGCGGCGTGGGTGGCGACGGTATCGTTTCGGTGGCCAAGATTATCTCTGACGCTGCTCTCAATATGGGCATGAACCTGAAACAGTCCGAGATCCACGGCATGTCGCAGCGTGGCGGCTCGGTGTTCTCGCACCTCCGCATCTCCGACAATGAGATCTTTGCCGATGTCATCCCAGAGGGTCAGGCCGACATCATCCTCTCTTCCGAACCTATGGAAGCCCTGCGTTATCTGCCTTGGTTGAGTAAGGAAGGCTGGGTTATCACCAACAACGATCCCTTCATCAACATCAGCAATTATCCCGATATGGAGAAGGTCAACGCTGAGTTGGGTAAGCTTGAGCATGTCGTTTCCTTCAACGCCAACGAGATTGCCAAGCAGCTGAAGGCCCGTTCCAACATGGTGCTGCTGGGTGCCACGGTGCCTTATCTCGGCATCTCCATGGAGAAGGTCGAGGAGGCCATCGCCCACATCTTCGGCAAGAAAGGCCAAGAGGTCGTCGACCTCAACATCCAAGCTGTACGCGCTGGTTACGCCCAGGCAACGAAGTAATCCTTTCCCGTTGCAAACGAAAAATGCCCGATTGGTTTTCCAGTCGGGCATTTATTTATGGTTCTTTTGTGATTAGGATAAAGGTCCCTGAGCCTGTCGAAGGGCCTTGTTCTTTTTTAGAAACACCAAGAACAGCACCAATCCTAGCACAGTGATAGCAGCACCGATGCCATAGCCCACGGGGCGGGGCAGGATGGAACCGAGTCCACCGTCGGCTGCCTTGGCCACGAAGAGGAAACACCCCGTCACCATGGTCATGAAGAGGGCAGGGATGAGGGTGATGAGATACCACAGTTTACCTTTGTTCTTGGCCAAGTATACGGAAATAGCCCAAAGTGTTACTGTGGCCAGCACTTGATTGGCCCAGGCAAAGTAACGCCAGATGACCTGGAAGCCTTTGGCATCTGATATGCTGTAGACCAAGATAGCAGCAGTGACTACAAACATGGGAACAGCCACAATCAAACGGTTCTTGATGGGCTTTTGGTCATAGTGCATAAAGTCAGCGATGATGAGTCGCGCCGAACGCAGTGCCGTATCGCCTGAGGTGACGGCAGCACTGATGACGCCCAAGATGGTGATGGTGGCGATGACGGGCGTGAACCACGTGTTGGCGATGACGCCCACGATGGCGGCACCGCTCTTGCCTGTCACGTCGACGACGCTGTCGGGGCCGAAGAAATAGGCGGCGGCAGCGGCCCAAATCAAAGCCACGACACCTTCAGTGATCATGGCACCATAGAAAATCGGGCGGCCTTGTTTCTCATTTACCATGCAACGCGCCATCAGTGGTGACTGCGTGGCATGGAAGCCGGAGATGGCACCACAGGCAATGCTGATGAACATCATCGGGAAGATGGGGTTGTTGGTCGCGTCAGGGTGGCGATTCTGCATACCACTCCACAACTCAGGAATCTCAGGCTTGTAGATGAGGAAAGCCACAAAGATGGCTACTGCCATGCCCAACAGCAGGATGCCGAAGATGGGGTAGATCTTACCGATGAGCTTGTCGATGGGTAACAAGGTGGCGATCAGATAATAAACCAAGATGATGATAATCCAGATGTAAGGGTTCCAGCCTTGCGTGAAGTTGGCGTTCAGCAGTGTGGCAGGTGTGTTGACGAACACCACGCCGACCAAAATCATCAGGATGATGGTGAAGGCACGCATGATTTGTTTGGCGCCGTTGCCCAAGTAGGTGCCATGGATTTCGGGCAGGCTTGCCCCCTTGTCGCGCAACGAGATCATGCCAGCGAGGTAGTCGTGGACAGCACCGGCGAAGATGCTACCCAGCACGATCCACAAGAAGGATGCCGTGCCGAACTGTGCGCCCATGATAGCACCGATGATGGGCCCGACGCCTGCGATGTTCAAGAACTGAATCAAAAAGATACGCCAAGGTTTCATCGGAACATAGTCGACACCGTCGGCCATGGTCGTGGCAGGAGTGGGGCGTTGCGGGTCGATGCCGAAGACCTTCTCGACAAGCTTTCCGTATACAAAATAGCCGAGAATGAGGACGGCCAAAGCGATAAAGAAAGTAATCATAATACACGTTTTTATATGGCTGCAAAAATACGTTTTTTGAAATACATATTGTAAAGTCACCACAAAAAAACAAAAGCGGTCTGAAATCTTTCAAGCCGCTTGATGGTTGGTTTGGGAATAACCTTAGTCGTCGAATTCGAGGACGCGGAATTTCTTATCAAACTTGATTTCCAGTCTGTTGCTCAACTCGATTTCCCAATCTCTGCGATCCTTGTCAATCTTGACGATGTCTTCATCGGGGAAGCTGGTTTTCACATAGTTGGCAATTTCAACAGGGATAAGTGCATCGGGCACACTGGTATAAACATTAGAGTGCTTGCAGTCAATGTGTTTCCACTCGCCTTTACGGGTAAACTCGATTTCCGTGCCGTCGCTCAACCTAACCTCATATTCGCCTTCATCACGTTGGGTGAAAAGGATGGTGGTTTCGGGGAAATAGGTTTTCACAAATTGTTGAATGGCTGGAGTCGGGTCTTTGGCAAACATGGCCAAAAACATGGTGATGATGGTTAAAGTTTTCATTGTGTTAGTTTTGTTTTGTTTAGTATAGTTATTATTCTTTCTTCCCACCAAACTCCATGAGGTATGCCTTTAGGAATGCGTCGATGTTTCCGTCCATAACACTCTGTACATCAGAGGTCTGGTAGTTGGTGCGGTGGTCCTTCACGCGGCGGTCGTCGAAGACGTAGGAACGGATTTGTGAACCCCATTCGATCTTCAGTTTGCCCGCCTCGATCTTGTTCTGCTCCTCCATACGGTGGCGCATCTCACGGTCGTAGAGTTGTGACTTCAAGAGGCGCAAGGCGTTCTCGCGGTTCTTGGGTTGGTCGCGGGTCTCGGTGTTTTCGATGAGGATCTCCTCTTCCTCGCCCGTGTAGGGGTCTTTGTATTGGTAACGCAGACGCACACCTGACTCCACCTTGTTCACATTCTGTCCACCCGCACCGCCGCTGCGGAAGGTGTCCCACGACAGGCGCGACTGCTCGATGACGATTTCGATGGTGTCGTCGACGAGCGGGGTGACAAACACCGAAGCGAACGAAGTCATGCGTTTGCCTTGGGCATTGTAAGGGCTGACGCGTACCAGACGGTGAACGCCGTTCTCGCCTTTTAGGTAGCCGTAGGCATAGTCGCCTTCAATCTTCATGGTCACCTGCTTGATGCCAGCATCGTCGGCTTCCAAGAGGTTCGATATGGTGAGTTTGTATTTGTGGTTTTCGGCGTAACGCATATACATGCGCATGAGCATCTGTGCCCAGTCTTGGGCCTCGGTGCCGCCTGCGCCCGCGTTGATTTTCAGCACGGCACTCATCGGGTCGGCCTCTTCGCGCAGCATGTTCTTGAACTCCAGGTTCTCCACGATTTGAAGGGTGGCGTTATATTGCTCGTCCACTTCCTCCTCGGTGGCCTCGCCTTCCTTGGCAAAGTCGAAGAGCACGGTAAGGTCGTTGCCAGCGTCTTCGGCTTCCTTGTAGCCGTTGAGCCAGCCCTTCACCTCACGCACCTTCTTCATGGTGGCTTCGGCGGCCTTGGCGTCGGCCCAGAACTGAGGGTCTTGCGTCTTTTCGTCTAATTCCTGTGCTTCGATGGTACGTCTGTCGACGTCAAAGATACCTCCTCAAGGCATCAATCCTCTTACATAAGTCTTTAAGTTGGTCAGCAGTGATCATAATATAATAAGGTGTTGTTTTTTGACTTCGGGACTGTATTTTATTTGACCCTGGCCACTGACTCTGACCCTGACCTCTTTATAGAAGTAAAAGTGGTCATGGTCATGGTCAGGGGTCATGGTCCCCACCCTGTAGCCTTTTGGCTTTATTGTTTAATTTCGGGCTGCAAAGGTAGTAATTTTATGGAGAATTTGTATTTTTGCCCTTATTAAAAGCATATCCTATGAAAAGACATTTCCTTTTTTTATTGCTGGTCTTTGGCGTTTTAGGACTGAATGCCCAGACCTTCACCTATGGTGATTTGAACTATGAAGTCAACTATGGCGGGACTTCCGTGACTGTTTTAGATCATGTCGACGGCACCGATGCCACGGGCACCTTGACCATCCCCGATCATGTGGTTTATAATGGAAACAGCTATGCTGTAACTATTATTGACAGCTATGCTTTTAGCTATTGCAGGGGATTGGAAGGCACTTTGGTTCTTCCCAACACCCTTGAGGAAATCGGTGACGATGCCTTTGATTACTGCGGTTTTACAGGTGTCGTGAACATTCCCGCTTCGGTGGAATGGATTGGCTATACACCTTTCTATGGATGCGATGGCATCGAGGGCTTTGTGGTGGACCCTGCTAACGAGGACTACGATTCGCGCGACAACTGCAATGCTGTTATCTCATCTTATAGTAATGAACTGAAATTTGGATGCAAGAAATCGACCATTCCCGATGGGGTTGAATCCATTGCCGAAGATGCCTTTAACCGTGTCAGTGGACTGACTTCCATCACCATACCAAGTTCGGTGACTGAAATCGGTGGATGGTCGTTCTGGTTTACCGGGCTGACGAGCATTAACATCCCGAGTTCGGTGACCTACATCGGCGTGAACCCCTTTGCAGGATGCGTTGAACTGGAAGAAATCGTTGTTGAGGACGGTAATCCCGTCTTCGACTCGCGAAATGGTTGCAATGCTATCATTAGGAAGAGTAACAACGAGTTGCTTGCTGGTTGCCAAAACACGGTGATTCCTGATGACGTGACCCTTATCGGCGACAACGCCTTCTATTATTGCAGCACGCTCACAGGCGAGTTGGTGATTCCTGAACAAATCACTTCCATTGGAAAATATGCCTTTGAAAAGTGCACAGGTCTGACGGGCTCTTTGGTCATCCCCAATACCGTCGTTGAGCTTGGCGAGTCGGCTTTTGGCAACTGCAGTGGTTTTGACGGCACTTTGACCTTAAGCGAGAACTTGACCTACATAGGCGGCTGGACTTTCGAGGAATGCGCTGGTTTCAAAGGTTCTTTGGTGATTCCCAATTTGGTGACTTCCATCGGTTCCAGTGCTTTTGAGGGTTGCCACGGCTTCGATGGCACGCTGACCCTACCCAAGGGCCTGACCTCCATCGAGAGCTTTGCTTTTGCGAGCTGCGATGGTTTCATGGATGCTGTCATCTACGCCGAAGTGCCCCCAACACTCGGCAATTATTCTTTCGGTGGCTTTGGTAGCACCAAGCTCACGGTGCCTTGTGGCTGTGTTTCGGTGTATGAGAACTCCGATTGGAGCGAGCAGTTCACCAACATTGTTGATGATTGCACGGCTGTTTCTGAAAACGGGGACAACAGTATTTCGGTTTATCCCAATCCAACACATGGCATGGTGAGAATCGAAGCAGAGGGCATCACTAACCTTTGCATTTACAACCTTTTGGGAGAAAAGGTGTTTGAAAGCGTGGTCTTTGGCAATGCTTTGGAGTTTGATTTCAGTGGCTATAACTCTGGGGTTTATCTGATTAGGATGGAAACGGCGAAAGGTGTTGAGACCAAATTGGTTACTGTTGAGTAATACCTATGCGGATTAACAAGTACATAGGACTGTTTTTTGTGCTTGGTTTTTTGTATGCTTGTCATCCAATTCCTCACGATGCAAGGCAAGCCGCCCGTGATGCCTTGGAAAACGCTCGCATCCAATTGGATTCCGGCAACAAAGCTGATGCCTTGCAGTTGTTTAAAGATGCCGAATATTATGGCTTGTTGGCAGACGACACGCTGACTTTGGCTTATGCGCGATTCAATATTGCGAGATGCTTGGGTGAGTATGCCAATGAAGAGGAGCTCTTTTCGCTATTAAAAGCTGCCGACGAGGGCTTTGGTGACAATTACGCCGAGCGCGCCAAGGTGATGACCTTTTGGGGCGATTATTACCAATTCCATAGGCAATTCGATAGTGCAGAGGTTTATTTGAATCGCGCGATGGACTATGCGGAAAGAAGTGGTTCGGTGGATGCGAAACGCTGTGCCTTGTCTGCTTTTCATGTGAAGTGCTTCAATGCCAAGGAATACAAAAAGTCAGGCGACTACTTGCAGCAGTACTTTTTGACCTACCCTCCTAATCCAAGCGACAGCGTGTTGATGTATTATTACCACAATATGGGGAATGTCTATTATGAATTGGGCAACATGGATTCGATGGCCTATTGCTACGGTCGATTGGAGGAGATTATAACAAGTTTAGAGCCAGATAGTTCTGCACAAAACGAAAGTGCATGGTATTATGGCGCACTTGCTAATTTTGCCGAGATGCGCGGCGATTTTGAGAAGGCATGCGAGTACATGTATTGGTACGAAAAACATGATGCGCATTACGACATAGAGCAGCAGAAAAACAACCTCGCACTCATCAGCCAGAAATACGATACCGCGGTGATGCAGAACGAATTGAACGAGAAGATCATTCGGAAACAGCGTGTTATCATTCTTATTAGTGGGATAGCGGCATTGGTTTTGTTGGCCTTCTTATTCTCGCAAATCCGATTGGCTCGCAACCGCAAACGGGAAGCCGAAATCAACGCCGAACTATTCCACTTCAAGCAACAGAGCCAAGCCTTGGCGCAAAAGGATGCCGAGCATGAGCAAATCCAACAGGACTATGCAGACCGTCTTTCGGAGGCTTTGGACAAGGAGCAACAAACCATGATGCTGTTGGACATTTATCTGAACAACAGCAAGAAAGCCAACCATCTCAATGACTTGGAGCATTCCGTTTTCGGCAAAAAAGACCATTGGAAGGCCATGCTCGCTGTGGTGGAGGAGAAATACCCTGGCCTTTGGAAAACCCTAGGGCAAAAGTACCCCGACTTGGATGAGGACGAGAAGAAATCCTTCATCCTTTCTCATTTCAAGGTCTCGCGACAAGAGGAAGCAGATTACCTTGGTACCACCGTTGGGATGGTGGACAAACTGCGTGGGCGGTTAAGGAAGAAGATGGAAAGACATGAATAGTTCTTTGTTTTTACACGAATTGCCATGAAATGAACACGAATTTTCAAAAATTGAAATTAATGAACAATTCGTGATAAATTAATGATAATTAGTGTTTTAAAAAAGGAAACGATTTTTCCATGAAGAATTTAGGAAGGACTTCTCCTTGAAAAAGTTTGGAATGAATTGGGATCCAACTTATTCATTCCCAAAATATTACAACTTTTCAACCCTAGAAAAGTTTGGAACGGTCTTTCAAACACTTGACAAATGCGATAGTTTTGCGTCATGTCACAAAACGGCGTTCTCGTCCGTCTACTTTGACGCGGGACTACGGGACATGGGCATGTCTCGAAGTCCCATAGTCCCGTGTCCCGAAGTCAAAAGATATTGCAGTTTAATTTTGAACACTTACATAAAACAAATCACCATGAATAAAAAACTGTATTACGTTTTGCTGCTGACGCTCGCCATTCCACGCTTGGCGTTCTCGCAGAATCCCGTCAACATTGATGAGTACAAGGTCATTGACCAAAGCCGTTTCATCATCACTTACGAAGCAATGATGACCGACGACTCACTGAAACCTACCGAACACAACTACGACCGCCTCGTCCTGATGGTGGGTGACTCCATTTCAAGATGTTACAGCAACACCATGTACCGTTATGATTCCGCCTTTACGATAAGCGAGCGAAAAGGCCATGACAGTTATAAAAATATGAGCCATTTCGTTGGAGACTCTGGTGGCGTTTGGGTGCCCGATGTGTACAAGTATTACGACTCAAAGCGGATGACGATCATGCACCGGATGGGTGAGGCTCGGGTGCCGATTTATTTGTACGATGAGCCTTTGGACTTGATGGACTGGAAGATGTCGTTTGGAACAAAGGAAATCCATGGCTATCCCTGCTTCAAGGCCGAGTGTGATTTCCGTGGACGGCATTGGACAGCTTGGTTCACGATGCAGATTCCTGTGAAAGACGGTCCGTGGAAATTCTGTGGCTTGCCCGGACTGATTCTCGAAATGGAGGAATCGCGAGGGCATTACGCTTTTCGCTGTATCGGCATCGAGATGAAGAAAAAGCCGATAATTTGGTATGATGGGCCTCGTTTTGAAGATTATCAACATTGCACCCGCGCCGATGTCATGAAGCAAGAGGAGGATTATCATGCGGATTTAATTGGCTATATTCGGATGGCGAATCCTGGTATCAAGATACATATCGCTAAAATGGACGCTTCGGGCAAATATGCTGGTTCGGAGGAAGCCCCCAAAGGCTACAAGAAAGTGTTGCCATACAACCCTGTGGAATTGGAGTAAAGATGAAACGACTTGCCTTATTAATATTGGCATTCTTCAGCCTTCAAGCCATTGCCCAAACGACCATTTCCGGTGAGGTACTCAATGAAAAGAAACAGCCGGTCTTCAATGCCTCGGTGATGTTGTTGCGCGTCACGGACAGCCTGCCGATGGCCTATGCCTTTACAGATGAAAAAGGTCATTATCAGTTGGTTACGCAAAGCGAAGAGGCAAAACTGCTTATTGCGGTTTATGGCTTCAACCTGAAGCGACAGTTCAAGGAGGTGGAAAACAAGACACAGACTGTCGATTTCACGGTGCAGGAAGAGGCGTTGCAACTGAAAGAAGTGAGCGTGAAGTCGGAGAAGATTTGGGGTGGCAACGACACGGTGAACTATGTGGTGGATGCCTTTCGCGACACCACGGACATTGTCATCGCCGATGTGCTGAAGAAGATGCCTGGCATCGAGGTGAAGGACGACGGTAAGGTGGAATACAAGGGCAAACCTATTTCCAAGTTTTACATCGAGAATATGGATATGCTGCAAGGCCGCTACAATCTCGCCACCACCAGCATCGCCGCTTCCGATGTGGCCTCGGTGCAGGTGATGGAGAACCATCAGGAGGTGAGGGCGCTGCAAAACATCCAGTTTTCGGACAATGTGGCCCTCAATATCAAATTGAAAGAAAACGCCAAAGGCACCTTTGCCTTGATGGCTGACCTTGGCGCGGGCTGGGCCGACAGTCTGCAATACGAAGGCAGCCATACAGGGATGTATTTCGCAAAACGCAATCAGTTTCTAGGCACCTTGAAGGCCAATAATGCCGGCATCAACCTTGTTGACAACGAGAATGTTACGGTTTATCCGATGGCCTCGATGGTCGAGCCAAGCGCTCCAAGCATTTCTGGAGTGCGGCACACGTTGAACCGCTCGCAAGGGATTACCCTCAACAGCCTGCACAAACTGAAAAACGACGCAGATCTCTCGTTTAACCTCCTTGTTGGCAGCGACCGCAACCGCAAATCGAGCAAGTCGCATACGCTTTATCTCCTTCCTGATGACACCCTTAACCTCGTTGAGCGGATGCGGTCGTTGGCAACGGCCAGAATGCTCGAAGGCAGCATCAACTACAACCTCAACAAGGACTTGGACTATCTGACAATCAGCCTCACCGCATCGAGGCACCGTAACTGGGGTGAGGGCTTGGTGGACAACGGCGAGCTGATTCGGCAGGAGGAAAACTACCAATCGCTGTGCGCCAAAGCCAACATCCATTGGATTCGCAAGAGCCGCCGCGACCCTGAAAGTGGCATAGAGTTCAACTCCACCACGAGTTATGGCACTTTGCCCTACGGACTGCAAGTCGCGCCAGGCTGTTTCCCAGAAGTCCTCAACGATGGCGAAGATTATGCAACAACCTTACAAAACATAGGTTATCAATCCTTTAAGAGTGAGAATTTCCTTCGTTTTCTTACGAGTGTGGTATGGAAACGATTACGCATCATGCCTTATTTCAATTTCAGTATGGAAGAACAATCGCTTAATTCGGACGCGCTTTGCGTCATTGACTCGCTTCGCATCGTCGAATCGCGATTTGCGAGGAGGAACGACGAAGCAATCCAGGGTTTTGACTTGTTTCCTGGATTGTTTCGCTCCGCTCGCAATGACGACACACGAGAAAACCAATTCAGCAATGACATCCGTTGGCACAAGTACCAACCTGCCGCAGGCGCCTATTTCACTTACGACCGTCGCCGCGTGAATGTGACACTAATGGTGCCTGTACAGTTGCGTTACCTGCAATTGGACGACCGCATCGTCAACGGTTCCGACCCACAAATCAAGGTTTTGTCCCAGCCTTCGCTTTCGTTCCGTTATGATTTCAGCCATAACTGGAAAGTGAGCACCAAGATTGCCACCTACAACAACACCCCGAGTTTGCGGACGCTTTATTCGGGTTACATCTTGCAGAATTACAGAACCTTATCGCACTACAACTGCCCTTTGGCCGACACATACGGTGCCAACGGTTCGCTGACTTTTTCATACAAGAATGTGATGAAATATGCTTTTGGTGACTTTTCGGTGAACTACAACCGCTACCGCAACGAGGTGATGTACGCGCAATCTTTTGAGGGCAACACTATGGTTATCAACTCCGTGGAGTTGCCGAGTTGGGGCGATTACCTGTCTGTTTCGCTGTTTGCGGGCAAAGGCTTCAGTTGGAAAAAGTTGAACATCAACGCGAAATGCTCCTACGGATTGGGGCGCTCGCCGCATTTGGTGCAAAACCAAGTGGCCACCTATTACAACCAAGGCTGGAACGCCAACTTGACCGCTACCATCGCTTTGACGGACTACATTTTCTTCAACAACAAAGGCAGTTTTAGCCGGATGACTTCCTCGTTGGAGGGCTTTAATGATGATAGTCAACCGATTGTGAGTCTCATCGACAACGCCAATCTGAGTGTGGTTTTGCCTTTCGGCTTGTCCCTCACGCCCTCGGTGGAGTTCTATCACACCCGTTCCGAAGGCCGAACCGACAATTTCGTGCTTTTAGATTGCAGCCTCGGTTACACCTTCCGCAAGGTCAAGTTTAGCTTGGATGTGAACAACATTCTTAATGCGGAGAGTTTTATTTATTCCTATTATTCAGGGATTTATGGGTATTATTCGGCATATTCGATTAGGCCGAGGAGTGTATTGTTGGGGGTGCGGTTTAAGGTGATTTGATGTTTTGATTTCCCAAACACAAAACATTAGTGAAACTTTGTAATATTTCCCTACCTTTGTTGTCTAACATGATGAACGTTGCAACGAAAAACGCATTATGAACAACGACAAGGAACATCAGTTTGAACTTTTGGTGCGGCAGCACAAGCGGACCATCTACACGGTGTGCTACATGTTCTCGCGCAACAAGGCCGAAATTGACGACCTCTTTCAGGAAATCCTCATCAGGCTTTGGAATGGCTTCGACAACTACGAGGGACGCAGCACCGCGCAGACTTGGATCTATCGTGTCGCGCTCAATACGGCCATCAACCAGGACAAGAAGGAGCGCCGGCGCATTGAGACCGTGCCGCTGACGGTGGACATCGACCCCTACGAGGCCGACGACCCCAAGACGCAACAAATCCGTGAACTTTACGACCGTATCTCGCGCCTCGACCTCATCGACCGAAGCCTCATCCTGCTTTGGCTCGAAGGCATCAGTTACGACGAAATCGGGGCCATCATCGGCATCACACCGAACAATGTGGGGGTGAGGCTGGCACGCATCAAGGACAAACTGGTGAAAATGTCGAAAAACGAATGAAAGGGAATCATCATGGAAAAAAACGATAACAATAATCTCTCCGAACTGGATCAACTGAAGGCCCAATACGAAACGCTGAAACAGCAGTTCGACCAACAGGAAATCATCAATGATAGGCTGATGAAGTCATCCATCAAGCATAGCACCGATTTTTATAAGCGCTACCGATGGCTGCAAGTCGTGCTATACCCGTTGGCGGCATTTTTCGGATGCCTGATCATCACCTGGGGTTTGGGCAATCATCTTTCAGCGAAGGTGTTTTGGGTGGCTTTCTGCGCGATTTGTTTGGTCATAGAGTTGCTTCTTACTAGAAAATTGCAACTTAAGACCCTTGAAAACGATGATTTGCTGACCTTGTCAAATCAAGCTAGAGGTTTTAAAAGACTCTTCGCCACCTTTACGATTCTCAACTATTCCACTGGGCTCGTTCTGGTTTTGGGTGTGCTTTTGGGTTGGATAGGAAATGGAGGGCCGAATTTAGGCACGGTCATGGTTGTTTTTTGCATCGCGATTGTAATCTTTGTTCTTGTTGGAATCGCTGAAATCCGCTATAAGACCAAGCCTTGCGACGATATTATCCATCAAATAGAAGCCGCTGATACCTCTTGTGACAAGAAACCAAGATTGGATCCAAAGCAAAAGTGGTCCTTCATCGCCATGATAGTGGTGTTTCTGGGCTTCGACATCTGGGGTGGTTATCTGATCGCTAAACATCTGAAAATAGTGGGTGATACCATTCACTACGAACGGGCAGTGGATGATCTGTCAACCCAAGGAAGCCTCGAGATTTGGGAGGTTTATAACTGGATTAGGGTTCCGGATAAGGAGCGTTTTCTTGAGACCACAACGGTAGAAGACAATGATTCTTTGGTGTATCGATGGTCGGCAGATACCACCGATCTCATGCTTTACACCTTGAAAAAGACCACGGAAGTCGGTCCTGCCATCAGTTCGGCAGTACTGGGTGGGAAGCCTTTGGTCAAACGACTGGACAGTGGACCCTATAAAGAAGGAACCTTCACAGCCATCATTCTCGAGTTGATGCCTGAAGCCACGATTATGTTCAAACGAATGACCGAAGAGGCGCTACTACAGCCTCAACCTGTCAATATAGCAGTCGTTATTGACGGCTTGGTTTATCAAGATTGGCGCATCGCTAATGCTGTTTCAAGTGCTTTCTTTATCAACGCCAATCCCAATTGGTCGAACGAAGAAGTGGAGGCCTTCTGCGAGCAATTGATAAAGCAGTAAATATAAAAAATCATGCATATCGTCGAATTCTACAAATCATCAACTATGAAAAAAGCTATTATTATTGTTTTGGCACTTGTCGTTGGCTTTGCCTTCGAATCTCATGCACAAATCCTGTATCGCATTTCTGGAAATGGCCTTGAAGCGCCCAGTTATATTGTCGGCACTTACCATTTGGCACCTGCTTCATTCGCTGATAGCATTCCGGGTATGCGACAGGCAATAGAAGAAACTACTCAAGTATGTGGTGAATTGGATATGATGGATGTTTTCAAACCTGAGAATGCCGCACGCATGTTGCAGTCGCAGATGTTGCCAGAAGGGGTCACACTGTCCTCGCTACTCACTACCGAACAGCGTACGCGTCTGAATGCTTTGTTGCTTGAGGTATTGGGCACGAATCTGGATGATGAGGCTTATGCCGCTCAAGTGGAAAAGATGAAGCCTGTAGTTCTCTCCACAACGCTCTCCCTGGCAGCCTACATGAAGAAGACACAGTCATTCAATCCCATGGAACTGCTTGACAGCTATTTTCAGGTGCTTGCCTTGCAGAACAGCAAAAGCGTCAAGGGGTTTGAAACAGTTGATTTCCAGATGGGAGTGCTCTACGGAGCAGAACTGCCAAAGCAGGTGAATGACCTTATGTGTATGGTGGACCACTTTGAGGAGAGCACAAAACTGGTCGATCGCATCACGGATGCCTATTTCTCGCAGGATCTTCAACAGTTAGAAGCAGTATTAGAGGAAGAACTTGATGGTGAATGTGGTGGTTCCCCAGAGGATGAGGCTACCTTGATTGATAATCGTAACCGCAACTGGATCAAAATGATGCCTGGAATTATGGCAGAGCAGCCAACCCTCTTTGCCGTCGGCGCCGGACACCTCTGTGGGGAGCAAGGTGTACTGAAACTTCTCGAAGGATTAGGCTATGTTGTCGAAGGCGTTAAATAAAGGGAAAGAAAAAAATCGAAAAAACTCTCTTTTTTCTTGACAGTATCGAAAAAAGCCGTACTTTTGCAGTGTTCTAATAAACTAATACACTAAAACAAAATCGGTACACAAAACAATCAATTATTTCATTCAGAAGGCAATAATACGGTTTCACCTTCGTTAAACATTCAATTAAACAGGAGTTTTTCACTTTCTACATTTACAATTATGAATAAGCGTGTTTTTATCCTATTCGCACTCATTGGGTGCTTCATCATGCCAGGTTTGGCACAAAACAAAGTGACGGGAACCATCGTCGAGGAAGCCAACGGCAAGGTTATTCCATTTGTCAATGTGGGTCTGTTCCGACAGGCCGACAGCGTCTTCGTGAGCGGTGCCGCCTCCGACGACAAAGGTCGTTTTGAACTTTTGGCACCCAACGGCGACTATCGTCTGGCGGTTTCGGCCATTGGTTTCCAGACTTATGAGCAGATGCTCACCGTGAAGGGCAACCAAGATCTTGGTAAACTGAAACTCAAAGAAGGCTCAACCAAACTCGATGAGGTGGTTGTTACGGAGAAGCGTCCTTTGTTCGCTGTGGAAGGGGAGAAGACCATGTATAATGTGGCCGAAGACCCGAGCATCCAAACGGGAACGGCCTCCGATGCCTTGCAGAATGCCCCTGGTGTGGAGGTCGATGTGGAAGGCAACATCACTTTGCGTGGCACTTCGAGCGTGGAGGTGTGGATCAACGACAAGCCCTCTCACATGACCGCAGAGAATCTCAAGACCTACATCCAGACCATGCCAGCCAACAGCATTGATAGGGTGGAAGTCATCACCAACCCCTCGGCACGCTACGGTTCCAAGGCCGACGGCATCATCAACATCGTGACCAATGCCAAGGTGCAGAAGAACGAGTTCTTCAGCTTCGGCGTGAATGCTTCGACGAGTCCATACATCGGCCCCTGGGCTTCATACGTGTGGTCAAACGACAAACTGACGGTCAACGCCTACATCAATGGCGGCTATTCGCATTGGAAAGGCTACAACAAGGTTGAACAATCTCTGTTCAACGACGATGGTGTTTTGGCCAACCATGAGTCTGACTCATCGTACTACACCAGCAAGGACTATAACACGGGCGGTTTCTTTAGCCTTGATTATGAAATTGATACGGCGAACAGCCTCAACTTTTGGTTAAGTGGTTGGCCGAGCTGGGGCGGCAACAACAATTATACCTCAACGGTCCGTGAAGAATTCCTGCCCAATCCGCTGAATACCGTTTTCGAAGAGCGCTCTGATGCTTACGACCGAAACTTTTTCGCCAATGGAGGCTTGTATTACCAGCACAAGTTCGACAACAAGGGCCACAGCTTGTCTGTGAGCGTCAACGGCATGGGCTGGGGAGGTGCTAATGGCGGTGAAGTGAAGAGACAGTTTACTTCTCCTATGGATTACACCTTCCTGTTTCGACAGGAAAACAGTTATAAATCCATGGGCGCTGAAGCTGAAATCGTCTACAACCGACCTTATTCCGAGAATGGAGAAATCTCGGTGGGTTACACCGTGGGCTATGATCCCGAGAAGCAGTATCTTAAGACAGATTCGATTGTTGACGGCGAATGGGTGAACGATGTTTACCGTTCCTACAAGGCCAACTTCACCAATTTGAACAACGAGGCCTTCATTACTGTGCAGCACAAGTTCGGTGGCTTCACCGTGAAGCCGGGCATCCGTTTCGTTAGCGAGCTGGTCAGCGGAGAATATCCCTATACCTTCCCTGGCGACACCACCGATTATAATTTCAGGAAGCATTTTCCCAGCGTTAGGCCGTCATTGCATCTATCGTACCGCACCGAGTCAATGCATAACTTCAAGTTGAGCTACACGATGCGCATCGCTGCACCTAATGCTGAACAATTGAGCAAGTTCCCATTGTATCACATGGACAGCTACAGCACGGGTAATCCTGATCTGGAACGCATCTACACCCATTCCGTCGAGGCGGGTTGGACCAAGTATTGGAACAACTTCGGCTCGGTGGGTTTGTCGGCCTACTATCGCGGCAAGAACAACGAGGTCAATCAGATAAAACTTTCGGAATACCATTGGCTTTACGACCGTGTGGTACCCTATTCCTATCCTGTCAATGTAGGAAAGAGCCATACCACTGGCTTTGAGTACAACATGATGTATCGTCCGAGCGCTTTCTTCAACTTGCGTTTCTATGCCAACCTTTACGATTCCTATATCTATACGGAATACAACGAGAAACCATACGAGTTTGAGAAGTGGTCGTACAGCTTCCGCCTGAACATGTGGGCCAAACTATGGAACAAATTGGAAGTGACAGCCTCGGGCTATTACAGCTCGCCGACGCAATCCCTGTTCAGTGAGCGTAAAGGCTGGTTCGGTATCAATGCGGGTCTGCGTGCCGACTTCTTCGACCGCAAGATGTCGGTGTATGTCAACGCGAACGACATCTTTAACACGAACCAATTTGGGCAATCGAATAGCAGCCCGTATGTGCAGTCGAACTCCACCTACAAATATAACACACGCAGCGTGGCGGTCGGTGTGACCTTCCGCTTCGGTAAGATGGAACTTGAGCAACGCGCCCGCCAAGGTGAGGGAGAATCTGGCAGTGCACCTCAAGGCATGGGTGGTATGTAGTTTATTCGATGACCAGTTTTTGCGTTCTGATGGTGTTTCCATTATTGAGACGCAGGACATAAATGCCCGGTGACATGGTAGAGACGGTGTGCACACCGTCTCTATTGTTTATGGTCTCTGACCAAACGGTTCTTCCTGTCATATCCACCAACTGTAGAGACGCGCCATGACACGTCTCTACATCGTTGATATAGATACGACCGTTTGATATGTATGCAAAAGGCACATTTTCATTTTCTTCCACACCATAATGCGGGTCAAACACCAGTTTGAAGCGAGAGGCATAGCCGTCAGCGTTGGCGGAGAAGTTGTAGTTAGGCGTTGTCAGCAGATCGATGTTTGCACCAGTCATGTTATCAATGAGATGCAGATAGCTGAGGTCGGGTTTGTCGATATCGAAATGTAGGGTATAGTTGCCGTTTTCCTCGGCTTTGAACTTAAGGGGTTGCACATCGACGCTGTCGATGCTAAGGATAGCCAAGTCCTTGTTGTCATGAGTGAAATACACCCTTGGTGCGTTCTCAAAAATGCTGAATTTGGCCAAATCGTCGCCTTCGTTGAAGCTTAAGAGGGCTTGGTCGAGCACTGATGCGGGTGCATTGCTCTTGGCCACAGTGATTTCTATATACCCCTGAAAACTTAAGTATTGGAAAAATGGCATGTAGCTAAACAATACTTCGTTGTCGTCCAAACCATTCGAATTAAGTATGAGGCCTGAACAAGGTGCTATGCTCTTGGTCGATGAGTTAGGCACAGCAATTAAGGAATTGCTTTCATCGCTTAAAACGTAATAGCTTCTGTTTAGGTAGGCATTGCAAGGCAAAGGGTTACCTATGAAATTGCATCCTGCATAAGCCCCGTTTCCAGCATGATAGGAGAGGTTGCATTCGGCACTGTAGCCTATAGTCGTTCCTTCAAATAGTAAAGTCGTATCTAAAGCGTTGGCATACAAGTAACTCTTTCCGTTTTCAATGACGAATGGGTTCTCTTTGTAGTTGATCCAATCTACTGTGTTTTCGTCAAATGAATAAAGCGCGTATCCTGTTTCGGGATCGGTAAGGATGCCATTTTCCGTTGAAGGAATGACATCTTCATGAATAGGTGAGGCGATGAGGTCCCAAAGATGGATGTCTTCGTCGTAGGCGCTGATACTCTTTTTGATTGTCACCTGTAGAGGTTCTCTGTAGACCAGTTGGGCCTTGTCTTCAAGGATAAAGTCGTTGTCGCCCCAATGGATGGCTGTATTCACGATTAGCGTCTTTCCTGTAAGGACGGTGAGCGTGAAATTGTCTGCATTATTTAAGGTACCGATGCTTACATCTTCGTCAACGATGACATCAGAGGAAATGGTCACTTCGGAAAACATTCCGGTGGGTTTCAATCCGTCAAGCCAATTGTCCTCATTCGACCAGAGTTTGTCTCCTGTCGTTCCCAAAAAGTTTTGGGCTTGGGCAAAAGCCAGCGCAGTGAAAAGAAACACCGATAAAAAAACAGCTCGATGGAGCATGGTAAATCTACTTTTTTTCATTTCAAATTCTGTTTTTCATTCAAAAAACGATCCGTATTTCGCCTCCAAAAATAGGGAAATTTAGCCTAACACGTTGTCAAAATTCCATTTTTCGCCACAAAAAAGGTCGAATTTCGCCACAAATAGCGGTTTTTCGCCACAAAACCCCAGTTTTGGACACATTTTCCGCATGGCATGGTACGTTGCTGTACTTTTGCACCGTTTTAATCAAAACCGAAATCGAATTTTAATTTTAATCGAAACACAAATGAAAATAATTGGAACTGGAAGCGCGTTGCCGTCCCTCACCGTCACCAACGATGACTTGGCGACTTTCTTGGACACCAACGACACTTGGATTTCGAGCAGAACGGGTATCCAAGCCCGCCATCTTTTATCTACCGAAGATTTGTATGACTTGGCTGTTGAGGCCGGCACTAAGGCCATCAACGCCTCGGGCTTGCGTCCCGACCAAATCGACTTTCTGTTGGTCTCGAACGTGGCCAACCGCCACATCACCCCTGGTTTGAGTTGCATCGTTCAAAAACGTCTTGGCCTCAACTGCGCCGGCCTCGACATCAACGTGGCTTGCGCTGGCTTCGTCAACGCATTGATGCTAGCCGATGGCATGATGAAAGCCGGTCATGCGAAGAACATATTAATATTGTGTGCCGAAGAGCCCACCAAATACTGCAACTGGCATGAGCGTGACTGTAGCGTGTTGTTCGGCGATGGTGCAGGAGCAGTGGTGCTTACTGCTGGCAATGCCTTCAAAGACGTGAAGCTCACCATGATCAGCGACCGCGATGTGCTGTATTATGAGCGCGGTATGGAGACGACACCTTTCGAGCAGCACTACGTCAAAGGTCAGCCATTGGTGATGAAGGGCAAGGAATTGTTTAAAACTGCTGTCACCGAATCGGCTAAGGATATCCAGAATGTGTTGGACTACAACCACTTGACCCATGAGGACATCACATGGTTCTTGTTGCATCAGGCCAACAAGCGCATCATTGAGGGCATTCGCAACATCATCGGAGGTCCCGAATCGAAATATCCTACCGTCATCGAGAAGTACGGCAACACCTCATCGGCCAGCATCCCGATCATGCTTGATGAAATGCTGAGAGCAGGCAAGATTAAGGAAGGTGACAAGATCATCATGAGTGCCTTTGGCGCTGGATTTGTGTCTGCCGCCTGCTTGTGGGAATGGGAATTTTAATTGAATGTGGAATGATGAATGCGGAATGATGAATGATGGTTTTCCTCCATTCAGCATTCAGCATTCCGAATTCAGCATTATGGAAATACTAACAGAGAAGAAAAAACTACAGCAATATATGAATACTGATAATAGAAGAGTAGTTATTACAGGTATGGGCGCCATTTCGCCGATTGGCAACGACCTGCCGACTATATGGGATAACTTGATGAAGGGCTATTGCGGCATCGACTTCATCAAATCGTTTGATACCACCGACCTCCCTGTGAAGATTGCCGCCGAGCTGAAGGACTTCGATCCTGAGGCATGTGGCGTCGACAAAGGCTTTGTCAAGCGTAACGACCGTTTTGCGGTCTACACCTTGGCCGCTGCCTACCAAGCCATGAAGGACAATGAGGACTTGCAGATGAGCCCCGATCGTTTGGGCGTGTATGTCGGTTCCGGCATCGGCGGCTTCGACACTATTATGAAAGGTGTCAAGACCTATTATGAAGAAGGTGCGCGTTGGATTTCTCCTTTGATGATCCCGACCATGATTGGCAACCAAGCCTCGGGTAGTGTGGCTATCCGCTACAACGCCCAAGGACCTTGCGTCCCCATCGTGACGGCTTGTGCCACGGGTACCCACAGCATTGGTGAGGCCTATCGTGCCATCAAGCACGGCTATGCCGATGCCATCATTGCTGGTGGTTCTGAGGCTGGTATCAACCCTGTCTCCATTGGTGGTTTTGCCAACTGCAAGGCTCTCACGAAGTCGGAAGACCCGAAGTATGCCTCCTTGCCGTTCAACAAGAACCGTGCTGGTTTCGTCATCGCCGAGGGCTCGGGCATCGTGCTTTTGGAAGAGTATGAACACGCCAAGCAACGTGGTGCCAAGATCTATGCCGAGCTTTGCGGTTACGGCAATTCATGCGATGCCTACCATAGCACGGCTCCGCGTCCCGATGGCACTACGCAAAGTTTGGCCATCAAGCAAGCCCTCGAAGAAGCCCAATTCAAGGCGGGTGAGAGCCTTTACATCAACGCCCACGGTACGGGCACCCCGATGAACGACAGCGGCGAGACCCGTGCCATCAAGATTGCGATGGGCGAGGAGGAAGCTCACAAGGCCCACATCAGCTCCACCAAGTCGGAGATGGGTCACGCTCTTGGTGCTGCTGGTGCCATCGAGCTGATCATCAGTGTTATGGCTTTGAATAACAACATCGTGCCTCCGACCATCGGCTTGGACGAACCCGATCCCGAGTGCGACCTCGACTACACTCCCAACGATCCGCTCAAAGTGAATCTGGACATCGCCATTTCCAACTCCTTGGGCTTCGGCGGACATAATGCCTGCTTGGCGATACGTAAAATCTAATCACAAAACCTACAAAACAATGCAAAACATCAAAGAAAAGTGAGTGGCGGCTCGCAACCGCGTTGCCGCCGGAAAGCAGCCGGTTGGCGTGCTTTCCCGACCACAAAAAACAAAGTTTTGAGAGTTTTGCGGGTTTTGTGACTAAACAATTCAACAATTCAACAATCAACGATTAAACAACATACAATGAATAGAGACGAAATCAAACAGTATCTCCCGCACCGCGAGCCTATGCTTTTGGTCGACGAGATGAACCTCGACGAGAACCATGTGTGTCATTCCAAGTACCATGTTACGGGCGAGGAGTTCTTCCTGCAAGGTCATTTCCCTGGCGAACCTGTAGTGCCTGGCGTCATCCTTTGTGAAATCATGGCCCAGTCGTGCGCCCTGCTGATGAAGGACGACCTCATCGGCAAGCTGACTTTCTACACAGGCATCGACAAGGTGCGTTTCAAGAACAGCGTCAAGCCGGGCGACACCGCCGAGGTGGAAGCCACGTTGACCTATCATCGTGCCAACATCTACATCTGCTCAGCAGTGCTTAGCGTGGGCGGCAAGATGTGCGTAAAGGGTGAGCTTTCCTTTGCACTGCTCCCCGATACGAGGAACAAACAATGAATCTTGGATTTTAAATCTTAAATTTGGGATGGCAACGATTCAAGACAAGGCGAAGGCGTTTATCGCTACCAAGCTGAACGTCAGCGAGTGTGAAATCACGCCAGAGAAGAACCTTTTCAACGACTTGGGTGCCGACTCGTTGGATGTCGTGGAACTTCTCATGATCTTGGAGCGCGAATTCAACGTGAAGCTCTCCGAGGACGATACGGCCAACGTCAAAACCGTCGGCGACTTGTATGAAATGCTTGAGAAATACACAAATATAAAGAGACAATGACCATTGTCGATGACCATGACCGAATCAACGATAAAAAAAACGGTCATGGTTATAGTCAGAGGTCATGGTAAAACAGACTATTGAAAAAGTAAAAGTTTGAAAATCAATAAAAAACTAATAGAAAAATGGGACTTTTAGATAATAAAGTGGCTCTGATTACGGGAGCTGGTCGTGGCATCGGCAAGGCCATCGCCATGCGTTTTGCCCAAGAAGGCTGCAACATCGCCTTCACCGATATCGCTCTGAACGATGTCGTCATGGAAACGGAAAAGGAACTGCAAGCTTGTGGTGTCAAGGTGAAGGCTTATGCCTCCAATGCCGCTAACTTTGAGGAGACGCACCAGGTCGTTGACGAAATCGTCAAGGACTTCGGTCGCATCGATATTCTCGTCAACAATGCGGGTATCACCAAGGACACTGCGCTGAAACGTATGACTGAGGAACAATGGGATGCTGTCATCAACGTCAACCTCAAGTCGGTGTTCAACTTCACCAAGGCTGTGCAGCCCGTCATGTGGAAGCAGGCTGGTGGTAGCGTCATCAACATGAGCTCCGTGGTGGGTGTTTCGGGCAATGCCAACCAGTGCAACTACAGTGCTTCGAAGGCTGGTATCATCGGCTTCACGAAGAGCGCTGCCAAGGAGATGGGTGTGCGCAACATCCGTCATAATGCCATCGCACCTGGTTTCATCATCACCGCCATGACCAATGCCCTTCCTGAGGACGTGCGTAAAGCATGGGAAAGCCTGATTCCGCTGCGTCGCGGTGGCACGCCCGAAGATGTGGCCAATGTGGCGCTCTTCCTTGCCTCCGACCTCAGCTCGTATGTCACAGGCCAAGTCATCCACTGCTGTGGCGGCATGAATTGTTAAGCATATAAATTTTGAAAACGATAGCAGTAGAAAAGCCTTGCCGATTGGCAGGGCTTTTCTGTTTTATTTCTTATTGAAGGCTTCCAACACCTTTGCAGAATAGGTCTTCGAAACTGGCACGGATTCTAATCCCTCTCGTTCGAAATCGATGACGAAACCGTCGGCCTCGTTGTGGAGCACGCTTACCTTTTTTATATTGACGATATAGGAGCGGTGGCAGCGCATCAACGAGCTGGAATCCACGCAGTTGTCGGCGATGGTCTGCATCTTGCAGCGGAGCAGATAACTGGCGATGGCACCGCTGCGTTGGTAAAACACGTTGATATAGTTGTCTTCTGCCTTGATATAATAAAGGTTGTCGAGTTTGACGGACAGCTTCAAGTTGCCGTTGTTGTCCATCAGGTTGATGATTTCGGTGTGCTCAGGCATCACCTCGTCGTCTGACTCTACCGTGTCGCTCTTGGTAAGCATAAGGCGTTGTTGCGTGTCTTTCAATAAGATAACCAAGTCGGTAACGGTGTAGGGAACACCCAGAGCAACCAAAGTGACGAGGAAACTCTTGGCTAGGATGAAGGCAAAGCTATGCCCCATGGCTTCGGTCATTTGGATCTGGAAATAGGAGAGTAGGGTGTAATACACGGCAATCAGCACGATTTCTAAGAAAAGCCAGAAGATGTAGAGCCAGAAGGGGAAATGTCGCATTTTGCGGACCAGCCATGTCATGAAGGTTCGGCTAAGGGCCAAAAACAAGGTGCCTGTACCCACAAATGCTAAAGTGGTGAAGAAATAGCTGCCTTTTCCGACTTGGAACCATGCCGTTCCTGAGAAAGGTACGTATGCCGTCAGAAATACCAAAGCAAAGAGCGTTGAGATAATCACATTGAGCGATTGCCCGACAGGTTCTGTCAGACACTCAGGCGTTTGTGTGATCAGTCTCTTTGTGTATTTCATCAGGTTTTGTGATTTGCGCGGCAAAGATATGAATTTTTTTGGGATTGCCTTGCGGCAAGAAATCTTTCAAAAATCAATCGTGCTAAGTCTGAGATCGCTAACAAGCGAATTATAACGATTTTAAAAGCAGATTTTTGAACATTTCTATGCGAAGCATATCCCATTAACCACTTCCCATACCAGTGAGCCTTCGAAGCCTTTCTGCATGGCGTAGGCAGCCAGTTTGCGTTTCTTCTCAAAGTCAGTTTCGGCTTTTATAGTCTTTGATTTTGTCTTGAGGATGTCGATGAGACGTTGGCGGTAGACTTCTTCATCGGTCTGTCCCAAGGCTTCATCGATAATCTCCTTGTCAATGCCTTTCTGCATGAGGTGGAAACGAATTTTGTTGACACCCCAGCCGCTTTGGTTGACTTTGCCTCGTACAAAAGCCATAGCAAACCGCTCATCATTGACGAAACGGTTATCCAGCAGATACTCTAGGATTTTGATTTTTTCCTCTTCGGAGATGTCGAAGGTCTTCAGTTTGTCTCTCACGTCTTTTACACAGCGTTCCTGATAGGCGCAGTATTTGGCCATTTTGTCAAGAACCTGGTCGGGTGTGAGTGGCTTTTGGGGCTTTTTCGGCATCAGCAGTCGATTTTGAGGTCGCCTTCCTTGATCCAGCCGATCTTTCTCAATATCAGTCCAAAGACCCATGTGAGCACGGCAGGTAATACGAAGCAAACCAAACCCATGCCTATCCACATGTTCATGCCACCTTCGGGCATGGCGGTATAGATGCCGATGGGTCCGACGAGGCCGCAGGTGCCCATGCCAGAGCCGATGGGGATGTTCTCCAGATGGAAGACACAAGTCGAAATGGGTCCCGTGATGGCAGAAGTGAGCAGAACGGGAATCCAGATTTTGGGATTTTTCACGATATTGCCCATCTGCAGCATGGAGGTGCCGAGACCTTGAGCCACGAGTCCGCCCCAACGGTTTTCCTTGAAACTCAACACAGCAAAACCAATCATCTGGGCACAGCAACCGGCCGTGGCAGCGCCTCCTGCGATGCCGCCCAAACCGATAGCGAGGCAGATGGCAGCCGAGCTGATGGGCAGGGTGAGCACCGAGCCGATGACTACCGAGACGACGATGCCCATGAGGAAGGGTTGCATTTGCGTGGCGTTCTCGATGAAGGTGCCGAGGGCGGTCATCACCTTTTGGATGGGAGCACCTACAGCGTATGCCATTAGCACACCACTGATGATGACTACGGCGGGCGTGACAAGGATGTCGACTTGGGTCTCCTTGTACACGATCTTGCCTAGTTCTGCCGCAACGATGACGGCGACGTAGGCGCCCATGGGTCCGCCCAGTTCGTTGCCCGCGATGCCGACTGCGATGGCGCTGAACAACACCAAGCCTTCGCATTTGAGTTTGTAGGCGATGGCAACGGCGATGGCAGCGCCTGTAGCGGCCTTGGCGTATTTGGCGATGGTCTCAAAGGCCTCTATGCCCGTCTTGTCGCCCAAAGTTTGGAAGATGGTGCCGATGAGCAGCGAGGCAAATAGACCTAGTGCCATAGCGCCAAGAGCGTCGACAAAATAGGCCTTCCAGGTCATGTCGACGCCCTTGCGCTGTAGGAATGATTTGAATTTAGACATGATTAGAACTCAATGCCTTCGATGCCGTTTTCCTTCATCAGGTCGGCGAGCTTGGTGTCGTTGTCGTCGACGGCCGCGAGGCAGTTGGTGACGATGCGGATCTGCTTGGCGGGATAGAACCCCATCAAGTCCTTGGTGGTCTCGTAGACGCAGTAGTCCGTGGCGATACCGCACACGTCAACGCCTTCAAACTTCTCTTGTTCGATGACGGCACGAAGCTTTGCTCCGCTACGTTCGTTTTGGAAGATGCTGAACTCCTCTTTTTCTGCGAGGTCACCCTTTTGCATGAAATGGATGTTCGGAATGTTGGGCATGATGTCCGTCAGCACTTTCTGGAGGGCGGGATAGACGTTCATGCCATCGGTGCCTTGCACGCAGTGAGGCGGGAACACGCCACCTTGCTCAACAAAAGAGCAGTGATTGGCCGGGTGGGCGTCTTGGGTGACGATGATCCACTTGTAGTTCTTCCATGCACCGTCGTTCAGGGCTTTGGCAAGGTATTCCATTGACTCGGGGCCTTTGGCAGTGGCTAGGCTACCCGTGGTGAAGTCGATTTGTGGGTCGACGATGATGAGCATGCGGTTGGGCAGCTCGGGTTTTTTGGCTTCTGCCTCGGTGGCAGCGCCGGTAACTTCTTCTTTTTCTTTCTTTTCATTGTCGTTGCCGCAGGCCGTGAAGGCAAGGGCGGCGAAGAGCACGATGGCTCCGATGAGATGCTTTTTCATTGCTTGGTTTTTATGATTTGGAAATTTGCGGCAAAAGTAGTGATTTTTTATGACTTGAAGAGCTTTTTAATCCAATCTGTGTGCCCAATGCGTCTCAAGGCACTCTTCACCCACTCGCGGTTCTCGGGTTTGTACCAGAAGAAGAAACGTTGTTGGGCAAGCTTCTCCTCTTTGGTCTTGGCGCAAAAAACGGGTTCCAAGGTGTAGGGATCATAACCAGAATAATAGATTTCGGTGGCCAAGGTCATGGGAGTGGGTGTGAAGTCTTGTACTTGCTCCAGGTGATATCCTAACTCTTTGGTTCTCACGGCTAACTCTGCCATATCCTCGAGATAACAATCAGGGTGGGAGGAGATGAAATAGGGGATGAGTTGCTGGTTCAGGTGCTCCTTCTCATTGATTTGGTCGAATTTCTTTTTCAGCTTCACAAACATGTCGAACTTGGGCTTGCGCATGAGTTTCAGCACGGCGTCGCTGGTGTGTTCGGGAGCTACCTTCAGTCGTCCGCTCACATGTCTGGTAACCAGCTGATGGAAATACTCGTCATAGCCCATCGCCTTATTCTCCTCGGGTGTGCTGTCGTGCAAAAACAGGTCATAGCGGATGCCCGAGCCGATGGTGGCTTTCTTCACTTTCGGGTTCTTGTCCACCTCTTTATAGATTTCGATCAGCGGATGGTGGTCGGTGTTGAGGTTCTTGCATACGTTGGGTTGAAGGCAGGTGGGACGGGCGCATTTCTCACAGAGGCGTTCGTCCTTGCCCTTCATGCGGTACATGTTGGCCGAGGGACCGCCCAGGTCGCTGATATAGCCTTTGAAGTCCTCCATTTCTGTCACCTTTTCCACCTCTTTTAATATGGATTCCTTGCTGCGCGAGGCCACAAACTTGCCCTGGTGTGCCGAGATGGTGCAAAAAGCGCAACCGCCAAAGCAGCCTCGGTGCAGATTGACCGAGTGGCGGATCATCTCGTATGCAGGGATGACGCCGCGCTTGGCATATTTGGGATGCGGCAGGCGAGTATAGGGCAGGTCGAACGAAGCGTCAATCTGTTCTGTGGTAAAGGTTGGTAAAGGTGGATTGATGACAAGCCTTTGGTTTCCAATGTCTTGAATCAGCCTTGCTGCATGTTTTTTGTTGGATTCCTCTTCGATATGCTTGAAATTGGAGGCGTATTTTTTCTTGTCTTTCAAGCAGACCTCATGTGAGACGAGTTCGATGGTCTCACCCTCGAAGTCGGGGAGAGGATCTTTTTTGTCTCGCAGGAAGAAAGTTTGTTGAATGTCAGTCAACTCGCTGACTTTCTTGCCGCTTTGTATGGCTTTGGCAATTTCCACCATGGTGAGTTCACCCATGCCGTACACGCCGAGGTCGGCTTTTGAGTCGACCAGGATGCTGGGCTTCAGGCAGTCGTCCCAATAGTCGTAGTGGGTTACACGGCGCAACGAGGCTTCTATGCCGCCAACGATGACGGGTACATCGGGATAGAGTTGCTTGAGGATGTTACAATAGACGATGGTGGCTCTATCTGGGCGGAAGCCCGCCTCGCCACCAGGGGTGTAAGCGTCGTTGCTGCGCAGGCGCTTGTTGGCGGTATAGTGGTTCACCATCGAGTCCATGCAACCGGCAGAGACACCGAAAAACAGCCTGGGTTTGCCGAATTTCTTGAAGTCGCGCAGGTCGTCACGCCAGTTGGGTTGTGGGATGAGCGCGACGCGGAAACCGTTGTGTTCCAACACTCTCCCGATGACGGCAGCCCCAAAGGCAGGATGGTCGACATAGGCATCGCCTGTGACGAACACCACGTCCACCTTGTCCCAACCGCGCAGGTCGGTTTCTTTCTTCGTTATGGGGAGCCAGTCGAGCAGGGTCATTCCGCGATTTTTTTGCAAAGATAATTATTTATTGAAAACCCTTCTTTATCTCAAAAAGAATTCCGACCTTTGCAGCCTCAAAAATCAAGGGTAAGAATTTAATTAAGAATTTATAAATCAAACATTTATGAAAAAATTTAACGACATAATGAAGGAAATTGGCCAGGCTTTGGTCAGCAAAAAGTTCTGGGTGGAGCTGCTGATCATGACTTTCGGCATGTTTATGACGGGTGTTTGCGTCTATTATTTCCTCGTTCCCAGTAAGCTGATTGTGGGCTCCATCTCGGGTCTCTCCATCGTGTTGACCAACATCTTCAACAGCATGAACATCAACATCAGCTTGTCCATGATGATTTCCATCATCAATGCCATCCTGCTGATTTTGGCCTACTTGCTCATCGGCAAGGAGTTCGGCCTCAAAACGGTGTATTGCGCCATGATCCTCGGTCCCATGACCAAGGTCTGCGAGTGGATCTATCCTTGGGAAAACTTTGCCACGCCCAACAGCTATCTGGTCAATATGGGCGTCGACCCCAGCTCGGCCTATTCCGTGATGGGTAACCCGTGGTTCGACCTGCTCTGCTGCGTGATCATCCTCAGTGCAGCCCAAACGCTGATGTTCTCCATCAACGCCTCCACAGGCGGTCTTGACATCCTGGCTAAGATTGTCAACAAATACTTGCACTTCGACATGGGTAAGTCGGTGAGCGTGGCGGGTGCCATCATCTGCCTTACGGCTTTTGCCATCAACCCCTTCCAGATGGTTGTCATCGGCCTTATTGCCACATGGATCAATGGCTTGGTGGTCAATATGTTCACGGCCAACTTGAACCAACGCAAGCGTGTTTGCATTGTTTCGAAAGACTACGATCGCATTCGCCATTACATCATCGACGAGCTTCATCGTGGCTGTACGCTTTATGAAGTCATCGGTGGTTACACCAACGAAAAGTCGATTGAATTGGAATCGCTGCTCACCAACGACGAGTTCTCCAAATTGATGGAGTATCTCGGAAAGAACGAAATCAATGCCTTCACCACCGCTGGTAACGTCAGTGAGGTCTACGGTTTGTGGGCAAAAGATCGTCACCGTACAAGAAAACACGCTGAAAAGCGTTAAGATAGTAGTAAGATTGTTTTTTCATGGTGCCGCGGCAGAAGCGATTCTGCCGCGGTTTTGTTTTGCTTTGACACTGGACTTTGTGACAAGTCCAATGCCCAGTGTCCCGTAGTCTAGCGTCAACAAACAATTAAACGATTAAACATTCAACAGTTCAACAGAAATCCTTACCTTTGTGCCAAATTAAAACCTCACAAAATGGAAAAGCTTTTAGATAAATTCCTGAGATACGTCTCCGTGGAGACGACCTCCGACGAAAATTCCGAGTCACAACCCAGCACCGCCAAACAACTGAACCTCTTGAAGATGCTTCGCGACGAACTCCAAGCCATGGGCATCAAGGCCGAACTGGATGAATACGGCTATGTGATGGCCACCATTCCTTCCAATGTCGACCGCGACATCCCTGCTATCGGATTCATTGCTCATGTTGACACTTCTCCTGACGCTTCGGGAACCGACATCAAGCCGCAGATCATTCCGAACTATGACGGTAACGACATCGTGCTGAACAAGGAAAAGAACATTGTGTTGCGCGTTTCTGAGTTTCCCGAGATGGCACAGTATAAAGGCCAGACGATGATCACTACCGACGGCACAACGCTGCTCGGCGCCGACGACAAGGCTGGCGTGGCCGAAATCATGTACGCCGCCCAGTATATGATGGAGCACCCCGACTTCAAGCATGGCGAGATCAAGATTGGTTTCACGCCCGACGAAGAAATCGGCCGTGGTGTGGTGAAGTTCGACGTGAAGAAGTTTGGCGCCAAGTATGCCTACACTATGGATGGCGGTGAAATCGGTGAACTGGAGTATGAAAACTTCAATGCCGCTGGTGCTAAGATTCATATTCAAGGCAGCAACATCCACCCTGGCTATGGCAAGGACAAGATGGTGAACTCGATGCTTATCGCCATGGAACTCAACGGCATGCTGCCTGTGGAGCAGCGTCCGCGCTTCACACAGGGCTACGAGGGCTTCTTCCATCTGACCGAGATCAACGGCACGGTGGAGGAGACCACGATGTCGTACATCATCCGCGACCACGACCGCGCCAAGTTTGAGGAGAAGAAAGCCCTCATCACCTCGGTGGCGGAGTTCCTCAACAAGAAATATGGCGATGTTGTGAAATTGGAATTGAAACATCAGTACTACAACATGCGTCAGGAGGTGGAGCCGCATTTCTTCATCGTCGAAAGAGCGATTAAGGCCATGGAGATGGCCAACATCAAGCCTAAAGTACAACCCATCCGTGGCGGCACCGACGGGGCCAACCTCTCGTTCATGGGACTGCCTTGCCCCAATATCTTCGCAGGCGGACACAACTTCCACGGCAAGTTGGAGTATGTGCCGCTCGAGAGCATGATGAAGGCATCGGAGGTCATCCTGAACATCATCACCTTGTTCCAAGCGGAATAAGCGGTTGGCATGAAGACGGTGACCTTAGGCAAACGGCCAAAAACCATCACCTTGGCGGCGGTTTTCACCGTCGCCGGGGTGTTGTATTGCCTCATTTCCTTGGTCAACCATTATCTTTTCAAGACTTATTCGCTTGATTTGGGTTTTTATACCCACATCATGTATGACTATGCCCATTTTCGCATCGACGACTATTTCATTTTCAGCAGGGCACCTCGTAGCGTGTTAAGCGACCATTTCGACCTGTATTTGATGTTGCTTTCGCCTTTGATTTACGTGTTTGGGAGCTATACCTTGCTCATTGTCCAGATTGCAGGTGTCTTGCTGGGTGGATGGGGCGTCTATAAACTCATAAAACTATATACCGACGACGACCTGCTGCCTATTTTTGCGATGGCGGCCTTCTTCTTCTCATTCGGTATCATTCATGCCCTTGCTTTTGATTACCATTCCAATGTGCTGACAGCCATGATGTTACCGTGGCTATTGTATTATCTGAAGCAAAGGCGTTTTGGTCTCGCTAGCCTGTTTGTGGTGCTCTTCGTCATCGGGAAGGAGAATATGTCGCTGTGGCTGTTTTTCATCGCCATCGCTTTGATGTGGGATTATAGGAGGGACAAGAAAGCCTTATGGTATTTGGTCGGCTATGCTGTGTTTGCCTTGGCTTATTTCTTCATTATCAATATGATAGTGATGCCTGCATTGGGTGGATCGGGAGGTGGCTTTTCGCGTTATGCCCATTTGGGCGACAATTATCTCGATATCGCAAAGAACCTGCTGATGCATCCGAGGAAGGCGTTGGAGTTGTTGTATGTCAACACGAGCGGTCTGTCGCGTTTCGATGGGGTGAAGGAGGAATTCTATGTCTGTGCTTTGGCCACTGGAATGTTGCTCACTTTGTTGAAACCTAACTACCTGATTATGTTGATTCCGTTGGTGGCACAGAAAATGTTGGCGTCCGACGGCACTTTCTGGGGCATTTCACTCCAATACTCAGTGGAATTTATGCCCGTGCTCGTCATTTCGTCCTTTATGGTGATTGCCAAATTGAAGAAACAGCTTTGGAGGCTAGTGTTGTCTGGTGCCATGTTCATTTCGGTGGTGCTGACAACGTTCTATACCATAGGTGTGCCCAAAACAAATGTGTGGCTCGACCAGCTTTGTGTCTATCAAGGGCGGCATTATGAGCAGAAGAAGTTTGACGCCGATTATGCTCGCGAGTTGATCAAACAGATTCCTGACGACGCCACGGTGTGTGCCGCCACGATGTTTGTCCCTCATCTGGCCATGCGCGATTGGATTGAGGACTTTGCCTGGACGACCAACACGAATGCCGAATACATACTTATCACCGACCATTACTTCGGTTTCTTGAGGGACGGCAAGCTGTTGTTCGGGAATCGAGATGAATTTGAAACGGTGTCTACCGATGGGACGTTGTATCTGCTTCGGCGGAAGCAGCCCTAAGGCTTTCCAAGGTGGGCGGCTCGGCACATAAGCCTTTGCAGGTGTAGACGAAGAAGTTCTTCACCGTCTTCCCATTGCGTTCGATGGGAATGATGCCTGCCAGTTCAATCTCTTTGAAGAACCATTGATAGGTCTCCTTCGGGTCTTTCATGTAACGGCTGTCGGAGAGGAACCAATAGTCTTCGCCTAGATGGAATCCTCCTCGTTCATCGTTGATCCATAGGTATTTATGCAAAAACTCGGGCCAACCCAATCCCATAACCCTCATTTTTAAGGGACGAGCCACATAATAGTCGAGGTTGGCCAGCGGGAACCATTGGTTGGCCACAATGCCGTCTTCCGCTTTCATTATGCCTTCTGCTATCTTCTCTTCACGGAATTCGGCGAATTTTTCTCCGAGTTGTCGCCAACCGTACATGTCCAAAGTGAAGTCGTCGCGGCCCAATTGTTCAGGCTCGGTATGTTTGTCCAATGGGATGAAGCCCGTCTTGATTTCGGCCACGCCAACGACTAATGTGACCGCAAGCACGGATAATGCCGCAATGATGGATTTGGACAACTTGTCAGAATCGGTATGTTTATCTCTCAGATAGACAGCAGATAACAGGATGAGTGAGACGTATGCAGGAGCGTTCCAATGGGGTAGGGTGGGACGCATGAGGGAGAAGACCCAGAATACCACAATCATGGGCAGGGAGATGCACAAAATGAGGCGTTGCACGGATTTCTCCATGTTGATTCTCTTTTTGAACGCCGCAAAAATGGCGATGAAGGCCAAAACGAAAATCACAGGATTGTTGTAGAAGAACTCACCAGCGATTTCTGTCCCGAAGGTGCCGAAATTGATGTTCCCTCCGCCTACACGTTCGCCATGGAAGCGGAAACTGATGAAATCGTTGTTGATGTTCCACCGGATAACGGGCATCACAACATTGAGGGAGATGAGCAAGGCGCAATAGAATGCCCATGTCCTGAGTGGTCTCCTGTCAAATATGAGGATGTAAAGCACCATCCCGATCCAAAGGAAAATTCCTGAATACTTTGAAAGCATGGCAAAACCGGCAAAAGCGCCGAAGAGGACCATGTAAGAGTCGGAATGTTGCTGCGTGGGCAATCGCTTGAAGTAGATGACCGCCATCCAAACTGCCAGCAACCAAAACAGCATCAGCGGCGTGTCGGGCATGATGAAGATACCTGTAATGACGAAGGCATAGATGGATGCGGTGAAAAGCAGTGCGGCATAGAGCCCTGTCAAAGCATCTTTGAGCTCCTTTCCGATGCGAAAAACGATATAGGTGTTGGCGGTCATAAAGATGACCGATGCCAAGCGGATAAAGAACTCGCTGTCGAGCAACAAGTTAAGACTAAATAATTGGATGACCCAGCCCACCATGGGTGGATGGTCGAAATGGCTCCAGTCGGGATAGAGGGCGTAAGTCCAATAATACACCTCGTCATTGCCAAACTCCATCCATGCCGCCAAAACACCTCTCACGACGGCACTGATGGCCAAGAGCCATATCAGTATCTTGTTGATATTTTGCTCTTTAATGCTCACTTGCTCTCCTCTTTTTTCTCTTTGGCTTTTTTGAAGAGATACCATATTAAGGCCGCAAAGGCAACAATGTAAACGAACCAATACAGGTAAGTTTGTGACTTGTTGACGAAGTCAAGCCGTTGGTCGACGGGTTCGGGCGTCGCATGACGCGTGACGGGATTCAGGTAGAAATGCTGCAATCCGTTGACGTTGATCTGCGTCCTGACATAATGGTCTTCGGGCTGGATGACATAATAGGTTGTTGCCACTTTTTCTTCCGTCTTCAGCACTTTGCCGTCTTGCCCAATGAACTTCACCTCCTGCATTTTGTCGGCTGAAGTTTCAATAAATAAGGTGTCGCCCACCAGCTCGGCGCGTGTCAGATGAGGCAGCTTTCGGGCTTGTTCGACCTTTTCGGACAAAGACATGGGATGATGATACCAGTTGTCAAACTCCACGGCGTAGCAGAGGCCTTTGTCTAGGGCTTCATAGACATGCTCGGGGTTGAGGTCAGGGATGTTGATCATGGTCAGGTTGTGGCACACCTCGCTCGCTTTTGTAATGTCATGCGTGTCGTCGTCGCCGAGGGCATACACACGGTGTCCATTGGAAAGTGCTTTGTCCCAATGTTCGATGGCGTTGCCGTATGGGTTGACCACTTCGATTAGGCGGTAGTTGCTCAAAAAAATCATGTCGCTCACCTGGTAGCCTTTGGTGAATGAGGCATGGGCAGGCATGACGAAGCGGCAACGTTCTCCTAACTTGTTGATGGTATGCTGCTTCATGTTGAGGTTTTGCATGAAGGGGAAATCGGGCCAATACACCGATTCGGCGCCAATGCAGATTTGGTGCGTCTTGCGGAACAGACCATAGCCGTGTTCGTAGGCGGGGATATAGTCTTCTCTTTCCGAGCCATGTGTGTTGATGCCCATATAGTCGGAGATGCCGTAGTGGTCGTAACCCAAGGCTTGATAGACGCTATCAATGGTGGTTTCCTTGCTCTTGCGTCCGTTGGTAATGCCAAAATATTTGCGCGAATGGCAATGAAAGTGGTACTTCTTCCATTGGTCGGACTTCATGTCTTGATAAGGATTGTAAAGGTATTCGCCGCTGAAGGGTTTGGGTTCCTTGAAACCATAGGTGGGGACGGAAAGGTAGATATATAATATCAGCAGCAATAAGGCGGTGCCCAGGCCTGCCATCACCCTGCCGAAATAAAACCAAAAGCCGTGTTTTTTCTCTGTTTTGCTCATAATGATTTGCAAAGAAAAGGAAAAAAGCGGGATTTTGATCGATTTTTAATTTGATTTTGAAAGATTTCTTGCCGAAGGCAATTCTGAAAGAAAGAATTAGCGTATCTTTGCAGCCTAATTTGAAATCATTCTTAATAGTGACTGCGAGACTACGAGACTGCGAGACTTTTCGGGGCTAAATGAAGACCCCGAAGTCCCAAAGTCCCAAAGTCCCGAAGTCAAAAAAGCAGAATCATGGATCAGAATCCGAACGAAAATATCATCAGTGAGGTCACGAACAAGGAGTATGAATACGGCTTCGTGACCGACATTGAAACTGATTTTGTGCCGAAAGGCTTGAACGAGGACATCATCCGCCTCATCTCCAAGAAGAAAGAGGAACCCGAGTGGCTGCTGGAGTTTCGCCTTAAGGCTTTCCGCCATTGGCAGACGCTGAAGCAACCCAACTGGGCACATCTCGATATTCCCGAAATCAACTATCAGGACATCATCTATTATGCAGCGCCGCGCAAACGCCAGCAGAAGCAGAGCCTCGACGAGGTGGATCCCGAACTGTTGGCCACCTTCGATAAACTCGGCATCTCGCTTGACGAGCAGAAGAAGCTTTCGGGTGTGGCCGTCGACGCGGTGATGGACTCAACCTCGGTGAAGACGACCTTCCAGGAGACGCTTTCAAAGCATGGCGTCATATTCATGTCGTTCAGTGAGGCCGTCAAGCAGCATCCCGACCTGGTGAAGAAATACCTCGGCAAGGTGGTACCTTATACCGACAACTTCTTCGCAGCACTCAACTCGGCAGTCTTCAGCGACGGCTCGTTCTGCTACATCCCGAAAGGTGTGCGTTGCCCCTTGGAGTTGTCCACCTATTTCCGCATCAATGCGGCCAACACAGGCCAGTTTGAGCGCACGCTCATCGTGGCCGACGAAGGCGCGTATGTGAGTTACATGGAAGGCTGCACGGCTCCGCAACGCGACGAAAACCAACTCCATGCCGCCATCGTGGAAATCATCGCCGAGACGGATGCCGAAGTGAAATACTCCACGGTGCAGAACTGGTATCCTGGTGACAAGGACGGTAAGGGCGGCGTGTATAACCTCGTCACAAAGCGAGGCCTCTGCCGCGGTGACCGCTCCAAGATTTCTTGGACGCAGGTCGAGACGGGTTCGGCCATCACTTGGAAATACCCGGGCTGCGTGCTTTTGGGCGACAACTCCGTGGGCGAGTTCTACTCCGTTGCCGTGACCAACAACTACCAACAAGCCGACACGGGCACCAAAATGATTCACTTGGGCAAGAACACCCGTAGTACCATCATATCTAAAGGTATTTCTGCAGGTCATAGTCAGAATGGTTATCGTGGTTTGGTGAGGGTTGCCGCCAAAGCCGAGAACTCGCGTAACTATTCGCAGTGCGACTCGTTGCTGTTGGGTGACAAATGTGGTGCCCACACTTGGCCTTACGTCGAGTGCGGCAACGAATCGAGCATTCTCGAACACGAAGCCACGACCTCGAAGATCTCCGAAGACCAGCTGTTCTATTGCCAGCAGCGTGGCATCCCGACGGAAAAGGCCATTGGCCTCATCGTCAACGGCTATGCCAAGGATGTGCTGAACAAACTGCCTATGGAATTTGCCGTTGAAGCCCAGAAATTATTGTCAATAACACTGGAAGGCAGCGTCGGATAATGTAGGGACGCATCGCATGCGTCCGAAAATATAAAACCATGCAAACCGCCCGTTCAAATAACACCCCCTTTTGGTTGCTCCTCATCGGATTGTTCCTCATTCTGGTGAGCAGGAGCCTATTGACCGAAGGCATGTTCTTTGACGGCGTGACCTATGCCAGCATCTCGCGCAATATGGCGGAAGGGCAGGGGACGTTCTGGAATCCCCATTACACACAGGCCTTGTATCCCGAGTTTCGTCAGCATCCCCCCTTGGCCCTAGGCATGGAAGCTTTGGCTTTCAAGGCGTTTGGCGATCATTGGTGGGTCGAGAAGTTTTATTCCGTGTTGATGTTCTTACTCTCGGTTTTGTTCATCGCCTTGATTTGGAAGCGCACCACCAATAACCTCCGATGGGCTTGGCTGCCGTTGCTATTTTGGCTCGCTATGCCTTTGGTTTCGTGGAGTGCGACGAACAACCTGCTCGAAAACACCATGGCGGTCTTTGTGTTGCTCTCGGTCTACCTGATGATCGTCGGCTATCAACGCCACCATAAGATTTGGCTGTTTTTGTCGGCTGTTACCCTATTGCTGGCATTCCTCTCCAAAGGATTCACGGGATTGTTCCCCTTGGTGTTCCCGATTCTATATTGCGCTTTCGACCAAAATCGCAAATGGATCCAAGGACCCATCGACAGCTTGCTCCTGTTGGTTGCTGTGGCGGTGTTTGGCGGAATTATGTTCTTAGTTTGCCCTGACTCTTTTGGCTATATTAAGGACTACATCCGACTTCAAGTCATCGGTGGAGGGTTGTACGAAGCAACAGCATCTTCAAGGTTCTATATCGTTTTCGCTTTATTGCAACAACTGATCATCCCGATTGTCCTTGCAATCGTTTTGGTGATTTGCAAGGCTAAAAGCAAGGTCAATTCGAAGGTCTTTGAGTTTCCACCCGATAAAGGTTGGTTTTATAGCTTCCTGATTTTAGGACTTTTGGGTGTGCTGCCTATCATGGTAAGCGTGAAGCAACGGGATTTCTATATGCTGGCAGCCTTGCCGTTCTTCGCCTTGGCTTGCGGACATATCATCCTCTCGATGCTGACCTTATGGTTGCCAAAAATATCACCAAAAGTCCGCAGATGGATGACCCTTGGAGCAAGTTGCATCGTGCTGTTGGGATTGGTCTTGAACGTGGTCCATATCGGGAAATACGGCCGTGATGAAGCATTGATAGAAGAAGTGAAACAAAAGATTGCGGAGTCTGAAGGCAATAATGTCATTGAGATACCACAAGAAGAATATACACAGTGGGCCAAGCATGCCTATTATATGCGCTACGGCAATATCAGCCTAAGCCCAACTGAAAACTGAACAACTGAATAACTGAACAACTGATCAATATGTTACTGAACATCAAAAACCTACACGTCTCCATCGGAGGCAAGGAAATCCTGAAAGGATTGAATCTGGGCGTCAACGAAGGCGAAATCCACGCTATCATGGGCCCCAACGGAACGGGAAAAAGCACACTGGCTGCGGCCATCACAGGTCGCGAGGGCTATGAAATCACCGAAGGTGAGATCTGGTACAAGGGCAAGAACATCGTCGGGATGTCGCCCGAGGACCGCGCCAACGAAGGCATTTTCCTGAGTTTCCAATATCCTGTCGAAATCCCTGGTGTAAGCATCCAAAACTTTATGCGCACCGCTGTCAACTCGAAGCGTGAGTACCAAGGACTGCCGCCAATGAGCACGGTCGACTTCATGAAGATGATGAAGGAGAAGCAGGCCATGGTGGAAATCACCGAGAAGCTGCAGAACCGTTTCGTCAACGTGGGCTATTCTGGTGGTGAGAAGAAGAAAAACGAAATCTTCCAGATGGCCATGCTGGAGCCGAGCCTTGCCATCCTCGACGAGACCGACTCGGGCCTCGACATCGACGCGTTGCGCATCGTTGCCCATGGCGTCAACCAGTTGCATAATGCAGAGAACGCCTTCGTGGTCATCACGCACTATCAGCGTTTGCTCGACTATATCGTCCCCGACTTCGTCCATGTAATGTACGACGGACGCATCGTCAAGACGGGTGGCAAGAACCTCGCCCTCGAACTCGAAGAAAAAGGCTACGAATGGATTAAGGAACTTTGATTATGGACAACCAACTTATCTTAGCCGCCAACCAAAGCCGCGAAATCATTGAGTATGACGATGACGCTCACCTGTCATCCGAGCCAAAGGTTTCCGAGATCATCCTCAATGAGAATTCTAGCCTTGAGTTGTATGTGCTGCAGAATGTGAGCAACGAGGCCTCCATCCAACGGGAGTTTAAGGTCAAGCAGTTGGCCGACAGCCGACTGAAGATTGTGGTCATCACCTTCAACGGCGGCGATGTGCGCAACACCTATCATGTCGACTTGGATGGCGAAGGCGCCGACACGCAGGTGCATGGCTTGTATCTCATCGACAAGACCCAGCATGTGGAGAACTTCCTGAAGGTGAACCACAATGTGCCGCATTGCACCAGCAACGAAAAGTTCAAGGGCGTTATCGACGACTCGGCATCGGCGGTGTTCAACGGCCATGTGTATGTGGCCAAAGATGCCCAAAAGACCGATGCCCACCAGAACAACAGCAATATCCTCCTGACCTCGACGGCCAAAGTCAACAGCCAGCCTTTCCTTGAGATCTATGCCGACGACGTGAAGTGTTCTCACGGCACGTCCACGGGCCAACTCGACCAAGAGGCCATGTTTTACATGCGCCAGCGCGGCATCAGCAAGGCCAACGCCCGTATCCTGTTGATGTATGCCTTTGCCGCCGAGGTGAGCAACCACATCGGCAACGAGATGTTGCATGAACATATCGACGACATGATTAAGCGTCGTCTGCGCGGTGAACTGTCGAGTTGCGAGAACTGTGTGTTGCGCTGCAGTCATCCCAAAGATTACAATTTTGAGATTGATTATTCGAAAATCTAATGAACATCAACGAAATAAGAGAGCAATTCCCTGTCTTGAATCAGCAGGTCTATGGTAAGCCCCTGGTGTATCTCGACAATGCCGCCACCACGCAGAAACCATTGTGCGTCATCGAGCGTGAGCGCGACTATTACTTGCATGAGAACTGCAATATTCACCGTGGGGTGCATTACCTGAGCCAGAAGGCAACCGAGGCCTACGAACATGCCCGCCAGACCGTTGCCGATTTCGTCCATGCCAAGGAAGCAAGGGAAATTATCTTCACGCGTGGCACCACTGAGTCGTTGAACCTGCTGGCGACTTCTTTTGAGCATTCTTGCATTGGAGAAGGCGACAAGGTGCTGGTCACGGCCATGGAGCACCACTCCAACCTCGTGCCATGGCAGCAGATGGTCCAGCGCCATCATGGCCAACTGCTTGTCGTGCCAATGGATGACAAAGGTGTGCTGGACTTGGAGCAATTTGAAAAGCTGCTGAAAGAAGGACCGAAGGTGGTGTCGATTGCGCATATCTCCAATGTGTTGGGAACCATCAATCCCGTAAAGGAGATGATAGTCATGGCCCATCAATACGGCATTCCTGTCGTCGTTGACGGTGCCCAGTCCATTGCCCACCATCCTATCGATGTTCAGGATTTGGATTGTGATTTCTTCGTTTTCTCAGGCCATAAGATGTATGCACCTATGGGCATCGGTGGCTTATTTGGCAAGGCAGAATGGCTGGAGAAGTTGCCTCCCTACCAGTTTGGTGGCGAGATGGTCGACACGGTGAGTTTCGAGAAGACGACCTTTAATGTGTTGCCCTATAAGTTCGAGGCTGGCACTCCCAATGTGGGCGCAGCTTTGGGCTTGGAGACCGCTGTCCAGTTCCTGCAAAATCTTGACAGGAAAGAGGTTGAAAAGCACGAATCCCAGCTCTTGCGAGCTGCCATTGAGCAACTGTCTGAAATTGACGGCATCCGTTTCATAGGCGAGGCGTCGCATCGCTCAGGTTTGGTTTCCTTCATTATTGATGGCATCCATCCTTATGATTTGGGTACCATTATTGACAAGATGGGTGTGGCAGTGCGCACAGGTCACCATTGCGCCGAGCCGGTGATGACACGTTTCGGCATTCCTGGCACGGTGAGGGCATCATTTGCCTTATACAATACGATGGAAGAGGTGGAAGTCTTCGTCAATGCAGTGAAAAAAGCCGCGATGATGCTGCGTTAAGCCTCTGTCGATGGGGCTTCTGCAGGAGCAGTCTCCGCTGCAGGTCCTTCTGTTTTTGACTCTTGGTTATCAACGGCTTCCAGCTTCAATTTGCCGTCTTTCAACTTGATTTTCTTCTTTACTCGGATGGGCGCAATGATCAGTACCATGAGTGCTTCGAGGGCGTATTTCATCCACGGAATGAAACCTGTTGTTACCAATTGGAAGACAATGAGCAGAATCGAGGCGAGCACGAAGATGGCTTTACCATGATTCTTTTTTCTGAAGATTTGTATTAAACTGAATACCAGTGTTAAAAGCAGGACGAGCTGAAGGATTGGGGTTAACAGCTCGGATTTGTCTTGCTTGAAATTGGTTTCGTTGTAATAGTAGGAGTCGATGTAATACTGGCTGAAAATGACTGTGATGACGGCGAAAATGAGCAAGAAGGTGTAGTAGGTGATGGCGAAACTGGCAGCCACTTTCATGGGAAGTGTCATTTCCGGTTTCAGGTTGAATATCTTGCCTTCGCGCTGTTCCATAGTCATTCGGGCTTTTGCATGTTTTCAATCATCTCCATCCGTTTGAAATAGAGGTAATACAGCAAGATGAAGATGGCGGTGAGCATGAGGTCGGAGAAGAAAGGTGAAGGTTTCTGCAAGGGATAGACGAACACGGAGCTGTTGATCAGCATGCAGATTTGGGCGAGGGAATAGATATGAAAACCGCGCTTGTCGCCTTTGAACATCCTGATGACGCCAATCAGCGATGCGACGAACAAAACCAAGAGGATGATGTAGAATTTGGAGTCGATTTGGGAGAAAACCTGCATGGCTTCGTTCATGGCCTTGGAGAATTCTCCACCCATGGCCGAGAAGGGTTGCAGCATCTCCTCAAATTGCCCATTCTTGTACATCGCGGTCATGCTTGGCTTCATGATCAACGACATCGACGCGCTGAAGATGTTCCAACAGGCGTTGATGAGCGACATCACCAAGAGGATGGTCATCCCTACGGGGCGTTTTTTTAGGTTGGAGGTTTCCATATCATCAAATTGGTAGAGACGGTGCATGCACCGTCTCTACATGATAATCATTTGTTTTGCAAATCATCAAATGCCAGCGGATAGTCCTTCACGAACTGCACGCTCTTGGCAATCTCGGTGTACATCACCTTGTCGATGCGCACGAACTCCACCTGCTTGCGGTAGGCGGCGACGAACTTCTCAATGATAGGCGATGACTTCAGCGGACGGCGGAACTCAAGGGCTTGTGTGGCGTTGAACAACTCAATGGCTAACACGCGCTCCAAGTTTTCGGCCACGCGCAAAGCCTTGGTGGCGGCGTTGGCGCCCATGCTGACATGGTCTTCCTGACCTTGTGACGACTCGATGCTGTCGACCGAAGCGGGCGTGCAGAGTTGCTTGCTCTGGCTGACGATGCTGGCGGCGGCATATTGTGGAATCATGAAGCCGCTGTTGAGACCAGGCTCGGCGACGAGGAATGACGGAAGGTCGCGCTTGCCACCAATCAACTGGTAGATACGACGTTCGCTGATGTTGCCCAACTCAGCCATGGCGATGGCCAAGAAGTCCAAGGTGATGGCGAGCGGCTGGCCGTGGAAGTTGCCGGCGCTGATGACCAGGTCTTCATCGGGGAAGATGGTCGGGTTGTCGGTGACAGCATTGATCTCTTCACTGAACACAGAGGCCACATAGTCGATGGCATCCTTCGAAGCACCATGCACCTGCGGCATGCAACGGAAGGAGTAGGGGTCTTGGACATGCTTCTTCTCTCTGACGATCAGCTCGCTGCCTTTGGTGAACTCACGCACGCGCTTGGCAGTGACGATTTGTCCGTTGTGATGACGGATTTGATGCACTTGGTCGAAGAACGGCTCGATGCGGCCATCGAAGGCTTCCAAGGAAACGGTACCGATGAGGTCGGCGAGATAGCTGAGACGGAAGGCCTTCAGCAGGACATAGGTGCCATAGCTGCTCATGAACTGGGTGCCGTTGAGCAAGGCCAGACCCTCTTTCGACTGCAGGGTGATGGGTTTCCAACCGAACTTCTTCAGGACCTTTTCGGCAGGGACGATTTTGCCTTCAAAATGCACCTCGCCTAGACCGAGCAAAGGCAGCATGAGGTTGGCTAAAGGAGCCAAGTCGCCAGAGGCACCGAGTGAGCCTTGGTTGTAGACCACGGGCAGTACGTCGTTGTTGAAGAAGTCGATGAGGCGTTGGACGGTCACGACTTGCACACCGCTGTTGCCGTAGCTGAGGCTCTGCACCTTCAGCAGGAGCATGAGACGGATGATTTCCTCGGGCACCATCTCGCCTGTACCGCAGGCGTGCGACATGACGAGGTTCTTCTGCAGGGTGCTCAGGTCTTCTTTTGAGATGCTGTGGTCGCAGAGTGAGCCGAAACCGGTGGTAACACCGTAGATGGGCTTCTCGGGGTTCTCCATCTTCTTGTCGAGGTAGTCGCGGCATTTCTGGATACGCTTGACAGCGTCGGCGCTGAGTTCGAGCTTGTAGCCCTTGGTGAGTATTTCGTTTACCTGTTTGAAGGTCAGCTCTTTGGCTGAGATTTTATGGATTTTCATATTGTTATGTGTTTGTTGTGTTTTCTTCTTATGACGCAGGGACTCACGTCACCTGCTTATTGGCTGTCGCCCCTTCGGGGCTAGGTTTATTTCATTATCGTTTCAACCAATTTGTTGGCATCCACGGTTTCCTGTGTGCTTTCCTTCATCCATTTCACGGTGAACTTTTGCTCGGCCACTTCGCTTTCGCCTGCGATGACCACAATGGGGATGGCGCGTTGGTTGGCGTATTTCATCTGCTTCTGGATCTTGGCGGCCTCAGGATAAATCTCCGCGTTGATGCCGTGCTTGCGTACCTGATTGAGGTATTTCAGACAATATTTCTCCTCGTTCTTTCCGAAGTTGAGGAAGATGACCTTGGTGCTTTCCGACATGGTCTCGGGGAAGAGGTTGAGGCCTTCCAACACGTCGTAGATGCGGTCGGCACCGAAGCTGATGCCCACGCCAGAGACGTTGGGCAGGCCGAAGATGCCCGTGAGGTTGTCGTAACGACCGCCGCCCGAGATGCTGCCGATGGCGAAGTCCTTGGCCTTCACCTCGAAGATGGCGCCAGTATAGTAGTTCAGGCCACGAGCGAGGGTGAGGTCGAGTTCGGTGTCGATGCCGAGTTCCATGTTCTCGATGTAGTCAAACAAGGTCTCAAGTTCCTCGATGCCCTTTTGCCCGACTTCGTTGTCCAACAAAGGCTTCAGTTGAGCCAACTTCTCGCGCGTGTTGCCCTTCATGAAGAGGATGGGTTGTAATTTGTCGATGGCGGTTTGCTCCAAACCCTTCTCGGCCAGCTCCGCGTTGACGGCATCAATTCCAATCTTATCCAGCTTATCAATAGCTACAGTGATGTCGACCAAGGCATCGGACTTGCCGATGTATTCAGCAATGCCAGCCAACACCTTACGGTTGTTGATTTTCAGCGTGACGTTAATCTTCAAGGCATGGAACACCTCGTCGACGATTTGTACCAATTCGGCTTCGTTCAGCAAGGAGTCGCTGCCGATGATATCGACATCACATTGGTAGAACTCGCGGTAACGGCCTTTCTGCGGACGGTCGGCACGCCAAACTGGTTGGATCTGGTAGCGTTTAAAGGGGAAGGCGATTTGGTCGCGATACATAGTGACGAAACGTGCAAAGGGCACGGTCAGGTCGTAACGCAGGCCTTTCTCGCTGATTTTGCTTGCCAGTTTTAACGATTCAAGCGGCTCACCGTTTTGCTCCACACCACTCATGAAGTCACCGCTGTTGAGCACACGGAAGAGGAGCTTGTCGCCTTCGTCGCCGTATTTACCCAAGAGGGTGCTGAGGTTTTCCATCGAAGGCGTCTCAATGGGCTGGAAGCCAAAACGTTTGAAGACGGTCTTGATAGTGTCGAAGATATAGTTGCGGCGCACCATGACTTCGGGCAGGAAGTCGCGCGTGCCTTTGGGAATGCTGGGTTTTTGTGCCATTTTGGAAAATTTTTGCAAAAATACGAAAAATGTCAAGAGGAAAAGAACTCCGTACTGAAAAATACGAAATCCTTTCCCTCTTGAACAGTTAGGGGCAAATCCTTGTTACTTGAGGATTTTAAAATTGCCGATGATGGGCAGTTTCTTCATCTTACCTTTGACGGCGTTGATGATGCCGATGACGGCCAAAGCCATGACGCCGCATGAGGCGAGGCCATACAATCCGTTGAACAGGCCAAAGATGATACTGACCCAAAGGACACCAGCCGCAGCTATGATGATGCTGTTGAAGCTTATCAGTATCGACAGGATGAGTGAGATGGCAAAGAGCACGATGCCTTGGTTGACATGGAACCTGACGAAGGGCGACTTTTTGGCTCCAAAGAGCGGTGCCAGCACGAGGATTCCTAGATAAGCCTCAAGGGCGAGGGTCTTCTCCATGGAGTTGGGTGCATCCGTTTGAACGGGTGGCTCTACGACGGGTTGTGGCGTCGGCTCCGGTTCGGGAGTAGGTTCGGGGACGGGCTCTGGCTCCGGCTCAGGGACAGGCTCTGGCTCGGGTGCCGGTTGGGGTTGCGGTTCTGCACTGAGGGGTGCAATGGGCGTTCCGCAGTTGGGGCAAAACTTGACGTTGCCTTGTATGTCAAGCCCACATGTCGGACATTTCATGATGCTACTTTTTATGTTACAGTTATGGTTTATTTTAGTTCAAAAACTTCTCCTTGCTCGGGGATGAAGATGTTGTCCCAACCTTCTTTGCGCAGCTGGCGTTTGTAGAACTGTTGGGCTTCGGGGTCGCCATGCACGATGAAGGTCTTTTTCACCTTGCTCGGGTCTTGGCAACTGAGGTAATGGATCAGCTCTTTGTAGTCGCCGTGACCGCTGAAGGCGTCGATTTCGAAGATTTCGGCCAACACGGGGTGCTCCATGCCGAAGATAGACACGGTCTCAGGTTTGGGATCGGCCAAGAGTTTGGCGCCCAAGGTGGTGGGAGCGCAGTAGCCGATGGCCAAGATGCTGTTGTTCGGGTTCTCGATGCTGTTCGCGATGTGGTGTTTCACGCGACCAGCCTCCATCATGCCCGATGCCGAGATGATGATGCAAGGCTGTTTGGTAGCGTTCAACGCCTTCGACTGGTTGATGTCGCGGATGAAGGTGAGGCCGTTGAATCCGAAGGGGTCGGGGGAGTATTCGATGACGTCTTTAACGTCGTCATTGAAGAGGTCGACGTGCATGCGGAAGATCTCGGTGGCGTTGACGGCCAAGGGGCTGTCGACGTATACCGGTATCTTCTCGGGTAGCTTGCCTTGGTTGTAGAAGTTGTTCAGCAGGTACACGATCTCTTGCGTGCGGCTAACGGCAAACGAAGGGATGATGAGCTTGCCGCGTTTTTCGACGCAGGTGTGGTAGATGACTTCCAAAAGCAGCTGCTCGGCATTGGTGCGGTCGCCGTGGAGCCGGTTACCGTAGGTGGCTTCGGTGATGATGTAGTCGCAATGCGGGAAGGGTTCGGGCGAGCGCAGCAGGTAGTTGTATTCGCGGCCGATGTCGCCTGTGTATCCGATGCGGGTCATCTTGCCACCTTCGTCGATTTCGATGATGGCGCAGCCGCTACCCAGCAGGTGGCCTGTGTTGTTGAACTTCACCTTGATGTTGTTGTCGATATAGAAATACCGATTGTAGCCCACGCTGACGAAGAGGCTCATACAGGCTCGTGCGTCTTTCTCGGTATAGATGGGTTCCAAGGCGGGCAGGCCTTGCTTGCGGCGTTTCTTGTTGAACCACTCCATATCGTTCTCTTGGATGAAGCCACTATCGGGAAGCATGATGTTACAAAGGTCTTCCGTGGCTTTGGTGCAGACGACCTGTCCGCGGAAACCAAGCTTATAGAAATAGGGTATCAGACCACAGTGGTCGATATGGGCATGGGTGAGGATGATGGCGTCGATTTCCTTTGGGTCGACCATGATGTTGCGGTTGGCGGCGTCGGTCTCGAGGCCTTTACCTTGGAACATACCGCAGTCCAACAGGATCTTCTTGCCATGGTCGGTGGTGATGAGGTGCTTGCTGCCCGTCACTTCCTGGGCCGCACCGATGAATTTGATTTTCATAGGCTGAATTCAAAAATTTGCTCCAAAAATAACAAAAAAAAGTGAGGTGGCAAAAAAATGTCACCTCACTTTAAGTTTTTTTTCAGTCTAATCGTTGCGGCTTATTCCACCACAATCTTTCTTACGGCTTGACCATCGTTGGCCTCAATGTGCATCATGTAGATGCCCTTGGCCATATTCGACAGGTCGATGCGGACTTGTTCGCCCTCAATCTTGCTGCTGTAGACGGTCTGTCCGTAGGCATTCAGGATGCGGACGTGGTTGAGGCCTTCGCCCTCGAGGGTGATTTCGCCTTGGGTCGGGTTGGGGTAAACCTTGGCAGCGATGTTGTTCTCGATGATGCCTTCGGTGTAGATGAAGTTAGCGTCTAAGTCGCGATCGCTGGTGATGGTGAAGGTATAGGTCATTTCTTCCGAGACCACCTCGCCATTCTCAGTCCAGTTTTCGAAGTGCCAGTCTTCGTTGCGGACGATGGTCAGCGTGACTTCGTCGCCGTAATTATAGGTGCCTTCTCCAGTCACGTTGCCAGCTTCTGCAGGGTTTACCGAAACTTTAACCTGGAAGGTCTGCAGCTCGAAGTGTGCAGTCAAGTTGACGTTGCTGGTGACGGTGAAGGTGTAGGAGATTTCGTTGGAAACTGAGAACATGCCTGTCGTCCAATTGACGAACGTGTAACCTTCGTTAGCCGTGGCTGTGACGGTGCAGGTCTCGCCATAGTTGAAGGTGCCGCCGCCTTCAACGGTGCCGCCCTCGGCCGGGTCAGCCATCACATTGATGGTGAAGGTCTGCAGTTGGAAATGTGCCACATAGGCGGCCGATTCGGTCACGGTGAAGGTGTAGGTGGCATTGGTGCTGACTTGAGTGCCGTTCTTGGTCCAGTTGATGAAGGTGTAGCCTGGGGCAGGAGTGGCGCTCAGCGTGCAGCTGTTTCCATAATTGAAGGTGCCGCCACCAGTGACGTTACCACCGTTGACAGGATCAGCCGTAGCAGTGATGGTGTATTGCTGCGGGGTGAAATTGGCCATTAAGGTGCGGTTGCTATTCACGGTGAAGGTGTAGTTGGCTTGGGTGGAGACCACATTGCCGTTCTCAGTCCAATTGGTGAAATTGTAACCAGTGTTGGCAGTGGCAGTCACAGTGCAGGATTGACCTTGCTGGTAAGTGCCGCCGCCAGTAACGTTACCTCCATTGGTCGGGTTGGCCGATACGGTTACGGTGTAGTTCTGCGGTTGGGCTTGGAAGTTGGCCACCAGAGTGCGGTTGGCAGTGACGGTGAAAGTGTAGCTTCTGTTGGTAGAGACCACATTGCCGTTCTCGGTCCAGTTGGTGAAGGTGTAGCCAGCATTAGGCGAGGCAGTCACTGTGCACGACTGACCTTGGTTGTAGGTGCCGCCACCAGTGACAGAGCCACCGATGTTCGGGTTGGCCGAGACATTGATGGTATATTGCTGCGTGCCACCTTGAGTGATTTGGATGGTGGCGATGTAAGTGATCTTGTTGTAGCCGAACACGGTCAACGTGGCGGTACCCGACGTTCCAGGAGCAGCGAAAGTGATGTTACAGGTGCCATTGTTGATGGTGGCCGAGCCCATGATCTCGTTGTTACGGGTCAGGGTGGCCAACGCGCCGTTGCCGTTGGTGGCATTGACGGTGAACGAGGTCGCACTAGTGCTCATCGAGGAGGCGTGGGTCACGTTCATGTTGGCGGGCGTCATGTTACGCACGGTAAGCGTCGGGTCGCCGAAGAGGAGCCAGAACTGATAGGTGGCCAAACCTTGGCCATTCGAGTTGTATTGGTCAAGAATCTTCATGTTGCCGTCGGTCGAAATGCCGCCGAGGGTGCGCTTGATGCTTCTGTGTTCCGTGAGGACGTTGTTCATCTCATCCTGACCGTACATGGGCGGCTGCCAAGGTTGTGAGATGTAGCTGAACATACCGCCTATAGCTCCAGTAGGTGCACCAGTGCTGTTGTTGGTGGCACGCATCCAAGCCTCAGCGAAGCAAGGCTGCGAATAGTCAAGTTGTCCGTTGTTGCAAGCCACCGACCAGATGAAAGGCAACTTATTGTCGTTGGTCAATGCGTTGATATGCGAGTTGCTGTAGTTGAACACGCCCCAACTCGTAGGTGAGCCGTGGTTACAGTAGTTGATGATGCTCACACCTTCGTTAATGTGCTGGCTGATGATGGCCGCACTCGACGAAACGCCTTGTACGTTCTGGTAATCACGATGGATGCTGGTGTAATTGTAGTGCAACAGCGTGTCTCTGATGTAGTCGATGTGTTGGTAGTCGGCCTCGCCAAAGTGGCCACTGCCTGCACCTTCGTTCTTTGAAACACCTTGTCCGATTGAGAGCCAGGTGTCGGCGGCGGTGACGTCTCTTTCGTAGTGGATCACCTTGTCAACCTGTGTGGTGACATGGTCGGCGTTTTCGGCTGAGAAACGGCCTACGATGACATCGTTATAATAGTCATTACCGACCAGTTGTCCGAAATATTGGTCAGTACGGCCGGAATAGCCGCCAGTGAAGGTGTAGTAACTCTGCACTTGTGCGTTGTCGCCCACGAGCAGGATGTGGCTGATGTTGGGGTTGCTGTTGTATTGGTTTTGGATGTAGGTTTTAATGGCATCGCTGGTGGAACCTGAAACCGAGGTGCCGACCATCGTAACGGGTCTGCCGATCTGTTTCTTCCAGTTGACGAAAGGTTGCATGGCATCCATGAAAGCGTCGTGGCAGATGATGAGCAGTTCGCCAGTCTCGTCGACGGCGTTGTATTTGCTCAGACCTTGGCTGTAGTTGATGAAGTGGTTTTGGTATAAGGCACCAAATTCGGGATCCATTCTCACCTCAGATGAACGGCGGCTGAGGGTGTTCTCACCGAGTTGGCCGTCGCTGTACATTTCAACGGTCATGTTGTAATACACGCGCAAAGTGTGTGTGACAGGGTTGTAGGCGAAAGGATAGAACACCATGTTCTGTCCACGGAAGTCACGAAGGATGTAAGGATCATATAAACCTACATTCTGAGCAGGGAAGAAAGCGTCTGTCGAATAGGCCTCACCATAGGTGTAAGGCACATCGTCGGGATTGACGCTACGCGGGAAATCGCCTTTTGATGGCGCGACCTCCATTTGGTAATCGGTGTATTGCGCGTCGATGAGGCGAATGCTGTAATGCTGTTGGTCGCCGATGATGGCCGGAACGGCAATCATGGGGAGGTTAGGTTCGCCGGCAGCAGCGGTGCTGACGGTGCGCGGAACAGAGATGATGTTGGCTTCGCCACGAGGCGTGGTCACCTCGAAGGTGTAGAAGCCAGGGACTTGCATGTTGACGGTGATTTGGTTTTCCGAAGAGGCAACCAAAGTCGTCTGGATGGTGCTCGGGGCATCGCTCTTGATGGCGACCCACTGCTGACCGAAGGTCACTACGGTAAGCATGACGAGCAGGGCGGTTAGGATATGTTTTCTCATAGTAAAATGAATGTTGTTTTTGATGTAGGTTTTAAAAGGGCAAAAATAGGTAATTTCTTGATATCTTGGATGATTTTTCGGGAATAGATGACTTTTTTTCAACTTTTAGACTATGACCGCTGACGATGACCATGCCAGCGCCCATGCACAAAATGGTCATGGTCATGGTCAGTGGTCATGGTTTTATGATTTCTTTTGCCTTTTGGTAAACGCCACCGAGTCGCCCCAGGCGTTGTATAAAACCTTGTGTCCGATGGCTGCGAGACGCACGTCGAGGCAACTATGGCATTCGTCAGGTTTGTCTTTTACGCAGGCCTTGTCGGGGTAGATGAGGTAGTTCTCGCGGAACTCGTTCGGCGTGAGGTTGGGCATGATGACGTTGGCTCCGGCAAGGATAGCCTTCTCGCGCCCCTGCGGGTCGACGGTTTGGTTGGCAGTGGCGGCCACCATGTTGATTTCGGGCATCATCAGTCGGAGGATGGCAATCATCTTCAAAGTCAGCTCCATGCGTTTCTCGGCAGAAGGAATCTGGTCTCTGTATGGCCAAAGCGGCGTGTCGGGGTGGGGGATGAAAGGCCCCATGCCGACCATAGCCACGTCTTTTTGCTTGAAGAACAACAGGTCATCAGCGAGGTCATCAAGAGTTTGGAAGGGGAGTCCCACCATCACGCCCGTGCCAGTTTGGTAGCCGACTTTCAATAGGCTGTCGATGCAGGCGATACGTTGCTTGAAGTCGTGTTTCTCATCGTGCGGGTGAATCTTATAATATAGGTCTTCGTTCGAGGCCTCAATGCGAAGCAGGTAACGGTGCGCGCCTGCCTCAAACCAACGACGATAGGTCTCTTCGGTCTGTTCGCCCAATGATAGCGTGATACCTAAACTTCCATTGTCTATCTTTTTGATTTCCTTGACCAAATAGGTAATCTTATCCACGAAAGCCTTATCGCTTCTCTCGCCGCTTTGCAGTGCCACAGAGCCATAGCCCAACTCATGTGCTAGCTTGGCACAATCGATGACTTCCTCGTCGCTGAGTTGGTAACGTTCCACCTTCAGGTTCTTGCAGCGCACGCCACAGTAGAGGCAATACTTCGTGCAGATGTTGCTGTATTCAATCAGCCCGCGCAAGTGGACATAATTATCTAAGTGCTCCAGCTTCACCTGCAAGGCTTTGTCGAACAGCAGTTTCTTGTCGTCGCCTTCTGCAGCGAGGAGGAGTTTGATTTCCTCATGCGTGAAGGTCGCTGAGCCCTCGGTTCCTGAGCTTGTCGAAGGAGTCGAAGAGCCGACTTTATTTAGGATTTCGGTGATGGTCATTGTTTGAAATTTGGCGCAAAAGTAATGATTTCCAAAAAAATGTCGTACCTTTGCGGCCGAATTTGAAAACGAGAAATTTTATTTTATGACCAAACCATTGAAAATCGTGGTGCTTGCCAAGCAGGTGCCCGATACTAGAAATGTGGGCAAAGACGCTATGACGCCGGAAGGCACCGTCAACCGCGCCGCCCTGCCCGCCATCTTCAACCCCGAAGACCTGAACGCCCTTGAACAGGCCCTGCGCCTCAAGGAGCAGAATCCAGGCAGCACCGTCGGCGTGCTCACCATGGGCCCGCCGCGCGCCGGCGAAATCATTCGCCAAGGCCTCTTCCGTGGCGCCGACACGGGCTGGCTACTTACCGACCGCCTCTTCGCAGGTGCCGACACCCTCGCCACTTCGTATGCCCTCGCCACCGCCATCAAGAAGATCGGCGATGTCGACATCGTTATCGGCGGCCGCCAGGCCATCGACGGCGACACTGCCCAGGTGGGTCCCCAAGTGGCACAGAAACTGGGTCTCAACCAAGTGACTTACGCCGAGGAAATCCTCAAGATCGAGAACAACATCGCTACCATCCGCCGCCATATCGACGGTGGCGTGGAGACCGTGGAAGTGCCGCTGCCTTGCGTGATTACCGTCAACGGCAGCGCAGCGCCCTGCCGTCCCTGCAATGCCAAGTTGGTGATGAAATACAAGTATGCCTCATGCCCGCTGGAGCGTCAGCCTGAAGACCCTCGCGCCGACCTCTATGCCAGCCGCGACTACCTCAACCTCAACCAATGGAGCGTGGCCGATGTGGATGGCGACCCCAACCAGTGTGGCCTCTCTGGTAGTCCCACCAAGGTGAAAACCGTGCAGAACATCGTCTTCCAGGCCAAGGAGAGCAAGACCCTCACCGCCAGCGATGCCGATGTGGAAGGATTGATTAAAGAATTGTTGGACGAAAAGATTATCGGATAATGAACAACGTATTTGTATATATCGAGACCGAAGGCACTCAAGTGGCCGAAGTCTCCCAGGAGTTGCTCACCAAAGGGCGTAAACTGGCCGACCAGCTTGGCGTGGAACTGCACGCCGTCGTGGCTGGCACAGGCATCAAGGGCAAGGTGGAAGACCAAATCCTGCCTTACGGCGTGGATAAGCTCTTCGCTTTCGACGGCGAGGGTTTGTTCCCTTACACCTCTGCACCGCACACCGATATCCTCGTCAACCTCTTCAAGGAGGAACAGCCGCAGATCTGCCTGATGGGCGCCACCGTCATCGGTCGCGACCTCGGCCCGCGCGTCAGCTCCTCGCTGACCAGCGGCCTCACCGCCGACTGCACCCAACTCGAAATCGGTGACTTCGACGACGTCAAGACGAAGAAGCACTACGACAACCTGCTCTATCAGATTCGTCCTGCTTTCGGTGGTAACATCGTGGCGACCATCGTCAATCCCGACCACCGTCCACAGATGGCTACCGTCCGCTCAGGCGTGATGCAGAAAGCCATATACGAAGGTAAGGCCAAGAACGAAGTCGTTTATCCTGAGGTGAGCAAGTATGTCTCGCCCGAGGCATACGTTGTGAAGGTCCTCGACCACCATGTGGAGGCCGCCAAGCATAACCTGAAAGGTTCACCCATCGTGGTGGCCGGCGGTTACGGCATGGGCTCGAAGGAAGGCTTCGATATGCTGTTTGAACTCGCCAAGGTGCTCCACGGCGAAGTCGGTGCCTCGCGTGCCGCCGTCGATGCGGGCTTCTGCGATACCGACCGCCAGATTGGCCAGACGGGCGTCACCGTGCATCCCAAGGTGTATATCGCCTGCGGTATCAGTGGTCAGATCCAGCACATTGCCGGTATGCAGGACTCCAAGATCATCATCTCGGTAAACAGCGACCCCGATGCACCTATCAACCGCATTGCTGATTATGTCATCGTTGGTACCGTTGAGGAAGTCGTCCCGAAGTTGATTAAGTATTACAAACAAAACTCGAAGTAACCATGGCAAACTATTATAACGACAACCCGAACCTGCAATTCTACCTCGACCACCCGCTGATGAAGCGCATCGTCGAACTGAAGGAACGCAATTTTGCGGATAAGGAAAACTATGCAGACGCTCCCGTCGATTACGAAGACGCGATGGAGAACTACCGCCGCGTGCTCGACATCACGGGCGACATCACCGCCAACATCATCGAACCCAACTCCGAGAGCGTCGACCTCGAAGGTCCGCATTTGGAGAATGGCCGCATGATTTATGCCTCCAAGACCGTTGAGAACCTCGATGCCTGCACTAAGGGCGGCCTTTGGGGCGTTTCCATGCCGCGCCGTTACGGTGGCTTGAACCTACCCATCACTGTCTTCTCCATGCTGAGCGAGATGGTGGCCAGCGCCGATGCTGGCTTCCAGAACATCTGGTCCTTGCAGTCATGCATCGACACCTTATATGAATTCGGCAACGAGGAACAGCGCATGAAATACATCCCGCGCGTTTGCGCCGGCGAGACCATGTCAATGGACCTCACCGAGCCTGATGCCGGTTCAGACCTACAGAGCGTCATGCTGAAGGCCACCTACTCTGAAAAGGACGGCTGCTATCTGCTCAACGGCGTGAAGCGTTTCATCACCAATGGCGACTCCAACATCCACCTTGTGCTGGCCCGTTCCGAGGAAGGCACTAAGGATGGCCGCGGCCTGTCGATGTTCATCTACGACAAGCGTCAGGGCGGCGTCAACGTGCGTCATATCGAGCATAAGCTCGGTATCCACGGCTCACCCACATGTGAGTTGACCTACAAGAACGCCAAAGCTGAGCTTTGCGGTGAGACCCGTTTGGGCCTTATCAAGTACGTCATGGCTCTGATGAACAGTGCCCGTCTCGGTATCGCCGCGCAGTCGGTGGGTCTGGGACAGGAGGCTTATAACGAGGCTCTGAAGTATGCCAGCGAACGTCAGCAGTTCCACAAGAGAATCATCGAATTTCCGGCAGTTTACGACATGCTTTCGCGCATGAAGGCCAAGATCGACGCTGGCCGTTCGCTGCTTTACATGACTGCCCGTTATGTGGACATCTACAAGTGCCTTGAGGACATCCAGCGCGAGCGTCCGCTGACACCCGAGGAGCGCGCCGAGTGCAAGAAGTACTCGCGTCTCGCCGATGCCTTCACGCCTTTGGCCAAGGGCATGAACTCCGAGTATGCCAACCAGAACGCCTACGATGCCATCAGCATCCACGGCGGTTCGGGCTTCATCATGGAGTACAAGTGCCAGCGCCTCTACCGCGATGCCCGTATCTTCTCCATCTACGAAGGCACAACGCAACTGCAGGTGGTAGCCGCCATCCGTTACATTACCAACGGCACCTACCTCACCATCATGAAGGAAATGCTCGAGAACGAAGTCTCCGAGGACCTGAAACCCTTGCAGAACACGGTGCGCACCCTCGTGGAACTCTACGAACAGAGCATCAACTACGTGAAGGGTGCCAACAACCAGGAGGTTCAGGATTTCTTGGCCCGTCGTCTTTACGACATGACTGGCGACATCATGATGTCGTTGCTCATCCTTGACGACGCCACCCATGCCCCGCACCTCTTCACACAGTCGGCCAACGTCTACGTCCACGCCGCTGAGGAAGACGTCATCGGCAAGAGCGTCTACGTGAAGAACTTCATCGAGGAAGACTTGGTGAATTTCAGGGCGAAGGCGAAGGAGGTTGCTGAGTAAGCTTTGCTAATCGTATGAATGAAAAAAGCGCGTCTCGGTTGAGGCGCGCTTTTTTGCTTAATTCTTTTCGTCAATCTCCTTCATCAATCTATCGGTTTCCAGCAAAACAGTGATGATTTTGCGGTAATGCGCAATGTCGTCAAAAGTAAGTGTTCGGCCTTTTCGGTCTTTGAGCCACTTTTGGGCGGGTTGGTAGCCGCCGATGTAGAATTTCCAAGCCGTTTCTGGAACATCCTCAAAACACTGCTCCTTGTTGATCCACACGCTGCCACCTTTGTATTCGGGCTTGTCAACCACGTTGCTGCCAGGATTGTTGAACTGCGCGTGTTTGGTTGGAGGCACCTCTTCCATCAGATGGAGTTTGCGTAATTGACCGCCGATAGATGCTAAACGGTGATACTTTTCTGCCGACTCTGGATAAGGGATGCGGGGAAAGTCAATTTTCAGAAACTCTTTGTACTTGGCACGATAGGAGGGCGAATGCAGTACGGCGTAGATGTAGTCAAACAAATCCTCAGGCGATATTTCTTCGCCCACAGCTGCTTTTATCTTGCTGCAAATCTCCTTGTCAAGATTTGGCACACGTGCTTTGCCGTCTTCGCTGTATAAGTAGAGCGGGAAAACGTTAGCGTTGTCTTTGGAAGAAAGAATGGTTTTATCGATGATATTATTTGCCACAAAGAAAGTTTCCTCGTCACGACTATTAATCCTAATACAGCACAATGCTATATTGGTTCTTTGTAAATGTCTCATTATTGAAAACTGAGGACTTGAATACAACCCCCTTGAGTTGCCGGTATAGTATGTATACCTAGTGTCAAATGGTCTGTATGAAACACGATGAGTGTTGTTTTTGAAAGATTGCGCATCCTTTCTTGCTGTCAGATATGTCCAGTCTCTTGCATCTTTTGCTCTTGCATATTTTACCCTCCAATCATCCTCGTTCATCTCTAAAAGATCGTGAATTTTATCGGCTTGTTCTTGTTCTGTGAATGAAATGTTTAACTTGTCATTCGCAGTGACAAAACCCATCGTTTGAGTTTGCATTAATTCATCAATCCTGAATCCGCAATCATATTCTTCTCTCCCATTATCATTTTTAGGAACAAAGAAATAAAAAGGTCCTGTTAGTGAAAGTTTATCGAAGTTGGTCTTATCAAACATGGTATCCAAAAGATAAGCATATTTTTCTTCTCTTTGGCCCCATAAATCGCCATAATATACTTCAGCAATTTCTGAATCTTTTTTCTTTCCAGTTTTGACAAATAGATTTATAGATGTGCCGACCATGATGTCAAAAACATTCTCATCTTTACCACCATTAGGACACACCTCGTTTTTCATGGAATTTCCATGTAAATTCAACACAAAAATCTTATCAAAAGTCTTAAGGAGATGCCACCTCATTCCACGGAATGTAGGGTTGTCAAGGAAGCCGTTGTTGTTGATAAAAGCAACAATTCCATTTCCTCTCTTTTCTATATAATGCTCTGCCAGCCTAACAAATTTCACATAATCATCATTAAGCCAGAACTTTCTTTCATTAAGAGGGTCTTTTGAATTGGGCTCATGTTTATAATCACCAATCAAATTGGTAATCCAGTCACCATTGTTGCTTGATAATCCACTATACGGTGGATTGCCAATCATCACCATTACTGGGCAGTCGCGCTTGATGCGGCTCGCTTCATTGCTCTCTTGACTGATAGCTGCAGAAAAGAGAGTGCCTGTATCGACGTTGTGTTCTTCGAGGCTATTGGTAAGGTAAACACGAAGACGCTTATCGCTTTGTTGAGTAAAGCCCGTCTCACGAAGCACCATGTTAAGTTTGAGGTGAGCAATGGTGTAGGAGGCCATCATCAGTTCGAAGCCGTTCAGTCTGGGTAACAGATGCTGCTCCACATAGCTACCCCACGCGCCCCATTGCCCTTCCATATTAGCATGGATTTGACGGATGACAGTGGCGAGGAAGGTGCCTGTTCCCGTAGCTGGGTCAAGAATCTGCACTCGATGCATTCGCTTTTTCAGCGTTTTGCTCTCACCCTTCTTGCCGGAATACTGGTCGTTCACAACTTCATGGTCAATCATCGAATTGTCAGCCAGACCCATCGGCAGGTTGAAGTCGCGTTTCAGAATGTCGTCCACAGCGCGCACGATGAAATCGACCACGGGCTGCGGTGTGTAGTAAACGCCGCGCTGAGCCTTGGTTTGCGGGTCGTACTGGCCAAGGAAGTCCTCGTAGAAGTGCATCATGGGGTCGTTGCGCTTGGTGGCCTCGCCGAAGTCTTTCATTACCGTGTCCATATCGGTCACACGGAAAGCCTCCACAAGGTCGTCAACGATCCACTCAATGCGGCTGTCGATGTTGAAGCCCGCAATGTCGTTGAAAATCTTCCGCAAGAAGGGGTTGCTCTTTGGGATGAGCGTGTTGGCTTCCATGCGCGAAAAATCTTCTGGGGTGGGGTCGTTCAGCCTTGCTGAGAACAAACCGTAAGCGATGGTTTGGGCGTAGATGTCGGCAAACGTCTTGTTGTTGAGGTCGTGGATGAGAAGGTCTTTAAACACCTTCATCTGTTGCGCCAACTCGGTGGTGCCATCGGGGTCGTTGTCCAAGGCTTTCTCAATCACTTGTGCCAACATCCGCGCTTTGTTTGCCATCACTTTGGCCAGCTTCACGGGAGAGGTGATTTTCTGCGGCTTCGAGTTAACCAGTCTTGAAACCATCTGGAGAAAAGGCTCTTCGTTGGCTTCGTTCACAACAATCTTGTTGCCACGAATCTCTGCCAAGCGTACAGCATCCTGAAACTCTCCACTGATATAGAGGTGGAAGTCGAGATAGTCGGTGAAAACGATGCTGTTGAGGGAGTTCTTATAACGTTCAAACTGTTCGCGATGTTCACGGTTGCCGTCGAGGTCACGGTCATCAAGGTCTTTGGCTTCCATGAAGGCCATCGGTACGTCACCATGTAAGATGATGTAGTCGGGTGCTCCGCAAGCAATCCTTGCTGGCTCGTTGACGATGGTATAACCCTTTGGCAGCAAAGAGGTCATCAGATTCTGAAGCGGCACGCGATAGGCGTGCTCGCGGGCAACGCCTGTGGCGTAAAGCTTGTTTAGTTCCGCGATATATGTTTTAATTGCTTCTTGCATCATAATTTGTTATGTGTGGTTTGTTCATTGCTTCTTCCCTCTAGCGTTTTGCTTCACCAGTTTGGCTGTCTCTTTTACGGTCTTCAAATAGGCTTCTTCCACGGGCGAGAGCGTGTTGCTCTGGTATTTGCGGTATTCAGCGGTGGCCTTCTCCAAGGCTTGGGCATGGCTTACAGAGCCTGCACCTTCGAGCAACGGACGGTTGCCTGAAGTGAGTACCGAATCCAACTGGTGAATGTAATCGCTCATGTACATGGGCTTATGCTCAAGCGCATTGATTTCGGCCAAGTCGAAATAACCCGAAACGAGGTTGTTCAGAATCTTCAGTTCGTTTTCATTCAAATAGTTTTTGGCAATGCCAATGTCTTTCAGTGCAGGCAGCTCACCCGAAAAAGTGGTCAGTCCCATAAAAGGCTTGTCGGCATCGGCGCGCTCAAAAATCACCTCTGCTGCCGTATGTCCATGGGCGGCAAAATGGAGTTTGTTTTGTACTACCTTGAAGAATTGGATCGACTCCTCACTTTTGGGATTGTAGTCCACGCTTGTTGCATAAAGGTCAAGCACTTGGCGGTACAGCACCTTTTCCGAAGAACGGATGTCGCGTATGCGGTCGAGCAACTCTTTCCAATAGTTGCCGCCTCCGTTGCCTTTCAGCCGCTCGTCGTCCATCGTAAAGCCCTTAATCATATATTCCTTCAACCGTTGTGTAGCCCAAATGCGGAATTGAGTACCTCTCACGGATTTCACTCTATAGCCTACTGAAATAATGACATCAAGATTATAATAATCCACTTGATAGGTTTTCCCATCGGTGGCAGTTGTTGCAAATTTTGCAACAACTGAATTTGGCGAGAGTTCTCCTTCGCTAAAGATATTTTTTATGTGGCGTGAGATGGTTGATTTGTCACGCTGGAATAGTTCTGCCATCAAATCAAGAGAAAGCCAAACGGTTTCACCTTGAATGTTTACATTGATCTTCGTCAAACCATCTTCGGTCTGATAGATGATGATGTCGCCGGTGTTTTCTATGTTTTGTTCCATATCTAATCTTCTAAAATTCTTCTAATTCCTTCATATAATTCTACACGATTCTCCTTCCATGCCGCCAGCAATTTTCCAAAAGTTTGCTTTGGCTCACTATCTTTCACCTCCAGCCTCGACACATACTGTGAAACGTTAAGTGTGGCGCCGCTCTTCAAAATCTGTTCATTTTTCATCACCACTGGACCTTTATGAATCCATGCAGCTTTAGAGGTATTGCTCAAGTTGTGACAGTGTTAGCATGTGCTTTTTGATATGCTGCAAAAATAAGAAATCTTCTGAAATTTCCGTATTATTGCATCCCAAAACCAAACCCTCGACAAAATGAAAAAGCTTTTCATAGTATTCCTCGCCGCTTTCCTGTTATGTGGCAGCCTACAAACCCAAGCACAAAACGACGGCGTGACCTTGTATTTCAGTGCGGAAGAGATGCCCAACCTCATCAAGTGTCTGCCTCCGCCGCCCGACACCATCGGTGTTGACTTCGCCCACGACATCATGCGTTACATGTGGGGCAAGACACAACGTTGCGATTCGGTCCGCGCCGCCCAAGTGTTTCGTGATGCCGTGTGGAACTACGACTCGCTTTTTGCCGTTTTTAGCATGCCCTTCGGCATTGAAATCTCCAAGGAAGGCACCCCAGAGATTTACAAATACTTGGTCAACAGCCTCTCCACCATCGACCAGACGCGCGTCAAGCCGAAGGCCTTTTATCATCGCAAGCGCCCGTTTGAGCGTTTCCACGAACACATGCTGACGAGGTATGAAGAAGCTGAACTGTCGGGCGAGGGCTCCTATCCCTCGGGACATAGTCAGCGTGGCTATGCTGTTGCCTTGCTACTCTCCGAGGTCAATCCAGCCAATGCCGATACCCTCATGGCACGCGGCTACATGTATGGCGAGAGCCGTGTCATTGCCGGCGCCCACTGGCAGAGCGATGTGGATGCCAGTCGTCTTTGTGCCGCCATCGGTTTGGCCAGGCTGCACACTAGCCCAGCTTTCCTTGAACAACTTGACAAGGCCCAATCCGAGTTCAAGCAGCTGAGGGGGATATTACCGTCCACTGATGATGCCAGCCAGTTCGTGAACATTACCGATGTCGTTCCCGATGCCATCTTGGAAATCCGTTATTACAGCACCTATAATTTCGTTGGGGCCCGTGTGGATGGCTATGAGGAACCAATCGCGTTGCTTACACGCCAGGCCGCCGATAGCCTCCGCGCTGTGAGTGACGACCTCATGAAACAAGGTTATCGCTTGAAGATATTCGATGCCTACCGGCCGCAGTGCGCTGTCGACCACTTTGTGCGTTGGGCCGCCGATGTCAACGACACGCTGATGAAGCCCTATTTCTATCCCGATGTGCCTCGCGACAAACTCTTCGAGTTAGGCTATATCGCCAAGAAGAGCGGCCACACGCGCGGCTCTACCGTCGACCTCACCTTGTTCGACATGGCGACAGAAAAGGAAGTGGATATGGGGGGCACATTCGATTGGTTTGGACGTGAGAGCCATACCGACTTCGGTGGCAACCCCAACACGGGGAAATACAAGCCCAATGGCCGTATCACCGCCGAGCAGTTCCACAACCGCATGATGTTGCGTGAGGCCATGCTACGCCATGGCTTCAAGCCCATCGGCGAGGAATGGTGGCACTTCACGCTGAAGAATGAGCCTTTCCCCGATACTTATTTCACTTTCCCGGTGAAGAAACTCTAAAGAGGCCGTCATAGGAACATAAATGAAAGCGGTGCGCATCAATCGAAGCGCACCGCTTTATTATTGCCAGAGGCTCGTGCTTTATTCTTCCACATGCGTAAACTGCTTCGACACCCAAAGCACATTGCCGTAGTATTCGATTTGGTAGAAGTCGCCTTCCTCACCGAGAAACGGGAACCGCTCGCCTACTTTGGGGTGGCGGTTGGTGCCGTCAGGCCATTTGAAGGTGTCGGCATTCGTTGAAGGTCCTAACCTCAAGCGAAGATCTGAGCCGTCGATGACGACATGGTATTCTGGGCCTCCCTCAAACTCTTCTTCTTCATACCATCCATCATACTCGCTTTCCCAGTAATAGTCTTCCATGTTGAACACATATTCGGGATGGTAGGCTTTGAAGATGGTGTTGAGAGCGTCGTAAAAGTGGTCTATGGTGCCGTCGGCCCAGCGTCTTGCCCAAAAGTATAGGAAATTCTCGTTAGAGCCGTTGCCCGTCCAAGAGTCAACATCGATACGCATTATGCTATAGAATTGGCTGGAGATATCGGATTGATAGCCATGGTTTTCCACGATTTCACGGAGAATCTCTTCCCTGGCTTGTTCCGTGCTTCCGTTATAATCCAACCATTTGGGAAGGTCGTTGGAATATAACGCGTCGTGGTACGCCATCATAATGAGCATCTTGTCGTAGAGGTATTCGTCCACCAAGGGTTTGCTCGCCTCCACGAACTGCTTGTCGGCGACCACATTTTTCGCAAGCTTGGCAAGATACTGAATGGCTTTGGGGTTGTAGTGCCCAAACTCGTCCTCGTTGTCGAGGTCCCACTGCCCGTCTTGATGCGGTCCCGATACGTAAAGAGGAGCGGGGAGCATCTTTTCAAGTTCTTCTAGAGAGATCAGAGAGGCGAGATGGCTCCCTGTGACCCGGATGCCGCATTCCGGCCAATAATCATACAGGTCGGTAAAAGTGTGCTTGGTTTGGTCGAGCTGCATGGCAGCGTCCTTTAAGCGTTGGGCGTTTTCCTTGTCGTTGTTGCATGCGCTAAAGGCAAAAACGAGGACTGCGACCGAAAGGGTCATCACAGATTTGGTAATGATTTTATGCATGGTTTTGTTGTTTAGGATGCTCCAAAGATACAACTTTTATAATTGCCTATCGTCTCTTATTTGCAATTATAACATTTCCCTTGCCAGGTCTCCTTTTCTTCCATCCGCTTCTCAATCTTATCCAGCACCTCATCATACCGCAACTTCATCCAAGGCTCAGAAACTAGATAGCGCGGAGGAACTTCACCAGCAAAACGCTCAATGACGATGTCGGGGTTCAATCGCTCGGCGAAGTCGATGACGAAATCGATGTATTCCTCCAAATCGAAGAGGTGGAAATGCTCGGGATGCTCAAGGTATTCTTCAGCCATTGTGGTGCCTTTGAAGATTTGCAATTGGTGAAACTTGACCGTGGTTAAAGGCAACTGTGAGATGATGTCTGCAGCATCAAGCATCATGGCCTTGCTTTCGCCAGGTAGTCCAAAGATGAAATGCGCCCCGCAGGGGATGCCAAAGTCGGCCGTCATGCGGATGGCGCGTTCCGCTGTGGGGAAGTCGTGACCTCGGTTGACACGTTTCAAAGTCTCGTCATAGACGCTCTCCACACCGTATTCCAGCATGACGTAATGTGTTTTCTGAATTTCACTAAGATACTGCAATAAAGCTTCGTCAACCAAATCGGGTCGTGTGCCGATGACGATACCGATGATTTCTGGTGTTTCTAAGGCTTTTGAAGGCATGTCATTCCGAGGCGGGCATTGCGGGAGGTGGGAATCTATGGCTTCAAAAGCCTGCTCATAGATGTTTTTCAGTTCCTTCAACGGCTTGTAAGTATTCGAAAACGGCTGAAAATAAGCCAAATACTTGTTTGCCCGACGATACCTCCTTTGGTGAAACTCTATGCCTTCCTCAATTTGCTGCTTGATGGATTTTTCAGGCCGACAATACGACGGATTGAAAGCCTCGTTGCTGCAAAAAGTGCATCCTCCAGTGCTGATTTTCCCATCCCGATTGGGACAACTGAAGCCCGCGTCGATGCTGATCTTCTGCATGCGCCCGCCGAACTGCTTCGTGAAGTAGTTGCTGTAGCTGTTGAAACGCCGGTTGTCGCCCCATGGATAAGTCATGGCTTGGAATAGTCGGGGTTGTTCAAGAAAGTCTCATCGGTTAAAGTATTCAAAAACGCCTTGAGTTGTGCCTTCTCCAAGTCGGTGAGTCGCACACCACCGTCCATCACATGGTGCATCAGTGGGTTGATGTTCTCGGAGTCTTTCACGCCTTCGCTGTAAAAGTCGATGACTTCGTCCAAAGTGGTGAAGCGTCCATCATGCATATAGGGTGCCGAAACGGCGATGTTGCGCAGGGTAGGGGCTTTGTAGGCGCCACGGTCCCAATGGCTTCCCGTGACGGCGGCGCGGTCTTCGGGGTCGTTAAACTCGTCGTCCAAGCCATTGTTATAGAACAAATTGGTGGTCATCAAGGCCAGCCCTCCACCACCATGGCAGTGGAAACAATCAGCACCTTCTTCGGTGCAAAACAACTCGTAGCCTGCCATTTCGTCTTCGGTAAGTTCCTCTTTACCTTGTAGATATCGGTCGAATTTGCTGTAGGCAGAGACTAGGCTTCTCACAAACTGTGCAATGGCTTTTTCCACATTGGCAAAGGTGATTTCTCGGCTGCCGAAGGCCTTCTCGAACAACTCGGGATAATCATCGGTCTTCTGCAAGTATTTGACTACCTGGTTGGTATCGGCATTGATTTCAACCGGACTTGTGACTGCCGCCAAGACCATGTCTTCCAAAGTGGCCACACTACCATTCCAGCCCAAACCTGTGCGGTTCCAAGCCAGATTGATCAAAGGAAGCATGGCATGATGGGTGTTGGTTGGGGCGCCAAACTCAAAGTTGTTTTCTTGATTGTGGCAAGAAGAGCAACTGCGGATGCCGTCGGTGCCGTCGCGGCCCGAGAGTCTTGGGTCGTAAAACAGTTTCCTGCCCAAGGCCACACCTTCCTCGGTCATGAGATTGTCGGCAGGGATGTTGTTTTTCGTGGGGAAATAGGATGGCTGCCCCAGCTCATAAGCCGTTGGCATATAAGCGTTGTGTTCAGGGTTGCACGAAAGCAGGCCGAACAGCATTAGGGGTACTATCCAAAACAAGCGCCTCATGACCGGTTTTTGTCGCTTTCCTTGATTTGCTCAAAGGTTTGCCTGACATTCTCCCAAGTCCAAAAATGGGGCTTTGGCGTGGCATAATGCATCACCTCGTTGAACTTTTCCACTAGTTTTGCTTCTCTTTTCATCTTTATATTGTTGTCGTGTGGTTTTCCAATTTTGAACACGTCTTTCCCGTTGCCGTTGAACAAGCGTTGCGCATTTTGGTTCTGCATGATACTGCTACCCAACTCGTTGAAGTCGATGACATGCGGATTGCGGAACCAATTGTCGATGACCATGGTCAAGTCAAGTCGGTTGTCGGCATTTGCCTTGACATCGAAGTCGAGGGGCAACTCCACGATGAAGTAGTTTTGGTAGAACTCAGTGCAATCCTCGTTTTGTCCAATGCCGAGGTGAATGGCAATGGGCTTGAGTCGGCCTGATGAACCAGCATACTTCCCGTTGAGTTTCATATAATGGTAGCCGCCGCCCAACACGTCGGGCCAAAACATCTCCGACTCAGGCGGATCGTTGAAAAGGCCAGTATAGTTGTCATAGTCATCCAATCCAAAGGTGAAACGTATGGCTGTGTAGTGGCCTGTTTTTACAGGGCAGGAACGCAAGTTTTGCGTTTCTGGGATGTCGGTGTCGATGTAGAAGATTCTGCTGGCGTCCAAAGTGTCGGAAAGCCATCTTTGTTGAAGCAAGGTCCAGTCGCCATCCTCGTTTTTCAGTTCGATATCGGAGAGAAACCATTGGATTTCGGTGATGAGGAATAGGTTACCCGCTTCGTTGGTGTAGCATAAAGTATCGGTAATCAACGGCTTTCCATTGATTTCATAGCTGACGTTAAGGTCAATTTCGGCCTGGTCGTTGCGTTTTGTGCAGGCCACTGCCAACACGGCCAACAACATAACTAGTATTCTAGTCTTCATTTTCGATGTTTTCTGGTCGCGAAAGTACAAAAATTCTGCCAAATTTGTGTAATTTTGCCGCCTTAAATCGAAAAACTATGGCAGAATTTAAGATTGGCGACAAGGTGAATTTCCTCAGCACCGTGGGTGGGGGTAAAATCACGAAAATCATTGATTCCCGCATGGTGATGGTCGAGGTGGAAGACGGCTTCGAAATCCCGACTTTGATTACGGATTTGGTGCTCGACTACCGCTCCATGCCCGCTCCGAGCAAGCAGCAACAGACGGTCGACAAGGTGCAGAAAGAGGTCCAGGGACAGGAACTCTTGAAACAACAACAGGCCGAGGAGGCCCGAAAAGGTGGTCTGCGCCGTTTCGCGAAAGAGGCGGAGAAGGAAGGCATCTACATGGCCTTCGTGCCGCACGAGCAACAGTGGCTTCTGACGGGTCCGCTTGATGTAGTGCTGGTCAACCACACGCCCTACGAGATGCTTTACACTTTCACCGTCAAGGAAGAAGACAAGTTTGCCAATGTTGACTTCGGTCAAGTCGACAAATACGAGAAAATCGTCATTGAGACCATTTCACGTGACGACCTCGAGTATTGGCTCAACGGCGTGGTTCAAGCCATTTTGACTGCTGAATCTTCCGATTGTGTTTTACTTCCGCTGAATGCACCCTTCTCGTTGCGTCCGGGACGCTTCTACAAGGAGGGTAGTTACCTGCCTTCAGGCATCTTGGGTGAGAAGTCGGTGATGATCTGCCTCTCTGAACTGATAGCCCTCAAGCATGGTGACGGCGATTTCACCAAAATCATGAAGGAAGGCATCGGTTCACAAGCTCCCACCAAAGATTTGGTGAAAAAGGAAGCACCTATCGACAAGCATAGAGTGGCTCCAGGAGAGGCCATTGTTGACCTTCACATCGGTGAGTTGGTTGACAACATCCTTGGCCTTTCGAGCCACGACATGTTCAAGATCCAGACCGATTACTTCAAGAAGATGCTCGATAGTGCCATCGCTGCCGAATACAACAAGGTGACTTTTATCCACGGTGTGGGCAACGGTGTTTTGAAGAATGCCATCATCGAGGCCTTGAAGGACTATAAGAACACCGAGAACCGCATGGCCAGCATCGCCAAGTTCGGTGTCGGTGCTATTGATGTGATAATTACCGATAAACAGCAAAAAGGCTAAGCGCGCTTAGCCTTTTTGCTGTGAACCCGCAGGGAATCGAACCCTGAGCTAAGGAACCGGAATCCTTTATTTTATCCATTAAACTACGGGTCCTATTTTGGCTTGCAAAATTAGTAAGATTTTGGAAATTTCGTACCTTTGTCGCTTCAAAAAGCATATTCTTTAATCTAAAATACTGGATTTTAATTGTTTAAGATATGAAAAGTGGAAAACTGAAACAAGAAATCTTGGCCTATTTTTATTTGATTTTAGGCTCGGCTCTTTTCGCCGTCGGCGATGTGATGTTCGTGAATCCTTATCACTTGGCGCCTGGTGGTGTTTACGGTCTCGCCAACGTGTTCAATGCCTTGTGGGGATGGAAGATCTCCGTGTCAGGCATTTGCATGGACATCCCTTTGTTGATTATAGGTACGATTATACTTGGGCCCAAATTCGGTATCAAGACCATCATCTCAGTGATCCTGATTCCCGTATTTACCTATATCCTCGAGACATTTTGGGGATATGCACCCGTGATTCATGGTGGTGCAGTGGCCGCCGACACCCAGTCCGCCCTCTATTATATCGCCAAGGATGGCTCCCAAAGTTGGTTCATGCCCGACATGTTCTTGAACACGGTGGTTTCAGGCCTCATCTATGGTGTGGCCATCGGTGTCATCTTCCGCTCGGGTGCCACTTCTGGCGGTTCCGACATCATCTCCATGATTATCCACAAATACACCAAAATTAGTCTTGGAACGCTGGTGCTGATTGTCGATAGCATCATCTCGTTGACCACGCTGATTGCTTTTGAAGATTTCCGTTTGCCCATCTATTCCATCATCCTTATCTTCATCGAAAGCAAGATCATCGACCTTGTGGTGGAAGGCGTGAAGAGTTACAAGACGGCTTTCATCGTTACGGATAAGATTGAAGAGGTGCGTGCCTTTATCCTTAAGGATTTGGATCGTAGCGGTACGGTATTCGTGGGTAGCGGCCTTTATCAAGGTGCCGAGCGCAAGATGATTTATGTCACCCTCAACCGTTCCGACTTGGTGAAACTGAAAGCCAACCTCCGCTTCCTTGACCCGAACGCTTTTGTCAACGTGATCGAGAGCTCGGAAATCATGGGTAACGGCTTTAAAGCGCTTCCAACTGAATGATTTATAATACTTAAATATTACAACTATGAAGAAAACCTTATTTGCAGCAATCGCTTTTCTGGCTGTGATGGCTATGGCTTGCCAGAATACGAACAACGGAGGCAAAGAACAAGCCTCGAAAGAAAAAGAAAATGAAGCCCAAATCAAACAACGCGTCGAACAGATGATGCAAATGCATGAATTGTTTGATGCCGACAAGATCCTTTCCGCTGATTTGTTGGCCCTTCAGGAAAAGGCTCAAGGTGTTCATTTCTGGGGCAACTTCTTCCCTGGTTTCCAATGGGACCTCGCTGTGCAGGATGCTTGCTCTGAGAACAGAGAAACCAAAATCGAAGGCATCACGCCCGTCGATTCGCTGCATTGCGATGTGGCCATGCGTTATGTCGACTCGACTTGCTACGATGATCCTTATACACTGAAGCTCTTAAAGGAGAACGGCGAATGGAGAATTGACGATGTGCTGTTTAATGAATCTTCTCTGCGTGAAGACTGCAAAGATTACTATGAGGACATGGTGGATACCTATAGCACGGGAGATCCCAAGGAAATCATGGAATTCTTTGTTGGAGAAGAACCTTTGGAAGCCAATTATACGGATCCCGAGTGCATTTATTACAACAATCCTGAAGCTGTGAAGAGTCTCATTGATGGTATCAAGAATTGCCAAGAGCTGTTCAAGAAGAATCCTGGTTATACCGAAGAAATGGGTAAGCAGATTGATGCGATGATTGAGCGCATCTCAGCACACATCTAATCCTTTTGCGAGCGTAGCACTTGCTCGATCGCCACAGGGAAATACGCCTGCTCCAATTGGTGGATCTTTGCCGCCAGGGAGTCAGGCGTTTCTTTTTCGTCGAGACTGACACGGGCTTGCAGGATGATTTCGCCGCTGTCGTAAATCTCGTTGACATAGTGTACGGTAATGCCTGATTGGGCTTCTTTGGCTGCTACAACGGCTTCGTGAACGTGCTCGCCGTAAAACCCCTTGCCGCCATATTTGGGCAATAGGGCAGGGTGGATGTTGACAATCTTCTTCGGGAAGGCTTTGACTAGGTTTTCCGGGATTTTCCAAAGGAAACCCGCCAAAACGATGAGGTCGACATGAAGGTCTTGCAGTTCCTTGATGAAGGCCTCGCTCTTGAATTCCTCTTTGGTGATCATGCGCAGGGGAATACCTAAATTCTTAGCTCGTTCGATGGAATAGGCTTTGGGATTGTTGCACACCACGTTGACGATTTCAACTTCGGGATTGTTGGCAAAATACTCGGCAATGCGTTGCAAGTTGGTGCCATTGCCTGAGACAAATATGGATAATCTTTTCATTCTCTGAGTTTTATGGTTACTGTTTCATTTCTTTTCAAATCAAACCACACCAAATAACCTTCGTCTACTTTGCGGAAATCAATGGCCTTGCCTTCAACGATGATTGGTTTGGTGCAAAGCAAAGTCAGGCCTTCAATGGATTCTCTTCTGTTAATGAGTCTAACCGTATTTTGGTCAATGATTTGATAATCAATATTGAGCAGCTTTTCGTAATAGCTGAGATATTGCTCGATGGTAGTCGGGAGAATCTTTTTTTCGTCGCGGAAGCGGGCGAGTTGGCTCAGCGCGAAGTTGAATCCTGGCATGGCCACTGCAGTGCCCTCCTCGTTGTATTGCCAAAAGGCGCGATAGGGATTGCTCCATGCTGGATAGACGTGCGTGATGAATACATTGTGATTGTCAACCAATCTCTGTAGGCGCGTCGAATCGAAATAGTAATACCATTCGCTGTCTTTGTTCACCTCCAAGGTCGAGGGTGTCGACCACAGCAGGAAGTCCTTACCGCTATTGGGCAAGGTGGTGATTTGCCGGTTGGGCAGGGCGTCGCCGAAGCCGTCGAAAGGTTGCACGAAATGTCCGTCGAAGTTATGGCTTTCCATGCGGTTTTCCTCGTAATAGGCGTTCCAAAGATATCGCACACCATTCTTTTCCCATAGCTCGGCAGCGTATTGAGGAGAATCGGGCAGCAGGCCGTCGCAAACCAAATCCTCGCGGTTCTTGTCGGAGCCGTTGTTGTAGCCATGGTCAATCCATGTCTTGGTGTCGAAATGCCGCTTCATGAAACGCATAGCCTTAGGGAACTCGTCGGGAAGGGTGGTATAAACCTCAGGAGTGTGGAGGCAAATCTCAAAGCCTTGCTTTTTGATGGTTTTCAGTAGTTTATAAAACTCGTTGTCCGTCTTGATGGAAGCGACAAGCCCTTTGAAAAGTCCGTTGCTTGTCTTTTCGTTGGTCACATTGTCGGGATTCCAATAGAACACGCTTTTCGTGACGGGGATATGATAATAGCAGAAGCCACCGACGGCATCTTCGGGCTTGGTGATGTTCTCATTCCCGAAGAGTACGGCACGATGAGTTCTGATATCCGTCCAGTCGGCGTGTTCGGTGAAGATGAAAGCACTTTGGTAACCGTCCCAAACGGGCATGATTCGGGGCAAGTCATGAATCTCGTCTCCAATATTGACATAAAAACAAAGCCTGTTGAATCTTTCAACATAGAAACCTCCGTCTGGTTTTGCGATAAGGTCCTCGCACGAAACATCCTCAAAATAGTCCTCGATGGTGTCGCAAAGCGGATAATGAATCAAAGGATGGTCTCTCCAATAGTCCAGATTGATGTAGGCAATACGGTTGGTTGCGTCAAGTTGTATGGATGAGTAGCGGAATAAGTAACTGCTAGTCGGGTGGTAAAGGGTGAAACTGCGACGACCTTCTCCTATCGTAAACCCTTCTCTGTCAAGGTAATATTCCGATTGGAATAGTGTGGAATCGACGTGAAGATTTCTGCGATATACGGTCAAGGTGCTGTCGATGAAAGGAATGACTAGGGTTTGCCTGACCACTTTGCAATTATGAGAGAATATCATATTGTACAAATAGATCTCCAACTCATGTTCCGGCCTGTCTTTATCCTGATAGATATTTAAGCGGGTTGAACTGATTCCCGAATGAGCTGAGGCTAAGTAAGAGGCTTGGTATTGGAAGAGGTTGAATTCGCTTATGGTGTCTCCATCAATGATATATTCTTCAAACATTCCGATGGGATATGTAATGGGAGGACTTTCTGGGTCGTAATGGTTTTCTCTTAAAACGAAATACTTTTCATCGTCATCGTGTTTTTGCACAATGCTATCAAGATTGGGCAGGAAGCTATATTCCAAAGGCGTAACTTCCAACCTCGCATCATCGAAAACCAGCCTTTCCTTACCTTTGTTCCAAACATAAACCTTGATCTCGCTACCCTGCGTATAACTGGCGGGGAAGTTGAGGTCAAGCTGCACTTGCGACCATTCAGCCGTGTCGTTCACATAATCTGCAAGGGGATAGGCAACCCAATAACGGTTACGGATCGTGTCGTCGATGCTCACCACAATGTCGGCTTGGGTATTGGCATCGGCCTTAAACAAGAAATCGTATTTGAAGCCGACATTTTGGTTGGGAAATTCCACGCCGGCATTAATGCCGAAGCCCAAACCATATTCATGCATGGTGTCGCAGATGGAGACGTAATTCTCTTCCGTTGCGCTGCTGTCGGCAACGATATGAAGGTTGAACCAAGGTGCTTTCCACTCTTGGCGGTTCTCAAAGTCGTTGGTATATATCTGTGCTTTGGCCGTGAATGCGACGAACGTGGCCGTACAAAGCAGGATCATTCTGAAGCAAAACCTCATCGATGTCTTATTTTCGGCAAAAATAGCGATTTTGCGATGATTTCGACTTCGTTCTCGGCAAAAAAAAACGCGATCCCGATATTATATTAATAAGGTGTGTTGAGAAACGGACTACTTTGGCGACGAAAAATGCCGAGTTTTGATCTCAAAATCATGAAAATTTTCCAGAGAACCTTGACAAAAAAGTGACCTTTTGGGCCGAAAAAGAGTTTTTTCTGTCCTCATTGCAATGTTTTTCTGAAAAAATATTGTTTTTAATAATTTGATAATCAATATAATGTAAAAAAGTTTCAAAAAATCGAAAAAAAGTGTTGCGCGTAATGAAAAAAGCTGTACTTTTGCACCCGCTAAACGAGAGGGGAAAGCAAGATTGTGAAAGAGGTTTAGCGAGTTCTTTGAAAGTCTGAGGCCAGCACAAGACCAGGCGCCACCGGGAGGCGGCGCCAGGGAGAGGAACCTATAACAAAGGAACACCAAAGAGAACATCAAGGCGGAACCCGAGATTCAGAAGAAAAATTCAAGTACAACAATACTACAACGAAGAGTTTGA
>CADCJT010000006.1:0-189566 GCA_902801815.1 uncultured Bacteroidia bacterium
AAAATGTGACGGGGATTGATGCTGGAGGATGGGCTGCGGGGAGTTATGTTTGGAGGGTCTATACTTTGGATGGCGGCCCTTCGACAGGCTCAGGGACCTTGGTGGAAACGGGGAAATGGATTAAGGAGTAAGCTTTTCCGTTATACGTACTTTCGTGCTATCGTGCTAACGAAGTGGACTCCCCCGGCCTTCGGCCACCCCCTCAAGAGGGGGACAACCTCACCCCGGCCCTCTCCTCCAGGAGAGGGAGGAGAACTCCCCCTGACCCCCTCTCAGAGGGGGAAGCCTGCCGGACGCGAGGGATGGGACTAATAGGACAAATGAGACTAATAAAAACCAATAGGACAATGAAAACAACGAGAATTTATGCGCTGCTTGCGTTGATGATGATGGGAGGGGTACGAATGCAAGCCCAGGTCTTGCAGGAGTACTTTTCCCTTGGCTCAGACATGTTTTTCGGCGACGCGGTCTTCGCCAACCAAGATACCATGATGGTTCGGCTTGGGATACGACATCATGAGAATGGAAACTGGTGGGCCGACCAACATCTGTTGCTATTGGACGGAAACGGTGACATGGTGGATTCCACCTATCTTTTTACGAACAATCCAAGCATTGGGCGAAGGACAAAGCCTTGTAGTATTCAACAATTTGCTGACGGCTCTTTTGGGATGCTCGTAATGAAATTCTCCGACGACACACTGCGGCTTCAGAAAATTGGCATTTCCAATGGTTTGTCGCTGTCATATCTTGACTATGATTGGCAATGCACGGATTATTACACAAGTGACAACCTTTTTGAGGAACGGTTTGTGGCCAACAAAGACGGCAGCATATTCTACGCCTATCCATCTCAAAGTCTGACGCAATGCCAAACCACTCCTTGGACAACTGGATTCAGGCTGATGAAATTCGGTGCTGATGGCCAACTGCTTCATGAAAGGACATTTGAAAACATTCCTTTTGGCGGCCTTATGTTCCGTGCGTTTGAACTGTTTCCTACCCCCGATTCGCTCGGTTGCAGGATGGTTATGCGAAACCTGACAGAGAACCCCGCAATGTACGATTGCTACACTTTGGATGCCGACCTCAACATAGTAGAGCATTTGGAGAACATAGATCAACTTTCATTTCCCCGTTTATGTGGCAAGGAAGCCTTCTTCAAACTGAACCCTTACAATGGAAAAACCTATTCCATCGATTGCGAGACTTATATGGCACCTGGAGGCATACTTGAGCACGATGAAGATATATTGATGAGCGTGTTCGGTGCCGAGCATTTCGAGCAGCTTGCCTACACATGGGGCATCACTTCAAGTGTTCCAACTGCGGCTGGATACAAAAACTCCATTGCTTTTGATTCAGAAGGTGGCATTTACATGGCTGGAGGCATGGACAAGATTTTATCCATACCGACAAGTGTCTATGTAGCCTATCTGGACGAGAACCTTAACAAACTCAATGAAATCTATTATACAGATGATTTCTACTGGCTGTACCCTGACAAAGGAATCTGTTTAAGTCCAAATGGAGACCTTTTTCTGCTTTGCACAAGAATGGATGAGGTAGAGGACGTTGGTGCCATTTACAAAATTCCCAAAGAAACTTTTGACGGCATCGAGGAAGCCCATGATGCTGGCTTCGCTGTGGCGGTGGCCTACCCTAATCCCGGGAAGGATGTGCTGAACATCAGGACGGGATTGAAGGATGCGCGGGTGGAGGTGTATGATATGAGTGGGAGGCTTATGCACAGACAAGATATTACGGAAAATGTGACGGGGAGGGACCTGGGTGGAGACGGGGAAATGGATTAAGGAGTAATCCCCCGGCTGGGGTAGTTTAGAGTTTAGTGTTTAGAGTTGAGAGTTGTGGAAAGTTGAGAGTTTATAGTTTTGAGTTGATCGTTATGTGTACTTACGTGCTTACGTGCTAACGAAGGGGACTTATAGGACAGATAAGACTAATAAAAAACCAATAGAATAATGAGAACAATGAGATTTTACACCCTGCTTGCGCTGCTGTTGATGGCGGGAAGCGGGATGTTGATGGCCCAAGATGTTTACGAAATGGAAGAGTTCCTCGTGTCGGATGATTTGGTAGTTCTGATGAACTATTCGGGTGACAACAAGATTACTGCAATGACCTCATCAATGCAAGGCATTGCCATCAAAAAGTATAATGATGATGGATTGTTGTTGGATTCCATTTTGCTTTGGCCAAGAAATGAAGCCATACTCGATTTTGAAATGTTCACCAACGAAGATGGACAAACGCTTGTCTATTATCTGGAAAAACAGCTTGACGGTGACACGGCCACTTTCCATAAAGTGACCATTGGGGATGACATGATACCTGTTTTTGAACAATATGATTGGTATGGGTTTGATTGTCCTGAGACGGTTGTAGATTCAAAGGAGGTTCATGTGCTTGCCAATAAAGACGGAGGATGCTTCCTCTCTTACAGTACGGTACAAGACAGCATCCGCATTGTAAGGTTCGACGCTGCCGGAGAGGTGGCGGCTGAACGCACAGTGAAACGCCATCCTCAACAGGTGAACTATCATGGCTGCATACCCACTTCTGATTCCATGGGAATCCATATTGTCAAGTGGCGCACGGACACCACTGCCTTTTGCGTTTATGGTTGCTATACATTCGATTCTTCTCTGAATCTCGTGAACCGAGTGGATGATGTGGATGCCGTTTCTAGACCCATTTATTGTAGTTCTTACACCGACTATCATTACAATCCCAACATTGGTAAAACTTATTCTATTTCCAGCTATATCGACCCAATCCATCCCGATGATGGCCAGAACATCATCATGAGCATGTTTGATCAGGACATGAATCAAATGGATTATACATGGGGGATGATTTCTCCGTATGCGGATATGGGAGGAGGAGAGCATACGGTGGATTTCGATTCGGAAAACAGGGTGTATGTGGCAGGGGTTATGGATGTAATGACCAATCCATACATTGCCTGTTTAGACGAGAATTTGAACAAGTTGGGTGAGATTCATTTTGTACATCCCAAGCTGACGCAATTGCCCATTACCGTGATGGCTTTCCCTGATGGGGGCTGCCTTGTGTCATGTAACACTTTTAATAATGAGACAGGAGAATTCAAGGCTATTGTTTACAAAGTTACCATTTCCGATTTGTTGGATGTTGAGGAGGCGCATTCGCATGGGTTTGCGGTAGCCACGGCTTATCCTAATCCAGGGGAGGATGTGCTGAACATTAGGACGGGATTGAAGGATGCGCGGGTGGAGGTGTATGACATGAATGGGAGGATGATTCATAGACAGGATATTACGGAGAATGTGACGGGGATTGATGCAACGGATTGGGCTGAGGGCGTTTATGTTTGGAAGGTTTATACAAATAACAAAGAAGTTGAAAACGGAAAATGGATAAAACAATAATACAATGAAAGCAACAAGACTTTACACCCTGCTTGCGCTCCTGCTGATGGCTTCAAGGCTTTTCGCTTACGATTTTGATGCAATATGTTCGACGGGTCAAACACTTTACTACAACATCAATGACGATGGCATTTCTGTAACGGTTACTTATCCTTGTTATGGCGGACAAAACAACTATTATTCCGGTTATGAAATGCCCCAAGGTGATTTGACGATTCCTGATAGCGTGGAATATCAAGGCATCACCTATGCAGTAACAAAAATAGGGGCACATGCTTTTTATGGTTGTTATTCTTTGGGTGCGGCCACCTTGCCCAATACTTTGGTTGAAATAGGTTCACATGCATTCCATGGTACCAACACAAACGGATATGGGCATCATCTTGTAATTCCGGATAGTGTGATTACTGTTGGATCCGAGGCGTTTTCTGCTGTTTCCGTTCACGAACTTACCATCGGAGAATCTGTACAAAACATTGGATATCATGCATTTGATTGCTCTAACTTGAAGATAATACATTACAACGCAACCCATTGCAATGATGTGGTCTCGCCACCTTTCGGTTCGTCTAAGAATAGAAATAGAAGTATTAATACACTTACGATTGGAGAAAACGTGGAGTATATTCCAGCAAAACTATTCTATTGTTTTGATGATCTTGCTTGCGATGTCGTCATCCCCAATTCCGTGACTCGCATAGGCGAACAGGCTTTTTTTGATGCCAATATTACATCTGTGGTTATAGGAGACGGGTGCGTTGAAATTGGAGAGTGGGCGTTTTTCAATACCCATTATTTGACAAGCCTCAAACTGGGAACAGGTTTGAAGACCATAGAAGAAAGTGCGTTTAACAGTAGCGGCATTGAAGGCGATTTGGTACTCCCCGATTCTCTTGAGTATGTCGGCTATGCTGCTTTCTATGACAACAATCTTACTTCGGTACATATTGGGCCCTGTGTCAGTTTTATGGATTCACAGGCGTTTATGTGTTATGATTTACAATCGGTTTTCATTAAAGCGATGGTGCCTCCAATTATCGGAGGACACACCTTTAGCTATTATACAACTCCTATTTATGTGCCTTGTGCATCCCTATGCGATTATCTCGCCATTCAATCGACCAACCAATATTGGGCTAGATATACAAACATCACAGCAGTTTTTCCATACCAATTAATAGTGGAAAGTGCCGATGAGCAAATGGGATACGCTTATGTCACCCAAGCGCCAGATTGTTGTAACAACAGGGCATGGGTCAAGGCATATCCAAGACAAGGTTTTGAATTTGATTGCTGGATGTCGGATGGCGTTATTGTCTCGACCGAAGAGATTTATAGTGTTGACGTGGTTGAGGACACGCATCTCGTGGCACATTTCAAGGTTTATGACGGAGTTGGAGAAGATAATAGTACGATTGGGGTTTACCCCAATCCCGCAAAGGAAAAAATAACGATAGATGGCATCCGTCCTGACGAAGTGCAGGTTTACAATGCCTATGGGCAATTGGTGAAAACAGTTCGGGGGACGAATGAGATTGATTTGAGCGGATTGGCGGATGGGGTGTATATGTTGAGGATTAGGGATAAGGAAGGGATAATCTTTTTGGAGAAGGTGATGGTGAGGTAGTGTTTTTTTCGTGCTATCGTTATGCGTGCTGACGAAGGGGACTTATAGGACAGATAAGACTAATAAAAACCAATAGAACAATGAAAACAACAAGACTTTTTACCCTGCTTGCGCTCCTGCTGATGGTGGGAGGGGTGACGATGCAAGCCATTGCCTATGATTTCCAGTCTGGAAATCTGTTGTACACAATTATCAGTACCGACCCTCCTTGTGTATGTCTTGACGGTCACATCGACGGGCAAGCCGCACAAGGCGAACTCGTCATTCCTGCATCGGTGGAGCATCAAGGTGTAAATTATGAGTTGAAATCCATCAAAAAAGAAGCATTTTGGAATTGTAGCGGTTTAACAGGAGAACTTGTTTTACCTGAATCAATAACTGAGATTGGTGAGATGGCTTTTGGTCGTTGCACTGGGTTTGTTGGAGAACTCCATCTGCCACATTCGTTGACCAAAGTCAAGTATGGAGCTTTTTTCGAGTGCAGCGGATTCACGGGAACGCTTATCATTCCTGATTCAGTGAACGAGTTGGGTGACACAGACGATATGTATTATTTCAATTTTTCGATATATTTTGGTGCTTTTATGGGTTGCTCAGGTTTCAACCGTTTGGTACTTCCAGAGTCTTTGAAGGTTATCGGGGTGGCATGTTTTGCCGATTGTACTAACTTGGCAGGCCAACTTGTATTGCCCGAAGGCTTGGAAAAAATCAAATATGGTGCCTTTGCTAATTGTGGCGGTTTTATGGGTGAACTTGTCATTCCAGATTCTGTGACGGAAATTGGCCTTACCGATAATGATTATTATCTATATGACTATGGATCTTTTATGAATTGCACGGGATTTACTAGATTGGTGCTTTCTGAGTCGTTAAGGATTGTTGGAATCTCAAGTTTTTCGGGTTGGAATCAGCAAGCTGGGGCACTCGTGATACCTGATAGTGTGAAAACGATTGCCCAAAACGCATTTTTTGAGAGCAGAGGCTTTACGGGCGCTTTGGAGTTAGGCAAATCCGTACAATTCATTGAAAATTCTGCGTTTTGTGGATGTAGTGGCTTAACAGGAACATTGACAATTCCGGAATCGGTAAGGGAAATCGATTTCCTTGCTTTTGCGGATTGCTCGGGTATAGAGAGCGTTATTCTTCCTGCTCGATATGTTTTTGAGAATGAATCCGACCAAGGTTACGGTGTCTTTAAAGGTTGCACGAGCCTTAAGGATATTGTGATTCCCGATGGTTGGGAAAAAACAGGAAGAGAGACTTTTACCGGTTGTTCCAATTTGGTTTCCGTTGTTCTTCCTGATGGACTGAAATATATTAATTCCGATTGTTTCAAAGACTGCATCAATCTTTCAGAAATCAATATGCCCAACGGGGTGATTAGCATAGGTAGTCAAGCTTTTTCCCATTGCGAGAGACTTGCCGAATTCGTTTTCCCGAAAGCTTTAGCGGAAATTGGAGCAGGAGCCTTCTCACATTGTACGAGTCTTACGGGCGATTTGGTTATTCCAGACTTTGTGGAGAGGATTCCGATTTACACCTTTGATTCTTGCATCGGTTACAACAATCTTGTCATTGGTGGATCAGTGAATTGGATTGCTGAGTCAGCTTTTGATAATACACAATTCGAGAAAATGATAATCAAGGCGACCACTCCACCAGAATTGAAACGCATGATGACTCCGAATGCATGGCATTTCCCTGTTGACATCCCCATCATCGTTCCATGCGGTACTCTTGATGCCTACCAAAACGCCGAAGGATGGAGCGAATTTACCAATATGCATGAGAGTTTAACCGTAATTTTATCGGTGGTTTCAGCCGATGAAACTGCGGGAACGGTCAGGGTTTTAAAAGAGGCTACTTGTGAGGATAAAATGGTGCAAGTGGAGGCTATTCCCAATGAAGGCTGTTCGTTCTTGTATTGGGAAGTCAACGGCAATCAGGTTTCAACGGAGAATCCATATAGCTTTGAGCTTGAAGAGGACATTGAACTTGTTGCGCATTTTTCGGGAGTAGGATTGGAGGAAATAGAAGGGAGCGTTTCTGTCTATCCCAACCCTGCCAAGGAAAAAGTGACGATAGATGGCATTGAAGCCGCCGAAGTTCAGGTTTATAATGGGCTTGGACAGTTGGTGAAGACGGTGCGGAATTCAAACGAAATTAATGTGGCTGGTTTGTCGGAAGGGGTTTATTTAGTGAGGATTTTGGATGCTGAAGGGAAAAACTATGTGGCACGAGTAATGAAAGAATAAGATTTCGTTATTTGTACTAACGTGCTTACGTGTTTACGAAGTGAGACTTATAGGACAAATAAGACAAATAGAACAATGAAAAGAACATGTGCTTTGCTGGTGGTGATGGCAACCCTATTGTTGTCGGGATGCCGGAGTGGATGTGAGGAGGAGAAAAACTCACGGCCTGAAGAGACCTCTCTGGATTGCTTCGTTCCTCGCAATGACGGGGGGAAGGACTCGCTCGAGGAGTATTATGAGCGAATGGAGCGGTGGGAGATGCTGCATGGCGGGATGAGCAGGTGGGAGAGCGATAAGTGAGTTTAGTGTTTAGAGTTTAGAGTTGTGGAAGGTTTAGAGTTTTTAGTTGGGAGTTGGTCCGTTTCGTTATGCGGGATAGCGTGTTGAGGTGCTTACGAGGTGGGAACATACAAGATTAATGAGAAAAACAAACTAATTATAAACAAATCAAAAGAAAGGAATTGTAAAAATGAAAAAATTGGCATTATCGCTGCTGTGCATCCTCTTTGTGTTGGGTGTAAACGCACAGGAATCATCAAAGAAATGGGAATTGAAACTTGGCTATGAACAGCCCGTTTTTCTCAAAGCCGCTAAAACCGACTGTGAGACTTTCAGATCCTCGCCAAGAGGCGTTTCGGCCAGAGGGCTTTACGAGGTTTGGCAAGACCGCCTTTCGGTTGGCGTGGTTTTGGGCTACAATGAAGCAATTCGTGTTTGCGAAGATAATGCTCAAGTGGATTTGGACGGATACATCATTACCATTAATGATAATTTCACTATCATCAACGACATGTATAAGAGGTATTATGCGGATGCTGTGGTGCGGTTTAATGTGGTCAACCGTGGTGGTTTTCTCCTTGCATTGAGCGCCAGTGGCGGTTATCAGTTCACCAACCACAGAAAATCGGAATTCGACATCAACGGACCAATAGGGCAATACCAAATCCGAAGAACGATACTTACTGATGTCGGCTCTACGTATAATGTGATGGTCGGTGCCGAAACCGGATACGAAATCGTGCGTAATCTTTTGGTTACCGCGGAATACAAATACGACATCAAGCATTCTATGCATTTGCTGGGTCTTGGCGTGAATCTTAAGTTATGAGGGATTGGGGAATCGTTATGCGTGCTTACGTGCTAACGTGCTGACGACGGAATCCCCCTGGCCCCCTTTACAAAGGGGGAAGTGGGGAGTGTAGAGTTGAGAGTTGTTAGTTGGGAGTGAGATCGCGGGTCAAGCCCGCGATGAGGGGTTCTCGTTATGCGTGCTAACGTGCTAACGACGGAATCCCATTGGCCCCTTCAGGGAGGGAAGACTCCACTGCTGTTGTTATTTCCGCACGAAAATAGTGAGTGAGGAATGAGGAAATGAGGAAAGCTCCGCCAGCCTGACCTCCTTTGAAGGGGGAAAGGATGGCGGGGCTTTTTGTCATCTTGAAATGGCGTGCACGGTCTTGATGTCGTACTCGTCGCGGGGGATGCCTGTGTTTTGTGCGGCATGGTTGACGACATCGACGAGGTAGGCATAATCAGACTGTTTGATGGTGGCCGAAATGGTAAGGCCGGACACGCCGAAGGTGCCGACATTGGAGGCTACGACGGCGGGACGGATGGCGCGGTAGGCGGCCATGGTGTAGGTTTCGATGTGGATGATGACTTTCATATAGTTAGGAGTTTGGAGTTATCAGTTAGGAGTGACTCCCCCGCCCGTTGGGCACCCCCTTTGACTACGTCGAATCTTCGATTTCAGAGGGGGATGGGCTGACGCACGATGCCCAGGGGTTGAAACCCCTGGTTAGGGTCGGGTCACCCCTTCGGGGTTTTTAGGGTCGGGTCACCCCTTCGGGGTTGGAGTCATTGGATTGTGGCCTACTGTACTTTACACGGGGAGCGGTCCCATGTTTGTCGTTGTTGCCCTTTGGAGGGTCTAAAGGTGGTTCAATTCTGATTTTATAGGCACCTTTGGGGATGCCTGCTTCTTGGAAGGCTGAGAGCAGTTTGTTGTAAAGCTCAGGGCCTTTTCGGGTTGTAATGGTGCAGTGAAAAGCGACAAATAATAATTTGCGTTTGATGACATGGGACTTTATCACTATGGAATGAATGGCCGCGTAGGCTGGCACTGAGTAAGTGCTGATGTAAATGGTGTAAATCATTTTAGTTTGCAGTTTTAAGTTGTTCAGTTGGGGATGAGGTCGCGGGTCAAGCCCGCGATGAGGTCGCGGATTATGTCCGCGATGAGGTGGCGGATTATGTCCGCGATGAGGTCGCGGGTCAAGCCCGCGATGAGGTTTTGAGGTACTGGCCATTGGAAGGATGGTCGAGCTGGCCAGAGGCGCAGAACTCGCGGATGTAACGCTCAGCGGTTTTGTCGGTGATGTTGAGCGATGCAGCGACTTCGATGTAGGTGGGACGGTCGAAGGCCTTTGGAAGCGCATCGAGGAAGCGCGAACGCGATGCCTCGGCGAGCTGACGCGAGCCTTTGGGCGCGATGGTGGCCAGGCGTTCGTATGAATGCCGTGGAAGGGATTGGTACACTTCAACGGTGTGAAGGAGAAGCACCTTGACAATGTCAAGGGCTGACTGGAAGTCGATGTCGGTGCAGACAATGCGCTTCGACTTTTTGACTTCGGAGAGCGGAGCGGTTTTTGAGGCAGCGGGAAAGGAATCCATGAGGCGAAGTACTGAAAGGATCATCGCTATCCGGAAGAGGATGAGGCCGAGGCGACGGACAGAGGCCACGATGTCGTCGCCGAAGGTGTAGGCATAGCTGCGCTGCGTTTCAGCGAAGAAGTCGTTGAAACGCTGCTTTTGTGTGTAGCTGAGGGTAAACTGAACATCATCTTTGGGGAAGTCCTTCAGGAAGGTGTAGAAGTCTTTCCCGATTTGGCGGAAACGCTCATCGGCGGTGGCACCGTCGATGGTGGGAAACATGTCGCGCCAAACCAGCTCGGTTTGCATGGAATAGAAGATGAAACGGCTGAACAGGCCGTTTTCAGCGTTGGGGATGAGACTGTAAATCTGCTGACGGGTGCCTGACAGCACAGCGGAAAACTTCGGCCTGAGGATTTCGACATACTCGTGGTCTTTCTTGCGGAGATAGGAAATCGTTTCGTGGTGAAACGCTTTGCGGAAGCCGTCGGAGTAGTTGCCCAGGTCGGAGTTGAAAGCGTTGGCCAGTGTGTCGCCCTCGGTCTCGAAAAGAAGGCCAACGCCGTCGTTTTCGGAGAGGGTTTGATAGACGACCGTGGCGGTGCTGTTGGCTGGAATGATCAACGAGAGAAAAGGCGGTTCCTTTGGCTGCACAGCCAAAGAAGTCTTTTTGTTGACCGCGTAAGCGGCCAGCTCTTCGTTGTACTTCTGCATGTCGCGCTTGTACTTGTCGCGGAGGTACTGATGCAACGGCTCAGCGAGATGACGGCACAGGGAGAGCCGTCCTTTGCCAGCCGATGCGGGAGCGGTGACGTAGAGGAACAGATTGGCATGGACAGGGCGACGGTCGTAGACCCCATAGACATTAGGAGTGCAAGCGGAAATGACCGTGAGCGAGCCGAGGATGAGGATGTCGGCATCCTCATCCGAATGCGAGTCAGCGATGACGCGCTGCATGATGAGCGGAAGGTTTTCGTGGATGGCTTGGGAGAAGGTCGGCAAGGATTTATGATGTGCGGACGAGCCGTCAGCAAGATTGTATGCGGACGGGCCGTCCGCAAGCCAGTGGGCGGACGAGCCGTCCGCGAGCCCAGTGAAGTTTTCCTCATATTCCTCAAATTCCTCAACTGGTTGGGTTGAGGATGCGGGATGTAACTCCCCCGGCCTGCGGCCACCCCCTCTCAGAGGGGGAATGGGGGCAGGAAGGTTGATGCCATGGTTTTTGGCGATGTAGAAAAGCGTGGCGATGGTGACACGAGACCCGTCTGACTCCCCCGGCCTGTGGCCACCCCCTCTCAGAGGGGGACGTGCGCTTTGTAGGCAATGGATGTATTGCTGGGAAGCGGCTTCGTGGGAGTAGTTGGGATAGAAGGCCGAAATGCGGTGAAAATAGGATTCACCGTCGAGGCCGAACTCATCGACGAGAGCGAAAGCGATGCGGAGCCAGTCGGAGTAGTTGGCCGTAATGTCGATGCCCTGCGACTCGATGAGGATGGTCAGTGCTTCGACGGCATCTTTGGTGCTGTCGGAGGATTTGCGTGGGCTGTTCATTGTAGGATCTTTTCACAGATGTAGGCATCGGGGTCGTGAGGAAGGAAACAAGCGCGAGCGATGTCCTTCCCGGATTTGTCGGTGGTAAGGCCATATTCGTTCTGGAGGTAGTAAGATACCGATTTGAAGAATGAGGGATGGTAGTCCACCTGGTTTTCGAGCGGGAAGAATTTCTCACGGCAGAGAAATTGCCGCTCCATGGAGATGACCCATTTCAGGCCGTCGCCGGACGGGCTGCGGAAGAGCAGCAGCGTCGGAAAGTATTTGTCCTTCAGGAGTAGCTTGAAGGTGTCTTCGACATTGGGAAGGTGGTCGAAGTCGAAGCAGACCAGGCTGGAATGGCGAAGCAAGTCGCCATTGTGCCGCGTGGAAAAGATGCCCGAGAAGGTGCAGTAGTCAAATGAGTTTTGTTTGTAGACGGAGTGCGCCTTGCCTGACAGCGTGCGAAGGTGCGCCGTGGTTTCCTTGGCGATGCCACCAGTGATGTAGTGGTAGGCATCCAACAGGGAGAAAGCGGAATGTGGCACCGTGTTGGTGATGGGAGCACGGAAGTAAGAGAAGTCGTTAAACATTGCTGGCCCTTTCATTGTTTTGGTTCTTGCGTTCTTCGACGAAGGCCTGGATCTCATCCAGCTTGTAGAGGAAGAGGCGTTGATGGACGGAATAATAAGGAAGGCCTGCATTGCGGAGCGTTTGAAGGGTGCGTTCGCTGCAATGGAGAAGGCGCATGACATCGCCTGAGTCGAGCCAGATGCCGGAGAGGTTGGGATGGTTCAGGTGGATGAACTTTTGGCATCGCTTAGGCAGCGGCTTGCCGTTCTGCTTCTGTGTCTTCATTTGTAGCCTCCTTTCCTGCTGATGGTGGTGCCACAAGCGGACTTGGGGAGCAGCGGCTTGTTGTCCTCATCATCAAGGTCGCTGTTGTAAACCAGTGTTTCAATGCCAAGCCATTTGTCGATTTCCGATTTACGGAAAGCGAGACGGCCTTGGCTGGGCTTGTGGTGTGGGATGGTGGCATTGTTTACCCAGCAGTAGACAGTCTGCTTTGAGGGCTTGCCAGGCAGGTACTCGATGAGCTGGTCCACATTCATCCAGCGGTCGGCGGACTGCTCGTTTTGTTGGATCATGTTCCTGATGAGATACTTCACATCGTCAATCTCACGGAACAACTTGAACACCGCCTTTGGTAGTTGTTCGAGGGTTTGGATTTCGTTAGGTTGGATCATAGTCTTACATATTTGCGTTAGTGGATGGTTTTTCCCGTGGCCACAAGAAGAAACCGCACTCCAGGTTGGAATGCGGTTGCAAAGTAACGATGACGAAAAAAGGTAAAAACTATACTCTATATAGAGTAAGCAAAGGTTTTATCAAATCATGAAGATAAACCATTGATTTCCTTTTGCATTTCGAGCATGGCATGGAAGATGGCCAGCTCGCTGCGGCAGTCGGCATTGGCGCGGCTGCGCCCTTCGCTCAGGGAGCCAGCGAAGTTGCTCATGTCGTTGTTCAGAAGACGGCCAAAGGCATCAAAGACTTGTACTTGGGTAGCATTTTCGCCTACCTTATTAATAAAAAAGCCCAGCCGCCAAAGGTTGTTGATGACGCGCTCGATATTGAGTTTGAACCCTCTATGGGGATTGAGGTAGATTTCTGACGTGTATGGCACAGGGATTTCGGGAGCGGATGCGGCTATTTCTTGCTCGGCCTTGACGCGCTCAGGGAGGTCGTCGATGCCGGAGGCGAAGACGCGCAGCACCTGATAGATATCATTGATGCCTTGCTCACGGGCTATCTGAAGGAGCGCGGTGATGGTGAACTGGTTTTTCTTCAGGTAATGGTTTTCGGTGAGCGTGTCGCGGTACTTCTGGGAAAGTTGGGCATAGGCATCTTCCAGCTCTTTATTCTGAGCGATTAGGGAATGATTGATGGCCAGACAATCCTCTTTCTTGAAGCAGTGTGAGCCCTTGGGAAACCGTGTGACGATGGCAGCGCGGAGCGTAGCGAAAGCGGTGTCGAGGGTGCCGTTTTCATTGAAGGGATGGGATTGTCGGAACTGCGCTTCGATGGCATCAAGGATGGCGTGTTGGCCTTCCTCGTTGTTGGCCAACAGCACGGCCTCAGCGATATGCTCGGGGTTGAAGTTGTGGGTTATTTGAGCCCAGCTGAGTTTGTCGGGGGCTTTGACATCGATGGGCGAAGGGATGAACTGCAGCGGGAAGGATGCGCCCATGGAATGGTATTGCTCTGTGATGGGGACAAAAGGACCGAAATAGGGTGACTTGGACGAGAGCTTTTCGCGGATAATCTGCGCAAAGTTCTCGGATTTTACGGTTCTGTTTGTCATGGATTTCAAGAGGACAAAGATGATGGAGAAGACGACTTCGGCGGCGATGGTGCTGCCCAGGTTCTCGCGGGCATCGACGAAGTAGTTGGTGTAGATGTCCTCTTCGGGGTGTTTGTCGATGTGCAGCTTGGTGCATTGATAGTAAGCCTCATTGAAGATCTGCAGCGCAGGGACATTGAGGCGGTGAGGCCTGTCGTGTTTGGGGTCAGGCTCACGGATTGCAAGCAACGTCTCGTAAATGCTTTTGTTTAAGGTTGCCGAGGGCAACAATAACAGAAAGTCGTCAAGCTCCTTTCTGTCACAGTAGATTTTTTCACGTAACATAATGGTACTATTTTGACGATTTGACATTTTGATGATTGCATGGAAAGGGACAAAAAAGGGAAAGACGCGCTTGGCGACTTTCCCTTTTTTGGCTGGAAGACTTACTCTTCGGATTCGCTCTCCGGGTCGACAAAGAGGAGATTGTTGAGCTTCATCCTCTTCTTCGGACTGATGACGCCTTGATAGCCACGGAGGACATTCTTGGAGTCGACATGGCCGACCATTGAGTCGATGAAGGCATCGGAAATGCCGTGCCAGGTGAGCGTCGTAATATAGGAATTACGCGCGGTGGATGCGGTGACCGGGCGGATGCCCAGCTCAGCGCATACGCTTTGCATACCCAAACGGATTTGGCGGTTGAAGTCGTGGACGCGATAGTCAATCTGCTGCGGTGTCTCGGCATCCAAAAGGATCTGCGGGAAGACACGGGAGCCCAGATTGGGAGCGGATGCGTACTTGTTGAGCAACTCGCGGAGCGGGGCGGTGATGGGGATGTTGACGACGACGGGCACCTTGTTCTCAATCTTGGCGCGGACATAGCTGAACTCCGTGCCATAGATGGCATCTTCAGACCACTGCAGCGAAGCGATGTCCTTCAGGTTGGAGCCATTGCAGAGATAGAGGATGATCCACCAATCAGCGGCGAGCTTGGAAGGGCCGTCATAGTCGCGAATCTTGATGATGTCGGGGACGGTGAGGAAATCCTGCTTGCGACGGGCACCCGCCTTGATGGTCAACTCGGGGCGCTTGGTGATGGCCTTCTCTTTGACCAGGCTGTTCATCACGGCACGGAAGGCACGGAGATAGATGCTCTTGGTGGATGCCGACAGGCATTCCTCGTCCATGAACTGCTCCCACCTTGCGACGACAGCGGCAGTGGCTTCGGCGGGCTTCATCTTGGTGGGCTTGCCCACGATGGTCTTCTTAAAGGTGTCTTTGCCGAACTCGTCCTTGATGGGGACCAGGTGACAACCCATGGCGCGATAGAAGCTGCGCGCTGCGCAACGATATTGCTCTTGGGTCTTGGGCGACTTCTTGCCCTCGCCGAAGGTGTTCCAGTATTCCAATAAGGTGAAGCCGACATCGCGCTTGATGGGGAGCTTCATGGCCTCGGCCAGGTTGGAGAGGGTGAAGTCTTCCTCGCGGATGAGGCGACGGATGGTAAGACACACGTCATCGAAGTGCTGTTTGATGGTGGCACGGGCGACGGCTCTGGGGTTTTTTGCGCCGGAAGCGGTGCGGATTGCCTCGTAATCTTCGAAGGAAACGCGGTAACCGGTGGGGTAATACCAGCGTTCGCGGTTGCAATTTACCCTCACAGAGACGGGTTGATAGTCTTTTTTACTCTGATTTTTGAGGTTCCAGATGGCTGAAACCGTGATTCCGTCGATAATTTCGACAAAAATCGGTTCGATTTTTCTTTTTTCAGTAGACATAATTAAAAACTTTTTATTTGCGTAAAATGTTAGTTTTCAAGCAGGAGAGGACACGATTTGCGGAAAAAACAGGACACAAAAAGGACACATTCCTATAAAACAATGCAAAAATACACAAAACTTTTCAAATACGCAAGTATTTGGTAGATAAAAAGATATATAAATTTTGGCGCAAATAGAAAGGGATATAAAAGAGTCCGATTTTGCTTTGGGAGCAGGGGGTCGAAGGTTCGAATCCTTTTGCCCCGACTTGAAAATCAAGGAGTTACAAGGGTTTGTGACTCCCTTTTTTGTTTCATGATGGAAAATTTGCCCATAATTTGCCCATACGTTTCCAAAATTTTTATAAATTTGCACGCTTTATTGTATAATAGGGATCAAGGCGTTCCTTGGTCGTAAAACAAATTGAAATGGAAAACAACGAACAACTGACTCAAAACCCTGCCCTCGAGGAAGGTGGTGAGAATGCAACGACGACGAAGGCTCCCAAGAAGGCCATCGACGGTAACGAAAAAAAGAAGATTGTCAAACTGATTCAGCCCAGCATCCTGCCCGCTAAGGTGAGGATTGAGGTCGCCACCCTCGTGGCCGAAACAATTGCCGAGACGGCTCCCGTGGCCGACGAGGTGATGCCCGAGATGGTGGACGTCGCCGAGCCTGACGAGGAAGAACTGGTGGAAGACAATTCCGATCTTGACGGTCTCAACAAACTGCAACTTGTGGAGATGCTCGAGGAACTCGTGCAAGACTCCGATGTCCAAAACATCAAGGACAAGGTTGCGGCTATCCGTCTCCATTTCAATAAGTTGAACAAGGAAGACCTGGACAACGAACTCGACCAGTTCCTCCAAGGTGGTGGCGAGGCCGAGAGCTTCCAACATACGGAAGACCCTGTCGAACAGCGCTTTAATGCCGCGTTCGGCATCTTCAAGGCCAACCGCGCCAAACAAAACGAGGACATGGAGAAACAGAAGGTGGAGAACCTGGCCAAGAAGCAAGCCATCCTCGATGAGCTGAAGGAAATCATTGCTTCCGACGACTCGCTGAAGAAGACCTACGATGACTTCCGCGGCCTGCAAGACCGCTGGAAAGAGATTGGCCCCGTGCCAGCAGCCGAGAACTCCAACCTTTGGAACAACTACCACTTCCTCGTGGAGAAGTTCTTCGACAAGGTCCGCATCGGCCGCGAACTCCGTGACCTCGACATGAAGAAGAACCTCGACGCCAAGATCGAGCTCTGCGAAAAGGCTGAGGAACTTCTCGATGAGAAGTCCATCACCAAGGCCTTCAAGGCCCTGCAGAAGCTGCATGAGGAATGGAAGGAAGTCGGTCCTGTGCCACAGGAAAAGAAGGACGAGATATGGGAACGCTTCAAGGCGGCTACCGACAAGATCAACCAAATCCGCCGTGAGCATTACGCCCAGATCGAAGGCGAACAATCCGCCAATCTCGAAGCCAAGAAGGCACTGTGCGAAAAGGCTGAGGCTCTCATTGCCGAAGAATACACCAGTGTCAATGCTTGGCAGAAGAAGTCGACCGAACTCTCCGAGATCTTTGGTGTGTGGAAGACCGTGGGTCCCGCCAGCAAGAAAGACAACGAGGAAATCTGGCAGCGCTTCCGTGGCGCCATGGATGCTTTCTTTGCCAAGAAGAAGGAATTCTTCGCTGGCTTGAAAGACAGACAAACGGAAAACCTCGAACGTAAGACCCAACTCTGCATCGAAGCCGAGGCTCTGATGGAGTCGACCGAATGGAAGAACGCCACCGAGCAGATGAAGAAACTCCAAGAGGAATGGAAGACCATCGGTCCTGTGCCGAAGCGTCACGCCGACAAGATATGGAAGCGTTTCCGTGCCGCTTGCGACACTTTCTTCACCCGCAAGAACGAGCACTTCAGCGGTCGTCGCACCGAGGAAGAAGCCAACCTGGCTGCCAAGAAAGCCTTGCTTGAGGAAATCAAGGCTTTCCAAGTCGGCCCGAACCGCAACGAGAACATGGATGCCATCAAGGCGTTCCAGAAGCGTTGGATCGAAATCGGCTATGTGCCGATGAAGCACAAGGATGCCATCAATAAGGAGTACCGCGAGCTCATCGACGGTTTCTTCGACACGATGCGCAAGAACCAAAACGAGGCTTCGACCAACGAGTTCCGTGAGATGATGGAGGGCTGGAAGGACGACCCGAACGCCAACGACCGTGTGCGTCGCGAACGCAACACCTTGCAGACCCGCATCCAGAAGCTGCGCGACGAAATCGCTGCCATGGAGAACAACATTGGTTTCTTCTCCAACAGCAAGAACTCAGAGCTGATGCGTGCCGAGTATGAGAAGAAGATCAACAAGGCCAAGGAAGACCTCAAGGTCCTCGAGGACAAGCTGAAGATCGCAGAGGAATGATCCCTCGGCAATGAAGCCAACAAAAAAGCACCTCGGATTCGGGGTGCTTTTCTTTTTTTTGTGGTCATCAACAGGTACCAAAAAAGCACCCCGAAGGGTGCTTTTTTGGTTTTCCGAAACAACTTCGATTAGAAGTTCAGACGGAGGTTCAAAGCAGCTGACCAAGTGGAGTAGGTGCTAGCCATGGTGTTCCACGTAGGATCCGTGAACTGGTAGGTGTAAGGCTCTTCTTCGGTGCCCTTACCGTTGAGTTTCAGGATGTCGCTGCTGCTGAGCTGCTGCATGTTGCCCCAGCCTCTGTAGAACAGGTTGGCGAGGTTCTTCACGTCGATACCGGCGCTGATGCTCGGGCCAGCTTTGAACTTGTAGGTTCTCTCATACTTGAAGTTGAAGGTGTGTCTCCAAGGAGCCACAACGGCACCACGCTCTGCATAGTGACCACGGTGGGCGCTCAAGTACTTGTCGGCGTTGATGAAGTCGTTGAAGGCAGCCTTGTTGTCATCGCTGGCGAAAGGCATATCCTTAAGTTCGCTCTCGGTGGGGATGTAGACCAAGCTGTTCGAACCGCCGTCACCATTCACATTGCTGGTCATGGTGTAGCTGTAACGGGTGTAGCTGTAGTTGCCAATGTAGCAGTGGTTGAAACCTTCGTAGTAGAGGCCGATGGTCTCAGTGGTGTGCTGACCCGTAGCCCAGGTCCAGCCAGCGTTGAAGAGCACACGGTGAGGCGACACATAGCTGCTGTAGCCGAGTTCGTGGGCGTTGGAGCCGTTCACGCCGAAAGCGTTGGTGCTGAAGGCGGAGGTGACTTGGTCGCCGATACCATCGGTGATGTTCTTACCCTCTGCATAGGTGTAGGCAGCCATCAGGTTGAGACCGCACTTGAAGTCCTTGCTCAACTGACCAGTGACGCTGTAGTAGTAACCGTTGTTGTTGGTGTTGGTGATATAGTAAGGAGTGACGGCTTTGCCAAGTGAGTTGGTGATACCTTCGCTCTTCCAACTCCATCTCTTGTCGGGTTCGCCAGGCAGTTGGATGTCGTCGCCACGGACGATACCGAGCTTGGTGACAGCCACGGTGGTGATGTCCTTGTTGTAGATGCCTTCAACAGTGGCTTTGATGCCGCCAGGGATCTCGGCATCGAAGGCCAAGCTGCTCTTCCAGGTCTGAGGCATGTGGAGGTTCTTGTCCATAATGGTGGTCGACTGAGGAGCGGCCAGATCGGCGGGCAGGTTCTCGGTGCCAAAGAGGGTGGCGTGGTTGGCGATGATGTCGTTCACGTTGGAATAGAAGTTGATGTCGGTATCTTCAGCATTGGCGTTGATGTACTGATACTGCATGCAGTTGGAGTTACCCACGGTGGAGACGATCCACACGAAAGGCAGACGGCCAGTGTAGAGGCCCGAACCGCCGCGGACGATGTACTTACGTTCGCCAGTGAGGTCCCAATTGAAGCCCAGACGAGGTGAGAAGTTCACGCGAGCCTTAGGCATGTCGGCAGTCGACAGACCGTACATGGTGTTGCCTTCACCGTCAGCGATGCTGTGGTGGTTGCCTTCTTCGTCGTTCCAACCTTCAGCAAATTCCTTGTTGTAGTTGTAGCCGGAAATGGAAGGATAGTAAGGCATTTCGACGCGGAGACCGAGGGCGAGTTTGAAGCGCTCGCTGAGGGTCATTTCGTCCTGCAGATAGAGGGAGCCTTGCATGTAGTTGAAGGAAGGATAAACCTGCTTCGGGTTGCCACCTTCACCGTCACGGTTGTTACCGAAGGTGATGGCGAAAGCCGTCGGGTTGGCCTTGTTGACGAAGTCGTCCCAGCTATTGTAGACATAGTAGCCGGCGCCGCCTTGCATGTAACCGTTCTTGGTGTTGTCGAACTCGAACTGACCACCGAGGGTGAAGTTGTGGATGCCAGTGAGGTAGCTCACTTCGTCGGTGACAACGGCAGTGTTCACTTCACGGAGGTTACCATAGGTGAACGGGTCGGGACCGAAGCTGGTGTAGACAGCCTTGGTTTCGGCAACGCCGTCTTCATCAATATCAAGGTTCTCAAGAATATCGACAGTGGGGAAGAGGTCGCCCACGAAGCTACGGGGCTCATACTGGCGCGAATAGGTGGCACGCAGCATGTTGTTGCCGCGACCGCTCAGGAAGCTGTGGTTCCATTCGGCAGCGACGGAGCTGAAGTTCTGCTCTTGGAAGTAACGGTTGCTCTCGAAATACAGAGCGCAGTCCGAAGTACGGCCGTAGGAGTTACGGTTGTAGGGGTTCGGGACGATGGGGTTCACCGAGTTGGAAGGAGCCGATGAATACTTGTTCTTCACCAAGCTGTAACGGATGTTGAACTTGTTGTTGTCGTTGATGTTCCAGTCCAAACGGGCAAGCAACTTGAGGTCAGGTGTGCTAGCGCTGTAGTTCTGATAACGACCGGGATCGTAACCGTAGGTCTTCATAAGGTAGTTCTTCATCATGTCCATTCTCTCGACGGTAGGACGGCTGTATTGCGTGCCGGCACCCCAAACGTCATCCTCGCTCTCGCGGGCGAAGTGGGTCTGACCGGGGTCAACGTCGCTCTGGTACTCGAAGTTCACGAAGTAGAACAACTTGTCCTTCACAATGGGACCACCGACGCTGACGCCGATAGTGTTGTCCAAAGACTCGCTGAGTTTCAGGCGATCGGGGAAGTTGCCGAACTCGTCTTTCTTACCGAACTTGGTGCCCATAAGACCGTCGTTGGTGTAGTAGTCATAGATGCTCACGTGAGTGGTGTTGGTACCGCTCTTGGTGACGGCGTTGATGGCACCACCGGTGAAGCCACTGTGACGCACATCGAAAGGAGTGATGTTGATGGTCATGGCCTCAAGAGCGTCCAAGGAGATGGGGCTACCGCCAGCAGGCAGGTTGCCGCCAATACCGAAGGCGTTGTTGAAGGCAGCACCGTCGACGGTGACATACGACGAACGGTAGTTACCACCGCCGATGGCCAGACCATTGGAGGTGGCAGCAGCCTGAGGCGTTAGGGCCAACACATCGTTCAAGCTACGGCTGATGGTGGGCAGGGTTGTGATCTGCTCGTTGTTGATGGCCGTGGTTGCACCGGCACGGTCGCTGTCCATGCCATTGGAGATGGCATCGGCCACAACGGCGACTTCGCCCAGACCGACAGCCTCTTCATTCAGGCGGACGTTGATGATCTTGGTCTCACCCAGGGTGGCGGTGACACCTTCTTGCTTCACCGTCTGGAAGCCCACCATACGCACCTCGATGGTGTAGGGGCCGCCGGGACGGATGTTGAGCAAACGGTAGGTACCGTTGGCATCGGCCACAGCATAGTACTGTGAACCCGAAGGCGTGTGTGTGGCAACGATAGTGGCGCCCGGAAGCGTACTCCTATTGTTGTCTGTGATTTTTCCACTGATGCTCGAAGTGGTCACCTGGGCCATCAAGCTAATGGAGGCAATCATAGCCACGAAAAAAGTAAGTAACTTTTTCATAGATAATAATTTAATGTTAGTAATTAAGTTAATTGTATTCGTTGTATTTTGCTCGTTTTCCGTTTTTTGTCCATACTATAAGACCGTGCAAATATAAGGCATTCATTTGAAATGCCAAGCCATTATTCAGCAAACAAATTCCGTTTTTTTTAGAAAAAAAATCAACATGATTTGTTCATATCTTATAAGGATTTGATTTTGTTAGGATTGAAAATGGGTAGGAAGGGATAAAAGGGGAAACGGACCGCACCTTATTTATAATAAATCGCCAACTTGTGGCGTTTTTTGGTCAAGTTCTCGTTTTTTTTCCTTATTTTTGAAGCCCCAAACAAAAACTACTATGAACAGAATTTCAATAATGGCTTTGTTGGCTGCCTTGATGCTTTGCTTCAGTGCTTGCGACAATCCCGTCTCTAAGCAGTTCAATGCCATGCAGGAGGAAATCACTACCATCGAAACCAAGATCAATGAGATTACGGATTGCGATGAGCTGCAGATGATGAACTTCGCCATTCTCGGCCTACGTTCCGATATGGATAACTACCGCCAGGAGTCGGACATGACTGAGGCTGAAATCGGAAAGCTGGACGATATGATCGACAAACTCGAAGCCACCTGGAATGGCAAATGGGTTTCTCTTGGCTGCAAAGGCAACCTCGTGGAAGGCGAGTTCGACACCTCGGGCGAGGAGGCTGGCGACTTCGATTATAATGTCTTGTGAGTTGAACTTTTTTGCTATCTTTGCAAAGATTAATACCTAATTGTTATGGCATTCTTTTATCGACATAATCCAAAGAAATTCAATTACATACCTCGTTATTACAACCCAGAAGAGCAGGCGTGGGAAGAGAAAAAGGCTGCTGCCGGCCTCGATTCCAAGCTGACTCACGAGGAACAGCTCCGTGCCCAAATGCGGAGTAAATGGGGTGCCAAGAAGAACGAGGAGACCAAGGCTGAACAACGTGCCAAATTGATTCGCCGAATCGTGTTGGGCGTCTTTGTCGCTTTTCTATTCTATTTCATTTTCTGCACGCCGCTGATGACCAATATCGTGCGCGGATTGACGGGAAGATAGACTATGCTGGATGTCATCAAGTTGCTGCCCGACAGCGTCGCCAACCAGATTGCGGCAGGCGAGGTGATTCAACGTCCTGCATCAGCTGTCAAAGAGCTGATGGAGAACGCATTGGATGCTGGTGCCACCCAGATTGACTTGGTCGTGAAAGACGCTGGCAAGTCGATGATTATGGTCGTCGACAATGGCTGTGGCATGTCGGAAACCGACGCCCGCCTGTGCTTCGAGCGGCACGCCACCTCCAAGATCAGCAAGGCGGAGGACTTGTTTGCCATCCGCACCATGGGCTTCCGTGGTGAGGCCCTGGCTAGCATCGCAGCCATCGCTCAGGTGGAGCTGAAGACACGACGCAAGGAAGACGAGGTGGGGGTGAAGATCGTCAACGAAGGCTCGGTGGTCAAGGAACAAACGCTTGTGCCGATGCAACCAGGCACGACGTTCACGGTGAAAAACCTGTTTTACAATGTGCCTGCTCGGCGCAACTTCCTCAAGTCGCCTCAAGCCGAGATGCGTCACATCGTAGAAGAGTTCACCCGCGTCACGCTGATGAACCCCGAGATTGGCTTTACCTTGACCAGCGACGGCAAGGAGGTCTACCATCTGTATCCAGGCAACCTCAAGCAACGCATCATGGGGCTCTTTGGGAACAACTATGAGGAGAAACTGCTGCCTGTCCGACAAGAGGCTGAGCGTGTTCGTATCGAAGGCTACATCGTCAAGGCGGAATATGCAAAGAAGACTCGTGGCGAGCAGTATTTCTTTGTCAACAAGCGTTTTATCAAGCATGCATACCTGCATCATGCCATCGAGAATGCCTTCATGGAGATGATCCCTAAGGACAGTTTCCCAGGGTATTTCTTGAATATTGAGGTGGACCCATCCGACATCGATATCAATATACATCCAACAAAGACAGAAATCAATTTCTTGGATGTCAAGCTGGTGTATGCCATCCTTCATGCGGCGGTGCGTAAGGCCATCGGCCAACACAACCTCTCTCCAATGATCGATTTCGACGAGTCGGCCGACCTGAACAACGATTTCGGCAAGGCCATGAGCATGTCGACGCCTTTGGCCATTCCCAACATCCCAATTGACCCTAACTTTAACCCGTTCCGAAAGGAGTCGGCGCCGCGTGAGTCGCATTGGGAAGGCTCCTATCAGCCGCAACGGAAAGAACCTGTGGGCGACTGGCGTCTGCTTTATGGTGAACGTACGGATTTGCCCACCGAGTCTTTTGAACAGAAAGAGGAGACCCAACCGAAATGCCAGTATCTGCAAGTGAACCAGTCGTATATCGTCACGGCGGTGAAATCAGGGCTGATTGTCATTGACCAGAATCTGGCCCATACGAGGATCCTCTTTGAGAAATACCTTAAGGAGCTTGAGAACCATGACGGGGCTTCGCAGCAGGAACTGTTTCCCCAAGCATTGTCGCTCAACGTGAACGACGCCTCGTTGTTGAAGGAGATGCTGCCCGAGTTGGAGAACCTTGGTTTTGTGTTGGAACAAGCCAATCCGACCACCTTTATGATCAATGGTACGCCTTCCGATGCGGCAGGCTGTGATGCGGTGGCGTTGCTCGAACAGATTTTGGATAACTATAAAATCAACCGTACCGACTTGCAGTTGGATCGCAAGTTGAACCTTGCCAAGACCATGGCGGCGCAACTCTCCATCAAGGCACAAACGAAACTGTCGGAGGTAGAGATGCAAAATATTGTAGACCAACTGTTTGCATGCAATGTGGCCGAGATTGCGCCTAACGGAAAAAAGATTTATGTGATTTTAAATATGGAGGATATTTTTAAATGAGTGAACAATACAGTCCTACTGGTTTTAGGGTGCTACCGCCTGTGGTGAAACACCTGCTGATTATTAACGCGATCCTGTTTTTGGCGACATTCACCTTAAACCGCTTTAATATTGACTTGTCCGATTATTTGGGCTTGCATTTCTTTTTGGCCAAGGACTTCATGCCCTATCAGTTGTTTACCTATATGTTCATGCATGCCAACTTCGAGCATATCTTCTTCAATATGTTCGCCTTGTGGATGTTTGGCAACACGTTAGAGAACATTTGGGGATCGAAGCGTTTCCTGTTGTTTTATATCATCTGCGGTTTGGGTGCTGCAGTGAGTCAGGAAGTGGTGCAATTCATTGATTTTGAAATGCGGACGGACTGGCAGGGCTTGGCCATCTTGAATGATGGTATGAGGGAGGTGCTGAACACCTGGAATACTGTGGGCGCATCGGGTGCGGTCTATGGCCTCTTGCTTGCCTTCGGCATGCTGTTCCCCAATTCGCGCATTTACCTGTATTTCTTGTTCCCTATTAAGGCCAAGTGGTTCGTTATCGGTTATGCGGTCATCGAATTGCTCAGTGGCTTCTTCACCAGTGGCAATGTCGCTCACTTTGCTCACTTGGGCGGCATGCTGTTTGGCTTGATTCTGATTTTGATTTGGAAAAAGAAAGGAAAGCTATACGGTGAACGAGGGTTTTAAAGGATATGGTTTCAGGCGTCCCAGCTTCGGCGGGTCGATGAAAGGGCTTTTCAAGGAGAATCCTGTACTGAAATGGCTCCTCATCGTCAACGTGGGCATTTGGATTATGGTGGCCTTCGCCAACCTTTTCCTGTGGCTCTACAAGTCGCCAGGTACCAACCTTTTGGTGAAATGGCTCTCGGTGCCCGCCGATTGGACGGAGCTCATCCGAAAGCCTTGGACGATTGTGACCTACATGTTCCTGCACGAACGTTTCTGGCATCTGTTTTTCAACGTGTGGATGCTTTGGTTCGGCGGGATGATCTTCACGCGGTTCCTGTCGCAGAAACAGCTGGCTTTGACTTACGGTCTGGGTGGCCTCGTGGGAGCTTTGTTCTTCGTGTTGGCCTATAACCTGTTTCCTGTTTTCGAGACTGCGAAATACACTGCCGTAGCTATGGGTGCCTCAGCTTCGGTGTTGGCTATCTTGGTGGCGGCTGCGACCTATAAACCCGATTATGGACTCAATCTCTTGCTCTTCGGCCAATTGAAGTTCAAATGGCTGGCCATCGCATTTGTGGTCATTGATTTGTTGAGCATCTCTGCCGAGAATCCAGGCGGGCATATCGCACATTTGGGAGGTGCCTTGTTTGGCTTCGTGTATGGCTTCATCCTTAGGAAAAGCCTTGGACAACCCACCGAATCCAAACGTAGACAGCGCAAGCCCAAGATGGAATACACGCCATACGAGGAAATCCACGACGAGCCTCAAGCACCGCGTTCGGATGAGGAATATAACCGTCAAAAGGCTGAAAAAGAACGTGATGTGGATGCCATCTTGGACAAGATCGCCAAGGACGGCTATGCCAGTCTGACGGCTGAGGAAAAGGAGTTTTTGTTTAAAAACAGCAGATGATATGTCGAGCAATGAGAGAAAACCAAGGAGCTTTTTCGGCAAGATGATTGTCTTCATCTTGGCGGTCTTGGCTGTTATCGGTGTGATTGCCATGGCTTTGAGCATTGCCAATGCATACGTCAACCCTAAGGATTTCATTTGGACGACTGTCTTTGGCTTGGCATTTTGGGAGATTCTCATCTATAATGTGGTGGTTTTCTTGCTCTTGTTGTTGATGTGGTCGAACAAGATTTGGATTTCGGTGGTGGCCTTGCTCATCGCCATTCCAGGTATCAGCAAGTCCTTTTCTATCGGTTCGAAAGGGAAGGCCGACAATAGCATCCGAATCATGAGTTACAACGTCCACGATTTCAGACACGTTGACGGAGTGACGGAAAAGGAGCAATTCGCCAATCAGGTGATGGAAATGGTTCGTGAGCATGCGCCCGACATCTTGTGCTGCCAAGAGTTTTCTCAGTTCAAGTCGGGTGTGTCGCGCCCCCAATGCATCGAAGACTTTGCGAAAGAAGCGGGATTCCAGTATATCTATTTCAATCGAAAGACTAATTATGGTGGTAATGTGATTTTTTCGAAGTATCCTTTGACCAGAGTGGCAGAGGATTCTGGCTTCGGCAAGGGGAACACATACGGCGTGATGGTCTCGGTTGATGCTGGCGAGAAAGGACAGTTCCACGTGGCTAACGTGCATCTGCTCTCTTATATGATTACGGATAGCGAAATCGATGTCCTGACCAACGCCTCCGAACGGCAGAACTTGGATACGATAGGGAAGACGGTGCTCCACAAATTGAGTTTTGCTTTCCAAAAACGTAGCGAAGAGCTTCAGACGGTATTGAACGGGATGCCTCCCGTGGGAGGTCCTATTATCATCTGCGGCGATTTCAACGAACCTCCGTTGTCGTTCAACTACCGCCAGATGCAGAAGGCGGGCTTTGTTGACACCTTCACCAAGGTGGGCTTTGGCATCAAGCCGACATACGCCGGCAAGCTGCCGTTGCTTCGCATCGACTATGTTTGGGCTAACGACGGTGTGAAACCGCTTGCATTTGAACGACATAAATACAAGGCATCGGACCATTATCCAATAATGTTAGATTTTGCGATTCAATAAATATTAATCGGCTGCCCAATCCCCCTGCCCCCTTAGGAAGGGGGAATTGTGACAGCCCTACAAATCAACAACTGATTAACTGAACAACTGAACAACTAAAAACTGATATAATGACATTAATCAAATCAATATCCGGCATTCGTGGTACCATTGGCGGCCAGCCGGGCGACAACCTTACGCCAATCGACATGGTGAAATTCACCGCAGCATTTGTCAAATTCGTGCAACATCATAAAGGGGTGAAACGTCCCAAGGTCGTGGTCGGCCGTGACGCCCGTCTTTCGGGTTTCCTTGTGAACCAAGTGGTCTGTGGCACCTTGCAGGCCATGGGCGCCGATGTGCTTGACATCGGGTTGAGCACGACACCTACGACTGAGATTGCCGTCACCGGCTTGAAGGCCGATGCTGGCATCATCCTCACTGCCAGCCACAATCCTGCACAGTGGAACGCCTTGAAGCTCCTCAACGAGAAGGGCGAGTTCATCTCCGCCGCCGAAGGTGCATGGCTGCTCGACGTTGCCGCCAAGGATGACTTCGATTTTGTCCCGATTGAGGAAATCGGCAGCTATCAGTTGGTTGACGGCTGGATGGACAAGCATGTCGAAATGGTGTGTCAACTGCCTTTGGTCAACAAGGAGGTGATCGAGAAGGCCAATTTCAAGGTGGCCGTGGATGCGGTCAACTCGACGGGTGGTATCGCCATCCCAAAGATGTTGCGCGCACTCGGCGTGAAGGAGGTGCTCGAACTCAATTGTGAGCCTACGGGTAAGTTCGCCCATACTCCCGAACCGTTGGCGCAGAACCTCACCGACATCTGTCGCTATGTCAAGGAGCAGGGATGCGACTTTGGCGTGGTCGTCGACCCTGACGTTGACCGTCTGGTCTTCGTCAAGGAGGACGGCGAACTGTTTGGCGAGGAATACACTTTGGTCTCGGTGGCCGACTTCATCTTGAAGCATACGCCTGGCCCAACGGTGAGTAACCTGTCTTCAACGCGTGCTTTACGTGACGTGACGCAAAAACATGGACAGCAATATTTTGCCGCTGCCGTGGGTGAGGTCAACGTGGTAGAAAAGATGAAGGAAGTGGGTGCTGTCATCGGTGGCGAAGGCAACGGAGGAGTCATCTACCCCGAGTTGCACTATGGCCGTGATGCCCTCGTTGGCACAGCTTTGTTCTTGACACAATTGGCTGAGAAGAAGGTGAAGTGCTCTGAGCTGAAGAAGGATTATCCTGCCTATTTTATGTCGAAGAACAAGATCCAGTTGACGCCTACCACCGATGTGGATGGCATTCTTGCCAAGTTCGCTGAGAAGTTCAAGGACGAGCAGGTGACCACCATCGACGGCGTGAAGATTGATTTCGAGGAAGGCTGGGTGCATCTGCGCAAGTCGAACACTGAGCCAATCATCCGCATTTACAGCGAAGGCAAAAGCGAGGCCGAAGCCGAGCGTTTTGCCAATATGATTTTGGAGGAAGCTAAAAAGATGGTGTAAATAAGTCGGTGCTTCGACAGGCTCAGCAACCTAGGTCCCTGAGCCTGTCGAAGGGCCGGCTATAAGAGTAAAACAAATGAAAAGAGGATTCGGAAGCGACAACCATTCGGGCATTTGTCCCGAGGTGATGGAAGCCATTGCCCGTGTGAACAAGGAACATGCGGTGGCATACGGCGATGATGAATATTGTGCCGCCACGGAGGCGAAGTTCCGTGAACAGTTTGGCGAGCAGGCGAGGGTCTTTTTCGCCTTCAACGGCACGGGATGCAACACTTTGTGCATCGATGCCATGACCAACTCTCATGAGGCCGTAGTCTGTGCCGAGACTGCCCATATCAATGTGGATGAATGCGGTGCACCGCAACGCATCGTGGGCTGCCGCCTCTTGACGGTCGACACCCCCGACGGCAAGTTGACGCCTGCTTTGATCAAGACCCGCCTGCATGGCTTCGGTTTTGAACACCATTCGCAGCCCAAGGTCATCAGTATCACGCAGCCGACAGAATTAGGCACCTTGTACAACTTGGATGAGATTAAAGCCATCGTAGGTCTTGCAAGGGAATACAACATGTACGTCCACATAGACGGGGCCCGCTTGGGCAACGCCGCTGTGGCTTTGGGTTGCACCTTCAAGGAGATGACCACTGACCTTGGCGTGGATGCCGTGTCATTTGGCGGCACCAAGAACGGCCTGATGATGGGGGAGGCGGTGGTGCTTCTCAATCCCAATATTTGTCCCGATTTCAAATACCGTCGCAAGCAGGCCATGCAGCTCTGCTCAAAGATGCGTTTCATTGCCGCCCAATTCGATGCCTATTTCGAGAACGACCTTTGGAGACGCAACGCCGAGCATTCCAACAAGATGGCGCAGTTGCTTTACCAGGCGGTGAATGACATTCCTGGCGTGAAGGTCGTCTATCCTGTGCAGGCCAATGGCGTTTTTGCCCAACTGCCTCGCAAGGTCTGGAAAGAGCTGCAGAACCATTATTTCTTCTATGACTGGGATGAAGATGCCGATGTCGTTCGCTGGATGTGTGCGTTTGATACGACGGAGGAAGATATTAAAAAATTTGTTGAAACTTTGAAGCAATTGATTAAAGCCTAATCAAAGCAGTAAATATCCCACCACTGGTCCCAAGAAGATAGCTATATAAACCAAAGTAATCCAAGGCTGATATTCCACATAGAATTGCTTGAAGGTCAGGCTCCAAGGATGCTTGATAAGTACCCATCCGAAGAAGTCGAAGACGATACAGATGGAGACCCAAATCGCCCCTGTTGTTAAGGCTTCGGAAAGAGTAGGGTCGGGGAGGGCTCTCATATAGAGCCAGCCGAACAAGGAAAAGAAAATGATGTTGTAAAGAGGATGCCAGGGTTTGGTCTTCTCATAGCCTTCGCCCATGCCAGGCCCCTCTTTCATCGAGCTGTATTTCAGCACGATAATGTTAAAGATGGTGTGCAGGATTCCGATAAAGGTCACCACGAAATAGGCCACCCAGAACCATAGCATGGACATCCCGAAGTTTTGCATGGTTGTTGGGCTTTATTCCACCATAATCTTAAGGATCTCCACGTCCGTTTCCTTCATGCCGAGACGGCCGAGGCAGCCGATGTGGTCGATGGTCTCTTCGACGTCCTTGCCGATGATGCCGTCGCCGCCGAGGAGGTTGCAACCCTGCTTGCTCATCTCATAGCCGAGGATGCCCGCCTCCACGGAGAGGGCGATCTTGCCGGCACACGAGGGCTTGGCGCCGTCGCAGACGATGCCAGCGGCCATGCCCAAGGCGTTTTCCAGAGTGTGCTCGATGATGTTGAGCGGCTCGCCCATGAGGTAGGCGATGCCACAGCCCGAGGCGCAGCCTGCACTGACAGCGCCGCAGTAGGCCGAGAGACGGCCAATGCCAGTCTTCTGGTGGATGGCCACGAGGTTTGACAAGGCTACAGCGCGTATCGTGCGTTCCTCACCGATGTTGTATTCTTCAGCGTAGGCGAGGATGGGTAAACTGACCGTCATGCCTTGGTTGCCGCTGCCCGAGTTGATGATGACGGGCATCTCGCAGCCACTCATGCGGGCGTCGCTACCTGCCGCTGCCCAAGCACGGGCTTTGATTCTCACGTCTGTCCCGAAGCTCAAAATGGTGCTGCCGATGTTGGCACCCCAGTTGTTCTTCAGGCCTTCCTGCGAGATGGCCTTGTTGCATTCGATCTGCGGCTTGATGATGGGCTTGAGGTCTTCGATGTCAGCAGTGTTGGCGAAGTCGTAGATGCTCTTCATGCAGAGGCAGCTGCGGTCGGTGAGCTTGGTGGCGCCGCTCTCCGCATAGCCCGAGTCGAACAGCACCTGGTCGTCTTTTTCCATCCTCACGATGTTGGTGTGGAAGCCGGCGATGCGCACACTGGCGGAGTGCTCCTCATTATATAAGGTGACCGTCACGTCTAGCTGGGCGATGACGTTGAGCGGGACGATGGTCATCAAGGTGTTGTCCAAAAACTCGGCGATTTCCTTTTTCTGTTCGGGCGTCACCTCGGCGATGACCTCAAGGGCTTTCTTGGGGTTGCCGGCCACGATGCCAGCCGCCACCGAGGCTTTCAAGCCTTTCATGCCCTTGGTGTTGGGCACGATGACACTCTTCACGTTCTTGATGATGTTGCCGCTGGCCTTAATCTCCACGCGTTTGGGCATTGTGCCAAGGATTTCGTGGGCTTTTGCGGCGGCATAGGCCAAGCAAATCGGTTCGGTGCAGCCCATGGCAGGCACGAGCTCTTCCTTAAGGATGCTCAAGTAGGCATTGTACAAACAATCGCTTTTCTCCATTGAATGTTTTATTTTTCTGCAAAAATACAAAAAAAAGTACTTTTCATTTGTTTGGATTAAAATAATGCCTAACTTTGCCAAAAATCTCAACAACTAACCCAATGTAGAATAAAATTGTTTCAATCATGAACGACAGTTTTGAATCCTCTTTGAAGGCGTGGAATGAAAATGAAAAAGCCGCCAACGAACTCATCAACATCGTCGGAAGACTGTGGTACGACAAGTCAGTCGAGCTCATCATGTTGCGCTCGCTGTTGGTCAACCGTGGTTCGGGTAAGATCTTGAACAAGCACCTCCGTGCCGAGAACGTGTTGCACAAGCCCGTTCGCGTACAGGATTCCTTGCTCATCGCCAAGGCACTCCTTGCCGAGAACCTGGCTCCCGCCCGTATCGACCTCGGCCGCCTCAACTCCGAGTGGACGGATGAGAAAGAGAAGTATAATAACAATGTGACCGCCTTTGTGCGCGACAAGCTCAGCTACATCATCGATGCCAACCCGCGCAGCAACAAGGTGCAAGACGTCATCCTTTACGGTTTCGGCCGTATCGGCCGTATCCTCTGCCGTGAGATGACGGAGATGGCTGGCCGTGGCGACGCCCTCCGTGTGCGTGCCATCGTCACCCGCAAGAATTCGCCTGAGGACATCCTGAAGCGTATCAATCTGTTCCGTACCGACTCGGTGCACCGTTACTTCCACGGCGTCTGCACACCCATCCCGGGTGAAAACGCCATGATGGTCAACGGACAGAAGATCCTCTTCCTTGAAAGCAAGAACCCCGAGGACCTCGACTACACGCAGTATGGCATCAACGATGCTTTGTTGATTGACAACACGGGTGCTTTCCGTGACAGAGAATCACTGGCCCGTCACTTGCAGGCCAAGGGTGTGTCCAAGGTATTGCTTACCGCTCCTGGTAAGGGCGACATCCCGAATGTGGTGTACGGCGTCAACCAAGACACGCTCGACCTCGAAAACGAGACCATCTTCTCGGCTGCCAGCTGCACTACCAACGCCATCGTGCCTGGTCTGGAAGTCATGCTGAAGAACTTCGGCATTGTGAAGGGCCACATCGAGACCATCCACAGCTACACCAATGACCAGAACCTGCTGGACAACTACCACAAGAAAGAGCGTCGTGGTCGTTCGGCCCCGTTGAACATGGTCATCACCGAGACGGGTGCCGGCAAGGCAGCCGCCAAGGCCATCCCCGAGCTGAAGGGCAAACTGACGAGCAACGCCGTGCGTGTGCCTACGCCTGACGTGTCGTTGGCAGTGCTGGCTCTCGACGTCGAGAAAGCCACCACGGTTGAAGAGGTGAACGAGGCCTTCCGTCTCGCCTGCCTTGAGGGTAACCTCATCGAGCAGATCCGCTTCAGCAGCAACACCGAGTTCGTCAGCAGCGACGGCATCGGCGACAGCTGCGCTTGCATCTTCGATGCCCCGGCCACCAAGGTCAGCGAAGACGGTAAGACCGTGATCCTATATCTGTGGTACGACAACGAGTTCGGCTACAGCAACCAGGTGGTCCGCCTCGCTCGCCACATCGGCCAGGTGAAGAGTTACAGATACTATTGATTCCATGCTACACTGAAAAAGTGGAACTGTTCAACGAAAAAGTGTCCTTCGGGACACTTTTTTTTGTATTTTTGCCGCTCCTTTTGCAAAAACTATCCGATAATGAAGAATAAATCCACCCTTTTTGGTTTTCTCCTCATTGCTGCCATCCTCTTCGGCTGGATGTATTTCATGTCTCCGTCCAAGGAGCAATTGGCAAAGCAACAGCGTGCCCAGGATTCTATCCGCCGCGTCCGTATGGAACAGATGGCCTTGGATTCGCTCCGTCAAGCGGAACAACGCGAAGCTGATGCTTTGGCCCAAATCACCGATTCCACTGCTTTGGCAGAGATGGACTCGGCTACTCTCGCCCAGCAACAAGCTAATGCCTTGACGGAGAAATTTGGCGTCTTCGCTGCTTCGGCAGAAGGTGCGGAACAGACCTGGACCGTCGAAAACAAACTGCAAAAGCTGACCTTCAGCAGCAAAGGCGGCTTCTTGAAACAGGTGGAGTTGAAGGAATACAAAACCTACGACTCTCTGCCGCTGATTTCGTTCGACACGGCCACGTCGAAGTTCGACCTTTCGTTCTTTGCCCAAAACCGCGTCATCAATACCTCGCAGTTCTATTTCAAGCCTTACTTGAACGGAAAGCCTTACACGGGTGGCGACATCACCGTGGCTGAAGGCGACAGCGTCACCTTCGCCATGCGCCTGCTCACCCAAGACCCTGCGAAGTATGTCGAATATGTCTACACCATCCGCGACGACAACTACATGCTCGACTTCGACATCCGTACCGTGGGCCTGAAAGATGTCATCGCCAACAATGCCGACTATCTGAGCATTGACTGGGCTGTCGACCTTCAGAAACAAGAAAAGAGCAATGACCGTTTCGCAGATGAGTCGGTGTATTACCGCTCGCTCTCCGACAAGAAGGTGGAGCACCTCGATGTGATGAAGGATGACGACGATGTGATCAACAACAAGCTGAAATGGGTCTCCTTTAAGCAGCGGTTCTTCTGCAACGTCATTGTGGCCAAGGAGGAGTTCCTCAATGCCAAGATGACCGTGAAGACCCGCACCAAAGCCGAGAACCCTCGCTATCTTAAGTCGATGGCGACCAATATCTCGGTGCCTTACGACATCAATGCCGAGACCAACACCATCCCGATGCAGCTCTATTTCGGCCCCAACCACTTCAAGACCTTGCGTAGCTATGGCATTGGCATGCAGGACCAGATCAACTTGGGTAATTTCTTCCTCATCCGTTGGATCAACTACGGTGTCATCGCGGTGTTCAACTGGCTGAGCAGCTACGGTTGGAACTACGGTATCGTCATTTTGATTCTGACCATCCTCATCAAGACGCTGCTGTTCCCCTTGGCATTCAAGTCCTACAAGTCGTCAGCCATCACCCGTGTGTTGAAGCCCGAGATGGAGGCCATCAACGAGAAATACCCCAAGCAGGAGGATGCCATGAAGAAACAACAAGCCGTGTTGAACCTGCAACGACAGGCTGGCGTGAGCCCCGCCTCGGGTTGCTTGCCCGCCTTGCTGCAGTTCCCCATCCTTATCGCTATCTTCCGTTTCTTCCCGGCCAGTATCGAGTTGCGCCAGCAGCCCTTCCTGTGGGCAGACGACCTTTCGACCTACGACAGCATCGTCGAGTTCCCGAAGTTCCTCGGCATGGACCACCTCAGCCTGTTCACCATCCTGATGACCATCACCACGCTCATCTACACTTACGTGAACAACAAGCAGATGGACTATTCGAGCAACCCGCAAATGAAACCCATGAAGTGGATGATGTACCTGATGCCCATCATGTTCTTCGCCATCTTCAACAACTATTCGGCTGGCTTGAGCTATTACTACATGCTGGTCAACATCATCACCTTCATCCAGATGTTCGTCTTCCGTAAGATGATCAACGAGGACAAGGTGCGCGCCACCATCGAGAAGAACAAGAAGAAGCCTCAGAAGAAATCCAACTTCATGAAGCGTCTCGAAGAGGCCCAGAAACAACAAGCCAAACTGCAACAGCAGCAGAGACGTTGATCTGCAGTGAATCTATCTCACGCATAAATCGCTGACATATAAACGAAAAAACGCAGCCAGGTTGGTTGCGTTTTTTCGTTTTGGTTTGGTAGAGACGGTGCATGCACCGTCTCTACAATTTGACTATTTCTGCGTGAACCAAATTATTCCGCAGAGAACTTGCAAACCAGGTTACGATCGCCGTAGGCATCGTCGATGCGGGTGACATGCGGGAAGTACTTATCCTGAACGTCGCTCTTCATCGGGAAGCCGGCCTCTTGACGGCTGAAGGGGAACTCCCACTTGTCAGCCATCAGCATCTCGGCGGTGTATGGCGCATGGCTGATGATGTTGTTGCCCTTCTCGGCCTTGCCATCCTCGATGTCCTTGATCTCCTTGCGGATCTGGATCATGGCTTCGACGAAGCGGTCGAGCTCGGCGATAGGCTCGCTCTCGGTGGGCTCCACCATCAGGGTCTCGTGCACCGGGAAGGCCACGGTAGGAGCGTGGAAGCCGAAGTCCATCAGACGCTTGGCGATGTCGATGGCGGCCACACCAACAGTCTTATTGATGCCGTTGATGTCGAGAATCATCTCGTGAGCGACATGGCCGTGGTTGCCGGTATACAGGATCGGGTAGTAGTCCTTCAGTCTTTCCTTCAGGTAGTTGGCATTCATGATGGCACCCATAGTGGCTTTCTTCAGGCCTTCACCACCCAGCATCTTGATGTAGCAGTAGGTGATGGTGAGGATCTGAGCACTACCGAACGGAGCGGCTGAAACGGCGCCTTCCTGCTTTTCGCCACCGCAGTGGAACAGGATGTGTGAAGGCAGGTAGGGCTTCAGGTGTTCGGCCACGCCGATTGGGCCTACGCCAGGACCGCCACCGCCGTGCGGGATGGCGAAGGTCTTGTGCAGGTTGAGGTGGCAGACGTCGGCACCGATGTAACCGGGGCTGGTCAGACCGACCTGGGCGTTCATGTTGGCGCCGTCCATATAGACTTGGCCGCCGTTGTCGTGTACGATCTTCACGAGGGTGCGGATGCCGTCCTCATAGATGCCGTGGGTGGAAGGATAGGTGACCATGAAGGCAGCCAGGTTGTCCTTGTATTGCTCGGCCTTGGCCTTGGCATCTTCGAGGTCGATGTTGCCGTTTTCGTCGCATTTCACCACCACCACTTGCATGCCAGCCATAGCGGCAGAGGCGGGGTTGGTGCCGTGGGCAGAGGCAGGGATCAAGCAGATGTTGCGGTGACCCTGGCCGTTGGCCTCTTGGTAACGACGGATGGTGAGCAGACCGGCATATTCGCCGCTGGCACCCGAATTAGGCATGAAGCTCATGCCCTTGAAGCCCGTGATCTCACAGAGGTCTTTCTCCATCTCGGCGATGAGTTCAAGGTAACCTTCCACTTGGTCGGCGGGGACGAAGGGGTGGATGTTGCCGAACTCGGGCCAGCTGAGGGCATACATCGAGGTGGCGGGGTTCAGCTTCATGGTGCAGGAGCCCAGCGGGATCATGCAGCGGTTGAGGCTGAGGTCGCGATTTTCGAGTTTCTTCATATAACGCATCATGTCGGTCTCGCTGCGGTACTTGAAGAACATCGGGGCCTGCATGAACTTGGAGGTGCGCTGCATTTCGGGTTGGATGCCGCTAAACTTCTGGCAGTTCGGGTCGCAGACGAGCTCTTCGTGTTGCTTGCCGAGGGCTTCGGCGATGACTTGGCCGATCTCGTTGATGTCTTCGCGAGCGGTGGTCTCGTCGAGGCTGATGCCAAAGTGTAGCTTGTCGATGATGCGGAAGTTCATGCCGTGTTTCTCGGCGGCTTCCTTTACCTTGCAGGTGCAAGCACCTTCGGGCAGTTCGAACAACAGCGTGTCGAAGAAGTATTTGTTGAGCTGCTTCACGCCGAGCTTGGCCAGTTCGGAGGTCAGCTTGCCGGCGAGGCAGTTGATGTGATGTGCGATTTCAATCAAGCCCTCCGGACCATGATACAAGGCGTAGAAGCCCGACATGATGGCGAGCAAAGCTTGTGCGGTGCAGATGTTTGACGTGGCTTTTTCGCGCTTGATGTGCTGCTCACGGGTCTGCAGAGCCAGACGGAAAGCAGGATTGCCAAGGGCATCGACGGAGATACCGATGATACGGCCAGGCATCTCACGCTTGTAAGCCTCAGTGGTGGCAAAGTAACCGGCATGCGGACCGCCGAATCCCATCGGCAGACCGAAACGCTGGTTGGAACCCAAGACCACGTCGGCACCCCATTCGCCAGGAGGCGTGATGAGGGTGAGGCTGAGCAGGTCGGCGGCGACAGCCACTTGCATGCCTTTCTCTTTCCATGCGGCGACCTTGGCGCGGTTGTCGACGATCTCACCGAATTGGTTGGGGCACTGGATCAGCACACCAAAGTATTCTTCACTGCAATCGAACTTGTCGATGTCGTCGATCACGACCTCGATGCCTTGGAAGTGGGCACGGGTCTTGATGACTTCGATGCTCTGCGGGAACACGTCGTTGGCGACGAAGAACTTCTTCACGCCGGCCTTCACCTGGGCGCGGCTGCGGGAGTGCCAGAACATCAGCATGGCTTCGGCGGCGGCGGTGCCTTCGTCGAGCAAGCTGGCGTTGGCCAACGGCAGGGCGGTGAGGTCGCTGATGACGGTCTGGTAGTTCACCAAGGCTTCGAGACGGCCTTGAGAAATCTCAGCCTGATAAGGAGTATAAGAGGTGTACCAGCCCGGGTTCTCAAGGATGTTGCGCATGATGACGCCAGGGGTGATGGTGTTGTAGTAGCCCAAGCCGATGTAGCTGCGGAACTGCTTGTTCTTGGCACCCAGAGCCTTGAGGTGGCTGATGACTTCGTATTCGCTCATGCCCTCGCCGATGTTGAGGTCTTTCGGCAGACGGATCTCGGGAGCGATGATTTCGTCGACAAGTTGTTCTTGCGATTTCACGCCGATGACCTTGAGCATCTTTTCAGCATCCGATGCGGTGGGGCCGTTGTGGCGTTTGATGAAGTTGTTTCTGATCATTGTTGAATTGTTTATTGTTGATTCGTTGAAATGTTGTTATTCTATCGTGTAGAGCTTGTTTTTCAAGTCATTGATGGTGTTGATGGACTCCAACTCGCTGACAGGGATCTTATGCAGTTTGCCCGACCAAGCCTTGAAGGAGTTGAAGTCTTTCAAAATAGTAAGGCGCAGGTATTCGTACTCTTCGCCTTCCACCTTGTTTTTGTTGTCCTTGTAAAGGAAGTCGTAGGGATCCATCGTGATGGTGCGTTCGTGGATCAAGGTCCAGAAGGCATTTTTGAACTGCACGTTGGGATCGTCGGCTGCAGGCTTCGGTTCTTCCTTTACGGTGTCTTTCTTGGCATTCAGGTCAAGGATGACATCGTCGTCCTTGGCTGTAGCGTTTTCCGTTTCGGTCACTGTGGCAAGTGCCACCGTGTCATTCTTTATTTCGGTGGATTGGATTTTTTCTTTCTCCTTTGACGTGCCATTCAAGACAGCGGTGGGCTCCGGCGTCTTGACGGGTTTGGGCTTGTTGAACACGTTGAGTGCCAAGATGACCACCACCGTGAGGATGGCGATGATACCCAAAGCAAGTAAAAACTTCCAAAGGTTCGATTTCAGGATGTCGTTGAAAGGCTCTTTCTCGTATTCTGCGATGAGCTTGCCATCATAAATCTGGTTGCTGGCGTCAGGGTCGAACCTAAAACCTTTAAAGGTGTATCCTTTGGGAGGGATGATGTAATCTTTTACGTCGCGACCGTCCTCGTAAATCGAGTAGGGACAGCCATCCATCTTTTTCCCTCTTCCAGGGTCGATACTAAAGCGTCTCTCCTTAAAAAATTCAGCCATTTCTTGCTTGTTTTCAGGGATTAGTTCAACACTTTGTTCATGGAGATAAAGTCAGGATAGGCGAGTTGCTGTCCGTTGATGCTGACGTACGGCTTCACCTTCAGGCCCACGTTGACGGGTTCGCTGCTGGCACCAGCCAGTTTGAAGGCCAGGTTGACGATGGCATCGGCCGACTCACCGCTGAAGAGCTGGAACAGGTCGGTGGTGACGGGGATGGAGACCACGCTGCTCGAATTGGCGCCCACACTGACATTCTTGTTCAATGTAGTGCTGATGACCTCCTTGCCGTTGAGGCTGACGATGTAGTCCATCTTGCTCATCGAGGCAGGGATGGTGTTGGGGTTGTTGACGCCTACGTTGACGTTGAAGGTCACAGGCAATCTCCTGGTGGCGATGGCATTGGCTAACGAAAGCAGTTGTGCGGCGTTGAGGTCGCTCTTCGACATGCCTTTGCTCAAGTTGACGCCGAGCATCTCGATTTGGTCGACACTGTTGAAGTTGAATTTGCAGTTGGCGAAGTTGGCCATCTGGGCCACTTGGGTAAGCACATCGCACGAGGCCAGTCCCATCGTGACGAACAGGATGATAAGGGTTTTCTTGAATGTTGACATATTGCTTATAGTTTTGATTTTCAAATTTTTGAAAAAAGAAATAAAAGTTTTTACCGAGCCCGCTCGTTATAGGCTCTACAAACGTGCAATAATACAAAAAAAGTCGGACATGTTGCCCGACTTTTAGGAATTAATTTTCAAGGATCATTCCTCTCCACGACGCGAGGCGCGTTTGCGCTCCAGCTCGTCGAGGATGATCTTGCGCAGACGCAGGCTCTTGGGCGTCACCTCGAGGTACTCGTCGTCGCGGATGTACTCCATGTATTCCTCCAGCGAGAAACGAACGGGCGGAATGAGGCGGATGGCCTCGTCGCTACCTGAGGCACGCACATTGGTGAGGTGCTTGGTCTTGCACACGTTGATGACGATGTCGTTGCTGCGGGTGTTCTCGCCGATGACTTCGCCAGCATAGACGTCCTCATTCGGGTTGACGAAGAAGATGCCACGATCCTGCAGCTTCCAGATGGCATAGGGGATGGCTTGTCCCGTCTCCATCGAGATCAAGGCGCCGGTGTTGCGTGTCGGCATCTCGCCTTTCCAGGGCTCGTAGTCCTTGAAGCGGTGCGAGACGATGGCCTCACCCTCGGTGACGGTCAACAGGGTGTTTCTCAAGCCGATGAGACCGCGCGACGGGATGTCGAAATCGAGGCACATACGGTCGCCCTTGGGCTCCATCTGGGTCATCTCACCCTTGCGGGCGCTGACTTGTTCGATGACACGGCCCGAGAAGTCTTCTGGAACGAGGACGGTAAGGCATTCGATAGGTTCGCACTTCACGTCGTCGATGTATTTCAGGATGACCTTTGGCTGACCGAGCTGGAACTCATAGCCCTCGCGGCGCATGGTCTCGACGAGGATGCTGAGGTGCAGGATGCCACGGCCGTAGACCATCAGCGAGTCGGGCGAGTCAGTGTCTTCCACCTTCAAGGCGAGGTTTTTCTCGGTCTCCTTGTAGAGGCGTTCGCGCAGGTGGCGCGAGGTGACATATTTGCCTTCCTTGCCAAAGAACGGCGAGTTGTTGATGGTGAACAGCATGCTCATCGTCGGCTCGTCCACGTGGATGGGCGGCAGGGGCTCGGGGTTCTCGTAGTCGGCCACAGTGTCGCCAATCTCGAAGTCGTCGATGCCCATCAGTGCGATGATGTCACCAGCCTCGACGGGTTTCTTGGTGCGTTCCTTGCCCAGACCTTCAAAGGTGTAGAGCTCCTTAATGGTCGACTTGGTGACGGACCCGTCGCGTTTCACCAGCGAGACGTTCTGTCCGGCCTGCAGGGTGCCGCGCTTCAGACGACCCACGGCGATTCGACCCACATAGGAACTATAATCCAACGAAGTGATCAGCATTTGCGGCGTGCCTTCCTCGAACTTCGCGGGCGGGATGGTGTCGATGATGACGTCCAAGAGGTAGGAGACGTTGTCGGTGACGTTGTTCCAGTCGTCCGACATCCAGCCTTGCTTGGAGGAACCATAGACGGTGGGGAAGTCCAGCTGGTCTTCGGTAGCGCCGAGGTTGAACATCAGGTCGAAGACGGCCTCTTGCACCTCGTCGGGACGGCAGTTGGGTTTATCGACTTTGTTGATGACCACGATGGGCTTCAAACCCAACTCGATGGCCTTTTGCAGCACGAAACGGGTCTGTGGCATGGGGCCTTCGAAGGCGTCGACGAGCAGCAGCACGCCGTCGGCCATGTTGAGCACGCGCTCCACCTCGCCACCGAAGTCGGCGTGGCCAGGAGTATCAATGATATTGATTTTGACGTCTTTATAGCGAACTGACACATTTTTAGAAAGGATGGTGATGCCGCGTTCGCGTTCGAGGTCGTTGTTGTCGAGAATGAGTTGGCCAGGGGCTTCATCCGATTCCTTGAAGAGTTGGGACTGGTAAAGGATACGGTCCACGAGAGTGGTCTTGCCGTGGTCAACGTGAGCGATAATCGCTATATTTCTGATATTTTGCATTTTAGTAAAAATTGATGCAATAATTTAAGGTGCAAAAATACAAAAAAGGTGTCAACTATCACCATAGTTGTTGTCAATCTATAATGATTTTTGAGGCGTATCTCTCAGTTTTTATGCTTACCTTTGCCATGTCATTGATTTCAGTTGCTTTGATTTGTAGCACTAAGGTAACTGTAATTTTTGTCATGGTTAAATTATTTACAACTTTTTTGTTGTTCAAGTACTTAAAAAATGTATAACTAAAGTGCTGCGCGTTTTGAAGTAATATGTCTGCAATAGAGCATGATTTATTTATGGAATGGATGGAGTGGTTACAACGTAACCATCCAAAACATGGTTTTATGTACGATGGAATAGTATGTCAAGATGTTTGGGATGCCGCACCAAAGCATATCTTGTTTGTTCTGAAGGACTACAATGAAAAAAGAAAAGACAGGAAACCGTTCCACCTGCTTGATATTAATAAGACGGAAGACCGTAAGGAATTATTCAATCTTCGTTCTCATTTGCAATGGCATATAAGTGGGCGTGAAAATTGGCGAACTTGGGACAATGCAGCCAGATGGATTTATGGTTTGATGCACTTGACCGCCGATTACTATCCATCCTTTTTTGAGGCTGATCAACAAGGTGATGCCAAGCATCGTTCAAATAATCTAAAAAAAGTGGCTGTTATTGATATCAAAAAGAAGCCTGGCAAATCGAGCTGTAATCTATCACAATTAAATAGTTATTTTAAAGAATATCCGGAGAGTTATTATTACCTTGCACGACAAATAGCGCTCTATGGAAAATTAGATTTTGTTGTTTGCTGTGGTGATGGTGTTTTTGAGCATTTTAATAAAATTGCTAAGCAAGAAGTACTTGGTGATAATTACACGCCGAGAGCGTCGAGCATTGTGAAGAATGATTATTACATATCCGAGAATGGCACAATTGTCATCAACTTCATACACCCACTTTTATTAAAGAAAGGTTTGCGTAAAGACAAAGAATATAAACGTTTGATGGAAATAGCACAAAAAGCGCTATCCGAATTGGACCATTAGAGTTTTTTTTCAAAAAACATCGTTTATTTCAGACCTCTACCAGACGCGTTTTTCTAAAATAAATGTTCTTGGTTTTGCCCTTTAATTTTTCATCCAAAAGAACTCTTCCTTAGCCACAATCGGCTTAAAATATGCATCGATAATTCCTTCATCAACAAGCTCTTTCGGCGTGCCTTGACGCAAAGGCAGCTGCGGTGCGACGACCCACATTACATCGGCATGACGGAGCAATAAATCTAAGTCATGGGAGCTGAAAAGGATGGTTTTCTTTTTCTCGCGCGAGAGCTTGTGCATGATGTTCACCAACTCGATCTTGCTCGGATAGTCCAAAAAAGCGGCAGGCTCGTCCATGAAGATAAGGGGTGTGTCCTGTACCAAAGCCTTGGCAATCATCACTTTCTGTTGTTCGCCGTCGCTTAATGATACGAAATTGCGGTTGACCAAATGGCTGATGCCGACGGTTTCGAGGCTGTCGTAGATGATTTGCTCGTCTTCGGCTTTCAGTTTGGCGAGGAGGCCGAGGTGTGGATAGCGACCGGCGGCCACAATGTCGAAAACCTTCAGGAAGAGGTCGTCGGGCTTCTCGGTGAGCACGAGGCTGAAGAGCGAACTGCGCTCGGTGGGGGAGTAGTCGCGCAGGTCTTTCCCAAACAACTTGACCTCGCCGCCGATGGGTTTGAGGCTGGCCGACAGCGTCTTGAATAGCGTTGTCTTACCCGAGCCGTTGGGACCCGCCAAGGCCACGATGTCGCCTTCGTTGAGGCTCACGTCGATGGCGGGCATCAGCGCCTGGCCTTTGTAGCCGATGAGCAGGTTTGATGTTTTTAAGACCTCTTGCATATCTGTGTTTTTAGGATTGCCTTACGGCAAGAAATCGTTCAAAAATCTAATTAAAATCTAACAAAATGATTTTGAGGGATTTTGAAAATGATTTTTCTAAGATTTCTTGCGAAGCAATCCATAAAGAAACATTTAATGTGTTTGACTAAACCGTTGACGGTGGAAAATCACCCACAGCACGATAGGCGCACCAATCAATGCCGTGACCGAGTTGATGGGCAGATTGCCTTCAAACGAAGGCAGCCGCGCGATGAGGTTGCAGAACAGGGCCAAGTCCATTCCGAGGAAGGCTGTGGCGGGGATGAGCAGCTTATGGTCGCTGCTGCGGAACAGGAATCGTGCGATGTGTGGTACGGCCAAGCCCAGGAAGGCGATGGGGCCACAAAACGCCGTGATGAGGGCAGTGAGGAAGCCCGAGGCCAATATAATGAGCATGCTGCTGCGGCGGATGTTGACACCAAGGTTTTCGGCATAACGCTCGCCGAGGAGCAGGAGGTTCAAGGTCTTGAAGAGCAGGAACGAGCCTATGGTGCCGGCCGCCACCGCGATGGCGAAGAAAGGCAGCTGGGCCTTGCTCACGTTGGAGAAGCTGCCCATGCCCCAGATGACGAAGGAGTGCAGCCCTTCCTTCTGGCTGAAGAACTTCAGGATGTCGGTGACCGAGCCTGCGATGTAAGCGATCATGATGCCCACCAAAACTAGGCTGACCATGCTGCGGAGCCTCGAACTCAAGGCGAGGATGAGCAGCAGCACCGCGAAGGCGCCCAGGAAAGCCGCTATGGTGACGCCGAAGGTCGACCACAGCGACAGCGTGCTGACCGAGAGGCCCGTGGCGGTGCCCAGCAGGATGACGAAGGCCACGCCGAGGCTCGCGCCGCTGCTGATGCCCAGCAGGGAAGGGTCGGCGAGGGGGTTGCGGAAGAGGGTCTGCATCAGGAGGCCCGACACCGATAGACCTATGCCCGCCAGCAACGCCGTGATGGCTTGTGGCAGGCGGTAGTCGAGGATGATGGCGCGGTAGGTCGACGTGTCGCCATGCAGCAGCGCATCCCAGAATTCATTCCATGGGATCGACACCGAGCCGTAGCGCAGGTTCAAGACGAACAGCACGATGCCGACGGCTAGGATCGCGATGGAGACCAGCGCGATGGGTGGCGTTTTGCGGCGGATGGTGTTATCGGTGTCGGCTGCCATTATGGGGTTGTTTTTGCGTTGCAAAGATAGGGTTTAATTTGATTGGGATAGGATATGGGAAACAAATAATCCGCAAATTTTGCGGTTAGTTATCCGCAGATTTTGCGGATTATTGGCCGCAAAGAAGGTGAGGATGGATGAAAACACAACATTTTCCTTAGGAAAACAAAAAACACTATCTTTGTCGGCAAAACATAAAAACTGACGCTATGAATAAAACTATTATGCACCTCCAAGAAGAAGCCGCAAGATGTCTGCTCTGCGCCGATGCGCCGTGCAGCAAGGCCTGCAAGAATGGCGACCCGGCGCGCGCCATTCGCGCCATACGATTCGACAATGAAGCCTTTGCCGGACAGTGGCTTGGCCCATGCAGCGACGCCGAGCTGCAAGCCGCCGAGGCAGCCTGCATCCACTACGACAGGCCGATCCGCATCAGGGAACTGGCGGAAGCCGTCAAAGGCACGAAGCCACAAAAGAATCTCCCCAGCCTCGCCATAGACTTCTGCGGCATCCCTTGCGAGAATCCTTTCTTCCTCGCCTCGTCGGCCATCTGCACCAACTACGAGATGGTGGCGCGGGCATTCGAAGCAGGATGGGCGGGTGTGTTCTACAAGACCATCTGCATGGAGGACATCCGCGAGGTGTCGCCGCGCTTCGATGCCGTCAACGAGCCGGGCCGCTCCGATTTCTTCGGCTTCCGTAACATGGAGCAGCTGAGCGAGAACCCCGTGGAGGTGGACTTCGACATCCTGCGCAGGCTGAAAAAGGACTATCCCAACAAAGTCGTCGTGGCCTCCATCATGGGCAACGCCGAGACGGAGTGGATCACGCTGGCGAAAATGGCCGAAGATGCCGGCGTCGACGCGGTGGAGCTGAATTTCTCCTGCCCGCAGATGAAGTTGGCTGGCATGGGCAGCGACGTGGGGCAGAACTCTGAACTGGTGCTGTTCTACACGGCATACGTGAAACATAACGTCAAGATCCCGGTCATCCCCAAGATGACGCCCAACATCACTCAAATCAACCAACCCGCCATGGCCGCCCACTTCGCCAGCGCCGATGCAGTGTCGGCCATCAACACCATCAAGAGCGTGACCATGAACAGTCGCGGTGCCGTGGCCGATAAGAAGACCGTCTCCGGACTCTCGGGCCGCGCCGTGAAGCCCATCGCCTTGCGCCATATCCTCGAGATGGCGAAAAATCCCATTTTCGCCGCCACCAACAATGGCAAACGCATTGAGTTGAGTGGCATAGGTGGCATCGAGACCTGGCGCGACGCTTTGGAGTTCATCCAGCTGGGCTGCAGCAACGTGCAGGTGTGCACCGCCGTGATGCAGTACGGCTACCGCATCATCGACGACCTCGTGTTGGGACTGCAAAACTATATGGCAGAACGCGGCATCAAGCACCTGTCGGATCTGGTAGGAGAGGAGCTGCCCAATTTCGACACGCCCACCAACCTCGACCGCGACACCATCGTGTATCCCACCTTCGACCGTGAGCAATGCATCGGCTGCGGCCGTTGCTATACCTCATGCCAAGACGGCGGCCATCAGGCCATCATCTTCGATGCCGACCTGCGTCAGCCGCATCTCGATGGAAAGCGATGTGTGGGCTGCCACCTCTGCCGACTCGTCTGTCCCACAGGCGCCATCGGCGTGGCGAAACGTATCGCAAAGAAGGATAAATAACACAAAAGAATCCCGCCCCCATGGGATCGGGATTCTTTATATATAACCGATTCGTTCGATCAGAACCTCAATGTCAGATTGCCCATGACATGGAAACCTGCCATCGGGATGAAACCGATTTGGTAGTAGCGGTTGTCGTTGGGGTGGCCGTAGCTGTCGCAGATGGCCGAGTAGACCCAGCCGCTGGCGGCGTAGCGCTTGTTGAAGATGTTGTTGAAGCTCACCTTCACGATGGCTTCCTTGACGACTTTCTTCGGTTTCAGCGTGTAGCCTAGGCTGACGTTGGAGGTGCTGTAGGCCGGCAACGAACGGTCGAGGTTCTGGGTGTTGTCGAGATACATGCGTGAGACGTAGTTCGTGTGCCAGGTGGCCTCGAAGCCCTTGTGGTGGAAGGTGACAAAACCGTTCAGGATGGCCGAAGGCGAGAAGGCCAGGGTGGAGTTGTCGTAGTGGATGACATCGTAGCCGTCACCATCGTAGGCTTGGCCGTTGGCATCGGTGTTGCCTTCCCAGTCGTCCCAGTTCTCCACGACTTCGTCGAAGTCCTTGATCTTGTTTTGGCTCAAGGCGGCGTTGGCCTCGATGGTCAACCATTTGGTGGGGCTCACGCCTGCCTGCAGCTCGACGCCCATGCGGTACGAGTCCTTGATATTGGTGGTCAGTGCCTCGCCGATGTCGCTGACGGCACCGGTCTGCACGAACTGGTTGTTGTAGTCCATATAATAGAGGTTGGCGCCGGCCTGCCAGATGCGTCCGTTGTAGTTGTAGCCCAACTCATAGTCGAGGAGTTGTTCGGGCTTGGGGAAGGGATAGGAACCGTTGTCGGTGAAGTTGTTACGCTCGGGCTCACGATGGCTCATGGCCACGGAGGCGTAAGCGTGGTGGCTGTCCGTGTCGAAGGAGATGCCGCCCTTGGGGTTGAAGAAGGGGTACTTCTCGTGGATGTTGAGTTCCTGGTTGTAGTAGCCGCTTGCGTCGTCGTAGAACTTGTCGTTGATACCGTTGGTCTTGTAGTCCACATAGCGGAACTGCATGTCGCCGAAGACGGTCCAGTGGTCGGCGAAGGTGTAGGCCGCCTTGACGAAGACGTTGCCGTCGAGCTTCTGTGCGTCGGAGTCGTAGTATTTGTAGTCGCCATCAGCAAGGTATTTGTTTGCCACGTCTTGGTTGGCGATATAAGTCACATAACCGAAGTGGTTGCCTTGGAAGTTTTGGGCTGAGATGCCGCCGATGACGTTCCAGTTTGCGTTCTTGTAACGTGTGAACCACACGAGGCCGTAGGTGTCCTGACGTAGTCCTTTCTTGCGGACGAAGTCGGTCTTTTTCACTTGGTTGCCTTCGGCGTCGTAATAGGTCATGCCGAACTTCGAGAGTTTGTTGTTGGGACGGAACTCCTCGTAATAACCGTAGCCGTAAGTGTAGTGCAGCGTCATCGTGGTGGCCCAGTGCTCGTTGATCTCCCAGGCGGCGGAGAGCAGGTTGTGGTCTTGCCAGAAGTTGTCGGTGGTGCGGTCCCAGAAGGTGCCGTCGTTCATTTGGTAGCGTTGTGTCATGTAGTGGCCGTTCTCGTCCTTGACGAAGTTGCCGTCCTCGTCGGTGACGAGGTATTCGTAGAGTGAGTTGAACTGTCCCAAGCCCACCTTATACATATCGGCGTAGGTCTTGATGCCCGTGTGCTCACCATAGGTGCCGTCCATAAGGCTGAAGTCGTTGTTGCCAGCTGTCACGCCGTTCCAGGCCTGGCCGGTCATCTCGAAGTTACCGATGTTCTTGTAGCGGAGGATGAAGTTCTTGCCCATCCAAGTGAGGCCGCCGTAGTAGCTGCCGCTGCGGCCTTTGGTGCCGTGGATGAAGCCGTCGGTGTGGGTCTCGTGGTAGGCTCCGTCGACGATAAGGTGGTTCCACAGCATGCCCGTGGAGGCCTTGGCGCCGAAGTTGAGTGTGTTGAAGGAACCGTATGAGCCCGTGATCTCGGCACTCGGCACGAAGGAAGGCTTGGCCGATGTCAGCGATATCGTGCCGCCAAAGGCGCCGTCGCCGTTGGTGGAGCTACCCACGCCGCGTTGGATTTGCACAGAGCCGAGCAGCGAGCCGTAGCTGTTCATGTTGGCCCAGAACACGCACTGGTCCTCGGGCGAGTTGAGCGACACGCCGTCGAGGGTGACGTTGATGCGCGAGTCGCCGGCGCCACGGATGCGCATGTAGGAGGTGCCGGAGCCTATGCCGTTCTCACCCCATGCGATGATGCCGGGCGTCTTGGCGAACAGGAAGGGGAGCTCCTGGCCGGTTTTCGAGAAATCGTTGAGTTCCACCTTCTCGATATTGGTGACGGAGAAGGGGGCGTTCTTTTGGAGGCGCACGCCGTTGATTATCACCTCATCCAGGTTCTGAACATTAGTGGTGTCTAGGTTTTGTGCATGAAGACTCATCGTCACGAAAGTGGCGAAAGCAAGAAAAATGATGTGTTTTTTGAGCATAACTCGTTGATTTAAAGATTAATAATTCAATAAATCAATAGAGGAATGATGAGGAACTCGATTCCCTGTCTCGGCATTATCCGTATCAGGTGCAAAGGGTTTGATCTCAGCCTGTCTTTCAATCTGCGCATGCAGAAAAGGCACCCCTATTGGTATCGGCGGCAAAAATACAGCTTTTTTCGGAACGCTGATAAAAAAGTGTTATTTTTGCTGACAAAACAAAGGCACACGAGATGCAACACGAGATGCAGATTAATAGGTTTGGATATTATTGGCTGGATACATGGGTGATGGCCAATGTCATACAACTGGCTACGCAAGACTTTTGCGCCCGCAATCTCAACCACATCAACGACCCTTGTGGGCGGCAGTACGACCAAATGACACAGGCGGCAAGATCGGTTCCCGCCAACATTGCTGAAGGCAATTCGCGACATTCAACTTCAAAAGAAACCGAAATGCGTCTCACGGATGTGGCTCGTGCGAGTTTGGCAGAACTAGCCAACGACTATTTGAATTGGCTCATGCGACATGAGGAGATCCCGTGGTCGGTGAATTCAGAAGAACACCAAAATGTAAGCAACATCCCCCTCGACCGTCCCACTTATAAAGATGATGTGCAACACCTTAGCAGCATTCACATCCTGAAGCAGAAGCACAAGTTTGATGCATGGCTTTGCTCCAAAAACTCAATTACAGAAGCCAACTGTTTGCTTGTCCTTTGCAATCGCCTCATTATGATGCTGGGCAAACAAATTGAGAACCAACTTGAGGCATTCAAAAAAGAAGGGGGCTTTGCTGAAGCATTGTCAGCTGAAAGGCTAGCCCGCAGGGCGGAGCAAAGTGCCCAAAACGATGCGCCCATTTGTCCAAAATGCGGTAAGCCGATGATAAAGCGTATGGCAAAAAAGGGTAAAAATGCTGGTAATGCCTTTTGGAGTTGCTCAAGCTATCCAGAATGTGATGGAACGAGGAGCGTTAGACAATTCCGGTAGATTCTTTCGTAATATCGTAATGACGGATAACGTCATTACGATATTTACAAGGAGATAATCAAAAACCTATTAGATAACATAAATACCCGAACAATGCTGCAACAATAGCATTAACTATCTTTGCTTTCAAGAAACTCCTTTTGTTCTCAGCAAGCAAAGGCAACGAGGCATGGCCGTCCTGCGAGATGCTGCTGGCTAGCAGCACCGAGAAAGGCACTGTGCCCGTGGCAAACAAGGTGACGAACAGCAAATGTGGTCCTGACTCTGGGATGATGCCCACCAAGACGGCCAACAGGATCATCCACGGGATGTTGTTGCTGATAAGGGTTTCAATGTCAAAGTAATGCAGCCCGACCTGGATGACAAACAAGGCGCCGAAAGTCCAAAGGAAGATGCTCAAGAAATGCTTGCGGATGATGTGTTCCCACAAGTGCTCCTTGACGACATGCTCGGGCGCTGTTGCGATGAACCACACCACAAAGAGGCTCACGACGGCGAAGATGAGGTTCATCCAGTATTCGTCGAAGATATTCAGCTGGGTGTGGACGGTTTCCTCATGCTCATGTTCGTGCTCCAGCATGCCGAAGGCGAGGGCGGCGATGAACAGGATGACGCCAAGCAGCAGGGCGATACGCTCTGCGCTGGCGTGGCGCATGTTGCGGAACGATGCTTTCTCGGGTTGGTGCGTCTCGTCGTGGTGGTCTTCCTCATGGATTTTGTAGCCGTCTTCGCAGCCTTCGTGTTGGACTTTGACGTTCTGCTTTGAAAACCTGTCCACCAGCCATCCCACGAGGATGGAGATGGCGAACAAGACCAACATCAGCAGCAGGGCTTCCTTGGGAATCATGGCGAGCATGACGAAGGCTTCGTCGCCCGACGAGGCAATCATCATGGCGATCAAGGCGCCGAAGCTCAACAGCTTATGTGAGTACATCGACACAGCGGCAAAACCGCCCATACAGCCCGGGATGATGCCCAAACCCGCACCCAAAACCACTTGTCCGAAGCGGTTATGGCGCAGCCGCGAGAACCATTTCCCGTGCGAATGGATGTTGACATACTCGATCATCAGCATCATGATAATCACCAGACCGGTGATTAAGATGCTGTTTCTCAATACATCCAGAAACAAATGCAAAAACTCGTGCATGGGTCGAAAAATGAGCCGCAAAAATAAAAAGTTTTATCTTTGCAGCAAAATCAGAAACGATGAAAAAAGAAGATTGTTTTTACCTCGGCAAGATCGCCAAGACCCATGGTCTGAAAGGGGAGGTGACCATTAAACTGGATGCCGATGACCCTTCAGCATACCTCGAAATGAAGCATTTCTTCCTCGAAATCAATAAGGTGCTGACGCCTTTCTTCGTGGAGAAGATAACCCCGAATGGCGACAAGTTCTTTGTCCAAGTACAGGACATCAAGGCTGTCGAACAGGCGCAGAACTTGGTTGGAAAGGTTGTGTATCTGCCTTTGGAGATGCTACCCAAGCTCAGCGGCAAGCAGTTCTATTACCATGAGATCGTGGGCTTTACGGTGATCGACACGGAGAAGGGAGAGCTGGGTCCTGTCACCGAGGTATTGGAATATCCCACGCAGGCCATCCTGCAGGTGATGAAGGACAAAAAAGAGATCCTTATCCCGATTTTGGACCAGGTGATCCAAAACGTTGACAGGGACAAGAAAATACTTACGATAACGGCTCCTGAGGGGCTGATAGACATGTACTTGCAATGACCGATGCGCGCCCCTTCCACTTCAAGCATTTCAGCCTCTACCATCACCGCTCGACGATGAAGGTGGGCACCGATGCCATTTTGCTGGGGCGCTGGACCGATGTCAAGCAGACGGATGTTGTGTTGGATATTGGCACAGGCTGCGGCCTGCTGCCGCTGATGCTCTCGCAAAAGGGAGTGGCGCATGTGGATGCCGTGGACATCGACAAGGCCTCTATCGAAGAGGCTACGGTCAACTTTGAGGCCTCGCAGTGGCGCGAACATCTTAAGGCCTTTTGCGTTGACATTGTTGATTTCAAAACGGAAAAGAAATACGACCTCATAGTCTCCAATCCTCCTTATTTCAACCGTTTCTCGAAATGCGACTCGGAGCGCAAGAGTCGTGCAAGGCACAACGACGCAGGTTTGTCATACGCTACGATATGTCATGAAGTCGGCCGCTTGATGCAGCCTGATGGGCGTTTTGCCTTAGTGCTGCCCGCCGATGTGTCGATGGAGTTTCTGGATACCGCGAAGCGTAACGGCCTATATCTTCACAAAAGGATGACCATCATCCCGATAGCAGGCAAGGAACCCAACCGTGTCAATCTGGAATTGGGCTTCGAAAAAAGCAATAATGTGTTTGAGGAAACCTTCGTCATCCGCGATACGGACAAGCGTTTTACGTCGCAATACAATGAATTCCTGAAGGATTTTTACTTAGGGCTATAACCCTCTCTAAACTCTACACTCTAAACTCTACACTAAACTATTGTCCCTTCTTCGATGCCTCCTTGTTCGCCTTAGCCCTGTGTTCGTTGAAGAGATAAACCACCCTCAACGTGATGCTGTTGTTGTATTGGCGTTGCAAGGGCTGTACCCTGGAATCATCGGTCTTTAGGATGGTTTCGTTGGTGTCTTTGTAGAACAGACGGCTGCGGATGGGTGCCAATGAGTATTGGTAGCGCAATTCAGCGTGTATGCCTTCCCAGATGCGTACTCTGACGTCGGCGCAGATGTTGAAGTCGTGGGCACGGTAGCTGTCGGAATTGGCGATGGTCTGAGGGACGAGTTCTTCGATAGCCACGTCTTGCGGATAGCCAGCGGCTATGAGGAGCTTCGACAACTGCTTGAGGTCGGTGGCTTGGGTGAGGTCGGGGAGTCCCTCTCTGTCCTCACGCCAATGGATCTGTCCGTCGCCCAAGCGGATGCCTGTGCTTTGTCCGTTGACATATTCCTGGAGGCCTACGATGCGTCCGTAGGAGACGCCTACGCCAAGGCTATAGCGGTCCTTGTCGGTCAGGTAGATCATCACCGGTATTTCCGCATAGTTGAGATTCAGCTTGTAGGTTCCAGTGTAGAGACCGAGATGCTGGTTGATGGAGTCGCCTTTGTAGGCGCCTTTTTGGTTGAAGAGCACTTCGAGGCCAACGTCCATCCAACTGGTGATGGGAATTAAGGCACCGGCACCGACATGGACGCCTGGCTTACGGTAATGGTAGCATTCGTCGCCGTCCACTTGGCAGATGTTGCCGCCCAAGATCAACTCACCTTTGACGATTTGGGCATGGAGCAGGACAGGGGCAGCCAACAAAAAGGCTAATAATAAGGTAACTATTCTGAATCTCTTCATTTGTTTCTCGATTTCTAGGATTAACTGATTTATGGCGTTTTTATTGCAACAGCGCTGCAAAAATAACAAATCGTTTTCAATTCAAGTGTTGTCCTGTCACATTGTATCGTTTTCCGTCCTTGATGATGACGATTTGCCCGTCTTCAATCACTTTTTGGACAGAAGGCTCAGAGTCTTCTTGGTTGCCGTTTTCATCAATGCCGAAGTCTGTCTTTATGATGGTGTCGGACCAAATGATTTCTGATTCGGCGCCGTTGAAGTAAACCTCGCTGATGCCGAAACGGTAGTTGCCAGCACTAGCCTCATTCCAAGTTGAGTCAATGTATGAGGATTCAGTCACTTCGTCTGCCAGTAACACGGTGTTTCCTTCACTGTCTGTGCGGTATAATCGGTAGTGCTTAATAGATGCTAAATGGCATTTGATTTCAAAAATGTCAATGTTGGAGGTGCCGAGGTAAGTGTTTTCAGAGACAATAAACACCGCATCCTTGCCATCGTATTTTCCTATGCAGAAATCTATCTCTCGTCCAGTATTATTTATATAAGCTATTGAATGATCGTTGAGACTGCTGTTTAATAAGTCGTAATCGTATATGCCATTACTAAACAACAACAAGTGCGAATTTCCGTCTTCAGCGGTGTACCTTCCACATCCCTCGATAAAGTATGAAAGTGCTGATGGTATTGTGAAGTTGTAAATCGTTTGCCCTTGACGATTGACAAGTAATATCTTTGTTGTTTGAACATATTGTAAAAGCCAAAAACCGTCATTGTCGATATCGTATGCGCATTTGCCAAATTGAAAGTTCATGTAAGTGCTGTCGACAAGCGTTTTATTGGTGAAATCATAACAATACAAACGGCATATGTCATAAGATGCGGTGTTTTTGCTACAATAAAAATAGCTTCCGTCGCAGGTCAAACCATCGGGTCTTGCCCCGTCTATTGTAAAGAACTCAACCAATTCGCCGTCCATGGTGTATTTGCCAAATGTATAAGGATGATCACTCCAGTAACTGTATGCGGTATAGATATATTCGCCGTCAGTGGTCACCATGCTCTCCCCGTTGATTTCAAATTGTTTCAACAAGGGCCATTCTTTGTTGTCGTCAAAGATCCATGACAGGTTGACGTAAGGACTGTTCACGTCGTTCGTGTCGGGCGCGTGATAAGCCTGGATTTCCTTCAAGGGCATATAGGAAAAGAAAGCTTCAATGTCGTCTACATCTTCGCTGACCAAAAATGAGTATGACGGGTCATAGGATACTATTCTTCCGCCTTTTTTCCAATAGCTGAATGTGCCGTTTTCGTTGGGAACCGCAGTGAGTGTGCATTGCTCGCCAATGTGGTACTCTCCTGTTCCTTCAATGGTGCCAGCCGTGGGTGGATAAACCGTGGCTTGCACAATCCAAGGTTCATATTCCGGCTTGATGTCGAGGATGGCAAAGTTGCTTTCGTTAAAGCTGTATCCAATAGGATTCAGATGTCCCAAAGCGAAAAAGCCGTTGGCACGACCCCATCCCCAATTGAAGTGTAGCAAGTCGTTGCCGTCGTAGCCATCACACACGAAGGCATGGCTGCCTTGGCTGCCTTTACCTCCATAGAATACAGGTCGTTGCAAGTCAAGACAGCCCTTCAGCATCGACATCCATTCCTCGTCACTGAAATCCCTGCGCTTTTCAATATGGAGCCGCCTTGAATAATTGAAGTAGCGAATCAATGCATCGGGCACATCTCCTGAATCAGCACCAGAACCATTAGTGGTATATTGCATGTCAACGGAAACGCCGCAATGGAACAGTAAGGTTGCCACCGCCTCAACTTCAATGTCGCTGGAGTCGTCAATCAGCGAATCGGGCATGTGATCCCAGTCGTAGACGGTGTTGCCGAAGTTTGCGGAAAGTGTGAGGCCTGCATTGTTGTAAGAGTGCGAACCCCAGCCAGTTTCTGGATAGCGCCAATAGTGCATGATCTGACCCATGGCCACGGCTACGCAACCCACTTCGGCATGGCCACAAGGGGTGTGCTCCAAAGAGGGACAGAGGTCGTTGTAGAGACAGCCTTGGTGCCACATTTCGGTCAGCAGGGGCTCGACGGCTGTAGCAGTCTTGCTTTCGTTGAGCCGTCCAGCGTTCTTCACCAGTTCCCATTGCTTTGCCGTGAGTTCATCCGCTTCAATATGGTTTTCGATGCCATATCGTATCCTTGCGACGAAGTCTTGCAAATAGGTTTCCATTTGCTCGGGTACGTCGTTCGGGTCGAAACGGCCTTCATGGGAATAGCCGATGATGGGCGTCTCGCAATCGTCGGCCGAAACGATGACGAAGCCGTCTTCGGTGTTAAAGACATAGAATGCGGCAGCGCTCTTGTCTGTTCGATAAGTGGAGACTAGTTGCACATCGTTTGCTCCCATGAACTTGATGGCGACGGATTGCGCTGTTTGCAGGTCGACGGGATTGGCTATTGAGTATAGAGATAGCCCCATAAGGGTTATGCAGAGTAAACAGATGCGTTTCATGGGAATCATAGTTTTTGTTTGTTTTTTCAATTCAATGTTTGTCCTGATACGCTATGGCGTTTCCCGTCTTTGATGATAACGATCTTCCCGTCTTCAATCACTTTTTGGACAGAAGGCTCAGGGTCTTCTTGGTTGCCGTTTTCATCAATGCCGAAGTCTGTCTTCACGATGGTGTCGGACCAAATGATTTCTGATTCTACACCGTTGTGATAAACCTCGCTGATGCCGAAATGGTATTCGCCAGCTTGAGCCTCATTCCAAGTGTAGTCGATATAGGATGTGCTGGTGACTTCATCTGCCAGCATCATGCTATTCCCTTCGCTGTCGGCACGATAGATTCGATAGCCCTTGATTTGTTCCAGACGGCTCTTGATTTCATAAATGCGAATGGAGAAGCCAATGGCAATAAACATGGCATCTTTGCCATCGTATTTCCCAATGTGGGCTCCAATTCCGTAGGTATAATCCCAACCTGGATCCATCAAAGGACGGTCCAAGATAATGTTGTTGGTGATGTCATAATCGTAAACTCCAGTTTCGCCTGAAAGCAATAAGTGAGGAGTTCCGTCTTTTGCGGTGAAGTAGCCTGATCCAATGATGTATTCTGGTGCTGCAGGACTGAACATGATTCTTTGTCCTTGACGGTCATAAAGGATTGCTTCTTTATTACGGTCAATCCAAAATCCGTCATATTCAGGGTCATAGGTCGTTGCCCCGAACCAAGTGCCTAAATCTATGCTGTCGTTGACCGTTTTGTTGTAAAGGTCTATACTATATAAAACACTAAGTCCTGAATGTCCACTATTACTATAAAAGTAAGTCCCATCGTAAGTAATACCTAAAGCTTCCGGGACGCCTTCCACATTAAATTTTTCGAGCAATTCTCCATCCATTGTGTATTTTCCGTATGAGAAGGGAGGGTTGTCCCAATATCCATAGGTGACGAAGATGCACTCGCCATCGGTGGCCACGCCACCACATTCCTCATTAATGTCAATTTCCTTGAGGAGGCTCCACTCTGTATCAGCTTTGCTCCACGAAAGTCTTACACTAGGGCTATTCGGGTTGTTTGCCTCGGGTGAATAACTTGCGGTGATTTGACCAACTGGAAAACAGGAGAAGTGAGCCACAATGTCGAGGATGTCTTCTTCCACACTAAAGGTTATGGACGGTATGTTGGATATGGTTTCCCCGTTTCTCTTCCAACAATAGAACTCGTGGCCTTCTGCAGGTATTGCTGTCAGGGTGCATGAATCACCGATATGGTATTCGCCAGTGCCTTCGATAGTGCCTGCTGTTGATGGATAGGCCGTGGCTTCAACAGTCCAAGGTTCATATTCCGGATTGATGTCGAGGATGGCAAAGTTGTTTTGGTTAAAGCTGTATCCGATAGGATTCAAATGTCCCAAGGCGAAATAACCATTAGCGCGACCCCAGCCCCAGTTGAAGTGCAGGAGGTCGTTATCGTCGTAGGCGTCGCAAACGAAGGCATGGCTGCCTTGGCTGCCTTTACCTCCATAGAATATGGGCTGTTGCAGGTCGAGACAAGCCTTCAACATCGACATCCATTCTTCGTCGTCGAAATCACGGCGTTTCTCGATATGCATACGTCTTGAATAGTTGAAATGGCGTATTAGTGCGTCCGGGACATCACCCGAATTGGCGCCCGAACCATTGATGCCATAATCCATGTTCACCGCGACACCGCAATGGTATAATAATGTTGCTACGGCTTCGATTTCTGTTTCGCTTGAGCTTTCGGTCAACGAGTCGGGCATGTGTTCCCAGTCGTAGATAATGTTGCCGAAGTCGGCGGATAGTTCAACGCCCAGGTTGTAATAGGAGTTCGATCCCCAGCCGGTTTCAGGGTACCTCCAGTAGTGCATGATCTGACCCATGGCCACGGCTACGCAGCCCACTTCGGCATGGCCGCAAGGGGTGTGCTCCAAAGAGGGACAGAGGTCGTTGTAGAGACAGCCTTGGTGCCACATTTCGGTCAGCAGGGGCCCGACGGCTGTAGCAGTCTTGCTTTCGTTGAGCCGCCCAGTGGTTTTCACCAGTTTCCATCGTCTTGCCGTCGCTTCATCCGCTTCAATATGGTTTTCGATACCGTATTGTATCCTAGCGACGAAGTCCTGCAAATAGGCCTCCATTTGCTCGGGAACGTCGTTCGGGTCGAAACGACCTTCATGGGAATAGCCGATAATAGGCGTCTCGCAATCGTCGGCCGAAACGATGACGAAGCCGTCAGAGGTATTGAAGACATAGAATGCGGCAGCGCTCTTGTCTGTTTGATATGTGAAGACTAGTTGCGCGTCGCTGGCTCCCATGAACTTGACGGCAATGGATTGCGCCGTTTGCAGGTCGACGGGGCGGGCAGCAGTGCTTAATAACAACCCGAAAAAGGCAATGCAAAGTATAATCGTTCTTTTCATTTTATTTGAGTTAAAAATCATTTCAGCGGCAAAAATAACTGCTTTATTTCAAATATGCAAGTATTTATGCAAATAATTTGCCTGTATACCGAATAATGATGGAACTGCTTTCTTGTTCGTTACAATTTCATTGTCAAACTAATCCTATTCCTGTTCACATCGACCTCAAGTACTTTCACGCGAACCTTTTGGTTTAAATGTACCACTTCGTTCGGGTCCTTGATGTAGTGATCGGCCATCTGGCTGATGTGGACGAGGCCGTCTTGGTGCACGCCTATGTCGACAAAGGCGCCGAAAGCGGTGATGTTGGTGATGATGCCGTTGAGGGTCATGCCGACACGCAAGTCGTTGATGGTGCGGATGTTCTTGTCAAACTCAAAAGCCTCGAAGGTCTTTCTTGGGTCGCGGCCGGGCTTGTCCAACTCGGTGAGGATGTCGTTGATGGTCTCCAAGCCGAAATGCTCTTCTACAAACTCCTCCGGCTTGATTCGGGCGATGAGTTCCTTGTTGCCGATGAGGTCTTTCACTTTCACGCCCAGTTTCTTGGCCATCTTCTCCACGATGTGGTAGCTCTCGGGGTGGACGGCGCTTTGGTCCAAGGGGTTGTCGCCGTTATGGATGCGCAGGAAGCCGGCACATTGTTCGAAGGCCTTGTCGCCGAGGCGCGGCACGCCATAGAGTTGTTGGCGCGTCTTGAAGCCACCGATTTCGTCGCGGTAGTGGACGATGTTGTAAGCCAAGGTCGGTCCGACGCCACTGACATACGACAGTAGCTGTTGGCTGGCGGTGTTGAGCTCCACGCCTACGGCGTTCACGCAACTCTCCACGGTCTGGTCGAGGCTCTCGCTGAGTTTCTTCTGGTCCACATCGTGCTGGTACTGTCCCACGCCGATGCTCTTTGGGTCAATCTTCACCAACTCGGCCAGCGGGTCCATCAGTCGGCGCCCGATGCTGACAGCGCCACGCACGGTAATGTCGTAGTCGGGGAACTCGTCGCGAGCGATTTTGGAGGCGGAATAGACCGATGCGCCACTCTCGCTCACCATCACGGCCATCAGGTCGCGGTCGAATTTGATGCTGCGGATAAAGTCCTCTGTCTCGCGTCCCGCCGTGCCATTGCCGATGGCGATGACCTTAATGCGGTAGGCATCCACGAGGCTCTTAATCTTGCGCGTGGCGCCCACCGTGTCCGACTTGGGTGGGTGAGGGTAGATGGTTTCATTGTGTAGCAAGGCGCCTGTCTCACTTAATACCACCACCTTGCAGCCTGTGCGGAAGCCTGGGTCGATGGCAAGGACGCGCTTCTGGCCCATGGGGGCGGCGAGGAGCAGTTGTTTCAGGTTCTCCGCGAAGACGCGGATGGCGGTCTCGTCGGCCTTCTCCTTATAATAATTGCGGATCTCGGTCTCGATGGAAGGTTCCAAGAGACGTTTCCAAGAGTCGGCGATGGCCTCGCGCACGAGTTCCGACGATTCGTTGTCGTTCTTCAGGAAGATGCTCTCCAACGAGTTCAGCACGAAGTCATCATCCACCTTGATTTTCAGCTTCACCATGCCTTCTTCCTCTGCGCGGAACAGGGCGAGGAGGCGGTGCGAGGGCGCTTCGGAAATCGGTTCGCGGAAGTCGAAATACTGCTGGTAGGTCTTGCCTTCCTCTTCCTTACCCTTGACCACGGCGGAGCTGATGTCGCCTTGGATATGAAAAATCTTGCGGATGCGGTTGCGCCCGTTGATGTTCTCCGAGACCCACTCGGCCATGATGTCCTTCGCGCCTTGCAGGGCTTCCTCGATGTCGTTGACGCCCTTGCCTGCGTTGACATAGCGTGCAGCGAGGCGGTCCACCATGTCCACATTCTGTGCCATGATTTGTGCGGCCAGCGGCTCCAAACCCTTTTCGCGGGCGATGGCGGCGCGGGTGCGACGCTTGGGTTTGTAGGGCAAATACAAATCCTCAACTTCCTGCAAGGTCTTGGCGTTCAGTATCTTTTGTTCCAGTTCAGGCGTAAGTTTCTCCTGTTCGCGGATGGAGGCGATGACGCTCTCCTTACGCTTTTGGAGTTCGATGAGTTGTTCAAGGCGTTTCTGCACGGCGGCCACATTCTCTTCATTCATCGTGCCTGTCATTTCCTTACGGTAGCGGGCGATGAATGGGATGGTGGCGCCTTCGTCGAAGAGTCGAATGACATTGGCCACATGGTGCGCGGCCAGATTGAGTTCCTGTGCGATTTGCGGGGCGAAGTCTATGTTTTGCATAGTTTCAATAATTAAAGGCACAAAATTAAGGAAAAAAACAATGCGAAATGTGGAACGTAAATGTAGAATGCTGAATGTGGAATGTTGAATGCTGAATGGCATTATCCTCATTCCGCATTCATAATTCCGCATTAACTTCGTTGAATCTTCGATTTCTGCATTCAAAAAAATAACTATCTTTGCAGCAAATTGTAACAATCATGTCCATATTAGTCTTTCTTTTCGGATTGTTGGCGGGCTGTCTTTTGGCAGTCATCGTCGGTTTGATTGGCTCGCACCGCCGTATCGGTTTTGGTTGGGCCTTTTTGCTTTCAGTAGTTACTTCACCCATCATTGGCCTTATTGTGACATTGTGTACACCCAAGTTGGAAACCAAAGACCGCAAATGGGGCTGTCTTGGTACGCTGATCGGTATAGCGATGTTGGTGCTTCTCATTGTGGTGGTACTCATGTTGTTGCCTGACTTGTACGAACAATTGCAGTCGTGGTTCCAATCCTTGAAGTGATATGATAAAAAACATAATCTTCGACTACGGTGGCGTGCTCCTCGACTGGAACCCGCATTACCTCTATGACCCTTATTTCGGCGATGTGGACAAGGCCGAGTGGTTCCTCACCAACATCTGTACTTATGAGTGGAACGCCCAACACGACAATGGTCGTCCCGTGGCGGAAGGCACGGCGGAACTCATCGCCGAGCATCCCGAGTGGAAGAAGGAGATAGAACTATACTACGGCGAGTTCATGAAGATGATGGGTGGACAGATACCTGGCATGGAGGAGTATATCAAAGAACTGAGAGCCAAAGGTTTCCGTGTTTTTGGGCTGTCCAACTGGTCAGTGGAGACCTTCGCTTTGGTGCGGCCAGTCTATCCCGTCCTCAACCTCATGGAAGACATGGTGATTTCGGGTATCGAGCGGGTGATGAAGCCCGACCCGAAGATTTTCCAATTGGCCTTGCAACGCTTCGGCATCAAGGCCGAGGAAACTGTTTTTATCGACGACAACCCGAATAATGTTGCCGCCGCGAATGCTTTGGGAATCACTGGGATATTGTTTGAGGGGAAAGAGGAATTGGAGGAAGTGCTAAATAAACTGTTGTGCTAATAAATACTTGGTTCATAATTTATTATAATGGGTTTTTGCAACTTTTTTCCACTGTTTCAATACCATTTTTGCAACTTTTTTCCAAAAACAAGGATTCTATATTGTCGTTTTTTAGGAATAAATGCGTATTTTTGCTGAATAAAAACAAAACTCTTATAAATCAAGCAGATTACATAATCACTTATGAAAAATAGCATTTATGTCTTTTTATGCTTCGTCATGTTTCTTTCATTTTATGGGTGTAAGAGTTCATGGAGTGATTTCGTGGATTCTGTTTTGAACACAAAAGAAATAGAACAAGAGTATGGGAAACCGCGAACAACATTTTATACATGTTTGTTCTCTGATAGAGATCCTCGGATTCCAATAGTTAATCCTGTAGAAATGTTTAAGGATAAGGAATTGGGCTGGACTTTGCGAACAATTGAATTAAATGGTGATGATGCTTGTGGAGATTATCATCAAATTGACCTAATGTTTGGAGATAGTTTGAATTTATATTTCCATAAGAAAGAAATATCGTATCCCGTGAATGGTATGAGTTTTAATGATCCTGAGCAATGGTTTTTAGTACAACTTCTTGAAAAACGATTTGTTGTTTTTTCGGAAAAAGAATCTTTTTTGCATAAAGTTGGAAACGAGATATTTGAAAAAATGATGCCTCCTGATATGTATTATGAAAGGTTTTGTGAAGATGCAAATTTATTGCCTTGGATTCCTGATAATTAATATGAAAAAAGAAAGGTTATGAAAATCCTCTCAGTCAATCAAATCCGCGAAGCGGACAAATACACGATAGAAAACGAACCCATCGAGTCCGTCGACCTGATGGAACGGGCGGCCACGAAAGTCTTTGAGTGGCTCTATCGCCGCACGCCGCGCGACAAGACCATCAAGATCTTCTGCGGCATGGGCAACAATGGCGGCGACGGCCTCGTGGTGGCCCGACTGCTTAACGAGCAAGAGATTGTACCGCAGGTGTTTATGGTGCGCCACTCGGATAAGATGAGCCACGACTGCGAGGTGAACTACTACCGCCTCGTGAACGAGACCAAGGTGCCGATGTTCGACATCCTCACCGAGGATGACTTCCCGAAAGTCGATGCCAACGATGTGGTGGTCGACGCCATCTTCGGCTCGGGCCTCAACCGTCCGCCGCAAGGCATGTCCGCCGACCTGATTGCCTACCTCAACCAAAGCAAAGCCATCCGCGTGGCCATCGACATCCCTTCGGGCCTCTTTGCTGACCAGCCCGGTGCCTTGGGCTTTATTTTCAAGGCAGATTACACACTGACTTTCCAAAACCCCAAGTTAGCTTTCCTGCTTCCTGAAAACGACCCGTATGTGGGGCGCTTCGAGGTCTTGGACATCGGCCTGCATCCGCGCTATTTGGAAGAGGTGGAGACCAACAATCTGCTGACTGTCAAGGCGATGGTGAAGCCGATACTGCACAACCGCACGAAATATTCCCACAAAGGCACTTACGGCCACGCACTGCTGATTGCCGGCTCCGAAGGCAAGACGGGCGCGGCTTTGCTGGGCGCGAAAGCCTGTCTGCGCACGGGTGTGGGATTGTTGAGCGTCCACTTGCCCAAGGTGGCGCAATTGCCTTTGCAGACTGCCATCCCCGAGGCAATGATAGATGGCGATGAATCCGAAACCTGCTTCTCAACATTTGGATATTTGGATGCCTATACCGCTGTGGGCGTAGGCCCGGGCTTGGGCAAGGCAGATGACACCGTCCGCGCCTTGAAACGCCTCATCCAAGAGGTGCAAGTGCCGCTTGTCATGGATGCCGATGCTTTGAACATTCTCTCCGACAATCCGACCTGGTTGCCCTTCTTGCCAGCCAAAACGATACTGACACCGCATCCCAAGGAGTTTGAACGCTTGGTAGGCAAGACCTCGACCTCATTCGAGCGTCTTGAAAAACAAAGGGAACTGGCCACCAAATACAACCTCGTCGTCATCGTGAAGGGCGCGTACACCACCGTCGCGATGCCCAACGGTACCATCTTCTTCAACACCACGGGCAACCCTGGTATGGCCACGGCGGGCAGCGGCGATGTGCTGACGGGCATCATCCTCTCGCTCTTGGCGCAACGCTATTCTCCTGAGGAAGCGGCCGTGTTGGGTGTCTATCTCCATGGCCTTGCTGGCGACCTTGCTGCCGACGAGATAGGGCAGGAGGCTTTGATAGCTTCCGACATCACGGAACATCTGGGAAAAGCTTTCTTTTCGCTTCGCTCAAAGTAGTCTGTTGTGGGATCGCCCTGCGGGCGAGAAATCTGCCAAAAATCTTAATTAAAATCTTTAAAAATCAAAGGTTTGTGTTTTATCGGGTTTTGAAATAGATTTTTGAACAATTTCTTTGCGAAGCAAATCCATGAAATGCCTAATTTTGCCGCATGATTAAAACCACCGTATCGAACCGCGAGATCTGGCGCATAGCGTATCCCATCATGTTGGGCAACCTTGCGCAGACCATCATCACCTTCACCGACACCGCTTTCTTGGGTCACCTCGGCACCATCGAGCTGAGTGCCTCCATGATGGCAGGCTTGTATTATTTCGTCTTCACCACCCTAGCGATGGGCTTTGCCGTGGGCATACAGATCTTCATCGCGCGACGTTACGGTGAAGGCAACTTTAGCAAAATCGGCGTGGTGTTTCAGCATGGGGCATTGTTTGTGCTGGGTTTGGGTATCTTGCTGTTCAGCATTTTGTTCTTCTTCAGCCATAGGCTGTTGCATGTCATCATAGAGTCTGAAAACATCTATGTTGCGGCCAACGAATACTTGAAATTCAGGCAGTTCGGCATTATGTTCGTGGTGTTCAACTTCCTGTTCCGCTCCTTCTATGTCGGCATCAGCAGCACCCAGGTGATCACCTTCTCGACTATCATCATGGCGGTGGTCAACATCTTCTTTGACTGGGCCTTGATCTTCGGCCACGTGGGTCTGCCCGAGATGGGCATCGGTGGCGCGGCATTGGCTTCGCTGTTGGCTGAAATCACTGCGTTTTTCTTCTTCTGGATTTACACCTACATCAAGATACCGCATGAGGAATACGGTATGTTCCGTTGGCACAAATGGCAGCCTGCCTTGATGGGCGACATCCTCAAGGTGGCCTTCCCGAGCATGATTCAGCGCCTGTTCTCGTTCGGTGCCTGGTTCATCTTCTTCGTTATGATCGAGAAGATGGGAGAGACCGCCATCGGCGTTTCGTCGGTGGTCCGCAGCACCTATATGATCCTTATCATCCCGGGCATTGCCTTTGCCTCGACTTCCAACACCCTGACGAGCCGCATCATCGGTGAAGGCAAGAGTAACGAGGTGATGTCGAGCGTCTGGAAAGTGGTGAAGAACAGTTTCTTATGCTCGTTGGTGTTGGTCGTCATTGTTGCGATTATCCCGCATCTCGTCCTTCAGATTTATACGGATGACACAGCATTGGCGCAGGCGGCCATCCCTTCGGTCTATGTGATATGTGTTGCCACTTTGTTGGGCGCTTTCTCCATGACTTTCTTCGAGGCTGTCTCAGGGACAGGCAACACCACGGCGGCCATGGCCTTGGAGTTCGGCATCCTCATCATCTACATTATCTATGTCTTCCTGATGTCGAAGACCTCCACCATCGCCGGTGTTTGGACTGCCGAGTGGGTCTACAACATCTCCATCGGCTTGATTTCGCTGGTCTACATTTGGAAGGCGGATTGGGGGAGGAAGCGGATTTGAGGTTGGTTCACGGAGGTTACCTCCGATGTGGTTAGGATGCGCTGACGCTTTTGGTAGACGGAGGTTGAAACCTCCGATGTGGTAGGACCGTCCCTTCGGGACTTTGCTTAATGTGAAAGAGTACGATTTTATGCATATTTATGTATCTTTGCAAAATCTAATCAGACCTGATTTTCTATTATGCGACAAAAACTAGTAGTCTTCACGGGTGCCGGTATCAGTGCTGAAAGCGGAATTCCTACATTTCGTGATGCCAATGGTATGTGGGGAAAATACGATGCCATGAAGTTGGCCAGCGTAGAGGGTTTTGAGGAAGACCCACAGGCGGTGCTCGATTTCTACAATGCCCGTCGGAAAAACCTGTTGGAAGTGGAGCCGAACCATGCACATCGTGTTTTGGCGGATTTGGAAAAACAATACGATGTGACTATCATCACCCAGAATGTGGATAATCTTCACGAAAGGGCTGGCAGTAGCAAGGTGCTGCATTTTCACGGTGAGTTGAGCAAGGTGACCTCATCGCGCAATCGCCTCGACCCCAATTGCATCAAGGAATATCCGCTTGATGTCCCCATTCGATTAGGTGACAAAGCCGCCGATGGTTCGCAACTGCGGCCTTATATCGTATGGTTCGGCGAGTATGTCGACGGTATGGAATTGGCAGAGTATTGGGTTCAACAAGCCGACATCTTCGTTGTCATCGGCTCTTCGTTGGTGGTATATCCGGCGGCTGGATTGGTCGAGTATGCCCCAAGTGAGATTCCCAAGTTCCTGATTGACCCGAAAGATTTGAAAGGAGGCCTACCGGCTGGATTCCAGCATATTAAGGCGAAGGCGGTGGAAGGGGTGGATGAGTTGGTGAGGAGGTTGGAAGAATTGGGAAAATAGTGAAGTTTTATCGCTATAAAAACTGATGATATGGAAACAACTCTAAAAATGCTAGAATCTATCTCAAAACTTTACGAACAAGAGAAGAAAGTGGAAGAAAAGAAACGAGAAGAAGGTGAATTCTTTAATGTGTTCAATACAATTGGTTTGCGGACGGAAGAAGTGCGGCTGCACTCTGCTTTTATTGCTGAGTTGCTAAATCCTAAAGGTTCTCATGGATTGTCTCAACTTTTCCTTCAGGCTTTTTTGGAAGTGATAGGTGTGCAGGACGATTATTTTGATTATCGTCGTTGCCCATGTGGTATTATTACTGAACGTTGGATTGGCCCTAAGACTGAAATAAAGGGCGGACAGATAGATATCATTATCGAAGATGGTAAACACGCCATCATTATCGAGAATAAAATCTATGCTGGCGACCAGACAAACCAAATGCTTAGGTACAACAATTATGGCAGGAAGAAGTTTCCTGATGGGTATAAACTCGTGTATCTAACCCTTGATGGACATGAGCCAGATAAATGTTCGTTAGGAAATGCTAAATTTGACTATGACACTATCTCTTATGAGAATGAAATTAGTAAATGGCTCGAAAAATGCTATACCATTTCGGAAGGAAAGCCTTTGGTTCAATCCGTAATAAAGCAATATCATGAACTTGTCAAACAAATCACCAATACAGATATGGATACGAAGTATAAAGAAGAACTTTTGTCTATAATGCTTTCTCCTGAAAATACCATTGCTGTAAGTGAAGTGTTGAAACTTCAAAATGAATGGATAGGAAGATTATTCGATAAGTATATTTGGGAGCCCTTAGAAGATTATGCTAAACAAATGAATATGAAATTTGGAAAACAATGTGAATATGGAGAAGGAGGAGCTTGGATTTATCGAGAGGAATGGAAGTTTTATGGAGTATTTATTTGGACTGATAGAAAAAACGATTGGTATAATATGTATGTGGGCGTAAGTTGGTATGAGACCCCCAAAAAAGGAAGTACTATAAAAACAACAGATTATCAAAAGTTAAATTGCCTTTCGGAGAGCCCATGTCATGGTTGGCCTTATGGATTCGAATATCTTCAAAACACGATTCGTAATTGGGATTATAATATAACAGAGGAAATAATTCAAGGGAAAGTATTTGATTACATCAAGAAAAAGTTCGAGGAAATGATTTCTGAGATTGACGAGTTGCAATTAAGGATGCCATAGTTCAGACGGTTTCAACCTCCGATACCCGCCTCAATCCGTCTCAAACGCCCACCGTTCATCATACTCAATGCCTGCCTCATCAAGGAGCTGCTTGTATTCGTCTCTCCAGTCGGTGCGGTGGTGGTGCTCCGCTTGGGTGCGGATATATTGCGCAACTCGGTCTATACCTCTGTAATCCACCGAGAAGGCCCCATAGCCTGCCTGCCAGCAGAAGCCCTCGTAATACTGTTCGTCCAATGTCTTGATCCACTTGCTGCTGTAGGCCTTGATCCTCTTCACGAAGTCGGACAAGGAGATGGTCTTGGGCAACGAGGTGAGGATGTGGACATGGTTGCCGATGCCACCGATCTCTATGGCAGTACCGCCTATTTCGCGGATAATACCGCCGATGTAGGCGAATACCTGCCCGAGGTCTTCGTTGCGTATCTCCATGCTATGATACTTGATATGGAAGACGATATGGATGTCATTTCTTGCAAGTGAGCTTCCCATGATGGTTGAGTTTGTGTGGTCAAGGGGATTGAAATCCCCGTAGAAGTCGGGCCGTCCCTTCGGGACTCTGACCTGACTTCAGAGCACAAAAGTAGGAAAACTCTATGAATTGTGTAGGTTGTTCTATAAAAGATTTCTCACTATTTCCAACGTAAAGCCAAGTCCTGAAAGGACGATAAGAAACCATCGGACGGTTTCAACCTCCGCAACTAAAGAAGGTCTCAAGTAGGCAGAAAAAAGGACGCCCCTATCATATCGGACGGTTTCAACCTCCGCAAAAACGAAAGCTCATCTCAACCTCACCCAAACCACCAAAGGCCGATGGTCGGAGGCCTCAGGCTCGTCGATGACCAGGGAGCCGATGGCTTCTGCGCAGCCGTTGAAGGCGGCGACATAGTCGATACACTCCGTCGGCTCGTCGGCAGGGTAGGTGGCCTCATCGCCAGTAAGGACGGTGAAGTACTGGGTCATCGCCTTGAGCAACTTCGAGTCAGGGGTGTCGTTCCAATCTCCGGCAAGAAGGAACGGCTTCTGCCATCGTTGGGCCTCTTCCACGATGAGTGAGACCGATGCCAAACGTTGCGCCTCGTTGAGATCGAGATGGGTGCAGGCAATCACATAATCTTCCAATTCTGCTACTAAAAGCACACGGGGCTCTTCGCCAGGCAAGGGAATGCGTTTGGTACTCACTGGCATCTCGCGAGAGAGGATGCCCACACCATACAAGCCGCCGTTGAATTCGATGGCAGCCCCAAAGACCGGATGGTAACCTGTACGGCTAGCCAACTCGCCCAGCTGGTCATGACGTCCGCTTCGTCCCGTCATGCTGTCCAACTCCTGAAGGGCAACCACATCGGGATGTTGTTGGACAATCACGCTGGCCGTGCGGTCGTAGTCCACCACCATGTCCATGCCCTCACAATGGCGCACGTTGTAGCTCATGATTTGTAGCTGCTGGTTTTGCCCAAGGGAGACCAAAGCCATGCCTAATAGCAATGCGATCAAAACGACGAACTTTCTCATATCTGGATGAGGTTTTTCTGCGTCAAAAATACAAAAAATTACAAAATAGCGGTAGGTAACTCCGTTTTTGACATATTCTTGTTTGTTTTTCTATTCGTTGTAAACCAATAATATACCCGACAGCAAACGACAACAAACGACTACTGTCGACTACAAACGTTTGTTCAACGGCTTACTCTTGACAGACTCCGTTACTTTGCAGCATCAAAATCGAAAGTGCTATGACGGACAAAAAACCATTCAACAAAGAACAATCAATCAAGATTCCATTTTCGGAATTGGTGGAACTAATTAATCAAAAGTGCGACTACAAGTTTGCCATCATTGACAACGAGGTGGATGAAGAATTAATGCTTTTGGCCAAAAAGGAAGGAATAGACTTGACGGGCTACAAGCATGTGATAGAAACGAGCGGGACTAGTCACTCGCAAAACAGACACGGTGAGAATAGTAAAGATAGGGAGCCATTGACAGTGGAAGATTATTTCCTTATCCCGTATATTATCAAAAACCGAGATGCGGTGATCATTTCTCCGTCTTTGACAAGGATACACAAAAATAGAGTCTTCATTTACGAAAAGAAAATAGGTAATCAGTATGTCTATGTAGAAGAGATAAGAAGAGGAAGAAATAAAAGCCTGGCTTTTCAATCACTAAGAAAAAGAAAAGCCCCCGAATAGGAGGCTTTAAAGTGTTATCGCGGAGGGTGTCATGCCTAAGCCAGTCCCTTACGTCTTGATAGTCCGCTGTTTTTCTATCCGTTTCCGCGACCAACTATCTGCAAAAATACAACTTTTTTCAAATACGCAAGCCTAGTTCAGAAAAATCAACACAAAAAATCTCCATCATGTCAAAAATTACTATCTTTGTCCCTTTATTAATGTATCGCGTGAAAAGCGGTCCCTGAGCCCTGAGCCTGTCGAAGGGTCGAAGGGCCCGCGTCAGAATAATCTTGAAATCAACAACAATTAAACAAATCGAAGATTCAACGAAGTTAATTCAACAAATAAACAATCAACAATCTAAAAACCCCACAATCATGACTACAGAAAAAACACAAGAAGAAGCTGCAAAACTGAGGCAGGAGAAACTGAAGGCTTTGGAAGCCACATTAGGTAACATCGAGAAGAGCTTTGGCAAGGGAAGCATCATGCGTCTAGGTGCAGAGGCCGAGAAGATGGAGAGCATCTCCACCGGCTCCATCGGCCTGGACTACGCCCTCGGCGTAGGTGGTCTGCCGAAAGGCCGTATCATCGAGATCTATGGTCCTGAGAGCTCCGGTAAGACCACGCTGGCCCTCCACGTAGTGGCCGAGGCCCAAAAGAAGGGTGGCATCGCCGCCTTCATCGACGCGGAGCATGCCTTCGACCGTTTCTATGCCGCTAAACTCGGCGTGGACGTGGAGAACCTCCTAATCTCACAACCCGACTATGGCGAGCAAGCCCTCGAAATCGCAGAGAACCTCATCCGCTCTGGCGCCATCGATGTCATCGTCGTCGACTCCGTAGCCGCTCTTACGCCCAAGAGCGAAATCGAAGGCGAGATGGGCGACAGCAAGATGGGCCTCCAAGCCCGCCTGATGAGCCAAGCTATGCGTAAGCTCACCGCCACCATCAACAAGACGGGCTGCGTCTGCATCTTCATCAACCAGTTGCGCGAGAAGATCGGCGTGATGTTCGGCAACCCCGAAACGACCACTGGCGGCAACGCCTTGAAGTTCTACAGCTCCGTGCGTATCGACATCCGTAAGATCAGCCAGATCAAGGACGGCGAGAATGTCATGGGTAGCCGCGTGAAGGTGAAGGTCGTCAAAAACAAGGTGGCCCCGCCGTTCCGCAAGGCCGAATTCGACATCCTCTACGGCGAGGGCATCTCTCGTAGTGGCGAAATCGTCGACCTCGGCGTGGAGATGGGCATCATCAAGAAGAGCGGCTCGTGGTTCAGCTACGGCGACTCCAAGCTCGCCCAGGGTCGCGACTCGGTCAAGAAACTCATCGAAGACAACCCAGAACTCGCCGACGAACTCGCAGCCAAGATCTTCGAGGCGTTGGAGAAGAGTGAAGAATGATTTTTAGCCATTAGCCATCAGCAGTCAGCCATCAGCTTGGTTTCAGCCAGCTGAATGCTGATTGCTGAAAGCTGACGGCCAATGACACTAAGAGATCAATAGAAAATTCAATGAAAAACAAATCCATCCTATTCCTTGGCCTGTTGCTCGCCCTCTTTGCCTGCGACAACACACCGAAACCTGAACCAGACAACACAATCAAGGAACCCACGGCTACCTTCACTGTGAACGAGGCCATCCAGCTGATTTCCGATTCCATTGCCATGGACAGCATGAATGCGAACCTCTATATACATCGTGCCAAGGCCTATTTTGCCAGTGAGCAAATCGGACAGGCCATGGTCGACATCAACAAGTCGCTGCAACTCGACCCCAATAATGTGGAGACCTACCTCTTGCTCGCCGATGTGTACTATGCCTTGGGCGACCAGGACAATATCGCCTCAACGCTGAACAAGGCGGTGGAAATCAACTCATTGGATGCTCGTCCGTTGGTGAAGTTGGCCGAACTTAACCTCTTGCAGCAGAATTACAACCTCGCTTTTGCCTACGTTGACAAGGCTTTAGGCCTTGCCTCGTACAACCCGAAGGCATATTTCGTGAAAGGCATGTGCTACATGGTATCGAAGCAAGACACAGTCAACGCGCTGAGGAACTTCCAACTGGCCTCGGAACAGGACGCGAACTTCTACGACCCCGTCGAGCAAATCAGCCGTATCTATGCCGTACAGCAGCCGCCATACGCAATGGATTATCTGCGCAAGGCACAACAGCAGTTCCCGGATATTCCGACCCCGCGCTATGAGTTGGCTATGTATCTCCAAAGCCATGGCGAGCCAGAGGAAGCCTTGTCGCATTACGATACGATTTTGATGAAATATCCTTATAATTACATCGTGCTCTTCAACAAGGGCTACGTCAATTACGTCTACCTTATGGATAACGAGGCTGCACTGGAATATTTCAATCGTGCCTTGACCATCAATCCTGCCTACATTGACGCCAAATACAACAAAGGCCGTGTATTGGAACAGATGGGCGACTATGCACAAGCCACTGAGATTTACAAGGACGTGCTTAAGACCCAACCTGACTACAAGTTGGCCATTGATGCCCTCAATCGTGTACAAAACCAAGAAACTGAATAAAACCACCGAGTTATGCTCCAAGTTTATTGCATCAACAACAAAACGACGAAAGAGTTCAAGGAAGGCACGACCTTGCTTGAGATGCTGTCAGAGTTCGAGTTCGACAGGCCTTATCCCATCGTTTCAGCTAAGGTTAACAATGTGTCGCAAGGACTGAAGTTTCGCGTCTACAACAGCCGCGATGTTGAATTCCTTGACCTCACGCACCACACAGCGCGTTTGGTATACTTCAGGTCCTTGGGCTTCCTGCTCTACAAGGCGGCTCAAGACCTTTTCCCAGGTAGCAAGCTGAACATGGAGCACCCCATTTCCAAAGGTTTCTATTGCCGTATCAAGAAAAGCGATGGGGAAATACTTAATGGCAATGACATCGCTGCATTGAGACTGCGGATGAGGAACATAGTGTCCGACGACATACAGTTCCACCGCCACGAGGCACGCATCGAGGACGCCATCGACATGTTTGGCAAGATGGGACAGCAGGATAAGGTGAAACTGTTTGAAACCAGTGGGAAAGCCTATACCGATTACTACACTTTGGAAGACACGGCGGACTATTATTATGGTCGCCTGGTGCCTTCTACGGGTTATCTCAACATCTGGGATATCGAAGCCTATCGCGATGGCATCTTGGTGCGCATCCCTGACAGGGACTATCCTGACCGTCTTGCCGAGATGCAGGACCAACCCAAGACATTCGAGGTGTTTTCGGAGAGCTTGAAATGGAACGACATCATGGGGCTGAGCACGGTTGGCGACGTCAACCATGCCTGCCAAAACGGGATGGCACGCGAACTGGTGCAGGTGGCCGAGGCCTTGCAAGAGAAGAAAATCGTGCAGATTGCGGAGGAGATTGATCGTCGCTATCACAGCGAGAATCCTGTACGGCTGGTGCTCATCACTGGACCGAGCAGCAGCGGCAAGACCACCTTCTGCAGCCGTGTGAGCATCCAGCTGAAGGCCTGCGGACTGAAGCCCATCTCGTTCTCGACGGACGACTATTTCGTCAATCGTGTGGACACACCTAAGCTTCCCGATGGCACTTACGACTTCGATAACTTTGATACTGTCGACCACGCTGCTCTTGAGCGTGACCTACTGGCCTTGCTGAGAGGAGAGGAGATAGAAGTGCCTGAGTACAACTTTGTGACGGGTATTCGTGAATACAACGGCAAGAAGTTGCAACTGAAGCCAGGCTGCGTCTTGTTACTCGAAGGCATTCACGCCCTCAATCCCATGCTCACGGATCAGATTCCCGAGTCAACCAAGTTCCGTATCTTCATCTCCACCTTGACCAGCACGGCCTTGGACGATCACAACACCATCCCGACAGACGACAATCGCCTGTTGCGCCGTATCGTGCGCGACTACAACAAGGGTGCTTTCTCGGCTCGTCAGACCATCAGCCAATGGGCCAGCGTGCGTGCTGCCGAGGAGAAATGGATCTATCCTTTCCAAGAGAATGCTGATGTGATGTTTAATTCGGCCTATCTGCTTGAGTTCGCCGTCATGCGCAACCATGCCGAGAGCATTTTGGCCACCGTGCCGAACAACTGTCCCGAATACACCGAGGCGCATCGTCTGTTGCGTTTTCTGCATTATTTCACGCCTGTCTCCGACAAGGAGATACCGGCCACATCCATGCTGCGCCAGTTCATCGGTGGCAGCAGCTTCATGTAAAAACCAAGGCCCCTGAGCCCTGAGCCTGTCGAAGGGCCGAAGGGCCGACAGCTAAATGACGGTGCTTCGATACTTTGACAGGCTCTGTACTCAGCAACATGACTAAACTTTAACAACATGTATACATTTAACGCAAAACAAGTAAAAGACCAAGTCGTGCAATGGATTCGCGACTGGTTTGAAGTGAACGGAAAAGACTGTAACGCCGTCATCGGCATCTCTGGCGGCAAGGACAGCAGCGTTGTTGCTGGCCTTTGTGCCGAAGCTCTTGGCGTGGATCGTGTCATCGGTGTGACCATGCCCAATGGCGTGCAACCCGACATCGACGACAGCATGAAACTCATCAACCATCTGGGTATCCGCCATTGCTGCGTCAACATCGGTGACACCTATAATACCTTGATTGCCGCTGTAAAGGAGCAACTTGGTACTTTGGATGCCGAGGTCAGCCGTCAGACCACGATTAACTTGCCGCCGCGTCTGCGTATGAGCACTTTGTATGCCGTCTCGCAGTCGATGAACGGTCGTGTGGCCAACACCTGCAACCTCTCAGAGGACTGGGTAGGCTATTCGACACGCTATGGCGACGCCGCTGGCGACTTTGCCCCATTGGGTGGTCTCACCGTTCAGGAAGTCAAGGCGATAGGGAAGGAGTTGGGCTTGCCCATCGAATTGGTGGAGAAGACGCCTTCTGATGGCCTTACCAACAAGAGCGATGAGGACAACCTTGGATTCACCTACGCCGTGTTGGACAACTACATCCGCACTGGCGTCTGCAACGATCCCAAGACCAAGGCACTTATCGATCACAAGCACATCACCAACCTCTTCAAGTTGCAGCCGATACCGCATTTCGAGATGAAGTGAATACCATAATTGTCAATTATCAATTATCAATTCTCAATTGGAATGTTCTCTTGTCCGATACAAATCCGCATGAGCGACCTCGACCCGTATAACCACGTCAACAACGGGGCGCAGTGCAACTTTTTCGACATGGGCCGAAGCCGTTACTTCGAGTATGTCTTCCAGACACCCATCGACTGGCTGACCTTTAAATACGTCCTCGTCCATGTGGACTTGGACTTCCGCCATCCCGTGCTGTTCCACGACCCCATTGTTTGTGAAAGCCGCGTCCTCGAGATAGGCAACTCCAGCTTCAAGATGGAGCAATGCCTGAAAGATGCGGAAACGGGTGAGGTCAAGACATTATGTCATGCCGTGGTAGTGTATTTCAACCGCGAAACAAACAAGTCGGAGCGGATTCCCGATGCTGACAGGGAAAAAATGATGCATGCCGACTAACCTCGTGTCGAAGACACGATATTCTATTTACCCCACACCAGCGCAGCGCAGTGTGGGGACCTAAAGACAACAAATATGAAAAGAACCATCCTCTCACTCATGCTGTGTCTGCTGATGACCAGCCTCCAAGCCCAAACCGAAGCCGAACTCAACGCCTGGAACGATGTCAATGTCTATGAGATCAACCGCATGTATCCTAGGACGAATGTAGTCCCTGCAGGCGAACAATGGTCGCAATGTCTCAATGGCGACTGGAAGTTTCAATGGGTGGACTCGCCCTCAAAAGCTCCTGCCGATTTCTATAAAGAAGGCTACGATGCTTCCGATTGGAAAACCATCAAGGTGCCCGCCAACTGGGAACTGAACGGCTACGGTACGCCCATCTATGTCAATGTGGACAACGAGTTCCGTCCCAACGAGCCGCCTTTTGCCCCGACGGTCGATAATCCCGTGGGCTGCTATCTCACGGAATTCAACATCCCAGAAACATGGAAAGAGCGCTTGACCTTCATCAACTTCGGTGCGGTGAAGTCGGCCTACTATGTTTGGGTGAACGGACAGTTTGTGGGCTTCACGGAAGATGCCAAGACCAATGCAGAGTTTGACCTCACGCCATATGTCAAGGTGGGGAAGAACACGTTGGCCGTCAAGGTCTATCGTTTTTCTAATGGCTCTTACTTCGAGTGCCAAGACTTCTGGCGCTTGAGTGGCATCGAGCGGGATGTAGTGGTGTATTCCAAACCCACGCTGAATGTTTACGACTATGAAGTCCATGCTGGTTTGGATGAGACTTATAAAAATGGCACGCTTAAGATTAATGTAAAGTTACAGAGTAGCACGGGTAAAATATTGAAAAATAGTAGATTGTATGTAGGTGTCCATAGAGATGCAGAAGGAGTAGATGTTTTTGGGCACACATGGTATGATATGTCAAAAAAACTTGATGAAGTCTCATTCGTTCTTGCAGATGATGGGTATTACTATGCAGATTTGGATTTGTCTGTTGATAGGATAGGAAAGGTGTTGCCTTGGTCAGCGGAAAGCCCAAAATTGTATGAATTGGATATTTTTTTAGAAGATAAGAAATGTAGACTCATCGAAAGGCTTTCTTCATACATTGGCTTCCGCACTTCGGAAATCAAGGATGGCAAACTGCTCGTCAACGGACAGTATGTATTAATAAAAGGTGTGAACCGCCATGAGCACGATCCCTACACGGGTCATGTCGTTTCGCGCGCGTCGATGGAGAAGGATATCGCCCTGATGAAGCAGATGAACATCAACACGGTGCGCACTTGCCATTATCCCGATGACCCGTATTGGTACGAACTCTGCGACAAATATGGTCTTTACGTTTGGGACGAAGCCAACTGCGAATCGCATGCCCAAGGCTATGGCGACAGAAGCCTCGCCAAAGACCCGCAGTACAAGGAAATGGTGTGGTCGCGCAACCGCAACATGTTGGAACGCGACAAGAACCATCCTTCCGTGATTATGTGGTCGATGGGCAACGAGTGCGGCAACGGCGTGAATTTCGAGTACACCTACGACTGGATGAAAAACCGCGATAAAACCCGCCCTGTGACCTACGAAAGAGCCATTTACGACCGCAACACTGATGTCATTGGCCTGATGTATGCCAGCCCGAAATATCTGCAAAAGTTTGTGGATGAGGGTCTTGACAAGGAAGGCAGACCCTTCATTATGGTGGAATACTGCCATGCCATGGGCAACAGCATGGGCGGCATGAAGGACTATTGGGATGTGATTGAAGCCAACGAGCAACTGCAAGGCGGCTGCATTTGGGACTGGGTGGACCAGAGTTTCATCGTCCACGACAGCGTGAAAGATATAGACTGGTTGGCCGTGGGCGGCGATTTCGGTCATGCCTACGGTGTGGGTGATGACGATGCTTTTTGCGCCAATGGTGTGGTTAGCAGCGACAGGACGTCGCACGCTCATGCCGCTGAGGTGAAGAAGGTGTATCAGCCCATCAAGTTCAAAGCCATCGACTTAAAGGCAGGAGAATTTGAGGTGAAAAATTGGAATGCCTTCAAGAATGCTTCTGAATACAATTGCGATTACACCATCTTCTCAGCAGAAAGAGAGCTGTTGAAAGAGAAACTTGACCTCAACCTCAAGCCTTACGAATCACAAAGGATTAACATTGAGCGCTTGCGTATTTATGGACATCCGGGCGAGGAGTTTTTTGTGCGTTTTTCGGTGAGAGAGAAAGAGTTGCTGGGACTCGTACTTCCAGGGACTGAAATTGCCTACGATGAGTTTAAGTTAGATTGGCCGTCGGAAGAAAAACTGCCTTTGCCTCAAGGTAAACCGATGTCGTCGACGATTTCCGTGAATGGTGGTAATCAGTTTATTAATTGTGGAAATGACGATTTTCAAGTGGTGTTCGACATGAGTACTATGGAGATTGTCTCTTACGTCTTTAAAGGTACGGAATTCCTTGCTGGCAATATTAGAGACAACTTTTGGCGTGCGCCTACGCTGAATGATGAAGTGGATCCATGGGCTTTGCCCCGTTGGAAAAAGGCTGGACTGCAGCATTTGAGCAACAAGACTGCGCCCGACAAGACCCAGATGAAACAATGGACGAAGATGGAAGACGGCTCTTTATGTATCGTGGCTTCAAAAGAGTATCGTGATGCCCAAGGTGTACTACGAGTGATTGTCAATTCATTTTATCGTATTGATGGTAACGGCAACATCAGTATCACCAACCGCGTTGAGCCGATGGAGACGGTGACATCTTTCCCGAAAATCGGAATGCAGTTCCGTATGCCTTTGGATTATTCACATCTGGTTTGGTATGGCAAGGACAGGGAGAACTATCCCGACCGTCACGCAGCGGGAAATATGAACTGCTACCAGGCGGATGCTCTCGAATTGTTTGAACAACATGTTGTACCCCAGGACAATGGCAACCGTTCCGATACGCGATGGTTCGCTTTGCAGAACGACACCATCGGGCTGTTTGTCACCATGTCGGAACCTTTCAACTTCAGCGTTTACAATTATGACGATGACAACCTCACCGCCGCCCGCCGCATCAATCAATTGGAACCCAGGGATTTCCTTACGGTCAATGTGGACTACAAACAGGCACCTCTTGGCACGGCCACCTGTGGTCCAGGTGTGGACGAGAAATATGTGCTGGGCAATCAAGTGTATGAATACACGGTGATGTTTTGTCCTATCGATTGGGACCAGACTCCGGATGACTCGGGTCGCTACCAAGTGCCGAATGCAGACTCCATAATGGTTCCGATGCCCGAAATCAAGGCGACGATGGCAGGGAAAGAGGACTTCCGTATGTTCAACCGTCCGCTGACCATCTCCATGACTTGTGCCGACCCCGATGCAGAAATCCATTATACTACCGACGGCAGCGAGCCTACGATGAAGTCGCCTGCCTACAGCAAGTCGTTCATTATTCTCAAGACGACTACTATCAAGGCCAAGGCCTTCAAGAAAGGCAGCGTGCCTTCGTTTGTGACCTTGCGTCAGTTCAACCGGTTGAACATCAAGAATACGACATTTGTCAACCCACCAGCAGAGCGTTATGGCAAGGATGCCGACATCGCCCTGATGGACGGCAAGAAAGGCGCTTCAGGCGATTGGCAAAACGACTGGCTGGGCTTTGAGGGTGTCGACATGGAGGCCACCATCGAATTGGCCGTCCCGACCAAGATCAACACGGTGAAGATTGGTCTCGGTCATGAGCCCAACGACTGGGTAATATGGCCTAAGGGCGTGTGGGTGAGTTTTTCGTCCGATGGCGATGAATTCAGCGAATGGCAGATGGCCGAGTTGCCTGTTTTCGATCGTCCCGACAAGATGCAAGGTTTCGGCCGTGTTGAAGCCCGACTCCATACCACAGGCAAGCAATGGAAATACGTTCGCGTGAAAGTGGAAAACCAAGGTGTCTTGCCCGACTGGCATCCCTATAAAGGCCAGAAGTCCTGGATTATGGTGGATGAGGTGACGATAGAGTAATAAAAAAGGCGCTCAACCGAGCGCCTTTTGTTTTTACCATTCCACAGCCATTCGCTGCACGGGCATAGTCATGCATCGGGCACCGCCGCCGCCGCGCGAAAGCTCGTTGCCCTCAAAGGCGACGATGCATTTCTTCACGTTGTTCAGGTTGACCCTATTGTTGGCCACATCCGAGGCTGTGACGATGTTGAAGCCTGCATTGTTCAAGGCTTCCAAGGTGTGCTGGTTACGACCGTAGCCGATGAACTTGCCAGGCTCGAGGCAGAAGAAGTTGCAGCCGCTGTGCCACTGCTCGCGTGCAGCCCAGTCGTTGTTGCGGTTGCCGCAATACACAGGCTCCAAGTCAATGCCGACTTCTTTCAGTCCGGCAAGCAGGTCGGAGACTTCTTTGCCGATGGCTTTCTGTCCGTCGATGGTGATATGGAAGGTCTTGTATTTGCTGTTCATGATGACAGGTTCGTAGATCATACATCTGTCGACATCGAGCATGGTGAATACCATGTCGAGGTGGATGAACGACTCGGGCTCCAAAGGCAGCTCCTGGAAGATGAGGTGTTTCACGCCCTCTTTAGTCTTCAGGTGCTCAACCAATGCCTCCACTCCGTGCATGTTGGTGCGCGATCCCAAGCCACAAATCACCACGTCGTCGCGGATGATCTGTACGTCGCCGCCTTCCACCGTACCTTCGCCGTGGATGTCGTAGCTCAACACAGGGTTGACGACCTTGGTCTCGAACAAGGGGTGCAGGTTGTAGATGCTGTTCAGAATCAAACACTCACGGGCGCGCACTGTCGTGGCCATATTGCTGATCATGATGTTGTCGAACATCGTGAATGATGCATCGCGCATGAAGAAGAGGTTGGGAATCGGCAGCAGGGCGTACGGGTCCTTGTTGATGTAGGTGACGTCTTCCAGACGGACACCCTCGATGAGCTGGCGGGAGAGCTCTTCGGCCGACAGCGACTTCAGGTAAGGTGCAAGGAAGCCTTTGTCCTCGGTCTTGCACACGCGGTCGACCATGGCGTTCTTCACATTCTCCATCTGAAGGATGTCGGTGAGCAAGTCGCCAATCTCGTGCACTTCAGCCGCCTTTTGCAGCACCTTCTTGAAATAGTTGTATTCTTTTTGCGCTACTTGCATGTTCAAGATGTCGCTGAACAGGAAGGTGTGCGCGTTTTCCGGGGTTACTTTTTCCAGCTCCGGACCTGGAGTATGTACTAAAACGTGTTGGAGTTTTCCGATTTCAGAGTTGACACTGACTTTGATTCCTTCTTGTGAATCCATAAAATGTGTTTTGGTGAAACAATAAGAGCTGGCCTTGGCCACGCTCCAAAGATGGGTGCAAAATTAGGAAAAAACTCGGAAAGGCCAAAGAAAAAAGTGGAAAATCGGGTCGGAATTCTGTCTTACGGCCTACAATTCGCTGTCAATCATTGGATAGAGCGACGTCCTCGTCCATGTTGTAGGCCCTGAAACGCAGCTTCTCAGGCTGCTGTATGTTGAGGTAAAGCTCTTCGCAGTCGTTGGTGCCCCAATTTCCGACTAAGGTGGCCTCTTTCGTTAAGACCTTGAGCTCGTCGATGAAGTCCTTGCGGGGGATGCTGTAGGCACCCAGACTCATCAGATGCTCTGTTTCCTGCTGGCAATCGATGAGTTTGAAGCCGTGCGACTGCAGGAACTGATGCAGGTGATAGAAGGCCACTTTGGAGGCGTCGGTGACGGTGTGGAACATCGACTCGCCGAAAAACACCTTGCCGATGGAAACGCCGTATAGTCCTCCGACCAACTCACCGTCTTGGTAGGCCTCGAAGGAATGGGCGATGCCCAAGTCGTGCAGTTCGCAGTAGGCCTCCACCATCTCGTCCTGGATCCAGGTGCCGTCCTGGTCTTTACGTGGTGTCTCTGCGCAATGCAGCATCACCTCGCGGAAGTTGGTGTCGATGCGAACATCAAACTTCCCTGACCTTATCGTACGTCTCAGCGACTTGCTCACGCGCATTTCACCTGGACGGATGATGAGCCTCGGGTCGAGCGACCACCAAAGCAAAGGCTCGTCTTCGCTGTACCAAGGGAAGATGCCGTTAGCATAGGCTACCACGAGGCGCTGTGGCGAAAGGTCGCCACCAAAGGCCAGCAAGCCGTCCTTGTTGGCGCGGTCGGCAGGTGGGAAGAAGCAGTCGTCGTCGTTGAGTTGGTACAAAATGTTCATATCGGTGAAATCGGAGCGCAAAAATAGGAATTTTTAGTTTGTAGGGCTGTCATATTATGGCAGCCGTACACTAAAATTCCGTATTTTTGCACGATTTAACAGACAAATGCCCCGATATTTCATCCATCTGGCCTACAACGGTAGCCGCTACCACGGTTACCAGATCCAGCCGCACTCCGAGAGCGTGCAGGCCACGGTGGAGCAATGCCTGAGTCTCAAGTTGGGGCAGACGGTCTCCATCACGGGCTGCGGACGCACCGACACGGGTGTCCATGCGAGGAACTATTATGCCCATTTCGACATTGATTATGAGCTGAAAGACACGGAAACGCTTGCCCATCAGATGAATGCCTTTCTGCCTGAGGACATTGTCATCTATCGCATTTGGCAGGTCGTGCCTGAGATGCATGCCCGTTTCGACGCCATCTCACGCACTTACCATTATTACATCACCCGCACCAAGAATCCCTTCCACATCAACGATGCCTATTTCCTTTATGGTGATTTGGATGTCGCAAAGATGCAGGAAGCCGCCAATATCCTTTTTGATTATGAGGACTTCACGAGTTTCTCGAAGGTGCATACCCAGGCGAAGACAAACAATTGCAAGATTATGGAAGCACGCTGGTTTGAACAAGACGGACTGCTTGTGTTTCGCATCAAGGCGGATCGTTTCTTGCGTAACATGGTGCGAGCCATCGTAGGCACGTTGTTGGAGATAGGGAAGGGACGCATGACATTGGAGGAGTTCCGTGCCGTCATCGAACGCAAGGACCGTTGCGAAGCTGGCACTTCTGTGCCTGCGCATGCATTGTTCTTGGAAGAAGTAGAGTATAAATTCTAAAGTTATGTTTCAGAGAATCATACGTTTTTGTGTAAAACTGGTTCAAAAATATTTGCCAGAGCCTTTCATCTTTGCCGTAGTGTTGACCTTGTTGGCCTTCATCATTGCCATGCCCGTGTGTAAGCAGACTCCCCTTGAAGTGGTGGAGCACTGGGGCAACGGCGTATGGTCGCTGTTGGCTTTCGCCATGCAGATGGCCTTGGTGTTGGTGACGGGTTCTGCCTTGGCAGCGGCACCTGCCATCAAGAAAGGCATCAGCGCCTTGGCAGGCTTGCCCAAGACACCAGCGGGTGCCATCGCTTTGGTGACGGGCATCTCGGCCTTGGCTTGCTGGCTCAATTGGGGCTTCGGCCTGATCGTGGGCGTCATCTTCGCCAAGGAGATTGCCAAGAAGCTGAAAGGCGTGGACTACCGTCTGCTCATCGCATCTGCGTACAGCGGCTTCGTGGTGTGGCATGCCGGTCTTTCGGGTTCCATCCCGCTGACCATGGCATCGTTGGAGTCTAATCTTGAGAAAGTTACCAATGGCACACTCACACAACCTATACCTGTCAGCGAGACCATCTTAGCCTATCAGAACCTTATCATGGTGGCGGTGGTTATCGTAGCCATCGTGGTGGTCAACGCGCTGATGCATCCCAAAGGCGAGAATGTGGTGGCCATTGAGCCCTCGCTGTTGTTTGAGGAAGAACCCAAGCCTGCGCCGAAGGCCACGACACCCGCCGAGAAGCTGGAAAACAGCCGTGTGCTCTCATGGATCATAGCCTTGTTGGGCTTGACCTATCTCGTTATCAAACTGTTCGTCAAAGGTGGCAGTTTCGACCTTGGAGCCGTCATCATGTTGTTCCTGTTTTTGGGCGTCATCTTGCACGGCACGCCGTTGGCATACGTCAAGGCATTTGGCAAGTCGGTGGGTGGTGCAGCCGGTATATTGTTGCAGTTCCCATTCTATGCCGGCATCATGGGCATCATCACGGGAGTAGGGGAGTCGGGCATCTGCTTGGGCGAGGTGGTAAGCAACGCTTGCGTTTCCATCTCCACGCCAAAGACTTATCCTTTGTTCACTTTCTTCTGTGCGGCCATTTTGAATATGTTCGTGCCGTCGGGTGGTGGCCACTGGGCCATCCAAGCGCCGATTATGTTTACGGCTGGTGCTGCCTTGGGCGTGGCTCCGGGCTTGACGGGCATGGCCATATCATGGGGTGACGCCTGGACCAACCTCATCCAGCCATTCTGGGCTTTGCCTGCTTTGGCTATCGCCAAGCTCAATGCCAAGGACATCATGGGCTTTTGCATCATCGACTTGTTCGTCACGGGACTGATTATCTGCGGCGGACTCTTGCTCTGGGCGTAATGTGAATCAAGCCGACATGAAATGATTTTTTCTCCATGAAATTTGGTGTATTTCAATTCTTTTTGTATTTTTGTGCCAAAATCAGGTAGTTATGAAGATCATTACATTAGGCAAGACCAACTTGAAGGTGAACAAGAATGGTTTCGGAGCCCTTCCCATTCAAAGAATCAGCGAGAAAGAAGCCGTATATCTGTTGCACAAGGCCTACGACAATGGCATCAACTTCTATGACACGGCGCGTTTCTATACTGACAGCGAGGAAAAGATAGGTGCTGCCTTTGCCGATAGACGAAAAAAAGTCATCATCGCTTCCAAAACCGCTGCCACCAATGTGGAAGACTTCTGGAAAGACCTTCACACTACCTTGAAAAACCTGAAAACCGATTATTTGGATCTGTATCAGTTCCACAATCCCGACTATTGTCCGCGTCCTGGCGACAAACAAGGCTTGTATGATGCCATGAAGGTGGCCAAACGCCAAGGTAAGGTGCGTTTCATAGGCATCAGCAATCACCGCCAGAATGTGGCTTTGGAAGCCATCGAACGTGACTGCTACGACACCCTACAATATCCATTCTCCTATCTCTCCTCGGAGGACGATCAGAAGATTGTGGAGGCATGCTTCAAGCACAATATGGGCTTCATCTGCATGAAAGCCTTGGCAGGCGGGCTTATCAACGACTCCGCCTTGGCATACGCCTTCCTCAACCAGTTTGACCATGCTTTGCCTATCTGGGGCATACAGCGCGAAAGTGAGTTGGACGAATTCCTTTCGTATCAAGACCACGAGCCTGAACTGTCTTCTGCATCGTGGCGCAAGATTGAGAAGGAACGCGCTGAGATCTCAGGTGAGTTCTGCCGTGGCTGCGGTTATTGCATGCCTTGCCCGGCGGGCATCGAGATCAATAACTGCGCCCGTATGAGCCTCTTCTTGAAGCGTGCACCATATAGCGTCTACCTCACCGAGGAATGGGCCGAAAAGATGAAGATGATTGAGAAGTGCAAGCACTGCAACGTCTGTCATGAGAAATGCCCTTATGGCCTCGATACGCCGACGCTTTTGGAAAAGAACTATGAGGTCTTCAAGGAATATTGGGCAAAGAAACAGGCTGGGGAATTGTGATCTTTCTCACGCAGAATGCGCAGAATACGCAGAAATGAAAAACTCCGCTGTTCGATGAGCAGCGGAGTTCTTCGTTTTGCGGGTAGAGACGGTGTGACACCGTCTCTACAATTGTTGCATTATTTCAGCGGGCTGGGCGTGTGGTATTCACGGGCGCCGAGCTCCTTGTCGAGCATGATCATGCCACCGATGTGGTCACCAATCATCTTGGCTTGACGCACGAGGTCGCGGGCGTTCTCTTCCTCTTCCACCTGCTCGTCGATGAACCAGGCGAGGAAGTTGGCGGCAGCGCGGTCTTTGTCTTCGTCGGCGATGTCGCACAAGTTGTTGATCATGGCGGTCACTTTCTTCTCGTGGGCGAGGGTGTCCTCAAAGGTGGCCAGGACGCTCTTCCAGCTGGTCTGCACCTTGGCGATGGGGGCCAGGACGACTTTCTCGTCTTGTGCGTGCAGGTAGTTGATCATAATGGCGGCATGGGCCTGTTCCTCAAGGAACTGGACCTTGTACCAATGGGCGATGCCATGGAAACCTTTGGCGTAGATGTCTTGCGACATACTCAGATAGAGATAGGCCGACCACATTTCAGCATTGATCTGGTCGTTGATGGCCTTTGCTAATTTTTTGCTAATCATAGTGTTATTTTTTTAATGCGGAATGAGGAATTAGGAATGCTGAATGTACCTACCGGTGGCCATTCTGCATTCTGCATTCCGCATTCCTAATTCATATTTATATTTATTCAAAGTAGCGTTTGTACAGTCCTTCAAAGCCTTTGCCGTGGCGGGCTTCGTCTTTGGCCATCTCGTGGACGGTGTCGTGGATGGCATCGAGGTTGCGCTCCTTGGCCACACGGGCGATGCGCATCTTCTCTTCGCAGGCGCCACATTCGGCGATCATGCGCTTGTAGAGGTTGGTTTTGGTGTCCCAAACCACTTCGCCCAACAGCTCGGCGAAACGCGAGCAGTGGTCGGCCTCTTCAAAAGCATAGCGCTTGAAGGCCTCGGCGATCTCGGGATAGCCTTCACGGTCAGCTTGGCGGCTCATGGCCAGATACATGCCAACCTCTGTGGCTTCGCCCATAAACTGTGCGTTGAGGTCTTTGATCATCTCGTCGCCAGTGCCTTTGGCGATGCCAAGGACGTGTTCGGTGACGAAATTCAGGGCAGCGCTTTCGTCGACGACTTTCCATTCAACGATTTGCTTGCATTGAGGGCAGCGCTCAGGGGCTTCCTCACCTTCGTGTACATACCCACAGATGGGGCAGATGAATTTTTTCTTCATAGATGTTCTGTATTTAATGATAATGAGTTAGTTGTTCTTGACGGATAGAATCGCAAAGATAGGGTTTTTATTACACATGGCGTGACTTATTGAAAAAAATCTATTGAAAGCGCTTTATGCCTTATGATTCAATGAAATAGTCGCACGCGACCCGGTCTTTCCTGACCTTTTTACAGTATTGGCTTATCTGTTGGTGCAACGGATGGTTCTTGTAACGTTCCATTGCCTCAAAGGAATGAAATGTTGCCGTCAGCACGGCGTCGTAGGCGGCCGCCGAGTCCTTGCAGTTGATGCCCACCTCAGCGCTGAGCAGCTCGGGAATCTGTCCTACCAAGGCTTCCAAGTGGTCCTTCATCCATTGCGCGTTTTCTTGGCGAGTGCGTCCTTCGGCCTCGTCGAGGAATTTCCACATTACGATGTGTTTCAAAACTTTTGTCATGGCGATTGTCGTTGATGCCGCAAAAATACTCCATTTTTGTTGTATTTGCACAGGATTTTGTTTTATCTTTGCAAATTATTTTCCCATATAGACCAATCGATATGTTGAATAGAAGATTTCTGAGAGTCAAGGCGTTACAATCAATTTACGCCTATCATCAATCCGAAAGCTCCAACTTGCCCCAAGCCGAGAAACTATTGCTCGCAGGGGTTGACGATTTATACAAGCTCTTTGTTTATCAGCTTTCTTTCTGGGTCGAAATCAGGCAGTTCGCCGAACGTCGCATCGAGGAAAACAAGCAAAAGCATTTCCCAACTGAGGAGGACCTGAATCCCAACATGAAGTTTGTCGACAACAGGATCCTCAAGGCTTTGGATGAGAACCAGCATTTGAACAAACTCGTTGATCAATATAGAATTGACTGGACCGACTCTCGTGAGGACTTCATCCGCCAGATGTTCGTAAAACTGACGGAGACGCCTGAATACCAAGAGTATATGAACAACGGCAAGGACGGTTTTAGCGATGACAAGCATTTCTTGGTCACGGTGATTGACACATACATGCCTGAGAATGGCTTGCTCTACGACTATTATTCCGACCGTGACTTGTCGTACAACAGCGACTATCAGTTGGCCATCTATCTGCTTTGGAAATATATCAGTGAGTTGCCAGCTGATTTCAATGCCAATAGCATGCTGCCACCGGTGTTCAAGGACGAGGCCGAGGACAAGGCGTTTGTGGTCAAACTGTTCGAAAAGACCATCCTTCATGCCGACGAGTACATGGAAATGGTGAAGGCCAACATCTCCAATTGGGACTACGATCGCTTGGCTTTGATGGACAAGATTTTGATCTTTATGGCCATGACTGAGTTTATCGAGTTCCATTCCATTCCCGTGAAGGTCACCATCAACGAATACATTGAAATTTCCAAGTTCTACAGCACGCCTGAGAGCCGTCGTTTCGTCAACGGCATGCTTGATCGCCTTTCGACCGAACTGAAAGAGAAGGGTAAACTGGTGAAAACGGGCTTGGGATTGGTGGACAAATAATTGCACATCAGCGCAATAATAATGAAACAGGTGCCGTTATCCTACAAATATGAATCTATGAAACGAACTATCTACGTTATATGCTCTTTGGTGCTGCCAGTCCTCGCATTGCAAGCCAATGCACAAGTGAGCAATGGTTTGTATCGTGCTTTGACAGATGCCAACTCGGCCCGTGTGGTGGCTTTGGGTGGACTGCCGTTGCCCGTGCATGACGGCGATCTCCAGACGGCTGTGTTCAATCCTTCGGCCATCTCGCCCGAGATGAACAACCAACTGACTTTGTCGTATGTTGGTGATTTCAATGTAGGCACCAATTTCGCAACGGCACAGTACAGCCACACCTTCGAGAAGCTAGGCAGCTTCGCAACCTCGGTGCAATATTACAACTATGGTGCGATGCAGTATGCTTCCGAAAGCGGCTATACCGATGGTAGCACATTCAACGTTTCCGACTATGCCGTCACTCTCGGCTGGGGCCGTGAGTTGACCGACAAATGGAGTATCGGCGCCAACCTGAAATATGCCGGCGTGCAATATGAAGCAGGTCGTGCAGGCGCTTTGGGTGTGGATGTGGCCGGCACCTATTGGTCGTACTCCAACTGGGCTTTCACACTTGCAGCACGCAACATCGGAAGACAACTCTTCTCGCAGGAGCTGAATGTGGAGGACAAATGGCTGCCTTTCTCCATGGACTTCATGGCTTCCAAGAAACTTGACCACCTGCCGCTGACCATCGTCATGGGCTACAAGGACATACAGCATTGGAACAAACTCTATGACGACCCGCTTGACTTGGCTGGCTATTACGATCCCATCACAGGTGAATACCAAGAGCCTTCAAAGGCTGCCAAGTTTTTCACCAACTTGGGTTGCCATCTGTTGATTGGCGGTGAGTTGGCCATTGGCAAGAACCTATTCCTGAGAGCGTCCTATAACTATGAGACACATCGCGAGATGGGTGTGCCCGAAGCACGTAGTTTGGTGGGCTTCTCTGCCGGTTTTGGTGTGAGAATCAAGGCCTTCCAAATCGACTATGCTCGTTCAAGGAACAATATCGTGGGTTCGCCCAACTTCCTGACCTTACGCGTTGACCTGAGTAAACTATGAAAATGCTGAATGCTGAATGTGGAATGCTGAATGATGGGTTTATTCTACATTCAGCATTCCACATTCAGCATTCATAATTCAACAATATGTATCTCCACGAACTCAAACTGACGAATTTCAAGAACTGCGAATCGGCCGACTTGCTGTTTTCGGAGAACGTCAATTGTTTCGTGGGTCTCAACGGGGCAGGGAAGACCAACATCCTCGATTCCATCTATTACCTCTCCTTTTGCAAAAGCTTCTTTGGCGCCACCGACAAGCAGAACATCCGCCACGAACAGGATTTCTTCGCCATCCATGGTGTGTATTCGCACGACGGCAAGGATGACGAGTTGGTGTCGTGCGTGCAGAAACGTGACCAGAAGAAGTCGTTCCGCTTCAACAAAAAGGAATATGACCGTCTCAGCGATCATATCGGGAAGTTTCCTTTGGTGATGATCTCGCCTTACGACCGCGACCTCATCAATGAGGGCAGCGACCTTCGCCGTAAGTTCATCGATGGGGTCATATCCCAGTTCGATCCTTTGTATCTCAATGCTTTGCTGAAATACAACCGCGCCCTGCTGCAACGCAATATGCAGCTGAAACAATTTGCAGAAAGCCGTCATTTCGACCGTGAGTTGCTCCGACTTTGGGAGGACCAGTTGGCACAACATGCCGATGACATCCATGCCAAGCGCCATCGGTTTTTGGAGGAGTTCCTACCCATCTTCCAGCATTACTATGAGATTGTCTCGGGCGGTACTGAGAAGGTAAACGTCATCTACCAGTCGCGACTGGACGAAAAGCCCTTGAATGAGCTCCTGGAAGAAAGCCTGCAACAAGACCGTTATTCGGGCTACACCAACGTGGGCATCCACAAGGATGACTTGGAGTTTACTCTTGACGGCCATCCTTTGAAGCGTTTCGGATCACAGGGACAGCAAAAGTCGTTTGTGGTATCGGTTCGCTTGGCGCAATTCGAGTTCAACTACCAGAAGATTGGCTACAAGCCCATTCTTTTGTTGGATGACATCTTCGACAAGCTCGACGACCAGCGCGTGATGAAACTTGTACGCCTCGTTGGTGACGAGCATTTTGGTCAGGTATTTATCACTGATACACAACAGGGTAGAGTGGAGAAGCTGTTTGAAAACACCAACATCGACCACAAGATCTTTGAGGTGGAGAAAGGCTGCGTCAAAGAGATAGGAGGGGAGCTATGATTTACTACGACGTGAAGCCTTTGGGCGATCTTATCAAGGCATTCTACGAACAGCATCGTGGCCCTCAGTATCTTGACGAAGTCAAGGTCATCGAATCATGGCCCAAGGTGGTCGGGCCGTTCATTGCCTCGCATACCATCGACCTTTCCATCAAGGAAGGAAGACTGTTCGTCCGCGTCGACAGCGATGCCTTGCGCAGCGAACTGAGCTATTCCAAATCCTTGTTGATGAAGAACTTGAACGAGATAGTTGGGAAGGAGATCGTCAAAGAGATTGTTCTCAACTGAGTTTACCTCTTGCAAATCAGCTTAAAATCGCAATACTTGCATTTTTTGTCATCTTCGGCCTGAACAAAAGGTGTTTTCGTGTCTAGCATCTCTTCGATAACGGCTTTCAGCATGGCGTCCATGTCGGCGATGAATGAGCTATCCTCTAGGAAGCTGTTGTCAACATCTGCGTCGTCTTTCTTGGCTGTGGCTTGCGAAAGGCTGAATTCGATGTTGTGAGGATACTTTAATCCATGTATTGCTCCTTCAATGGCATTGGGATTCATTGACGGATTCTCTTTAAGGTAAAGGTATTTGTAGAGAAGCAGTTGCAAAGCCTTTGCGGGAATTTGTCGCATATAGTCCAAGTTGCTCTCGCTGTGATGGCGCACAGGCTTTTTCAGGTCGGCGCTGTCTACCATGCCGGTCTTATAGTCGATGATGCGAGTTTGTCCACCGAATTGATCGATGCGGTCGGCTCTGCCGCCGATGATGAAATCACCTTGGTCGGTATGGAGCTTGGTTTTCAGCTTGCCTTCGGTCTTGAGGATGACCAAGTCGCCGTTTATCAATTGCTTTGAGGTGTAATCGAGGTAGTTCTTCAGCTGCTGGTCGACTTTGACATGGTTCAGGTAGTTGAAACCCACATCAGGGAAGCCATTGGGCGTGTTTTTCGCTATGGATAGGGCTAATTTCTGTTCCCATTGTGGTTTGATAACCTCGTCAAAGAGTTTCTTGTCGATGATTTGTGGCTTGCCGTCTTGCGGGAGATAATCGTCGAACAAGAACTGCAGGGTGTCGTGGATGATGTTGCCGATGACGTCGGTGCCGGTTTCTTCCTCAATACTATTGTCCTTGATGTTGACGATATGCTTGAGATAGTACTGAAGCGGACAGTTGAGGTAAGTCGACAGCGAAGTGGGAGAGAGGCCTTTTTCCTCGTCTTCGAGTAGATAGCGAAGTTTCTTTAAAGCATCTTCGGTTTTATGGGCGCCAAGGACTTTTGCCTCCATGGAAGACTTGGCTGTGGTGCTGAATGTTTCTTCCTCAATCGTGATATTGGGGTTTTTGGCCAGTTCGTGCCTGATCTGCAGGATGAAGCGGCTGGCCTCGCCACCAAAGGTCTCGCCTAGGTTGTTAAAGTACAGGTAGATTTTCTTTCCGTTTTGCAACAGCCGATAGAAGTGGTAGGCCACCACGGCTTGGCTTTCGGTGAAACTCGGCAGTCCGCAAGCACGGCGGATGAATTGGGGGATGAAGCTGCCTCGCGACTTGTCGGGCGGCAAGGTGTCTTCGTTGACGCTGAGCAGGTGCAGCCGCTCAAAATCGAGGTTGCGGGTCTCAAGCAAGCCCATGATTTGCAGGCCGTCGGTCTCGCTGCTGTTCAGCTTCAGACTCGCTGCCGACGACAGCACCCGATACAAGGCCTCAAGGCTGTGAGCATCTTTGACATATTGGGTGTTTTGCGCGATGATATTTTGCAGTCGGCTGATGATTTTCCCAATCTCGCTCACTTGGTTGAGGAGGAAATCGTTCTTGTCTTGCTCTGTCTTTGATTGGAGCATGTGAGCGACGAAAGCCAATAGTTGACTGGCATTGGTCAGCATTGTCGTTGGCGACAACTCGGCATCTCTGGTAAGAATAACCTTCAGAAACGCTAGGATGTTAGGCATCTGCTGTAGGGCTTCAATGTCATTGCCCTCAAAGATGAACTTACCTTCCTTAACGGTCTTGTATTTCCATTGGTTGAAGGCATCGAGCTCATGTCTTGGGAAGATGATTTTGACGATTTCGAGGTCCATGAGTTGCAGGATGGGCCAGATGTAAAAGCCTTCAACTTGGCGTTTGGTGCCGTTTTCAGTGATGTTTCTGTTGATTTTGTCGCGGCGTGACAAGGCAAAACATGCCTTGATGAGTTGGTTGACGGGTGTCTGGGAAAGTGGGTATCCCATGGAGACTTTGAAGCCCGGGCATGAGTTGGGGATGCTGTTCAATACGGGAATCAGCAGGTTCTCGTCGGCAAGGATGACGGCTTGCTTCTCGTCCTGAGTCTCTTGGGCTTTGTCTTGCTTTTCATCATGGATTTCTTGCAGTTTGGCTTGAAGAGCCTTGGCCTGCATGGCGTTGCCACAGGCACTGATGATGTGGATGGTCTTTTCCTCGGTCTGTAAGCGGTTGGCAATACCGTCTTTCAGCCATTCGGGATGGCGCTTTTGATATTTGCGGGCAAATGCGCCAGCTTCGTTGACGGGGTCGTCAACATAATAATGGTCGTAATCGAAGAGGATCTCTGCTTTCCCGTTTTTTATCAAGGTGTCGATGATGTGCTCTTCTGTTGTGGTCAAAGCATTGAAGCCGGCGAAAATGATTTGTCTGTCACCGATTCTGGCAAGCAGTTCATCCTCCGACAGTTCCGACAGTTGTCGGGTAATCATGCCATAATAGCCTTTGTGTTGATGGGTGAGACGCTCACGGAGTTGGAGGTAATACCCATGAAGCGATTTGTAAAATCCGAGGTATTGGATTTCCTTTTCTGTGTGATTCGAGCCGTTAACGTCCCAGAGCTTCAGTGCTGTGTCGTCGGCCACGTATTGGAACACTTTTTCTGCGTCGATGCCGTACTGGTCAATCTCGTCGAAATCTCTAGCCATTTGTGCCGCTTGACCGCCAAATGCGTTCAAGTCGCTGGTTTGTTCTATATGCCGTTCCGCATCGATGTCGATGAGTTCAAACAGTAGGTCGATTGTGTCAGCGAGGGCAGTGCCGCTCCATTGGATGACGGCTTCTTCGATGGAAATCATTTGCGGCAGCCAAAGGGTCTGCGCGCAGCTTGCTTTGAAAGCGTTGCGCAAATAGAAAGCCGCCCTTTTGTTGGGGAATACTACTGTAAGTTCCTGTTTCGTGAGGTCGTAGTGGCTTTGGATATGGTTTGCCAGCTTGGCTATGAAGGTGCCTTCGTTCATTTCAAAGTGTTTTTATATAGTTTTCGGCAGCTAGCAGTTGTTCGGGTTTGCCCAAATCGAACCAATAATCGGGCTGGATAGGTTTGGAAATGATGCGGTTGGTTTTAGCCAAATTGAGGTATAAATCAATGACACTCTGAGGTTTGTCTTCAAATTCAGCAAACAAATCACTGCGAAAGAAATGCAGCCCGCTGAAGGCCATTTCTTTGTAGTAGGGTTGAGGTCCCTGAGCCAGTCGAAGGGCCGTACTAGATTCATCGACCCATTTGAATTGTGCTTCAGCCTTATTCATCCACCCAACAAGCCGGTTCTCATCATCAAACAACAACTTCCTATTTGTCTCTCTGTCTTGCGTCAGCAACCAAGCATCATCTTCAGAATCAAGAAATTGCCTGCATATCTCACCAAGATTCACATTGCTGATGATGTCCACATTATGCACCAACACGGCTTTTGAATCCTTAAATAGGGGAGTGGCTTTGACGATGCCGCCACCCGTGTCCATCAGCAGGGCGCGCTCGTCGGAGATTTCGATTTCTGCATCAAAATGGTTGTTTTCCACAAAGTTGATGATTTGTTTGCCAAAATGATGAACATTGATGACGATGTGATGGAAGCCATTGGCGATGAGGTTCTCGATACAATGCTGCAACAAAGGCTTGCCGTTGAGGGGTACCAAGGCTTTGGGCTTGTCCTGGGTCAAGGCTTTGAGGCGAGTGCCCAAGCCGGCGGCCAATATCATGGCGGTGGTGTCGTGCTTCATGCGTTATGCTCCTCTGTGATTTTGCGTTCGATGTGGTTTAGTTTCAGGTGGATGTCGGGATAGGTTGCTTTCAGCCATTCGTAAATCGTTTGGGCGAAGAAGACGGAGCGATGCTGTCCCCCTGTGCAACCAAAGGATACCATCAGGTTGCTGAAATGGCGCTCACGGTAGTTGTCGACACTCTGACCGACGATGCCTTTCACATGGTCGAGAAAGACATGGACGGGTGGTTTGGCCATGAGGTAGTCGATGACCTCCCAGTCGCGGCCGGTCTTGGTCTTGAACTCGGGTTCGCGACCTGGGTTGGGCAGGGCGCGGCAATCGAACACGAAGCCGCCGCCGTTGCCGCTGAAGTCGGCTGGGTAACCCTTCTTGAATGAGAAGCTATTGATTGTGACGGTGAGTTTACAGTTTAGAGTTGAGAGTTTAGAGTCAGTTGGGAGTGGATAGTTGAGAGTTGAGAGTTGCGAGATGACGCTTTGGATTTCGGGGTATTGGTTTAATGGGTGGGTTTCATTCCAGGCTTTCAGTTCCTTCAAGGCGTAGGGGATGCTCTCGATGAAATGGGATTTCTTTTGGATAAGACCTCTGAAACCGTAGGCGCCAAGTACCTGCATCAGCCTCAGATAGACGAAATAGGGTTGGTAGGTGTCGAATTTGACGGCTTCTGGGCTCATATATTGCGACAGCTCTGCCTTGTAATAGTTGACCAACTCGTCGCGTATGGCTTGCGGAATCTGCGCCTTCACCTGATAGAGCAGCGAGACTACGTCATAATTCAGCGGGCCTTTGCGTCCGCCTTGGAAGTCGATGAAGTATAGATCTCCATCCTTGACCATGATGTTGCGTGATTGGAAATCGCGGTACATGAAGAATTCGCAGGGCGCTTGGCAGACGAAGTCGGCGAAGGCTTCGAAGTCCTTGCCCAAGCGCATCTCGTTGAAATCGATTTCCTCGTGCGGCTTGATGAAGTAATACTTGAAATAGTTGAGGTCATCGATAATGGCCTGTCGGTCGAAACGCTCGGTAGGATATGCCTTGCTGTAATCAAGACCTTGATGGCCAATGTATTGGAGTTTTACCAAATGTTTCAAAGCCTGCTTGTAAAGCTGGATGACGTGCTCGCCCAAACCACCTGCAATCAATGATTTTTGCACATGCGCAAAAAGGTTGTCATCCCCAAAGTCGCTTTGCAGATAACAGGTCTTTCCTTCATTGACGGCAAAGACCTCCGGCACATTCAGTCCCAAGTCATGGAAATGCTTGCTGAAAGCGAGGAAAGCCTCGTTTTCTTCCACATTATTGCTATAGGTGCCAATAAGGCTCTTGCTGTCAGTGATGATGCGGAAATAATTTCTCGCCGAGCCCGATTCCGCGATGGGCAGAATATCCTTGGGCGTTTCGCCGATGGAACGCGTCAGTTCTGCTAATATGTTTTGAATATCAGGAGTTTGCATTGAATCCCATTGTTTTCTATTGTTGCAAAGTTACAAAGAAAAAATGGAATTCGGGTATTTGTTGCCTATTTCTTTCCCCGCGTCTCAATCCACACCCACAGCCGCCACATCAGCCAGCCCCAGGCGAAGAAGAGAACGTAGAAAATCCATTTCGGGATGGAGGTTGTATAGGCGCCTTCCTTGTCGATTTGTTGGTATTGCTCAGTGGGGATGTCGGCATAATAATAGGCACCTGCGCCGAAGTCGTAGCCTTCGACGAGACCAAGCTGGTTGGCCATGATCCAGCCGGCCAAAAACAAAGTGATTACCACCACAACGATGGTAATCACTTTGAATATTTTGTGGTTTTTGTTCATCACTTGAACATGTCGAGGGAAGGAATGTCAAAGATCTTTCCTGACAGCAGGAACCACACTGCAAACAGCGTAAGGGCGATGTTGAAGACCTGGCCGATGATGTAGAGCCAGAGCACCTTGCCGCCTTGCATACGCTTGAAGAGGCTCTTGAAGTTGGTGTCCAAGCCGATGCTGGTGAAAGCCAGCACGAAGGCCCAGTTCTTGTATTGGTCGAGCACGCCGTTGATGGCCTTCACGGCAGAGGCGCCGTTGAAATCCATACCCTTGGTGAGGGGTTGGATGATGAAGGAGGCAACGAGTGAGGCCACGAAGAAACCGATGATGAACTTCGGGAAACGGTTCCAAATCTCGCCGGCACCGACTTTCTGGTTCGGGTCTTTGTCGACCTTTGTGGCAAAGAAGATGGCCACGAAGAAGGCGATGAAGCCGATGAGGATGTTCTGGATGGACTTCACAAGCACGGCGGCTTGCTCGGCTTCTTCACCGAGGGCATTACCTGCCAGCACCACAGCACCCGTCGAGTCGACGGTGCCGCCGATGAGGGCACCACCCATGAGCTGGTTCATGCCACAGGCACGAATGATCATAGGCTCGAACACCATCATGAGGATGGTGAAGATGATGGAAATAGAGATGGCCAGCGAGAGGTCTTCCTTCTTGGCCTTGGCGGCAGCACCCGTGGCGATGGCGGCACTGGTACCGCACACCGAGGTGGCCGAAGCCAAGGTGATGACCAGAGGCTTGTTGTCGATCTTCAGCACCTTGGTGCCCAACCACCACATGAAGATGATGACGATAGGCGTCACAATCCATGCGATGCCGAGACCGTAGAGTCCGAACTTTGCAATGTTGGAGAACAACACCGAGAATCCCATGATGACCAGACCGGTCTTGATGTAGAATTCCGTACGGATAGCGGGTTTCAACCATTCAGGCGTGCCGATGGTGTTGGAAATCAACAAGCCGATGAGCAAAGCCCAGAAGGCCCACTCGAGGTAACGGTTCAGGGTGAACTCGGCGCTCACCAGACGCACCACGATGCAGATGATAAACAGCACGATGAAGGCAGGAATGAACTTGCCAATCTTCTCGCCTTGCAGCTTGATGCCGATGGCGAACAAGATGCCGAGCACCAAGAAGGTGCGGAGCAACTTGATCCAGAAGGCACCGTTGAATTGGTCAATAAGAGATTTCTTTTCTTCCACGTTTTCCCACCAATGCCAGGTGCTGAACTTGGCGGCGGAGAAGTCGAAGCTCTGGGTAAGGATGGAGATGCAGCCGATGGCGATGACGATGAAGCCAATCCACACGGCCAGCCAGTCTTCCTTTTTCCAGAGGTTAGAGATGTTGTTATTGTTTGACATGATATATTTCTGTTTTTGACTTCGAGACTTCGGGACGTGAGACTTCGAGACCCTAAGTCCCGTAGTCTCGCAGTCCCGCAGCTATTTTAGAATTTGTAGCTCAAAATGCCGACTACGCGGTGAGACATATAGTCTTGGTAATGGTTGTCAACTTTTTTGGCGCCATCAATTAAAGAATAGTCAAGCTTGAAATTCACGCTTTTGATGGGCCAATAGTTGATGCCGACAGTGTAATAACTCATTGGAGCCGAGGCATCTGGAAGCATATAAATTACATGATCAGCAGTATGGGCTCCAAAAACACCAGTTTGCTGCTCAAAATGCTCATACCTTAGCACAGGCATCAGTTTCTGTTCCTTGCCTTCCTTGCCAAATTGGAAGTTGTAGCCAGCCACAGCGTAGTAGCCTTTGCTATTGAATTGTTTGGGTGCTTCTTCGCCTTCAAAACCTTGATAGCCCGTCGTGCCGTTTAGGTATTCGCCACGAATCACAAGCTTACCATCGTTGTACTGCAAACCTGCTGCCCAGCGGTTGCGGGTGCCGTTGAAATCTTCGTCTTTATAATACTTGCCATAATAATACGATCCGCTCAATGTCAGGGCTTTCAGGCCGGGATGCACTTCCAAGCGGCCCACAACGTCCTTGCGGTTGTTGTTGTCGAGTTGGTTGGCGCCGTTGCCGTTGAACACGCCGACGGCGTAGTCAACGATGCTGTATTGGTAACCATTGGCATTCTCAACAGGGAAGAGGCTACCGGTAGCCATCAGACCGAGGTCACGACCGAGGGCACCGACGCCGCAAACGTCTTTGTAACCGACCAATTGTTGTACGCTCTCACCGTAGTCGAAGATCTCGAGGTTGACGGGGTTGATGGGGCTTTCAAGCGTGAACGGGATCTTGAACTGACCGAGTTGGATGGCAAACTCCCTGCAGGGTTTGTACTTGATGAAAGCGTCTACCAGCATGGGACTGCGGGTGAAGTCGCCTTGGATTTTATAGCTCACAGTTTTCGAAAGGTTACCATCGACCGACAGACGCACGCGGCGCATTCTAAGGGTGTTATCGATAAGATCGCCCTTGTCGCTCAGGTTGGCTTGATACATTCCTTGCACGAAGCCGGAGATTTTGGGCATTTCCAAACCGCCTTTCTGCTTTTCATGCTTTTCCGGTCTGTCCGGTCTGTCTGGTCTTTCCGGTTTTTCCGGCTTTTCTTTTTCTGCTTTCTCAACTTTTGCTTTTTTAGAGTCTTGAGCAGGTTTAGTAGGTCTAACTTGTGCGTTCATGCACAACGGAATGGCTAATAGCAGCATTCCGACAATGATGCGAAATTTGCGTTTCATAATAGTTAAATTTAAACGTTTTCAATTTTATTTTTCGCGGCAAAAATAGTAAAAATACTTATAGTAAATATACTTACTATTATTTTTCGCAAAAAAAGTGGAACTGCCCAGTTGCTTACAAGTTTAGTTTTTGCCTATCAACTCGGCGTGGCGTGTCATTTCCTCGAAGGTGATCTTGAACCACTCGGTGTAATGCCCTGGATACAAGGCGATGTCTTTTGAGAGGTCGTCTATGGTCATGTATTTCCATGAGGCGACTTCTTCGGTGTTGATACAAGGGATGTCATCGCTCTGACCTATGAAAACATGGTCGAACTCGTGCTCGGTGAGGCCTTGTCCGACAGGTGCCTTATAAATAAAGGTGTAGACTTCGTGCATCTCGCATCGCATGCCCATCTCCTCCCAAAGTCGCCGTGAGGTGGCTTCTTCCAGTGTCTCGCCGTCACGTGGATGGCTGCAGCAGGTGTTGGTCCACAGGCCAGGGGAGTGGTACTTCGACAAGGCACGTTGTTGCATGAGAAGTTCGCCTTTCGAATTGAACAAAAAGATAGAGAAAGCCCTATGGAGATGAGGTTCGATATGGGCTGCCTGTTTCTCCATCAAGCCGATGGGGTTGTCCTGTTCGTCGACGAGGATGACTTGTTCCATCATACGTTGAATCTTATGTTAAGAATGTCACCATCTTGTACGACATATGTCTTGCCCTCCACGCGGAACTTGCCAGCTTCCTTTACTGCGGCCTCCGAGCCATATTTCAGGAAGTCCTCCGTGCTCATCACTTCGGCGCGGATGAAGCCACGTTGAAGGTCGCTGTGGATGGCTCCAGCGGCAATAGGGGCGGTGTCGCCCACATGGATGGTCCAAGCCCTAGTCTCGTCGGGACCCGTGGTAAAGAAGGAATGCAGGTTCAGGGTGTGGTAGGCGGTACGAACCAACTTATTCACGCCTGGCTCGGTCAAGCCGGCATCTTCCATAAACAAAGCTCTGTCATCAGCGTCGAGTTCGGCAATTTCAGCCTCCAACTTACCAGCGATTATCAGCATCTCCTGACCTTCTTTCAAAGCGGCCTTTACGGCGTCGGAGTATTTGTTGCCTGTGGTGGCTGAAGCGTCGTCCACGTTGCATACGTAGATGATAGGTTTGGCGGTCAAGAGTTGGATGTCCTGAACGAACTTCTTGTCTTCCTCGGCTACCTTAGCATCACGAGCATTGCCGAAGTTCTCCAGTGTTTCCTTGTAGACGCTGAGCACGTCGAAGGCCTTTTTGTTGTCCTTTTCGCCGTTTTTCAGCAACTTCTGCACGCGTTCCAGTTTGCGGGTGACCAGATCCAAGTCGCGCACCTGCAGCTCGAGATCAACGAGTTCCATGTCGCGCACCGGGTCGATGCTGCCCTCACTATGAGGGATGTTGGGGTCGTCGAAGCAGCGCAGCACGTGGATGAGGGCATCCATGGTCTGCACCTCGGCAAGGAGCTTGTTGCCCACGCCTTGTCCGCCTTTGCTCAAGCCGGGCAGGTCGACGATTTCGACCGTGGCAGGTACGATGCGCTTCGAGTGGGAGATGTTGTCAATGAGTTTGAGGCGTTCGTCCACCACCTCACACATGCCGATATTGGATTTCGAGGCAAAACCGATTTCTGCCTTGGTGTTTGATATACAGTTGAATATGGTGGTCTTTCCAGTGCTCGAAAGGCCGATGATTCCGCAATTGAGTGCCATAATGATAAGATTTAAATTTGCTGCAAAGATATGAATTTATTGCTTGTCGCCCGCGTTCCAGTCGATTTGGTCGTATTCGTTTTCGGTCGTTACTTCTTGAGCCTGCATAAGTGAGTTGTTTTGGTGCTTCTTGATGAGTCGGATGCCCAGTCGCCAAAGCATGACGTCGCCAGCGATGAAGAACGTGTAGATGAAGGAGCTTAACGCACCTCCCATTCGGTCGCTGAACATGAGCAGCCAGTCAAACAAGCCGTGGGCAGCCATGGCGATGAGCAAGCCGATGATGATGTAACGTCCTTTCTTGCCGCTGTTGAACTTAGCCAAAGAGAGGAAATAGCCCAAGATGACGCCGAAGAGGAAATGGGCGGGAACGGAGATCAATGCGCGTACGATACCCGTGCCAATGCCACCAGGCATGACGTACATGATGTTTTCGACGGTGGCAAAGCCTAAGCTGATGAAGGAAGCATATACTATGCCGTCGAAATATTCGTCAAAGTTCTTGTCGTTCCAAATGAATATCATAAAAACTAAGAACTTGCATAGTTCTTCGGGGATGCCTGCAGTGATGAACGAGTCGTAAAAAACGGTCTGATTGAGATAGGGGATGAGTCCTATGGTGTAGTCGATGATCCTGACGGTGACGATGGTAAACACGACGGACAGCATGCCACCGAAAAAGGCTTTGAACAACGACTTGAAAGGTTCTTTTTGGTATTTGTCCTGACGATAAATGAAAATGATTAGCAGGGCAGCTGGAAGTACGGAGAGGAACAGGAGTACGTGGTAAAGCAATAGATTTATGACCATAATAGTTTTACTTTTCTGCAAAAATACGGTTTTATCCGTGAAAAAGTCCTATTTTTGCACAAAATTTTTGTGTATGCAAGAAATGATTCTCATTCTTGACTTTGGCTCGCAGGTGACCCAACTGATTGGCCGCCGACTGCGCGAGTTGAATGTCTATTGCGAAATCCATCCCTTTAATAAAATCCCAGCTATCGGCCCTAATGTCAAAGGCGTGATCCTTAGTGGTAGCCCGTTCTCGGTACGCGATGAGAAGGCACCCATTGCCGACTTGTCGGGTATCAAAGGCAAGCTTCCGCTGTTGGGTATCTGCTATGGTGCACAGTTTATTGCCCAGCATTTTGGAGGTGAGGTCAATGGCAGCATTGCCCGCGAATATGGCCGTGCCATGCTGACGGTGGTCGACGAGGCATCGCCGCTGTTTAAAGGTGTGAGCAAGACTTCACAAGTGTGGATGAGCCATGGCGACACCATCGCCAAGCTTCCTTCGGGCGCTCGCATCATCGCTTCGACTGACGATGTGGAGAATGCTGCCTATAAGATTGAAGGCGAGGAAACCTACGCAGTGCAGTTCCACCCCGAGGTGTTCCACACCAAGGAAGGTCCACAGATGTTGGCCAACTTTGCACTCGGCGTTTGTGGCTGCAAAGGCGACTGGACCCCGGATTCCTTTATCGACAATACGGTGGCAAGTCTGAAACAGCAATTGGGCGACGACAAGGTCATCCTTGGCCTTTCGGGTGGTGTCGACAGCACCGTAGCCGCCGTGTTGCTCAACAAGGCGATTGGCAAGAACCTAACTTGTATCTTTGTGGATAACGGCTTGCTGCGTAAAAATGAGTTTGAAGATGTGCTCGACTCTTATAAAGAAATGGGACTCAATGTCATTGGTGTCCACTCTGGTCCGCTGTTCTTGCAAAAGCTGGCTGGCGTGACCGATCCAGAAGCCAAGCGTAAGGCCATCGGCTCCACGTTTATCGACGTGTTTGATGCTGAAGCTCAAAAGATTGAAGGCGCCCGCTGGCTGGCCCAAGGCACCATCTATCCCGATGTTATCGAGAGCGTGAGTGTCAACGGACCGAGCTGTAAGATCAAGTCGCATCATAATGTGGGTGGTCTGCCCGAAAAGATGAACCTCAAGATTGTGGAGCCTTTGCGCTCATTGTTTAAGGACGAGGTACGCCGTGTGGGCCGCGCCTTGGGTATCAAGCGCGAACTCATCGGCCGCCATCCTTTCCCTGGACCGAGTCTGGGCATCCGTATCTTGGGCGAAGTCACCGAAGAGAAGCTCCGCATCTTGCGCGAGGCCGACGACATCTTCATCAAGGGGCTGCGCAGTTGGCCATGCGAACTGCCGAGCGCATCCTATCCAAATGAGATGGCTGACAACCTGTATGATAGTATCTGGCAGGCGGGTACCATCCTCCTTCCCGTGAAATCGGTTGGTGTGATGGGTGATGAACGCAGCTACGAATACACCATTGCCCTGCGTGCGGTGATTTCGACCGACGGCATGACCGCCGACTGGGTGCATCTGCCGTATGAATTCATGGCCAAGGTGTCGAATGATATTATTAATAAGGTGAAAGGTGTCAACCGTGTGTGCTACGACATCTCGTCGAAGCCGCCGGCGACCATCGAATGGGAATAACACTGTAAATGAGTAAGACAATGAAGAATAAACTGTTTTTCTTCCTCTTTTTCCTCTTTGGATTGTTGCTTTCGAGCAATGTGATGGCCCAAGAGGTTATTGAGCGTTCGACTGAGAAAACCAAGATCGGCGGCAAGGAGTACTATATGCACCGTGTGAAACAGGGGCAGACACTCTATGGCCTGTCGAAGGCATACAACGTGACTGTTGAAGAAATAGAATTGTTGAATCCAGAGGTGAAGGACGGCTTGAAGGTTGGGCACATATTAGGTATTCCCGTCCGTCCCGTTCTAGAGCCGAAGGTGGAAGAGCCTCAGCCTGTGACGGTCAAACCAGAACCAGAGCCGGAACCAGAGCCGGAACCCGTCACTGTTAAGCCTGTGAAACCCGAGCCCAAGCAAGAGCCTGTTGTTGTGAAACCAGAACCTGAGCCAGAACCGGTGAAGGTTAAGCCTGTGAAACCCGAACCCAAAGAGGAGCCTGTTGTGGTGGAACCTGTCAAACCCAAGCCAGAACCAGTTGTGGAACAAGAACCTGAGCCAGAACCCGAGCCCAAAACGGTTGTGGTGAAGCCCGTTAAGCCAGAACCAGAACCTGTTGTGGAACAGCCAAAAGAAGTAGAGACTCCTGTCGTTGTGACGCCACAATCCCATCAGAATCCTTTCTTCGACGGTAAGGCTCGTATCGTGCAGCGCGGTGAGAGTCTTTACGATGTTGCCAAGGAATATGGCATCGACGTGGCAGATCTGAAGCAAGCCAATCCACGAATGACGTTTGAGGATCCCAAAGAGGGGACCCGCATCGTCATTCCACAGATTGCCAACGAAAACGACTATATCGTGCATTCTTGCGAATACAATGAACGCGTTTCTTCGTTGCTGAAACGTTGGAAAGTGGACGAAAATGCTTTCAGAGCCATGAATGTTTCCGTGGGTTCTCATGTGTTTGAAAACCAAGTGGTGCTGATTCCCATCCAACCTATAACTGATTTCTATTGGATTCCCAAGGACAATGTGCAAGAAGAGGTCGTAGAAGTGGTGGAAGAGCCAGAAGAGCCTCAAGAGGTCCAAGAACCTCGGGAGCTGGTTTTCGATTTTGATACGGGTGACATCCCTGATTGCGTCGCTTCTCCAGAAAATGCCACCAAACGCTATCATGTGGCCCTGATGGTGCCCTTGTATTTGAATAATATCGGTGGTGTTGATTTATCGAAAGATAAGGCTTCTAAGACCAAGAAATCACGTCCCATGTCGTTCCTTCAGTTCTATGAGGGTTTCATGATTGCCGCTGAGGCCATGGAGAAACAAGGGATGAAGCTTGATTTGACCGTCATCGACGTGACCGACAATACCGCTACTGCTGAAAATGCTGTGACCAAGATCCAAAACAAAGACCTTGATTTGATCATTGGACCTTTCTTTGGCAATTCGTTTGAGATTGTCGAGGAATATGCCAAGACCAACGACATCGCCGTGGTCAATCCTATGACGACACGTAAGTCGGTGATCGAAGACAACCCGAACGTCATCAAGGCGAAAGCGGGCGATGTGGGTATGATTTTGTCCATCTCCAACTTGGTGAAAAACCATTATCCCAATGCCAACGTATTCATCGTCAGCCGTGAGAAAGAGTCAGATTCGGCTTTTTTGGATCAATTGGAACACCATCTGAACATGGCCATCAATGAAGAAGTCACTGTTTCTGGTGATGAGTTCCTCCAATATGCCCGCAACGAGAGTGAGCGTTTGGAAATGGGAAGTCGCATGGTGCCTACCATCGACGTGGAAGGCCAGGTGTATTCCACCGGTGACTTCCAGTCGGGCACGACCAATGAGGTCGTTTTATCGAACACGGTGAAACGTTATCCCTACAGTAAAATAGGGGAAGTGAGGTCGCAACTTTCAGGTGTGCGCGACAATGTGATCATCGCCTATGGCGACGATAATGTGTTTGCCACGCAGATGCTTAACGCGTTGACCAGGTCGGCTGAACGTTACCCCGTCACGCTGGTATGCGCACCAGGTTGGCAACGGCATGAGAAACTGCTTGTCGACAACCTGTTGAAAATGAATGCTATCTATATCAGCGATTACTTTGTCGACTACAACAGTGAGGAAACCAAGCATTTTGTGCTTCGCTTCAGGCAAAAGTATGTCATCGACCCGCAACAATATGCCTTTGAGGGCTACGATGTGGGCCGCTATTTCCTCAACGCCTTGATGCAATATGGTAGCGACGATTTGATCAATTGCCTGCATTGCTATCAAGCCTCGATGCTGCATACTAACTATGGCTTCTACTACAAGAACTATCTGAATGCAGGAGGCAACGAAGGCAAGGAAAACCTGTATTGGAGCATCTATCAATACGACAAGGACAACATCGAATTAGTCCCCGTCGACCCGTTCAAGAAAACCGCTGAGGATGACTAAACCCTACAGTATACTCTTCCTATTGGTCCTATTCACCCTTGGCGCCTGCAACGATGGCGTGCAGAAGGACTATTGGGAGAACGGCAAGCTGAAGTCGGAGCTGCGTTATGAAAACGACAAGCTGAACGGCGAAAGTGTGTGGTATACGGAGCAAGGCCAGGTGATGACACGGGCTTTCTACAAAAACGATACGCTTGAGGGTCGTTACCAGCGTTTCCGTAAAAACGGCGCGCTTGAGATGGAATGCTGGTATAAGCATGGCCTGCGCGACAGCATTTGTCGTTCCTATTCGGTGAAAGGTAATCTGGCTTCGGAAGACCATTATGCCAGCGGAAAGCTCAATGGCGAGTCGAAGAAATGGTACGACAACGGCCAAGTTTTTCAAGAAGGGCAATATGTCGACGACATGATGGCCGGTTCGTGGTTCATCTTCTATCCTAGTGGTGCTTTGGCTGGCAAGGCCGAATACAAAATGGGTACGGGCAAGCAGATTGGTTATGAGGAATCGGGCTACAAATGTCTCGAAGTGCCTTATGTCGACAATCTCAAGCATGGAAAGGAGATCTATTACAATCCCGATGGCACCATTACGAAAATTGTTGAATATGAAAAGGGTAAGGTGATTTTGGAGGATAATAATCCGCAAAACAAAGTGGAGTAGGGTAGGAAAATGAAAATATTTTGAATAATTTGAAAATTGTTCAAATAAAAGTCCTAACTTTGCAACGCTTTAAATAAGCAGCAAACTTTCAAACAAAACACAATAAACCTTTAATTAAAGTCAAACAAATGAAAGTCAATGAAATTATGACCGCTCTGGAAGCTAAGCATCCGGGCGAAAATGAGTACTTACAGGCCGTTCGCGAAGTCCTGGAAACCATCGAAGAAGAATACAACAAGCACCCCGAATTCGAGGCTGCTAAGATTGTCGAGCGCATCGTTGAGCCCGACCGTATCTTCAAGTTCCGCGTTGTGTGGGTTGACGATAAAGGTCAGACCCAGGTCAACCTCGGTTACCGTGTGCAGTACAATGCTGCCCTCGGCGCCTACAAAGGTGGTCTCCGCTTCCACCCCAAAGTAAACGAGTCAATGCTGAAGTTCTTGGGCTTCGAACAGATCTTCAAGAACAGCTTGACCAACCTGCCTCTCGGCGGTGGTAAGGGTGGTGCCGACTTCGATCCTACAGGAAAGAGCGACGCTGAAATCATGCGTTTCTGCCAAGCTTTCGTCTACGAACTGTGGCGCAACATTGGTCCTGACCAAGACAGCCCCGCTGGTGACGTTGGTGTTGGTGGCCGTGAGATTGGCTACATGTACGGTATGTACAAGAAGCTGGCCCGTGAGCACTCGACTGGTGCTTTGACTGGCAAGAGCTACGGCTGGGGTGGTTCCCTCATGCGTCCCGAGGCCACTGGTTTCGGCGCTGTCTACTATGTGAAACACATGGTGGAAGAGAAGGGTGACACTCTCGAAGGCAAACGCGTAGCCCTCTCTGGCTTCGGTAACGTGGCTTGGGGTGCTGCCCAGAAGGCTTGCGAATTCGGTGCCAAGGTGGTCGCTATCAGCGGTCCTGACGGTGTGTGCGAACTGCCCGAAGGTATCAACGCTGAGATGATTAACTACATGCTTGACATGCGTGCTTCGAACCGTAACAAGGTTCAAGACATGGCCGACAAGTTCCCGGGCAAAGCTATCTTTACCCCTGGCAAGAAGGCTTGGAGCGTGAAGTGCGACATCGCTATGCCTTGCGCTTTCCAAAACGAGCTTGCTGAAGAGGATGCCAAGATGCTGCTCGCCAATGGCGTGAAGTATGTGGCTGAAGTCTCCAACATGGGCTGCCAACCTGCCGCTATCGCCGCTTTCCAAGCTGCCAAGATCCCGTTCGGTCCTGGTAAGGCTGTCAACGCCGGTGGTGTTGCCACCTCTGGCCTTGAGATCTGCCAGAACGCTGGTCACATCAACTGGACCGCTAAGGAAGTTGATGAGAAGCTGAAGAAGATCATGAGCGACATCTACGATCAGTGCGTGAAATACGGTAAGCAAGCCGATGGCACCATCAACTATGTGAAGGGTGCTAACATCGCTGGCTTCATGCGTGTTGCCCACGCCATGATGGCTCAAGGTATCATCTAATTCCAGAGCTAAAAGGTTTTTGCAAGGCGGCTCCAAAGGCCGCCTTGCTTTTTTAGGATATGAAACAAACAACATTATGTTATCTGGAGCGCGGCAGCCAATATCTCATGCTGCACCGCACCAAGAAGAAAAACGACCTTAACCACGACAAATGGCTGGGCGTGGGCGGCAAGTTCGAAGAAGGGGAGAGCCCCGAGGACTGCATGCTGCGCGAGGTGTGGGAAGAGACTGGTTTCACCGTGACGAAATGGCGCTATTGCGGCATCGTCACCTTCGTGCACAACATCTATGACGACGAACACATGCACATCTTCGTCTGCACCGACTGGACCGGCAACCAGATCGAATGCAACGAGGGCGACCTCGAATGGATCGAGAAAAAACGCCTGCTTGAGCTTACCATGTGGGAAGGCGACAAGATCTTCCTCCGTCTCATCGACGAAAACCGACCTTTCTTCTCATTGAAGCTGACTTACGAATACGACACGCTGAAATCGGCCGTATTGGACGGGAAACCGTTGTAAATGAACTTTTTCTTGCATATTTGGTACGTTTTTTGCATTTTTGCACGTTTGTGTAATGTACTAAACATGGAAAAATGATTGCGAAAAAACAAGTTTTACGCATTTTCAACCTCTTGACGCTGTTAGTGTGTTTGGCTGCGCCTGCGGTTGCACAAAACAATTTGCTGCCTACTAATGTTTCAAATTTCAACATTAGAACCGTCGGTAATGGACATACTAGCAATAATCTATCGGTTGTTGGAGTTACTACGGATTATGGTTATGTATATACCGAGAATGGGTTACTAGGTGATAATTGTGCCCAACATTATGCCATAGGAACAAATGCTCGATGGTATTCTCATAATTCCGTTTTTGGTATAGAAACAGGAATGTTCGATTTTGCCGATCATACCACGGGAGATGGTAACTATATGATTGTCAATGGAGCTACCTCTTCAGGTAAAAAAGTATGGGAATACATTGTTGATGTTACTCCAGGAGCAGTATATCAGTTTCAGGTATATGTTACAGCACTATATATATATCCCTATGGCACCGCTCCTGATTCACAAAAGCCTAGACTCCAGTTAAAGATAAATGGTTCAAATGTTGGGACTGCTTTTACAGTACCATGGAATAATAATAGCGGCCAATGGGTGGAATGGACACAAAATTGGACTGCTGGTAATAATATCACTAGCGCAAGAATTACTATTATAGATAATTGTTTAGAGGCAAATGGCAATGATTTTGGTCTTGATGACATATCATTTACACCTTTAGTGGTATACAGTGTAGATGCCGTTGATGATTGGGATGTTGCAGCATGTCAAGATGAGTCGGTGGATATTTTTGTTCTAGACAACGATATCATTCTACCCAATACTACGGGCGCAACAGTTTCGGTTGTAACTCCACCTGCCCATGGTACTTATTCTTTGATCAACAACAACACAGCGATACGATATACTTTCACTGGCGGTAACTACACCACAGACCAGTTGAAGTATCGCGTGACTAATCATGGCGTTACTGATGAAGCATGGGTACATATCAATACTGAGAATCCTCCTGATGTCGGCAACATCACCGCTCCACCGGCGATTTGCGCGGGCGGTAGCCTCGGCATCGACGTTCCTTCCGTCAATCCATCGGGAACGGGACAATGGCAAAAAAGCATTACACAAAACGGTACTTATCAAGCATTCGACCCGACCAACATCCCTCTCTCGATGAATGGCAACTGGGTGCGCTATTCGGCCACCAACGACTGTGGCGAGGGGCATAGCAATGCGGTGCAGATTACGGTGACCAACGGCCCGAGTTTCACGGGCCAGACGCCTACTGTCCAGCCGATATGTGCAGGACAAAGCTTAAACCTGACACCTCCAGCCTATAACTCTAACGGTTCTCAAGTCTCTAATCCGGGTTGGGTAGCTTCATCAACGGAAAATGGTGATTACACTGCTTTCAGCTTGACTAATATCCCAGCGACATACAACGGTTGGTATATCCGCTATAAGATTGAAGGTAGTTGTGGTACTGTCTATAGTCAACCCGCCCGTCAACTGACCGTGAATGTGGCGCCTTCCAATGTAGGTGTGCTGGTGGCTCCCGAAGCCATCTGTGCCGGCGATGACCTCGAGGTGACAGCTCCGACCTTTGACGGTACGGGTACAGGTGCATGGGAGATCTGCCAGACTCAAAACGGCACCTACCAACCGTTCAACATCAACAATGTTCCTGCGACCTACAACAACTGGTATCTGCATTTCAAGGTCAGCAATGACTGTGGCAATGCGCTCAGTAATACGGTACAAATCCATGTGAACGATGCGCCTACCGTTGCCACGCCTGCCACGCCTGCAGCCATCTGTGCAGGTGGCAGTTTCAACTTGACTACGCCTACCATACAAAATAATGGCGCTACCATCACTAATCAAGGCTGGCAGATTGCAGCTACTCAAAACGGTCAATATAATGCATTCAACAACAGCAATATCACCTATTCATACAACGGCTATTGGCTCCGCTACTTTGCCGAAAACGACTGTGGCGAGACCTACAGCACATCGGTTCAGGTGACGGTGAATGACATACCAGAGGTGGGGAACATCACAGCTCCTGCAGGCATTTGTGCAGGAGAGTCGTTCAACCTGACTGAGCCACAGGTGCAGTGGCGACACACCAACCAAGGCACGGGCAGTTGGGAAATCGCGCCGACCTCATCAGGTGACTTTACTGCGTTGACCAACAACAATATCCCGTTCTCATATAATGGTTACTACATCCGCTATAAGGCGGTCAACGGCTGTGGCACCAGCTATTCCACCAACGTGGTGCAGGTCACGGTGTTTTCAACCGAGGATACATACGAGGAGATCACGGCTTGCGACACTTATGTGTGGAATGGCGTGACCTGTGACCATACTGCTGATTATATCGCACAGGTTCAGAACAGTAATGGTTGTACGATTACAGCCCATTTGCATTTTATCTTGAGCGATGCCTATACGGAGACGCAAACCTATACTAGCTGCGGGTCGTTTACTTGGCCGGTGAATGGACAAACCTATTATTCAACCCAAACTGACACCTACACGGTGGAGAGCGGCAACCCTTTGGTTTGCGACAGCATTTTCACGCTGGATCTGACCATCAACAATGCTCCTGAGATTACGGGCAGCATTTCGGCTCCGACCAGCGTTTGCTCGGGTAACCCGATCAACCTTGTCGCTCCTCAGTATGAGATGAATCATGTTGAAGGAGGCGACGCCCACTGGGAATACGCCACCTCTGCCAATGGCCCATTCACGTCTTTCGACCCGTCGGCCAACACTTTGGGTTATGGCACTTACTACCTGCGTTATGCCGTCATCAATTCATGCGACGAGGCATACAGCAATGTGGTTTCTTTCGATGTGGATGCCGTTCCTGAAGCCCAGATGCAACTATCGTGGCTGCAAGTTTGTGAAGGTAATGCACTCGACTTGCCTGATGTCAACGTCAACTGGAACAACCATAACGAAGGCGACCGTCTGGCCCAATGGCAGATGTCGCCAACGGAAAATGGAACCTATGCTGCCATTGATCCTACCATGCTCTTGCAGATGAACCACAACGGATATTGGCTACGCTTCATTGCTCAGACCACTTGCGGCACCGATGTTGTGGGTCCTGTGCAGATTACGGTATTGTCGGCCGAGAATGAGTATCTCGAACCCGAAACCGCCTGTGATTTCTATCAACTGCCTTCGGGAGAAGTGATTACGGAGAGTCAGGTGGTTGAATACGAGGTGTTTGAACCTTGCTTCCATATTGTTTACCAGCCCGTCGAGATTTCCCATAGCGACTACGTGGTGGAACCTATCACTTCGTGCCATGAGGAATTTGAATGGCACGGAAGGACTTTCTATCATTCCGACCAGATGCAGTATGCATGGGATACACTGACCAATGCTAACCATTGCGACAGTATCGTGGAACTGAATCTGAGCTTTGACGAGTATTCCTCCTATACGCACACTCGTACGGCTTGCGATTCCTACGTATGGGAAATGAAGCCCAACATCACCTATACCGAAAGCACACGCGACTCTATCTTTGTTCCTGCAGTTGGTCTCGACGATTGCGACACCTGGTATTATCTTGAATTGACTGTAGGACACAACAGCGTCAACGATGGTGGCATCATGACGGAATGCAGTGGCTTTGTCTGGCACGGTGTTCCTTATTATGCGGATGCTGTCATCTACGACACTTTGCAGACGCCGGTGACCCATTGCGATAGCATCATCACATATCAGCTCAACATCATCCCGACTATCGAGACTGACACGAGCATCGTCTCGTGCCAACCGATCATGTGGCAAGGACAATATTGCGAGGAGGAGGGTAATTATCAGCACACCTTCACATCGTTGCAAGGCTGCGATAGCATTGTCACCATGCATTTCAGCCTCTCCGATGAGATTTTCTATCAGTTCGATACCATCTCATGCTCACCTTTCACTTGGTATGAACATGAATGCTTCAATAACGACACGACTTATACGCACACTTTCCAAACGCCTGCTGGTTGCGATAGTACGGTGATGATGCACGTTAACCTCAACACACCCGTCAACAATGTGAGGTTCCAAAATGCTTGTGATTCCATTACCATCAATGGTGTTTTCTATGGCATACCAGAAGGAGAGAGCACGCATACCTATCGGATTATTGTCGACACGCTGGTGGGGCCCAATGGCTGCGACAGTGTCTTGATTGTCAATCTTATGCTCCGTGCTTCACAAAGCATCGGACAGATTAGCGGAAACAGTCATGTGTATGTGGCCACCAATTTCTTCAGTGGCATCTACAGGTACGAAATCGACACTACTGACATTGTTAGTCCCATTACATGGAGTTTGAGCAATCCTGATTGGCAAGTGGTTGACCAGGACGAAGTCTCATGCCAAATCTTTGTGCCTACACCCGGAAGTGGTGAACTGATAGCGCATTTCAATGGCAATTGCGGTGAGATGGAGCATAGCTTCCTTATCAATGCAGGCTTTTATGGCGTCGGTGACCATGACGCAATTGAAGCCAATGTCTATCCTAATCCTACCAAGGGCACGGTGACGGTGGAGGCCGAGGGCATCGAGAGCATTCGCCTAACCGATATGATGGGACAAGTGTTGAATTGGCGCGAATACGATCGTTCAAATACTGTTATCTTGAATCTCAATGGTTATGCGCCTTCTGTTTATCTGCTTGAAATAAAGACGACTGAGGGCATGGTGAAAAGGCGCGTGGTGGTAAGTCGGTAATTGTCCATTTTTTGGACTATTTTTATGATGAACCTTATAATTTGCTATCTTTGCGCGTTGAAATGAAACCTATATGAGAAGAAACATTTTGTTGTCGGCTATATTGGTCATGCTGGCTTTCCTTGTGAAAGCGCAGCCTGTCACCATCACGCCACCTTCGGCTACCATACAGCCGGGAGGATCGGTAACCCTGACGGCCTCGGGGGCAACCTATTACCAATGGTCACCTGCCACTGGGCTTTCAGTCACCGACCGACCTGTGACGGTGGCCTCGCCATCAGTGACTACAACCTACACTTGCAGGGGGATGGGTCCGGGTGCAGAAAGCGTTGTCAATGGTGACTTTGAACAAGGTGCCGTGGGCTTCACCTCGTCTTATGTGTACAACAGCAACCTATGGAACGAGGGTACATACTATGTGGACTATGATGCCAGCCTTCATCATGAGAATTTCGTGGGTTATGGCCACGGTGGGTCAGGCAACTTCATGATGGTCAATGGCTCCACAAGTCCAGGGACGAATGTCTGGACAGAGCAGATTTCGGTACAACCCAATCAAACCTATGCATTTTCCACATGGGTCTGCACGCTTGCAGGCCAAGCCAACGAGGTGGCCTTGCTGCAATTCAGCATTAACGGCAACCAAATTGGTGAGGTTTTTTCGGCCCCAGCTACTACGAACACTTGGCAGCAGTTCTACCAGCTTTGGAATAGCGGCAATTCCACTACTGCAACGATAACCATTTTGAACCAGAATACCGTGGGCTCGGGCAATGATTTCGGCTTGGATGACATTTCCTTCTGCCAACTTGTTGTGCTCGGGGAACCGCAATGTACCGTCTACGTGGGTTCGATGAGTGCCACGGCTACTGCCGACGACACCGAACTATGCGAAGGCCAGTCGACCACTTTGCATGCCATGCCGACTGGTGGCTCGGGTAACTACTCGTATAGTTGGACACCCGCCAACAGTCTGAACAATGCCAACGTTCAGCATCCCGAGGCTACGCCACCTGTGGGTACGACTACCTATACCTGTCATGTCACCGACAACAGTTGGGGCAGCTCACAAGACGTGAGCGTCAGCATCGTGGTGCATCCTAACGAGGAGACCCATGAGTATGAAACCATTTGCGAAGGCGACACTTACGACTTCTATGGCCAGACGGTCAGCGCACCCAATACTTACGAGCATCACACGCAAACTCAATACGGATGCGACAAGACCATTTATCTGCATCTTGATAACTGGCCGACGTATGACGAGACCGTTATCACAGAATACATTTGCGACGGTGAGAGCTATACTTTCTATGGCACTACCTACGACCATGCCTGCCAAGTGTCGTATACGGACCACAGCATCCATGGCTGCGACAGCATCGTTCGTCTTGAGTTGAATGTTTATCCGCCTAATGACACCCTTATCGTTGATGCCAGCATCTGTGTCGGACAGACCTTCAATTTCCATGGCGAATTGTACGATCAGGATGGCCAAGTCGCTTATTACGACACCATTGATAACCATGGCTGCCTGAAAGTGGAGAAGTTGGTACTGACTGTGGGCGAATACCAAATGCCACCTATCGTTAACCAATACGAGTGCTATGCTCATGGGACGACACCGTCGTGGACGTGGGATAAGACGGGCATCACCTATCATGAAGACACTTACGATGAGATTGTCTTACCTGACCCAGAGGGTGGCTGCGACATCAAGTATAGGCTCGACCTCAAATTTCATGAGGCTTACTACCATGAGGAGACCAAGGTGGCCTGCGACGAGTACTATTGGCCCATTACGGGTATTACCTATTACGAGAGTCAGGATATAGAGAAGACCGTCCAACATGAGTTTGGAGACCAAATCTGCGACAGCACCTATGTCCTGCATTTGGAGATCAGCAACTACGAGACAACCATTTTCACCTTGGAAGAGGAAGACCGTTGTGACGGTTATTTCTGGGATCCTAAAGGGCATGAATACACCACCGATGACGATTATGATCCCGAAGACCATGTCTATACCGTTTCAGGAGAATACCATAGGACCTACAAAAACGTTCAGGGTTGCGACAGCATTGTCACCATCACCATGCCTTTTGAATATACCCCGGTGCCTACCGAAATCTATCCGATGGATCCTGCCAACACTGCGCCACACTGGGTCATCACTGCCACTGAGTTCCAAATCAACTATTATGACTTCGATCTTTGGGACATTAACCCGCATTGTTCATGGGACTCCGTGCAATGGAGTTTTGAGGAACCAATAGAATGGGTCCTGGAGCCGTTTGGCAACAATAACCAAAGCTGTAGAATGTATGTGCTCACCGCGGTGGAAGACACCGTTTGGCTTGATGCCCGAGTCTTTAACCGTTGTGAGCCCGAAGGCGTTGTGCAACGCTATTGGTTCGTGTGCTCATTCTACGGTGTGGATCAACACGAGTTGGAGGTCAAAGTATATCCCAATCCTACACAAGGCGACGTTACCATCGAGGCCGACAATATTGAGCAGGTGCGTGTCGTTGATATGTTGGGACAGGTGGTAGAGAACCGACGTTGCAACCACGACAATAATGTCGTTTTGAATTTGGGTTATCTGCCGCCATCCATCTATCTGCTGGAAGTCAAGACCAAGGATGGAATCATAAAGCAACGTATTGTTTTGAACAAATAGAATAATGACAACGATCATGAAACGAATAATACTCGGCCTTTGGCTGTTTATGTTTGGGAGCTTGCTATTGAGCTCCTGTACAAAAAACGACGACAACACCATCGCCCTCATCGGGACGGAGTATTATATTGACGACATCCTCTCGGTGATTCCCGATTCTTTGCAGACGCGGTTTTTTGCCGCTTTTGGTAGTATCCCCGAAGGTCCCGTGCCGCCCAAAATCGAGGGCAGCTATGTGATGTCACCGAAAGAACGTTTAGGTTCCAATCTGCCGAATTGGCCTCTCAGTTTTATCGAAAACAACATGTGGCTTCGCTTTTCCAAACAACACAACGGCATCGCCAAAATGGAAGTGAACGAGGTTAACGAAACGGTGACCGACACGGTGTTTGTTTGTGGACACGACAATGCCTTTACGGTCTATTGCATAAACCAAACAGCGGTGGATTTGGATACGGCATATTTCAAGATGAAAACAGGTACCATCATGAAAGGCAACGTTACAGAAGAAGGCCTTGCCGATTTCCGTTATGCAACCATCATCATGGACGTCGAAACGAATTCCCCAAATAGTTTTAATACGCCAGGAACGTATTTCATCTATAAGGACAGCGACGGATTAGCCAAGAACGAAGAATGGTAAAAAGAACAAAGATGAAGAAGCATTTGATAGTCATATTGTTGTGCGTTTGTGCCGGAACAATCTCATTCGCACAGAGTGGTGGCAACACATCGTGGAAGGAATCGGTCTCCATCGGCCTGAAAGGCGGCATAAACATGCCTAGGATGTATTATTTCAAAAACGATGCCTTGCAACAGCTCCCACAAAAGGACACGATAACGTTGATGGGTGGCTTGTTAGTCGATATTCCCTTAGGTAACGTGCTCGCTTTGTCGCCCGAGGTGGTGTATCTGAAGCGAGGCACCAACATCAGCTATGAGCATCGTTCAGGCTCTTTGGTGCATTACACCATGTCCGTCCATTATGTGGATTTCCGTTTGCCTCTTGAGGTGCGTCTGCCTATCAAACCCTATTTCCAGCCTTATCTCACCGTGGGTGGTGAGGTTGGAATGCGCTTGGGAGGTCAGATCCATATCGACCGCACGGCACCCATTGAATTGAACCAGACCATCGATGTGGGTGACGCCAACATGAATATGATTCATGCTGGAGCCTTTGCGGGTCTGGGCATCCGCAGTCGCATCGGTATCGGAAGCCGTCATATCCTGCTTAAACTTGGAGCTACGGTGCACCAAGGCCTGCTTGACAACTATGGCGCAGCTGAGAAGGAGGGAAGCGTACCTGCCGTCAATGTCAATGCCTATCAGGTGACGGGATGGCGTTTGCCGCAAGGTTTGGAGGTTACATTGGGTGTTGCCATTCCTTTGGAGAAGCACCTTGAGGATGCCTGCGCCACCTTTGCCAAGGATCGATACCATCGTCGGGGCAACCGTGGTCATTTGTTCGGATACTGATAAAGATTTCGTATCTTTGCCGCCTGTTTTTAGGTCATGCGTTTCCTCTATCCCAATATGCTTTGGGGCTTGCTTGCCCTGCTGATTCCCATCCTCATCCACCTGTTCAATTTCAGGCGGCATAAACTGGTGTATTTCAGCAATACGGCTGTACTGCGAAGCATACAACAGGAGAATGCCAAGACGCGCAAGCTGAAATATCTCGTCACTTTATTGTTGCGCTGCCTGTTCATTGCCGCTTTGGTGTTGGCTTTTGCCTTTCCATATCATCCCGAGAAACAACTGAATGTCAATTCGGAGAATAATCTCGTAGGCATCTACATCGACAATTCGATGAGCATGAAGGGACAGTCGCAACGCACCACCATGATTGAGGATGCACGACAGTCGGCAAGGGATTTGGTACACAAACTTAATCCCTCCAACCGCTACCTGCTGATGACCAACAGCTTCGAGATCCAGAACGAATATCCGATGAACCAAGAGGAGATGCTCGACCAGCTTGACCGTATGAACCCTGACGGTGCGCCTGCACCAATGGGTGAAGTCATCGACCGTTTCGAGATGCTGGGCAAGCAACATGGCTTTGAGACTTCGACCTTGTTTGTCTATTCTGATTTCCAGACGAACACCTTCGATTTGTCGGCGGCTAAGGCCGACACGACGATGCAGGTGGTCGTCGTCCCGATGGTGCCCGAGTTCAAGACCAATCTCTACATCGACTCGGTTTGGTTGGCGTCGCCCATCGTGCAATCCGGTTTGACCAACGACTTGATGGTGCGCGTCGTTAACCAAGGCGACAAGGAGGTAAAAGGCCTGCCCGTCAACTTCACAATGAACGGCAATATGGCGGCTTCCACGACGGTCGATTTGGAGAAAAACGGCACGGTTGAACTCACGATGCAGTTTTTGGTGGAGCGCAACGGCGAGCAGCAATGCAGCGTCTCGCTGATGGACCATCCCATCACCTTCGACGACAACTATAACTTCGTGTTGAGCGTGAAGCCTAGCCTGTCTGTGGTTGAGTTAGGTTCAGAAATGAGCGATTGTGCCATGATCTTTGAAGACGATGAACAATTCAAATACACCTTGATGGAGCCCTCGCGCTTTGACTTGGCTACGATAGCCCAGGCACAGCTGCTCATTGTCAACGAGACGGCGAAACTGAACGAGACCTTGCAGCAGACCCTCTTGGATGCCGTCACCGAAGGTGCCAGCCTGATGGTGTTCCCCTCGATTGATGACCCCAAAAGCAACAACTTTCTCTATGGGAAGCTTGGACTAACCATGATGGAAGCCGATACCAACGCTACTGCTGTGGAGGACTTGGCCTTGCATCACGCTTTCTTCAACGACATGATCCTTGACATGCCCCAACATGCCGACCTGCCCAAGGTGAAACGCCATCTGAGGTTGCGCTCCAATGGCGTCCCGACGGCATTGCTGACCTTGAAGAACGGTGATCCGCTGTTGCTATCGACGACGGTGGGGAAGGGTCAAGCCTTTGTGATGGCCACGGGGCTCAGCCCCAAGTGGAGTGACTTCGCCGATAATGCCCTCTTCGTCCCGACAATGGTTAAGGCAGCCTTCATGGGTGGCAAGATGGGGCGTTTGTCCTATACCATTGGGATAGACAAGATGTTGGTAATGAACGATATGAACCTCGAAGGTGACCGTCAAATCCTTTTCGCCAACGAAGGCCGCAGCTTCGAGCTGATGCCCGCTTCGGAAGTTCATAATGGCAAGGTGTATCTCTATTTGAATGACAACCTGCCGGCAGCAGGGTTTTACAACCTGCTCGTTAACGACACCTTGAACCGCGTGACGGCTTGGAATGAGAGCCGTGTGGAGTCGAAGATGGACTTCGCCGAGCGCGATGACATCGAGCCGCAATTCAAGAAGGCAGGCTTCGATGTGTCCGCCGTCCTCGACACTTCCGACTTCGCCAACGCTGACCTTGTGGAAGCCATGGCCCACCAATCCTCACAGTGGAAGCTGTTTGCGTTGATTGCGTTGCTGGCTTTACTCGGAGAAATTTTGGTTTTGAGGTTCTGGAAGTGATATTTTTCCAAGGTGCGGTGTGTTATGCGAGGGTTGCACCACTCGCATAACATCTGGTCGCCCTTTCAGGGCTCGGTTAGAACTAAAAAGAACATAATATGAAAACACCTTCATTATTCAAGGAATACATTTGGTTGGTGAACACCATCCATAACGCTAAGCGGATTTCGTTTGCTGAAATCAATGAGAAGTGGTTGCGGACGGAGATGAGCGAAGGCATATCATTGAGCCGGACCACTTTCAACCGTCACAAAGATGCCATAGAGGACATCTTCGGCATCTATATCGACTGCGATAGGAAGGACGGCTACCGTTATTTCATCGGCAATGAGGAAGTGCTGCATGAAGACTCGGTGCAGAATTGGATGCTTTCCACCCTGACGGTGAACAACCTCATCAGCGAGAGTTTGAGTCTGCAAAACCGTATCGTATTGGAGAACATTCCTTCCAATGGCGAACTGTTGGAGCGGGTGCTTCGTGCCATGAATGAAGGAAAGAAAGTTACAGTGAGGTATCGTCGTTATCAAGCGACGGAGTCGAGAGCATTCTCCTTGTCGCCTTATTGCATCAAGTTGTTCAGGCAAAGATGGTACTTGTTGGGGCGCTTCGGCGATGGTGGCTTTGCCATTTTCTCGTTTGACCGTATGGAAGACATCGTTATTTCGGAAGAGTCCTTCAAGATGGAACCTGATTTCGATGCTTCAGAGTTCTTTGGTGAGTGCTATGGTGTTGTCATTGGTGATGGTAGTCAGCCTGTGCGTGTTGTCATACGAGCCTTTGGCGTGGAGAGGTATTATCTCCGTGACTTACCCTTGCACCATACACAGAAAGAAATTCAAGTTTCTGACGAACAGGACTATGCCGATTTCGAGCTTTTCATACGTCCTACAACCGATTTCAAAGGACAACTGCTTTCGCGTGGTGCCTGTCTGAAAATCATGGAGCCTCAATGGTTGGCTGATGAAATTCGGCAATGGCACGAGGATTCTGCAAAAATCTATCAAGAAAAGTGAAAAAAACTTGAACTTGTACCATGATTTGGAACAAGTGGCTTCTATTTTTGCCTCGTAATTCGATGTTAAACCATTTAAAACGTAACAAAAATGAAAGCACACAACCTCTATTTCATGGATTGCCACTTGGCTGGCCGCAAGTATCACGATGCAGACCTCGTTTGGAATGATCTCAAAGTTGGTCAATCTGTTCGCCTTGAACGTGAGCTTCAGAATCCTTATGATGCCAACGCTGTTCAAGTTATCTTCAACAAGGAAGGTGAGGACTTCTTGCTGGGTTATCTTCCTCACAACGACAATCAGAAAGTGTCATCTTTTCTTGAAATGGGTTGGGATGATATTTTCGACTGCCGTATCTCCAAGCTGAATCCAGATATGCATCCTGAACAGCAGGTGCAACTGACAATAAGGATTAAACGTAAAGAACAATAGAAAACCGCTGCAATAATTTGCTATACCCGATGACGAAGCTACTCGGCTAAAGGGGCAGTTTACGAATGGCAAAAGAAACAATAAAGAATTAAGTATTATTACAAACAACCAATAATATAAGCCCTGGGAGTTCTAAGACTTATCGAGATGACAAACAAAACGATTTCATTCCAATGATACGAGATTAATAATAATGGAAAGAGAAGTAAACAACAGATCTATAATAGCTGTTTTCTTGGCACAGCCAGAAAGGTTTGAAGAGCTTCTTAAAGAAGGTCTTTTCGACGGTGCTCTCTTGAAAGATATAGGAGGCTTCTCGAAACCATTCTCTATTTGGAGAATCTCGCAATGCTGGGAGATGTTGGCTGATCCCAATGACTTTATTGAAATAGCTAGACCTGACGTGGAAGACTTCAAAAAGCGCAATGATAGAATCATCGAGCTATTTAAAAAAGAGCTGGGAGTGGATTTTACGCCCATTGATTACCAGTCCTATCACGATGACTTTTATTGTGCCGACCCAAACTGTACACCGGAAGATATTCTATTGATAAAATCGGCACATGAGATGCTAAATATGGGATTTCGCAAGATTGACATCGACTTGTATTGTGCGGTTGCCAAGTTCAATTTTGGTGAGACGAAAATGTTGCTTGAACATGGAGCCGATCCTACCGTATGGCTTTTTGACGAGTCTGGATTTCAAGTGGATGACTATATTAGGATGGAATCTTCTTTGCTTGACTACAATTTACAGCATTTTTTCCCGATATGTAAAGAGGGGGTGATTATTGAAAGGCAAGATATACACGATTTGTTTGGCCGAGCGGCATACGAAACCATGAAGCTATGGATCAAGAAGAACGTCAAAGGAATCAATATTAAGGATGGACTCTATGAATAGCATAGACTATGACCGCTTGCGTGAGATGATATCCCGTTGTCAGTGGACGTTTGCAAAGACGATACCTCAGTGTCTCCACGAGTACATTGTCCGAGGCAAATGTCCACTGACCGAAGAGGAGTTCCTCTATTTTGTCGATGTGCAGCGTCAATTCGGAGTCTACGAACGCTGGGGCAAATACAACTTCCCTTATCTTCATATAAACGGGTATAAATACTGGACGATGAATGAACCCTTTGTGGATACCGATGATTAATAGGGAGAAAGAACAAGCATAAAACTAACAATTATTTGAAGAAAAAGGCATAGTTTTGCATTTTGAAAATAAACGATTAACAATATTATTATGGCAGCTACAATTAGTGTGAACAAGCAGAATGTCATAGACTTATTGAGTTCTGGCATTGAGAAACCTTTTGTGATCCCTGAATATCAACGTCCATATATGTGGACAGATGAACAGATACAAACATTGTTTGATGATTTGTGGGAATTTGCTACAACAACTGGGGGAATGGAACGAAAAGGCTCATATTTTCTAGGTAGTATCGTTTCGTTTGAAAATGAAAATGGAGAAAGAGAAATTATTGATGGCCAGCAACGCATCACTTCATTATTCTTGTTATTGCGAGCAATATACACAAAACTATCTACTGGAGATGAAGCGAATACTAGAGCAGCCATAAACTTCAGAGGGCTGATAGAAAAAGCAATTTGGCGGGCTGATAAACTTACAGGAGATGTTAACTATTCGGACATCCTATTAACATCAAAAGTGATAGACAATGATGGAAATGCCATTTTGAGAAACATTCTTGAAACAGGAAAGGCTGACAAAAAGGCAATTGATAACTATTCCAAAAACTATTTACTTTTTAAGAAACTCTATGATGAACGCTGCATTAATTCGCCTAATGCTATATATGATTTTATATATGCTTTGCTTCGTCAAGCCATTTTACTTCCCATAGATGCCGATTCGCAGGATACAGCATTGACCATTTTTACAACACTCAATAATCGAGGTTTGCAACTGACCGATGCTGATATTTTCAAAGCAAAGATTTATAACAATCTTAAAACTTTGGTTGAGAAGGACGCTTTCATTGAGAAATGGAAAAGATTGGAAAGTGGTGCAAGAGAAGCAAACGAAAGTATCCAACGCCTCTTCTACTATTACATGTTCTTTTTGAAAGCAAGAAAAGAAGATTCGGATTCTACCCTTAAAGGAGTTCGCAAATTCTACCTTGAAGATAAGTCTTCTCTTTTATTTGAACCAGACTTGATGGATCAACTTGACAAAGTATTGGATTTATGGAAGGTGATAAACAATGACCAATATGATTTACAAGAAGAAGCATGGGACAATAACCCCGAAATAAGGAAGGCACTTGACATTCTTGTTTCTTATCCCAATGAGTATTGGAAATATCCCGTTGTTATATATTACTTGTCTCACCATAATGAGACCTCTTTTGAAAAAGAGTTTCTTGTCTTTTTGCATAAACTGGCAGGCGAACTCCTTGTCCGTTTCATTTTGTACCCAACAATTAATTTTGTCAAAGGAGATATTTTGAAGCTAAATGTTGACATCGTCAATAATCCACATCCTGACTTTGACAAGTTCCGACAAATAGACATATCAACCATATCTGATAAGATAAAAAATCCTCATCGTTACATTGTAAGGATGGTGCTGAAAATGTTTGCTTATAATCACCAATCAGAATTGTTGCCTCGTGATTGGCAGATAGAACATATACTGCCACGTAAATGGAAGGCTTCTTTCTTTGCAGATGTTGATGCAACATATATCAATGACATGATAGAGCATATCGGTAACAAAACGCCATTCGAGAGAATCCTTAATATTATTGCCAGCAATGGTTATTTTGCTCAGAAGCAGGCGGAGTATAAGAAATCTTCGGTTGAGGTTACCAAGGTGCTTGTAACCAGTATATCAGATGATTGGACATTAGGTAATATAGAACACCGAGATGATATTATTTCCGAGGAAATAATGTTGTTGTTAGATAAATGGAACAATGACTATGCTTGCATTATGCCTGTGAATTCTCCTGTGCAACCAATTCCTTCTCCAGAAGAACTGGAGATGATAAAAATGCTCAAAGCAAAAGGTTTGATCTAATGTCCGACCACCATATCATAGGTCCACGCGACGACGGCTATATCCTCTATGAGGAAGGACTATATAGTGGTGTAATGGATACCGAAGGCAACATTGTCGTAAGTACAGAGAAACATTACCGCACCATTTATGATTTTGTGAATGGCGTGGCCATCGTTTACCACTACGACCGAAAGCCCGATGAAGGTGGTTGGGGTCTTGTCAATGAACAAGGCAATGAAGTCTGCGCCTGCAAATACTGGTATATAAAACTTTTGGCTGGCTCGCTTTATTTGGTGCAAGTCACTCCAGGTGGTAAAGAAAACCTGATGTGGAATGATGGAAAAATAATCTTCAAAGAATCGTATGGTTCTCTTTATGGTTATCGAAACGGCTACATCATCGCTTGCAATACCATCCGAAAGACCAAGACCACACCGACACGTTATCTCAAAGGACTTCTTCATGTCCGTGGCGAAGTGTTGCTACCAGTGGAATATGACAAGATTGAGTGGCTTGAGGATTATGATGATTATCTATATTTCGCTCGTGAAGGTCATTTTGGCTATGTGAAAGCGCTATACGGTGAGCATTGCGGCATTGAGTATGACGTAGAATTACCCGACCTGTGGCAGGGAGTGGAGGGAACCGTATGCGAAGGCTGCATCTATACTCGGGGTATTCAACCAGGCGGCAAAGGTTGTGGTCGTCTTTTTACCCGCTCGTTCCGCGACCGTAGCCTGAAAGGTCACTGCGAATATCGTAAAACAAAACTAAATGAGCCTTCACAGGCTGAACGTCAAGCCATAGAACGTTGGAAACTATATTTAAGATTGGAAGACCCGTTTAAGGAGCCGCGCCAGCTGGTCAAGGATTTCATCGCCGAGCATCTCAATGGAGATGTCAATGGCCTTGTCAACTATGACTTTAGTCAACTTAGGGATATAAAGCGATACGGAGACACTCACGGCTATGCGTTTACTATCTATCAAACTGATTTGGTGCGTGCTATTGCCACAATCATTTTTGACGATATTGCTTCAAAAGAAGTGATGTTCGACAAAAAGTTAGGCACGTTGATTCTAAAACCTTCTGCATTGATTTTAGATACAATTTGGGGTAGTCAGGTTGGTGATAGGTTTACTATGCCTAGGTTTTTTAATTGTAGTGGTATAGAAGCATTGGAACAGCGAATTATACCTTGTGCAGCACTTTGTAAAACCATTGGCAACCTCTATCTTCAGCCCCATTATATGTTAGGGTATCGACATAGTACTGTTGTTGGTCGTTTCCTTATCGACCACATGCTAAAAGACCTCCATGACACTTTGGTGAATAACCACGGCAGCAATACGATGAGATTAGCTGTGGATGGCTCAAAAGCATTCTTTGAACCGTATCACGGAACATCAGGATGGAACCTGCTGGTGAAACGATGGATGATAGAAGACGTGCTCATTGACTATTACGGCTTCCCTGAACCTATTTCAGATGATCTTACCATCAACAAATACACACCACAAAATGTTTATTTGAAGGTGTTGGAACAAAGTATGAGTCTTTGCTATGAATTGATTCCCAGTCGTTCCAAACGGATGGTGCAAGCGCTGAAGGATAAACTATAGGACCATGTGAGTCCTGAAAGGACGATTCCAATACATCGGACGGTTTCAACCTCCGCGAACCAAAGAAGGTCTCCGGTGCACTGAAAGGATGACCATATACTAGATGACTTCAACATCCGATGCTTGCCTCAATCCGTCTCAAACGCCCACCGCTCGTCATACTCAACCCCAGCCTCGTCCAAGAGATGTTTGTATTCGTCTCTCCACTCAGTGCGATGATGGTGTGCCGCTTGGTTGCGGATGTATCGAACCACATTGTCAAGGGCATTGTAGCTTACAGAGAAAGCGCCGTAGCCTGCTTGCCAGCAGAAGCCTTCGTAGTACTGCTCGTCCAAGGTCTTGATCCACTTGCTACTGTAAGCCTTGATGCGTTTCACGAAGTCGGACAGGGTAATGGTCTTGGGCAACGAGGTGAGGATGTGGACATGGTTGCCGATGCCCCCGATTTCTATAGGGATGCCACCCATGTTACGGATGAGACCTCCGATGTAGGCGAACACCTGCCCAAGGTCCTCGTCGCGTATCTCCATGCTATGATACTTGATGTGGAAGACGAGGTGGATGTCGTTTCTTGCGAGTGAGCTTCCCATGATGATGGCTTTTGTAGTCAAGGGGATTGAAATCCCCGTAGAAGTCGGGTCGTCCTTTCAGGACTCTGCCTCGACTTCAGACCTCAAAAATAGGAAAACTATTTGAATTGAAGTAACCTAATTGGAAAAATGTCATCCTTCTGCCAATGTTGATAAAGTCCTGAAAGGACGACCCTATCACATTGGACGGTTTCAACCTCCGCAAACCAAAGCAGGACTCTGGTGTGCTGAAAGGATGCCCCTATACTATCTGACATCTTTGACATCCGATACAAAGGTTGCATCAAAAATAGGCAAATTGTACTATTGAATGGAAAAAATCCCTATTTTTGCAACTTAAGAAAAACCCCGCAATGGATATCGAAGACAAGACCGAATTGGAAAACGAACCCATGGACGAGCAGCCCATTGATGAGACTTTGGAAGGTGTTGAAGACGCTCAGGCTCAGGAGGATGAATACCATGTGATACCACTGAAAGGGATGTTCGAGAACTGGTTTCTCGACTATGCCTCGTATGTCATCCTCGAACGTGCCGTGCCTGCCATCGAGGACGGCCTGAAGCCAGTGCAACGCCGTATCCTGCATTCGATGGATGAACTCGACGACGGCCGTTTTAACAAGGTGGCCAACATCGTGGGTAACACGATGAAATACCACCCGCATGGCGACGCCTCCATCGGTGACGCCCTCGTACAGCTCGCCCAAAAGGACCTGCTCATCGATACTCAAGGTAACTTCGGTAACATCCTTACTGGTGATGATGCCGCTGCCCCACGTTACATTGAGGCGCGCCTTTCCAAATTTGCCAAGGAGGTCGTCTTCAACCATAAGACCACGGACTGGACCCGTTCCTACGATAACCGTAACGCCGAACCCGTTTCGCTGCCGGTGAAGTTCCCATTGCTGCTGGCACAAGGCACCGAAGGCATCGCTGTGGGTTTGGCCTCCAAGTTCTTGCCACATAACTTCAACGAACTCATCGACGCCTCCATTGCCTATCTCCGCGACGAGCCTTTCACGCTCTATCCCGACTTCCCGACAGGAGGCCTGATGGACGTGACCAACTACAACGACGGTCTGCGTGGTGGCAAGGTGCGCATTCGTGCACGTATTAGCCAGCAGGACAAGAAGACCTTGGTCATTAGTGAGATACCTTACGGTACCACCACGGGCAGCGTCATCGAGAGCATCGTGAAGTGCAACGACAAGGGCAAGATCAAGATTAAGAAAATCGACGACAACACCGCCGAGCAGTGCGAAATTGTCATCTACCTGAATCCTGGTGTTTCGCCCGACCAGACGATAGATGCCCTCTATGCCTTCACCGACTGCGAGGTTTCCATTTCACCCAATGCCTGCGTCATCGTCAATGACCATCCGGCATTTATGGGTGTAAGTGAGATACTGAAACTCAGCACCGACCGTACCATGGAACTGCTCAGCTGGGAATTGCGCATCCTCATAGAGGAACTCGAAAACAGCTGGCATTGGATTTCGTTGGAGAAGATTTTCTTCGAGAAAGGCATATATAAAGAGTTGGAAAACAAGAACTATGAGACTTGGGACGACCAACTCACAGGCATTGAGCGCCGCTTCGACAAGTACCGCAAGCTGCTGAAACGAGAGATTACGCGTGAAGATGTGGAGAAACTCTGCGAGAAACCCGTCCGCAAGATCTCCAAGTTCGACATCAAGAAGGCTGATGAGCAACTGGCTGACATTGAGAAAAAGATGGAAGAGGCCAAGTTTAACCTCGACCATATTGTAGACTATACCATTGACTATTTCCTGCACATCAAGGAGAAATATGGTGAAGGGCGCGAACGCAAGACCGAGATTCGCAACTTCGACAATATCTCTGCCGTGGCCGTGGCTGCCAACAACGAAAAGTTGTATGTCAATAGGGAAGAAGGCTTCGTCTGTACAGGTGAGGGCTTGAAGCGCGAGAAGAACAAGGAGGCCTACGAATATGTGTGCGATTGCTCCGACATGGACGACATCATCGTCTTCCATGAGGATGGCAAATATGCCGTGGTCAAGTTGCAGCCCAAGCTCTTCGTGGGTCAGAAGGTTATCCATGTTGATGTGTTCCATAAAAACGATGACCGCACCACCTACAATGTCGTCTATCGTGACGGCAAGAACGGTGCACCGCACTACGTGAAGCGATTTGCCGTGAAGGGTGTCACCCGCGACAAGGAATACGACCTCACGCAGGGCAAGCCTGGCTCGAAGGTGCGCTATTTCTCGTCGAATCCCAACGGCGAGGCCGAGGTCATCAAGGTGACATTGGTGTTGTTCAACAAGAAACAAAAGACGGTGGACTACCAGTTCGCCGACCTCGCTGTGAAGGGCCGCGACACGCGTGGTAACCTGCTGACCAAGTATGAGGTAAAGGAGATCAAGAAGGGCGGGGAAGGTGTTTCCACGCTTAACGCTCGCGACATCTGGTTCGACGACACCGTACGTCGTCTCAACGTCGACAAGCGCGGCCAATACCTAGGTGCTTTCGAGGGCGACGACAAGATCCTGCAAATCTTTGCGAACGGCGAGTTCAAGATTTCAGGCTTCGACCTCAACACCCACTTCGACGACGACATGGTGGAAATCCGAAAGTTCGACCCCGATGAGGTCTTCTCCGTCATCTACATCGAAGGTGAGACGCAGAAGCATTATCTGAAACGTTTCTGCATCGAGGCCGAGACCAAGATGAATACACGTGCTTCGTTCATCGGTGAGCATCCCGAGGCGAAATACCTCGGTATGAGCACCGACACCCTGCCACGTCTCTTGCTGAGCTATAAGGTCAGCGATGCAGGCAACAGCTTCCCCGACGATGAGGTCAACGTGGAGGAGTTCATCGGTATCAAGAGTTACAAAGCCAAGGGCAAACGCCTCTCGACAAGGGAGATCGACAGTTGGCAGTTCTTGGAGCCCTTCCAACCTGAGACCACTGAGACTGAGGCTCCTGAACCAGTCGAAGGGGACGAAGGGTCGGATAATCCAGATACGAATACCCATGAGTCGTCCGATAACGAATCGAAAATAAAAGTCAACCCTGCCGATGTGCCGATGGAGATTGTGAAGCCCCAAGGCGACGGCGTACAGATGGATCTGTTTAATGAGTTAAATGATGAAACGACTAATAAATAATAGAGACGCGAGGCAACGTAATGCGAGACACGAGACAATAGGTTATAATCCCGTGCATCGTGTCGCGAAATCCCATGTCGTATTCTTTGGTTTGCTGTTTGCCTTGCTGCTGACGAGTTGTCAAACCGAAAAAAAACTGGCTAAGAAATACTTGGCTGAGCGCCCGAACATAGAAGCTGCCGTGTATTTTCCCGAAAAGGCGGATGTGAAGGTGGAATACAACACCCAACTAGGCAAGCAGACCGAAGTTCTGAACGGCTTCAACCAAGATTTGTTCCTTGACGTGATGTATAATGCCTATGCCCAAGGCATGGGTGATTATGGCGTCAATGTCTATATACCCGAAGACATCGACAAGGTGCCGGTCGACTCCACGCATTGGTTGGTGATGCTCTCGCGCACTGAAATCTCGGGGCGCATCACGGAGTATGAGGACTATCTCTTTAGCGATACGGACCAATACAGCTATAAGCATCCGTTGAATACAGTCAACGTGGCCTCGTGGTTCGAAGTGAACGACGGTGACTGGAAGCCTGTTCTGTTCTGCGAGCACAACCTCATGGATGGCTTCGATTCAAAAACGGATTTCAATTTCTGGGAAAACAAGATCGAGTATAATTATACTATTGATACTCTTGAACTTAAAGATGTTTACAACTACGCAGTTTATCTTGGTAAGCTTTATGCAGCATATACGTACGACTACATGATGAATAGCTATGTAGGTAAGGAACTACAGAAAATGAGTTATGGTTATCAGATCATGCTACGTTACGACCCGTATAAGAAGCAATTGCGCTATGCGGAGGAGGATGACGGGTTCGTTGAAATTGAATAGTTTAGAGTTGAGTGTTTAGAGTTTAGAGTCAGTGGGAAGAACTGACTCTAAACTCTCAACTTTAAACTCTCAACTCACTTACAATCGTTTCCTTTAATTCCGACGCTTTCACGGTTTGGATTTCGCCTCCTGTGACCATGCTGATATTGCCGGTTTCTTCAGAAACGACTATCGCGATGCAGTCGTTGTCTTCGGTCACGCCGATGGCAGCGCGGTGGCGCAGGCCATAGTGACCAGGAATATTGGTCTTTTGTGTCACGGGAAGGATGCAACGGGCGGCCGTGATGCGGTTGTGACGGATAACCATGGCGCCGTCGTGCAAAGGACTGTTCTTGAAAAAGATGTTCTCAATCAATGGGTTGCTGATGTCGGCATTGACCACCACGCCTGTCGAGACGATGTCGTCAAGGTTGTTTTTGCGCGTCAATAGGATGAGCGCGCCTTGTTTGATTTCCGACATGTTGAGGCAAGCCTTGGTGAGCGCATCAATATCCAAATCCACGTTGCTCCTGACTTTCAAGAACTTGAACTTTCGGGTGAGTTTGCCTTCTTGGGCTTGTGCGCCGATGGTGAACAAGAACCGGCGTATTTCGGGCTGGAAAATGATGATGAGTGCTATGAAGCCTACGCTGACGAAGGCCCCAAGGATGGCAGTCAGCATCTCCATCTGCAAGAATTTGACCAGCTGCCAGATGAGGAACAGCGCCACGATACCGATGAAGATACTCATGGCAGAAGTGCCTTTCAGCAGACGGTATAGTCCAAAGAACAAGGCTGCCACCAAAATGATGTCGATGATATCGAAAACGCGGACTTGTATGAAGAGATCGATCATGATTCAGAATTTTGTGCAAAATTACAAAAAGTACCGACCAATTCGATGGCCTCGCGCGCATTTTTCACATCATGGACGCGCAAGATGTCGGCGCCATTGAGCAAAGCGATGGTGTTTAAGACCGTAGTCCCGTTCTCTGCCGTGTCGGGTGTGGTGTGTAGCACCTTGTTGATCAACGACTTCCTAGAGATACCAATAAGGATGGGTAGGTTATTGTAACGATACTTATACAAATCACTGAGTAACTGATAATTGGCTTCAATGCTTTTGCCAAAACCGATGCCTGGGTCAAGAATGATTTGCTGCTCGCCATAAGCTTCCAGAACTTCACATTGCTGCCTGAAAAAGTCCAATACGGTTTGGTGGATGTCGCCTTGGAGAGCATATTGGTGCATGGTCTCAGGCGCCCCTATACAGTGCATCATCACGTAGGGGATGTGGTTTTGTCCAATGTAAGGCAACATTTCCTTGTCAAACAACCCTCCAGAGATGTCGTTGATAACGTCAGCGCCTTCAGCCATGCAGGCCTCAGCCACGTTTTTGCGGAAGGTGTCGATGGAAACCAAGGCATCGGGGAAGGCCGTTTTGATGGCTTTCAAGATGGGAACGACACGTTCCATCTCCTCTTGTTCTGTGGCGATGGCATGGTTTGGTCTGGTAGAGCAGCCACCGATGTCGATGAAGTCGGCACCGTCGGCAAGCATCTGCTCACAGTGTTGCAAGGCCTTGTCCATTTGGTTGTAGCGGCCACCGTCGGAGAACGAATCGGGAGTCACGTTGAGGATGCCCATGACTGCGGGACGGTCGAAAATGAGGGCATTATTGCCCAAATTGAGTTGCAGCATTGAAAAAAGTTTTATTTTTGCAAAAATACATTTTTCATGCAAACGAAAGATACAAAAGCCCAATTTCATAGCGTTTTGGCGCAGTGCCGCAAATTGTTTGTCGACAAGATGAAGGACTATGGTCCGGCATGGCGCATTCTTCGCACACCTTCCATAACGGATCAGATTTTTATTAAGGTAAAGAGAATCAGAACCTTGCAAACAACGGCCGAGCAACTAGTGGACGAAGGTATTGAGCCAGAGTTCATCGGCATTGTCAACTATGCTGCCATGGGTATCATACAGCTGCAACTCGGTGTGGTCGACCAACCTGACCTGAGTACTGAAGAAGCGACGACCTTATATGACAAAGTCACTACCGACGCCTACGAACTGATGACGCGCAAGAACCACGACTACGACGAGGCTTGGCGCGACATGCGTGTCAGCTCCATCACTGACCTCATCATGAGCAAGGTGCTTCGTACCAAGAGCATCGAGGACCACGGTGGCAAAACGCTTGTGTCTGAAGGACTTGACGCCAATTATTACGATATGATTAACTATGCGGTGTTCGCCCTCATTTTGATGAGTGAACAGTCGCCTAACTAAATCCACCATGAAGAAACGAAAAGTAATTCTGCCCTGGATCAGCATCGCTTTGGCCTTGGCCTCGGCAGTGGGCATCTATTTCTTGCCCGAGTACCATATTTGGTTTCTCGCCATCCTGCTGATTAACCTACTCGTCGCTTTTGTCTTCGGCAAGAAATACAACAAAACTGCTTTAACCATTTGCCGTCTGCTTGTAGGTGCCTTGTTCATCTTCAGCAGCTTCACAAAAGGCGTTGACCCTTTGGGAACGAAATACAAAATGCTGGACTATCTTTCGGTCTACGGCATGACATGGCTGAACGATTTCGCTTTGGTGTTGGCCATGGGCATGATTTTGGCTGAGTTCTTGGTAGGCATTTGTTTGATAACCAAGATACTACATCGACTAGCGGTATTGGGTGCAACTTTGCTGATGCTGTTTTTCACCATCACTACGCTTTTTGATGCTTTATATGACTTGGTGCCTGACTGTGGCTGCTTCGGTACGGCCATCAAGATGAGCAACTGGCAGACCTTTTACAAGAACTTGGTCATCGATGCGGTGTTGGCGCCTTTGATTCTGAACAACAAGCACTTGCGGAACCCGATTGGAATTGCGGTGCAGCTTTTTGTGGGCGTCCTCTTTGCTGGCTTGTTCTTAGGATTCGAGATCTACAACTATCGTCACCTTCCCGTCATCGATTTCATGAATTGGAAAGTGGGCAAGCAGATGAATGCCGAACCTACGGAAAAGGCCAAGATTTATCTGATTTATAGAAACAAAGCCACTGGCGAGACCCAGGAATACGTTTCACCCAACTATCCTTGGAACGACTCGGTGTGGATGTCGCAATGGGAGTTTGTCGACCAAAGGACGGAAGGCGGGGCCAATTTCCTCGGCTTCTCAGCCTTGGACGAAGACGGCAACGATGTCACAGAATCTATTTTGACCACCGACAATTTGCTGATGTTCACCTCGCACGACCTGACTAAGGTGACCGAAAAGGAATGGGAGAAGGTTCGAGTGATTACAGAAGCCGCTGAAAAGCAAGGCTTTATTGTGATTTGGACGGTTGCCGACGAACCAGAATACGTGGAAAAACTGCGTGAGAAATACGGATTTCTCTACGAAGTGTATTATGCCGACGAGCTGGAAATCAAGCCTATAGTGCGTTCCAATCCTGGACTTATCTGGCTCGACAACGGCTTGGTGAAGGACAAATGGAGTGCAGTAGACTTCAATAAGGTTTTGAAGGTTTTGTGACGACATGGGTGCTTATGTGATCAGGAAATTACTTTACGGTATCGCGGTGCTTTGGGGTGTCGCGACGCTGGTGTTCTTCCTGTTCAATATCCTGCCCGGTGATCCCGCCCAGATGATGCTTGGCCAACGTGCCGACCAAGAGTCGGTGAATGCCATACGCGAGGAACTCGGCATGAACCAAAGCCTTGGAAAACAATATGTCGACTATCTTAACGATTTGGTTCCCATATCGTTCTACAATGTCTCCAAAGGCACGCAAAAGCTTGACAAAATCGGGCATTATGCCAAACTGGCGACCATTGGAGCGACTGCCATTGTGCTGAAAGGACCTTATCTGCGCATGTCGTACCAAAGCAAGCGAAAGGTTTCCGATATCTTGGGCGAGGCCTTCCCGAATACCCTGTTGTTGGCGGCCGTGTCTATCTCCATCGCTTTGGTTTTGGGACTGATTATCGGCATCTTAGCTGCAGTCATCAATACCAAGTTCATTAATAAGTTAACCTTGTTTGTCACTACGATAGGCATGTCGCTGCCTTCGTTTTTTGCTGCTATCTTGATGGCATGGATTTTCGGTTTCCTGCTCGAACACTATACTGGCTTGAGTATGACTGGTAGCCTCTACACGGTTGATGAATACGGCAGGGGAGAGTTCCTCAGCCTGCGCAACCTTATCTTACCTGCCTTGACACTTGGTATGCGTCCATTGGCAGTTGTGACGGAGCTGACGCGCACATCCTTGCTCGAAGCCATGTCGATGGATTATGTGCGTACAGCGCGTGCCAAAGGCCTGAAGCCTTGGCGTGTCATCTGCGTTCATGCCTTGCGCAACGCCTTGAATCCTGTGGTGACGGCAGTTTCGGGATGGTTCGCCTCGCTGCTGGCGGGTGCCGTCTTCGTGGAGTATGTCTTCGACTGGAAAGGCATTGGTGTGGTGGTTGTCGATGCCTTGGACAAATACGATTTTCCGGTTATCATGGGCGCGGTGCTACTGATTGCGGTCATGCTGATTATCGTCAATATTGTGGTGGATATCATTTATGGGATTATTGACCCTCGTGTAAGAATCAATGCATAATGAATAAAATAGGCACATACGAATTCATTGCAGAACCTTTCCACTGCGATTTCTCGGGAAGGATGTTCCTTGGCCATTTGGGTAACCAGATGCTCAATGCCGCTGACTTCCATTCCACGGATCGCGGTTTCGGCATGAAATACCTGATGACCATTCAGCGCTCATGGGTGCTTTCAAGACTCGCCATCGAGATGGAGGAGATGCCTGCGCAGTACAAGCGTTTTACGATAGAAACGTGGGTGGAAAATGCCATGAAGTTCTTCACCAGCCGTAACTTCTGCGTGTCGGACGGCAAGGGGAAGGTTTACGGCTACGGCCGTTCCATTTGGGCTATGATTGATACAGAGACGCGCCAACCTACCGACATCTATTCCATCGACAACGGCGCCATCAACGATTGGATTGTAGACGACAAACCTTGTCCCATCGAGAAAGGTGGGCGAGTAAAGATGTCGGGAAACGATGAATTGGTGCGCACTATAGATGTGAATTACAACGACATCGACATCAATGGTCACGTCAATTCGGTGAAATACATCGAGCATGTGCTTGACCTTTGGGACATCGCATGGTATCGCGAACATCGGCTGAGGCGATTTGAGATTGCATACGTAGCCGAGGCGCATCAAGGCGACAAGTTGGATTGTTATCGCGAACAAACGGCTTTAAACGAATATTGTATTAGATTGGTAAAGACGGGACCTAACGACGACAAGCCCGTTGAAGTCTGTCGCTGCAAAGCGGTTTTTGCCGATCAAACCTAATTGAGACCCACCATGAAGAAGCTGCTGTTTCTCATACTGATGCTTTTCATGTTGCCTCTCACCTCAAAGGCGCAACTGATGGCATGTCGTGGTTTCATTGAGGACGGCTACGACTTCTGGCTCTATCTTCCCGACAACTATGAAAAAGCTGAGGAAGTGCCTTTGGTGATGTTCCTGCACGGTAAGAGCCTGAGTGGCGATTCCTTGGAGATGGTGTTGCGTTATGGGTGTATCGATGCTTTGTTCCGTGGACGCCGCATCAATGCCATTGTGGCGGCCCCACAAACCCCAGAGGAGCCTTGGGACCCTGAAAAGGTCATGAATCTATACAATTGGATTGACAACCATTACAAGGTGGACACCAATCGTTTCTATGTTTTAGGCATGAGTATGGGTGGCTGGGGCACTTTGAACGTGGCGTCGAAATATCCCCACAAGATAGCGGCGGCCATGGCTATGTGCGGCGGGTTGCCGCACAACGACCTTTGTGGTCTGACGACCTTACCGCTGTGGATCATCCATGGCACAGCCGACGAATTGACGCCTGTGTCGTGTTCCGACCGTGTGGTTGACTCCATGCGCTCGTGCGGCGACACCACGCGACTTATCTACGACCGTTTGAAAGGCGAGAACCATGGCCGATTGGCACGCATCTTTTACCTACGACAAACTTACGAATGGCTATTCTCCCATTCGCTGCTCGACAAGGGTCGTCCCGTCAACAGGTCATATTCCATGTCGTCGGAACTGATTGACATGGCCTACGACGATATGGATGGTGGCTTTGTCGTCAATGTGGTGGAAGCGGTATATCCTCCGCTTCGTGACAAGAAGAAATACCATGTTGTGAAACGTGGCGAGAGTTTGGCCGAGATTGCGGTGGAAAACTACACCACGGTCTCCATCATTTGCAAACTCAACAACTTCAAAAAGACCGTCAAGCTTTGGCCAGGAAGGAAGATCCGGGTGAAATAAAGACTAGTTGATCATCCACGACACGCCGCAACCAATGGCGTAATACTTGCCGAAGTTCTGGAGATCGAAATCACCTTCAATGTCGAGCTGAACGCGGCGCGACACGAGCCATGTAAAGCCAATCTCGCTCATGTATTGGTTGCCTTTCTCCGAATTCAAGTAGTTGTAAAAATCCACAAAAGCACCGAATTGGTCGTAGGAACTGAAATAGAGGCACAAACCTAAAAAGGTGGTGGGTTTGGCTGTTTCTCCGTTCCATTGTTCACCAACATTATAGCATATTCCGAACCAGTCGGTCACGGGATTTTCAAAAACCAGATACAATGACGGGGCAAGGTGGGAGGGGAGCAGGTCTTTCGAGCCTACGTGGGGAGATTGTACTTCGGCCAACAAACCAATGGAAGGCAGAATGCCAGAGCCTTCGTAGACTTTCAGCTTTGTTCCGATGGTAAGCGGATTGATGCCGAATGTGGGTTCCATGGCTTCGCCGTCGTTATACATCATGAAATCAGTGCCCAAACGCAGTTCCATGTTTTCGAAAAGACCATAACGTAGCACACTGCTGCTGAGTGTAAAAGTGCTGGCCCCTTCGGGCGTTTTTTCATAACCAAATCCATGATCCCAAATGAGTTTTTGGTGAGGTGTCACATCAGTGCCCCAAGTATAGCCTGGACGATCAGGGACAACCGTGGGGAGTTCGTCTTGGGCGAAGCACAGCATGCTTGCAAAAAACAGAAAAACAAAGAGAAAAGCCTTCTTCATGTCTACGTCTATTTGTGATTTGTTTTGCAAAGGTAGAAAAAAACAGTTAGTAAACGAAAATTTCGTATTTTTGTCATTTTAAAATCTATGAATTCAGAGTTTCAATCTTTGTATCTTTAAATTTTAAATCTTTGAAATGCAAAGAATTCGATGATATCAATTTTGAATCTTTAAATCTTTGAATCTTAAATCTTTAAATCGAAATAGTTATGAGAAGCAAAATCGTAGCCGGAAACTGGAAAATGAACCTCACGTTCGATGAGGCCCAAACCTTGGTCGATGACATCCTTGACCGCCTTGACGAGATGGATGACCTGAATTGCGAAGTCATCATCTGCCCGCCATTCCCTTATCTTGAACTGCTGACCGACTTTGAATTCGATGAGCAGCGTTTCAATGTGGGCGCACAGAACTGCAGCGCTTACGACAAGGGCGCCTACACGGGCGAGGTGTCTGCCAAGATGCTGAAATCTATCGACGTGGACTATTGCATCGTGGGTCACAGCGAGAGAAGGAAATACTTCGGTGAGACCAACGAAGTCCTTGCCGAGAAGATCAACCGTCTGATTGAGAACAACATGTCTCCCATTTATTGTGTGGGTGAGGTGCTCGAAGAGCGCGAGGCAGGTCGCCATTTCGAAGTTGTCAAGGAACAACTGGAGAAAGGTCTGTTCCATCTTGACGGTGATGCCATCTACGATGCCATCATTGCCTACGAACCTGTTTGGGCCATTGGTACGGGCAAGACTGCTACACCCGAGCAGGCGCAGGAAATGCATGCCTATATCCGTTCGTTGATTAAGGAACACTACGACGAAGCCACAGCCGACGACATCCGTATCCTCTACGGCGGTAGCTGCAACGCCAAGAACGCCACTGAGCTGTTCTCCCAGCCCGATGTCGATGGCGGCCTCATCGGTGGTGCCTCGCTGAAAGCCGAGGACTTCGTCTCCATCTGCGACCAAGCCTCACATATCGGCGAAGAGTAGTATCACAAAACCGACAAAACCGATAAAACATTTTCTAGAAGATGCGGAAAGCGCCAACTGGCAGCTTTCCGGCGGCAACCCAGTTGGGTGCCGCGACACTAAAAGGAGGTTTTGAGAGTTTTGTAAGTTTTGTTTGAAAGAAAGAAGATGAAAACATTTGAATATAGTTTCACTGCACCGTCATCCGACATTCAGCACGACATGCTGATTACGATGCTTGCAGAAATAGGTTTCGATTCGTTCATGGACGAAGATCGTTGCTTGAAGGCCTATTGCTCGGAGGACTGCCGTGATGATGTGGCTGTGGAAAACCTCTTGCTGGAGCCGTCATTCACTGACATCCGTTTGTTGAACGTGGAGGAGATGCCCGACAAGGACTGGAACGAACTCTGGGAGGCTTCTTATCAGCCTGTGGTGGTCAACGAACGCTGCCGTGTTCGTGCGCCTTTCCATGAGCCCGACCCAAGCTTCGAGTTCGATCTCGTCATTGAGCCCAAGATGTCGTTTGGAACGGCCAATCACGAGACGACCGCCCAAATCATCCAACTGATGCTGGAGACGGATTTCGAAGGGAAAGAAGTGCTTGACATGGGCAGCGGTACAGCGGTTTTGGCCATCCTGGCCAAGAAACTGGGTGCTGCTCGAACCGTGGCTATCGACAACGACGAGTGGGCATATCGCAACGCCTTCACTAACTGTGAGTTGAATGGCATCTCCGACATAGAGGTCGTGCTTGGTGACGCCTTGGCTATCCAGGGGCAATACGATGTGGTGCTGGCCAACATCAACCGCAACATCCTGCTGCGCGACATGCACTATTATGTGGATGCCATGCGCCCCGATGCCCATATCTTCTTCAGCGGGTTCTATACTGAGGATTTGGAAAGCATTAAGTCGGAGGCAGAGCGTCTTGGCTTGCGCTATTGCCGTCACCTGAGTCGTAATAATTGGGTGGCTGCTGAGTTTGTTATGTAATTGATAATTGATAATTGATAATTGACAATTGATAATTGATAATTTGATGAAGAAAGGAATCTTGATTGTTGTTTTTGCGCTTTTCGTGAGCGTTGTCCCATCATTTGCTCAGGCGTTTTTTCCAACAGAAAAGAACGCTTTTTATGACAAGCTATCCTCGTATTTGAACTCTTCCAATGCGAAACAGGATCGAGAAGATGCAGCTGCCATCATGCAGTCATTCAAAGGGGTGTGGGACAGCTACTATGACAATCAAGAGGCCAACATCATCATGGGTCTTTGTGAACGTCTCCATGCCAAGAGCGGGGGTAAGGCCTACGCCAACATCTTCAATTTCATTGAAATCGCGCAAAAGCTCCCTACAGCAGGCTTGTCTCATAAAGATGTGACCAACTGGCTCTGCTATACCGATGCCAAGGTGCAGAAGTCGATGAACGGCGTGGACAAATACCTTGCCTCCAGCCGTGGCATCTTCGTCGACAAGGTCTTGTCGGCCAAAGGCAACTCAAAATGGACCCTCCGTGATGCCCTGTGGGGTTTCCCATCAAAGGATCAGTTTGAACTTTCGATTGATGGCACTTTAGCCTTGGTTTCGCAAAAGGATGAGTCGCTACTCAAGAACACCAAAGGTGTGTATTACTTGGACGGCAATAGGTGGGAAGGCACTGGGGGCACGGCCGACTGGTCGCGTTTCGACATATCACCAACGACTGTATATGTCACTCTGCCTGATTTCTACGAGCTCGACCTCAGCCGTTCGGAATACACCATCGACTCGGCCATTTTCCACGAACGCCAACATTTCAATCAGGACATCTTGTGCCGTTATGAGGACAAAGTGTTGGTGAACGCGCCTAACGAGAAAACGATGTTTCCTCGCGTGAGGTCGTATCGTTCTGATTATTCCATTTCTAACTTGATGCGCAATATCGACTTCGAGGGTGGTATTGGTATGATGGGCAACCAGGTGGATGTGTTTGGCGGCGTCAGCAAAAAAGCCGTTTTCCATTTCCGCCAAGGCGGCAAGGAGGTCGTGAGGGTCCAGTCGCCCCGTTTCCTGATGTCAATGGACGAGCTTCTGGTGTCGGACCGCGCCGCCATGCGTGTTTATCTGACCGATTCGTTGTCGGGAATCGAGATGGATTCCATCTACCACAATGACATTGGTTTCCGTTATGACAATAAGACGCGCCGGTTGATGGCGTTCCGTTCGGAAAAAGACTATGGCGATGCGCCTTTCCATGATTATTTCCATGGCGTTGATATCTTCCTCGAATCCATGTATTGGGACATCGACGACAACCAGGTGTATTTCAGGAGGATGGAAGGTGTCAACCCGGTGAGTGAGGGCGATGTTGTGTCGGTAAACTATTTCCGTCATGATGACTTCAAGCGTCTGCAAGGTTTGGATCAATCCCATCCTATGATACGTATCGAGAAGTTCCTGCAAGGCTTCGACAACGTGGATCGACAGGTGAAGTTTGCCGTTGGCGACTTGGCCTCATATCTGGGCTATCCCATCGAACAGGTCATCGCATTGCTCCTTCGTCTGCAAGCTGAGGGTTACGTGGAGTATGACTCGGAGACGAAGTGGGCCACGGCCTTGCCTCGCTTTTTCGACGTGGTGGATTCCTATCGTGAGGCCATCGATTACGATGTCATCAAGTTGCATACGTTGACCACCAACCGTCAGCCCAACCTGAGCCTTGACTTGCATACCAACGACTTGCTGGTGTTTGGCATCACAAGCCAAATCGAAGGTGTCAATGGATCGGCCATTTCGCTGAGCGACCGCAAACGTGTGGTCATCGTGCCCGACTTTGGACGTATCACTTTCACGAAAAACCAGAATTTCAAGTTCTCGGGTGGCATCATGGCGGGAATGTTCGAGTTCTTTACCAAGGACAGCGAGTTCAACTACGAAGACTTCTCCATCAATATGGAAAAGATCGACTCGTTGCGATTCTATGCACGATACGACAATCATATCATCCCAGTCGATGGCACTTTGGAGAGGCTGAAAGGCCGCCTGGATATCGACCATGGCGACAATAAGTCGAGCCGTTACGAGACACCGGATTATCCCATCTTCCATAGTGAAGCTGAAGGTTTCAAGTTCTACAGGAAAATTAACGGAGGGGTGTTCCATCCTGGTAATGTCGACTCCGTACAGACTGCAGCTGACCTTGATGGCAAGTTCTATTATAGCGTGTATCCCTTTGTCGTTGACAGTCTCAACGACCTCTCGATGCGGAAAGTGCGTTTCGATGGTGAGCTGGTGTCGGGCGGAATCATGCCGAACATCGAGCAGCCTTTGGTGGTCATGGAAGACTTCTCCTTGGGTTTTGTCCATCAGATAGGGGAGGACGAGACAGCATCCTATCCTTTGTATGGTGACTTGGGTCGATTCCACAACAGAGTCTTCCTTTCGCGAAGCGGTTTCTTCGGCGAGGGCAAACTCGACTATCAGACTTCTGCCTTCAGGTCGGATCAGTTTATGTTCTATCTGGATTCCGTCACAGCCATCACTAACCAGTTCAAGATGGTGCCCCGCGACGACGGCACTGGATTCCCTATGGCTTCGGCTGATGCCTTGCGGCTGAAATGGGATATCCGTCTTCCTGAACTGACCACTGAGACCATTGACAAGCCTATCTGCATGTATGGCGACACTTATTTCTCGGGAAAGACAACATTGTCGCCGGATGGCTATGAGGCCGACGGCAAGTTGCGTTTTGGACTGACCGAGTTCGATTCCGACCACTTCGCTTTGGATTCCCGAACCTTTGTGGCCGACTCGGCTAACTTCCTCTTGTATTCTGCAGATACGTCGAACATCGCATTTTCGGCAACCAACTACCGCGCTAACGTCGACTTTGACGCGCAAAAGGTGAAATACGACTACCTTGATCAGACCAGTAGCCTTGACTTCCCCATGAACCAATACATCTGTTCCTTGAAGGAAGCCGAATGGGATATGGCCACCAACAGCCTGCATCTTTATAATCCTGTAGAGAGTTTTGGCGACTATGCCACTGCCACGACATACGAAGAATTGCTAGAAGTGCATAACAATGCATCCAAATTCATCTCTTTGGTGCCTGAACAAGATTCTTTGCAGTTCTACAGCATGAATGCCGAATACGACATGACCAACTACATCATCCATGCCCACGACGTGAAGATCATCCGTGTGGCCGACGCAGCGGTGTTCCCCTATATGCATGATGTCGACATCAACGCAGAGTCGAAGTTGGAGCCTATCAATGGCGACCTTTTGGCCGACACCTTAAATCAATTCCATCTTTACAAAAACGCTGTAGTGAACATTCATAGTCGCAACTATTATGACGCACAAGGCACTTGGGACTATGTGAATGCCGATGGTGCCCGCACCCCGATTCTGATGGACACCATTATGCCTGTTGGAGGCATCACCCATGGCTATGCTCATATTACTGACACCGCCGACTTCAAGCTGAACACGCAGTTTGGTTTCCAAGGTAGACTGACTTTGGATGCTTCAGAGGAGTTGGGTTATTACGACGGAAAGTTTGCTTTGTTGGCCTTTGAAGAGCCTGAGATCGTTGTCGTTGAGCACGTCGAGGACTCCTTGCTGGTCGAGATGGACGAAGCACTAAGCGACTCTACGGGTATGGAGATGCCTATTGTCGAAGATGACTTTAACCCTGCGACGGAGCCCATGGCTATGGATACCATCGCTTCCCTCAACCACTGGTTCGTTTCGGCTACACGTATCGATCCCACCTCAATCCGCATACCGATTGACGTGGAACGGATGCGCGAAGCTGACGAGCGGATGACCAACGGCCTCTATTATGAGTTGGCCATCGACGGCGGTTATTTCGGTTCATTCCTGACGCCCAAGGAAGGTAGGAAAGACTTAGATGAAACCGAGCCCATGAACGGTGTCTTGTGGTTTGATGCCGACAGCTTGCGCTTCGTGGTGAGCGATGAAACAAAATACGATACCCAACTTGAACTTGATTCTCGTGGCGTCATCAAGGGCCACGGCAGTACTGGCCTGGGTATCGATACGCCTTTGGCCACCTTTGTCGTACATGGTGACTACACGCAATATCCCAACGACAGTCTCACTTTGCAGGGCATCAACGTGTTTAATGCGCCTGTTTTCGACGATGCGGCGATGCAGGCCATGGCGGAGGTCTTTGCCAATGTTTCAGGCGAGTCCATTGACTTGACACAGACCAATTTCCTTCCTTATTATCGTTCGGAAACCAACGAGGAAAAGACGGAAGAACTGCGCAAGAACATCGAATTGGCAGGCGGCTATCCACAGATAGAGTCCTCTTCTGATTTCTACTGCAACACCATCGTGATCCCTGACTTGAAGATGGTATGGAACGACAAGATGCATGCCTTCGTTTCGGTAGGCAAGATCGGTTTGGGCAACTTTGGAAGTCATGTCGTCAACAAGTATGTCACAGGTTGTGTCGTGTTCGACCGTCGTTTGGGCAACATCACCTATTATTTCCAAGACGACATGTTCCAGGCTTATCTCAATTACAACTCTGGCGACGGACAATTCCAGGTGCATTGCACCTTCTCCGACATCAACCAGCGTTTGTCTGAAACCAAAGAGAAGAACCGCACGCGTACCAAAGATGACAAACAATTCCAATACGTGGCCGTGCCCTACGAGTCGATGCTCGATTTCTTGAACCGACTGAAATATGCTGGACTGAGTGTTGGGAGTTTCTAAAAAATGAGTTTTTTTTCGATAAAATGTCCTTCATATTCCAATTATTTGTACTTTTACCACTTCAAAATAGAATGAATAAAAAACATATAACGCAATGAAATTCATAGTATCAAGCCTTAAGCTATTAAAGAGCCTGCAAGCCCTTAGCGGTGTCATCGGCTCCAAGAACACTTTGCCCATCTTGGACGACTTCCTGTTCCATCTGGACGAGAACCAGCTGAAAATCACATCCTCCGACTTGGATGTGACCATGACGGTGTGCATCACTCCTGACATGGTTGATGGTACGGGTGAAGTGACGATTCCCGCTCGCCTGTTGTTGGAAATCATGAAGAACTTCCCTGATGTGCCGATTACGGTTTCGGTCGACAACAACACTTTGGCAGTCGAACTGATTGCCGGCGAAGGCCGCTATAAACTTGCGGGTCACAAGAGCGACGAGTTCCCGCAGCTGCCCGCCATGGCTGATACTTCGGTTTGGGAGATTCCTGCCGACGTGCTCGCCAAAGGTTTCGAGAAGACCGTCTTCGCCACGGGTATGGATGAGATCCGTCCCATCATGTCGGGTGTGTTGATGGAGATGACCGCCGACTTCCTGACCTTCGTCGCCACCGATGCCCACAAGCTGGTGCGCTACAGAAGGATGGACGTTAAGTCTGACGTGGTGGCCTCGTTCATCATGCCGAAGAAGCCCATCAACCAACTGAAGAGCATCCTGGCTACCTTGGCCGACGAACCTGTTCGCATCGAGTTCAACAAGACCAATGCTTCGTTTACGTTTGGCGACTATCAGCTGATCTGCCGCCTCATCGAAGGACGCTATCCCAACTACGACGCGGTCATTCCGAAGCAGAACCCCAACCAGCTGACCATCGACCGTCAGACCTTCCTCTCGGCCATCCGTCGTGTGGCTGTGTTCTCCAGCAAGGCCACGCACCAGGTGCGTTTCCGCATTGCGGGACAAGAGCTCACGCTGACCGCCGAGGATATCGACTTCTACAACGAAGCCAAGGAACGCCTCACGTGCAGCTACGAAGGCGATGACATGGAAATTGGCTTCAACTCACGCTTCCTGCAAGAGATGCTGAGCAACTTCGACTCCGAGACGGTAAAGATTGAGATGTCGGCTCCTAACCGTGCCGGTATCATCACTCCCGTCGAAAACGAGAACGAGGCCGAAGATCTGCTCATGCTGCTCATGCCGGTCATGCTGAACTAAGCATTATGGCTATAGTGAAAACAAAAAACCAGCGAGGACATCGCTGGTTTTTCTTTTTCATATAATTGACTTCGTCGAATCAAAGATTTCTGCGAGTTCTGCGTGAGATAATCACTTGACCTCAACAGTCGTCGTCCCCACGATGGTGACAGGAATACTCATGCCTTGTTCGTTAAGTGTCATGGAGATATTGGATTTCGTGGTGCTGTTTGTCGTCAAACCTGTATTTGGGTTGATGCTGGCCGTGCCATTATAGGTGCCAGTGACCTCGGTGGATTCAATGTTTCCGGTGAAACTCACGTCGACGCTTTTTCTGGAGAGGTTGGTGATGGTGTATTCCATGTTCACTTTGAATTCTGTTCCGTTGACGTTTTGGGTCTTGGTGCTATTCCATTTGCTGCCTTTAGAAAGAATCATGTCGGGAAGCTCGATAATGATGTTGGAAAGTTGGTTCATGCCAAGGTCGGTAGTGTCGCCAACAAGGTGACCCAAGGCATCGTATGTAACGGTGACGGGTTTTTTCAGACTTTGTTCAAATTCCTTGGTCTGGCCGGCAATCATGGGACTGGTCTTTTCAGGATGTTCGGAGTCATACTCAAGTTTCATACCCATTTGGGAGATGGTCATTTTGATGGCTTCTACTTGTGTCTCAATATCGCTTTGGGTATCAGTGACATTCTTTGCGGTGAATGATTGCCTGGTTTCCATTGATTGCGACGTGCTCATGGATTGGCCTTGTACTTCCATCATCGTCATCATATTTGCTTTTGAGGAGATGGTTAAAGTCTTTCCTTGTTCGGGACGAAGACGGAGTGAGATGCTAATTTTAGCCATAAAGGAAAGTGTTGCCAATGCAACGAAAACGAGAGCCACAGGGGCGAATCTTCTAAGGTTTTTCTTCATTTTTTCTAAGTTTTTGTTTATCAATTGATTATTTTAATGTGCAATGACAAAGCGTTGGGTTTTGCCTTGGGCAGTCTTAGCAAAATATATGCCATTCGGCAAACTGGCGGTGGCAATGACGAGTTCCTTACCTTCAGCGAAATGATCCTCTATCTTTTGGCCAAGCATGTTGAAGATACTGACCATGCCCAAGTTTTCGCCCTTGATGGTGATGAACTCGTTGGCAGGAATAGGGGCAAGGCTGAAAGTTGGGATGTTTTCGTCGACGTCGTAAGTGGTCTCATAATAAATGGCTATGGTAAAGAGGCCAAAATCGGTGTCGATGCACAGGGTTCCGTATACGTCTTTAGCTGTAGGAGTGGCGTATGTGTCGAGGATGACGGTCTCACCAATGGGAACAAACATGCCCGTTTCAGCGATGTTCCGACCTTCGTAAAGGCATTCCACGTTGAAGTTTTCGGCGTAGCAACGGTTGACGACCAAGTCCTCGGAGGTATAATTCGTGATGGTCACCTGACCTCCATGAGGCGAACAGCCATGGAAGTAGAAATGTAAGAAGTCAGGGGTTACGATGACTTGCTCATCGTCGAATGGATTTTGTGCGTTCAGGTTGAAACACAATACGATAGCAGCGATAAGAGCAAATAGTTTTTTCATTGTAGTAGCCATTTTAGTATAGTTAGTTTAAGCGTTTATTAATTTAAGGTGCAAAATTACAAAAATAATAACAATGTGGAGGGAAAAGATGTTGGTTTTGACAATGCGCAAGGATAATGCAAAACGAGCCGCCCCAATCGGAGCGGCTCATCGTGTGTCTATGTAGAGACGGTGTGTACACCGTCTCTACAATTTTGCGTTTACAGTTTCGGGCCAGCAGCCACCAGAGCCTTGCCAGCGTCGTTCGTCGTGAACTTCTCGAAGTTCTTGATGAAGCGTGAGGAGAGGTCTTTGGCCTTTTCTTCCCAGACGTTCTTGTCGGCGTAGGTGTCGCGCGGGTCGAGGATGTTCGGGTCGACGCCCGGCAATGCGGTCGGCACTTCGAAGTTGAAGTACGGAATCATCTTGGTCGGGGCTTTCTCGATTGAGCCATCAAGGATGGCGTCGATGATGCCACGCGTGTCGCGGATGCTGATGCGCTTACCAGTGCCGTTCCAACCGGTGTTCACCAAGTAAGCCTTGGCGCCGCTTTGTTCCATACGCTTCACAAGTTCTTCAGCGTACTTGGTCGGGTGTAGCTCAAGGAAGGCTTGGCCGAAGCAGGCACTGAAGGTAGGCGTAGGCTCGGTGATGCCACGCTCGGTGCCAGCCAACTTGGCGGTGAAGCCGCTCAAGAAGTAGTACTTGCACTGTTCAGGCGTCAGGATACTGACGGGAGGCAACACGCCGAAGGCGTCGGCGCTGAGGAAGATGACGTTCTTGGCGGCAGGACCAGCCGAGATGGGACGCACGTTCTTCACAATCTTCTCGATGTGCTCGATGGGGTAGGAGACGCGGGTGTTCTCGGTCACGCTCTTGTCCTTGAAGTCGATATTGCCAGCGGCATCGACGGTGACATTTTCAAGCAAGGCATTACGCTTGATGGCGTTGTAGATGTCGGGCTCGCTCTCCTTGTCGAGGTTGATGACCTTGGCATAGCAGCCGCCTTCGAAGTTGAACACGCCTTCATCGTCCCAGCCGTGCTCGTCGTCGCCGATGAGCAGACGCTTCGGGTCAGTGGAAAGGGTGGTCTTGCCAGTGCCGCTCAGGCCGAAGAAGATGGCGGTGTTCTCGCCCTTCATGTCGGTGTTGGCGGAGCAGTGCATGGCGGCGATGCCTTGCAGCGGCAGGTAGTAGTTCATCATCGAGAACATGCCTTTCTTCATCTCGCCACCGTACCAGGTGTTCAGAATCACTTGTTCGCGGCTGCTGACATTGAAGGCAACGCAGGTATCGCTGTTGAGGCCGAGTTCCTTGTAGTTGTCGACCTTGGCTTTCGAGGCGGTATAAACGGTGAAGTTGGGCTTGAAGTCAGCGAGTTCCTCAGCCGTGGGCTTGATGAACATGTTGAGCACGAAATGGGCTTGCCATGCCACTTCCATGATGAAGCGGACGGCCATGCGGGTGTCTTTGTTGGCGCCGCAGAAGGCGTCGACGACATAGAGGTTCTTGCCGCTGAGCTGTTTCTTGGCGAGGTCTTTCACCTGTGCCCAGACCTCTTCGCTCATCGGGTGGTTGTCGTTCTTGTAGCCTTCGGTGGTCCACCACACGGTGTCCTTCGATTTGGCATCCATGACGATGTATTTGTCCTTGGGCGAACGGCCGGTGTAGATACCTGTCATCACATTGACGGCGTCGAGTTCGGTCAGCACACCTTTGTCGTAGCCGGTCAGGGCGGGGTCCATCTCGTCCTTGAAGAGCTGCTCATAGCTCGGGTTATAGTAAACGTCTTTCACGCCGGTGATGCCGTAAGCGGCCAACGCGGCTTTGATTTCTTCGATGTTTTTTGCCATAATTGTTGGTTTTAGTGAAAATGATGTGCAAAGGTAGCGATTATTTCTTTTTATCAAAGAGGATAAGCATGTTTTTATTTGGTTTTGCTACAAGATTTTGGATTATCAGGATAAAGCCCTACCTTTGCAGCCCAAATTTAATTCACGTTAATTACATTATTCTTTATGCGAAAACACATCCTGCCATTCTTGACAATGGCACTACTAATGACCGCTCCCTTTGGAGCCAAGGCCCAAATGGATGTTGAGAACTATGTCTCCGCCTCGGGCTACGTGCTTTTTCGTGCACCGAATTTCAATCCCGAAACATTAGATGCATACTGGGGCTTTGAAGATGACTATGAGGAAGGCCAACTCTTGGATTGGACTACCATAGATAACGATGGCGACTGCCAAACATGGAATCTGTTCCCACAAGGTAGCTATGGACATCATAGCACTGATGGCATGGTGGTGTCGTATTCCTACGACTATGTTTCCGGTTCGCCCCTTACGCCCGACAATTTCTTGGTCTCGCCCCGTATGACAATTCGTGCTGGCGGTTTGATTAACTTCTATTTTTGTGCCTTGGACGAGGATTATCCCGCAGAGCATCTTGCAGTGGCCATTTCCACGGAAAGCAACACGAATCCTTCGGATTTCACCAATTTGTGGGAATGGACTTTGACTGGCAAAAGCCAATCTACTCGTCAGTTCCGCGATGTGACTGGCGACCTCCAAGGCAATTGGTGGCAAATCTCTGTCGATTTGAGTGCGTATGAAGGGCAGGAAGCATACCTCGCCATTCGCCACTGTTCTTGCTCTGACCAGTTTGCCCTTTGTGTCGACGACATTTCCATTGGAGATGGGTCTGGATATGAACCGTTGTTGGGATGCGATATCATTCTCGACGGCCAGACGGTAGCCCAAAATCAACATGGACACCGTTTCTTGTTGGATACAGAAGGCTTTGCCGATGGTTCCTGTCACACGACCACAGTGAGGGCCAATTATGGGATGGGCTCAACTTTGGAAAGAACCTACGCTTGGACTTACCGCACGCCCGACCACTTCCAAGGCTCGCCCACTGGTCTTCACGCCGAAAGTGACGGCAATCAAGTCCAACTCTCGTGGACATTACCCGAAATGAATGTGCCTTTCCTAGTGGAGGAACTCTATTACGGTTTTGCCGACAGCACATTGATGGACCTCACCCTTATCGATGCCAATAACGACGGACAGAATTTCCGCGTGTATCCTTACGGCGGTTATAATGGAGGCATCGGCTTGCGTTCATGGTCATGGATGGCCGGAATGGATGAACTCAACCCCGACAACTTCATCGTCACGCCACGATTGACTCCGACCGCCAATGGTCGCATCACCTTCATGGCTTGCGATGCCGACATGCCTGGCATTGCTCCCGACCCTGAACATTTTGGTGTGGCTGTATCTACATCGGGCAACACCAATCCTTCTGATTTCACCATGATTCAAGAGTGGAATAGCACGGGTACCTACACCGAATATTCTGCTGACCTTTCGGCCTATGCTGGACAGCAGATTTATGTCGCCATTCGCCACTTCAACACGACGGGTGATACCTATTTCCTCTGTGTTGATGATATCAAGGTGACTGGTGTTGAGGCTGAAGTGACGCGTCCTGCTATCGGAGCACTGGTCTATGCCGATGATGAGTTGATTGCCACCCTCAATCACGGTGAGACTTCATTCACACATGAAGTGAATCGCTATACCTCTAATTATTGCATCCGTATCATCCAAGAAGGTAGCCGCGAGACGGGTAATTATTATGCCCTTGCTGCTCCGCAATGTGCAGCAGCTGAGTTGGATTGTGTCGCTCCCAAAAACCTTAGGGCAGAAAATCTGGGTGACAAGGTGAGGATTTCGTGGGAACGCGAGATTTACACCGGTTTTGAAGAAGACCCGCAAGGTTGGACCTTCCTCGATGCCGATGGCGACGGACAGATCTTTGGCATCTATAGCGGTGGAGGCATGAATTCTGATGGCTCTGTCAACACTACCAACACCAACGCCTCGCTAAGTTCATTTTCCTATATGAACGGCTTAGGATCACTTCAGCCCGACAACTACGCTTTCATGCCAAAAGTGAAGGTGATGGAGAATGCGTCGATGACCTTCTATGCTGCAGGCTATGATCCCTCGTATCCGACGGAACATTTTGGAGTGGCCGTAGCCTCGAGTGATGGGCTGAACATCACCACCATTGCCGAATGGGATTCCAGCAACCCGTATCAAGCCTATACTGTCGACCTTTCGGCATATATCGGGCAAGAGATTTACCTTGGTTTCCGCCATTTCACCCATGTGTCGAATTATTCTTTGGTGATTGACAATATCACAGTCACCAATGCCGTGTGGGCGGGTACAATAAGCGAGACAATTCATTATCATGTCTACCGTTCTACCAATGGAACTGATTATGAGTTAATTGGATATGCCAACGGCAATGCGACGTGTTACGAGGATCACGATACCAGCGCCCCGAATTTCTATTATCAGGTGACAGCCATTAACACGATTGTAGGTGGCACCTGCGAATCGGAGCCAGCCATGTCCGTTGACGGCATCCATGACTTCGTCACCGTGCAAACCGATGGCGTGGTGGAATTGAATGATGACATCATGGTGTATCCCAATCCTACCCATGGTATCCTCTTTGTAGAGACGCGATTTATTGAGTCTTCAACCAAAACATATTGCATCACCAACACTATGGGTCAAACCTTGATGACGGGACAAATCACAGGAGAAACCCAACAAATTGATGTATCGACCTTGCCTCAAGGCATGTATTTCATTGCCATTGATGGTGTTACACGGAAATTTGTGGTGAAATAATGATTTTGAAAAAGGGACGCGATTGCGTCCCTTTTTCAAAATATTTTCCGCCAAACATGGCATTCCGGCGTTTCTCCGCGCTCGTCCAGATAGTCTTGATGAAAGTCTTCGGCGGTGTAGAAAGCCATGGCCTGCCGAATCTGCGTGGCAGGATGATAGCCCATCTGCATCAGTTCGCCAAAGACCTTGATGGCCGTGTCGCGCTCCGTGGTGTCGTTGAACCAAATGGCGGAAAGGTATTGTGTGCCAATGTCGATGCCTTGGCCGTTGACTTGCTCAAAGTTGTGGATTTCAAAGAAATAGCGCACTAAGGCTTCGTAGGAAACCTGCTCGGGATCGTATTCCACTTCGATGGTCTCTAAATGCCCCGTGGTACCCGTCTTAACTTGTTTGTAACTTGGGTTTTCCATGTCGCCGCCCATGAATCCGACGACGGTCTTCGTCACGCCTTTGAGACGCTTGAAGTAATACTCCACGCCCCAGAAGCATCCTGCTGAGAAATAGGCCTTTTTCATTGTCATTCTTTGATTACCTTGGTGATGGATTTTGCTCCGTTTTTATTGCTGATTACGAGGAAATAAATGCCTCCCTCAAAAACGCTCATATCGATGTCATTGGTGTTTTCTTCTCGGAACATCAGTTGTCCAATGAGGTTGTAAAGTTCCACCTTTAGGATGTCCTCGCCCTCAATTTGCAAGAGGCCTTTTGTGGGGTTCGGCCAGACCGCAAAGGTCCCTGAGCTTGTCGAAGGGCCGTCTTCTTCCACACCTTCCAAAACCATCAAAGTGAGGCCGATGACGCTGTCGCAATCGTGTCCCTGAAGTGCCATTGTGTAGTAGCCGGGCTCGGTCAAGGGACGGCTGAAGAACCAGTAGGGGAAGTCGCTCTCATAAAGTGCATCTTCAACCAGCGTGAGCGAGGCGCAGCTCTCGTAGGCACCTATGTCAACACGGCCTTTCTGTAGGCGTGGGTTGCCTGCGATGTCGGTGTTGCCCAAACCCGTGGTGTTGGGCTTGCCTGCGTTGAGGCAGATGCTGCGAGGCTTGAGGCTCCAGTCGTCGCGATGGTGCGACGCACCTGCACCGGATGCGGGATGGTTGAAACGGACGTAGATGCCAGGCTCATCACCATTGTTTTCGTTGGGGATGTTGTAGTTGTCCGATCCGTTGACGATGCCGCTGACGGCGCAGTGGTCGAAGTCGCTGAGGCCGGCAAACTGGTTAGGCAGGCCGTTGGCAACATTGCCCCATACTATGCAGTTGTAGTATTTGTTGTGGTTGTTTTCGTGGTAGATGCCGCCGATGCTCTCCGTGGCGAGGTTCATCACGAAGTTGCAGTTGTAAGCGGTGAACTGGCCGCGGGCGTACATGCCGCCAGCGCTGGTGGCCGTGTTGTTGCTGATGATGCAGTTTTTGAGCGTTGGCTCGGCACTGTTATAAAGGTATATGCCGCCGCCTTTGGTGGATGCGATATTGTTGCTGATGCGGCAGTTGTTGTAGTCGGCGCCGACGCGGTCGCACACACCGCCGCCCATCGAGGCGTTGTTGTCCATGATGACGCAGTTGTTGAGGGTCACATGGGCCGTACCGCCTGTCGAGTTGATGTAGATGCCGCCGCCATACATGGAAGCGGTGTTATTGATGATGGCGCAGTTGTTCAACGTGACGTAGTTGTTCAAGTAAATGCCTGCACCGCTGCCGATGCTGCCGTTTTGGATGATGAAGCCGTCCCAAATAGGCATGTTGGTCGAGGTATAGGCTTGATCCTGCAAAAGCACGCGTCGGGCACCCTGACCATCGAGGATGGTGGGACACTTTTCGAAATCGCGGAGCGAGAGGTCATAATCGGGGGCTTCGTTGCCTTCGAAGCCACCATAGATGCGGTTGTTTGCCGAAATATAGAAGGCGCCTTCTGCATCGGAGGTGTCGCCGTAATAGGTCCCTTTCTTCACCCAAACTCTGGTGTTGCCGCCGCTCGAGAGGGCAGAGGCGAACTGCAGTTTGTTGGTGGCATTGCTCCACGAAGAGCCGTCGCCTGTACCGTCTTCGCTGACGTAGATGATGCCGTTGGCGTCGGCTTGGATGCTGACAGGATAGATGTTGCCTACCACGGCCTGTCCTTGGTTGAAACCATTGACGTCGTATGTGGAATAGAAGGCGTCGCCGCTGCCGCTCCAACCAAAGTTGAAATGCATGAGGTCGTTGTTGTCGTAGCCGTCGCAAACGAAGGCATGACCGCTGTCGCCGTTAGCGCCTGAGTAATACAAAGGGTGCGAGAGGTCGAGCTCTGCCTTGAGCATGGCAATCCAGGCCTCTTCCTGATATCCGGATTTTTGGCGATACTTGGCTCCGCAATAGCCGAAATAGGAGCGGAGTGCGTCTTCCACGTCGGCACTCTGTGCGCCGCTGCCGCTAGGACCGTAGTTCATGTTGACGCTCACGCCGCAATGATAAAGCAGGGTGGCCACGGCGTCGTTGTGGCTCCAAACCTCGTTGGGCATCTCGTTCCAACGATAGGTGGTGGCGGCAAAGTTGGCGCTCTGCTCGCCATATTCGCTATGGACGTAACTGTGTGAGCCAAAGCCTGTTTCGGGATAATCCCAGTATTTCATCACCTGTGCCATGGCGGTGGCCACGCAGCCAGCATAAGCGTGTCCGCAGGGACCGCCACCCCAGCCGCCCCAGCCATAACCGGGAGCATCAGGGCAGTATTCGTTGTAGTAGCAGTCTTGGTTCCAGTGTGTGTTGACCAAAGGATCCACCGTTGTGACATCACGTGTTCCGAAAAGGCCATGTGAGGCCTCATCCCATTGGTGTAGCACCTTGGCTTCAGGCTGAATGCCGTTTTCGGTGGCGAAACTGATCATAGCTCCGTAATGCTCGATCCAGGAACGGAAGTTCTCGGGAGCGTCGTCCATATCAGGGAATGTCCCTTGGTCCGACCAACCCAAAACAGGGGGTAAGACGGTATTGCTTGAGATGATGACAAAGCCTTGTGTGCCAATGTTGTATATGTACATGCCGTCGGATGACACCAAGTTCAAAGCTTGTCCTTTAAAGGTTGCCTTAGTGTTGACGAAGGCTTGCGCTGTTTTGTGTGCCTTTGTTTCATCGACCTGCATCAAGGTTTGTGCGAAAGTGCCGAAAATAGTTGCAAAAAGCAGTGATAGAACGAGTGATAGTTTTTTCATTGATTGAAAGATTAGGCCGCAAAGTTAGTAAAGATGTTTTGATATGCAGGGATAATGTGATGCTATTTTTTCAATGCATTCCTGATGGCCTCCAAAACCATCTCTTCCATGGTGAAATAAGTGTCAGGGAGAGGATGACAGCCGTCATTGCTGAGTGTCTTGGGGAGACCGAGCTTCTCATCGGTAAGGGCTGAATGGTAGTCGACGTAAACGATTCCATTCGCATCGGCGAATGCCTTTAGACTTTTGTTGATGTCGACGATGGTTTGGCCAGGGTTGTTGATCTCTTTTCTCCATGGAAACTCGGAGCAGGGTGGGATGGAGCTGATGATGGGCATGATGCCGTTGGATTGGGCGATGTTGCACATGGCGATGATGTTGTCGACCACCCGTTCGGGCGACACCCAATATTCGTTGTGTGCCACATCGTTCGTACCCGCCATGATGACCACGGCCTTGGGATGGAGGGCAATGACGTCGTCGGTGAACCGCACCAGCATCTGTGACGAGGTCTGGCCGCTGATGCCTCGGCCGCAGAAGTTGTTGCTATTAAAGAAATCAGGATGGAAATAAGCCCAGTTGTCGGTAATGGAGTTGCCCATAAAGACCACCTCAGGCCAGTCGCCACTAGTGATAATACGTTCATTGTCGGCTTGATAACGGTTGAAGCCGAACCAATCTTGGGAATAGCCGAAGAATGACATTGTTGCAAGGAAAATGAGGATGATGGATCGTTTCATGGATGATAATTTGGCGCAAATTTAGTGTTTTTATGAATAAGGTGAAAAAAATCTTCTCAAAGACTGAAAATCTGTGCTTTCGTAAGGAAATATTTTGTACTTTTGCAGCCGCTTTCAAAAAGACCTATTTATATGATTAACATAACCTTCCCTGACAATAGTGTCAGACAATTTGAAGCCGGTGTCACGCCGTTGGATATCGCCAAGAGCCTGAGCGAGGGTTTGGCACGTAACGTGCTGTCCGCCAAGGTGAACGGTAAGATGTGGGATGCCATGCGCCCCGTCAACGAGGACGCCACCATTCAACTCTTCACTTGGGACGACCCCGAAGGTAAGGCTACCTTCTGGCACTCGTCGGCCCACCTCATGGCTGAAGCCATCGAGGCCCTCTATAAGGGCGTGAAGTTCGGCATCGGCCCCGCAGTGGACGCTGGTTTCTACTATGACATCGACACGGGTGACCTCACCCTGACCGAGGCCGACCTCGTCGCTATCGAGAAGAAGATGCTTGAACTGGCCCGTGAGAAGCAGACCTTCGAGCGCGTCGATGTGAGCAAGGCCGAAGCCTTGAAGTACTTCACCGAGAAAGGCGATGAGTATAAGGAAGAACTGATCAGCGAGCTGGAAGACGGTACCATTACCTATTATAAATGTGGTAATTTCACCGACCTTTGCCGCGGTCCCCATATCCCGAACACGGGCTTCATCAAGGCTGTGAAGCTGACCTCGCTGGCTGGTGCATATTGGCGTGGCGACGAGAAACGCAAGCAGCTGACCCGCGTCTATGGCATCACCTTCCCGAAGCAGAAGGAACTCGAAGAGTACCTCGTGCTGCTCGAAGAAGCCAAGAAGCGCGACCACCGCAAGCTGGGTCGCGAGCTCGAGCTCTTCATGTTCAGCGACACTGTGGGTAAGGGTCTGCCGATCTGGTTGCCCAAAGGCACCGAGCTTCGTCTGCGCCTGCAGGAGTATCTGACCAAGATCCAGAAGGAGTATGGTTATGAACAAGTCATCACGCCCCATATCGGTGGCAAGCAACTCTATGTCACTTCCGGTCACTGGGATCACTACGGCGAAGACAGCTTCCGCCCGATCACCACACCCGAAGAAGGCGAGGAGTACCTGCTGAAGCCGATGAACTGCCCTCACCACTGCATGATCTTCAAGTGGAAACCGCGTTCCTATAAGGACCTGCCGTTCCGCTGCGCTGAGTTCGGCACGGTGTACCGCTATGAGCAGAGCGGCGAGTTGCACGGCTTGACCCGTGTGCGTTCGTTCACCCAAGACGATGCCCACATCTTCTGCCGCCCCGACCAGGTGAAGGAAGAGTTCATCCGCGTGATGGAAATCATCGAAATCATCTTCAAGGCTCTTGACTTCAAGAACTTTGAAGCACAGATATCGCTCCGCGACCCCAACGACCATGAGAAGTATGTGGGTACGGACGAGAACTGGGCTAAGGCAGAAGCCGCCATCCAGGAGGCTTGCGCCGAGAAGGGTCTGCCCGCCCATGTGGAATATGGCGAAGCCGCTTTCTACGGTCCCAAGCTCGACTTCATGGTGAAGGACGCCCTCGGCCGTAAGTGGCAGCTGGGTACCATCCAGGTGGACTACAACCTGCCCGAGCGTTTCGACCTGAGCTACATCGGTGCCGACAATGAGAAGCACCGTCCCGTGATGGTGCACCGCGCACCCTTCGGTTCCATGGAGCGTTTCGTGGCCGTGTTGCTTGAGCACTGCGCTGGTGAGTTCCCGCTGTGGCTGGCTCCTGACCAGGTGATAATCCTCCCGGTCAGCGAAAAATACCTCGATTTTGCGAAAAATTTGCAATCGTATCTGAAAAAGTCCGATATTCGCGCCCTCATTGACGAGCGTAACGAGAAGATCGGCCGTAAGATTCGTGATGCTGAAATGAAGAAATATCCTTACATGCTCATCGTGGGCGAGAAGGAAGCGGCTGAGAATCAGGTGTCTGTGCGTAAGCATGGTCAAGTCGACCTGGGCACGATGCCGACCGACGATTTCGCTGCGATGATCAGAAAGCAAGTGGAGGAAGAACAAAACAAGAGATAACTAACTTACTGAATATAAACTTAATATAGGAGACTACAACAATAGCACAGATTCCACAAAAAGGTAGGCCTGGACAGAAGCCCAACAAGGACAAGGACGGATTCAACCATCGTATCAACGAGCAAGTGAAGGCTCCGATGGTACGTTTGGTGGGCGAGGGTGTCGAACCAAATATCTACCCCTTACGCGAAGCGCTGAGAATCGTAGAAGAATTGGGTGTTGACCTCGTCGAGATCCAACCCGATGCCAACCCGCCGGTCTGCAAGGCGATGGACTACAAGAAGTTCGTCTTCGACCAGAAGAAGCGCCTGAAGGAACAGAAAGCCAAAGCTACCAAGGTCGTCATCAAGGAAATCCGTCTCGGACCCCAAACCGACGACCACGACTTCGAGTTCAAGCTGAACCACGCCAAGCGTTTCCTCCAAGAGGGTTCAAAAGTGAAGGTGGAAGTCTTTTTCAGAGGACGTTCCATAGTCTACAAGGAACAGGGTGAGATCATGTTGCTGAAGTTTGCGCAAGAGTTGGAAGAGTTCGGAAAGGTAGAGATGATGCCCAAGTTGGAGGGCAAGCGCATGCAGATGATGATAGCTCCTAAATCAACGAAGAAATAAACTCATTTTTAATACTTTAAAACTAATTGTAAAATGCCGAAAATGAAGACAAAGTCCGCTGCCAAGAAGCGTTTCCAAGTAACGGGTAGCGGCAAGCTGAAGAGAAAGCATGCTTATCATGGTCACATCCTGACCAAGAAGAGCCAGAAGAGAAAACGCAACCTCGACCACACTGCAATCGTTGAGAGAGCAGACGAGAAAGTCGTGAAACAAATGCTTCTCATGTAATTAATTAAATGTGTAATTTGTCTCAGCAGAAAAGTTCTCGAAAGGAGCGAGGCGCTGGACGAAAAAATCAAAAGAAATGACAAGATCAGTCAATGCAGTGGCTTCAAGAGCCAGAAGAAAGAAAATCCTGAAGAAGACCAAAGGTCAGTTCAGCACGAGAAAGAACGTGTGGACTGTGGCGAAGAACTCTTACGAAAAGGGTCAGACCTACGCTTATCGCGACAGAAGAAACAAGAAGCGCGAATTCCGCAGCCTGTGGATTGTCCGTATCAACGCCGCCATTCGCGAGTATGGCATGAACTACAGCCAATTCATGGACAAGCTCACCAAGTCGGGTATCGAAATCAACCGCAAGGTCCTTGCCGACCTCGCTGTGAACAACCCCGAGGCTTTCAAGGCCATCGTCGACCAAGTGAAGTAAGTCGCACTATTGTTCCTAGGATAATGAAAAATCCCAGCTCCAAAGGAGTTGGGATTTTTCTTTTTCGTGACCCGGTTGGGATTCGAACCCAAGACCCACAGCTTAGAAGGCTGTTGCTCTATCCAGCTGAGCTACCAGGCCATCGTTTTGCGGGTGCAAAAATACGGAATATTTTTAAATATGTAGGCGACTTGGGCGAAAAAAATGCGCTAACGCATTATTATTCCTCCGTCTTGGGTACGTAAGGATGGTGTGGGCGCTTTGGGCGTACCGGTTTTTCCGGCTTGGGAGCCGCTGCAGCTTGTGGACGTGACTTCTTGACTTGCAGCTCGTTACCCATGAAGACGGTCTCGTCAGTCTCCACGATGGCCTTGTAGGCTTCATCATCGTTGGGCATCTCTACGAAACCGTAACATTTCGAGCGTCCCGTCTCGTGATCCATGATGACCTTGCAGGATTCTACCGTGCCGAATTGCTCGAACAGGGCTCTTAAATCTTCCGTTGTGGTCTTAAATGCTAGTTTGGCGACAAAGATCTTCATAACATACGTATTTGTAGTGCAAAGATATACAATTATTTTAATGCGATGATAAAAAGCTGGAGAAATTTTGTTTTCTGTGAAAAGGGCATGAAAAAAGCGAAGCCGAACACTTCGCTTTGAAGTGGGGGAGGGTGGACTCGAACCACCGAACGGATACCCGGACAGATTTACAGTCTGTTGCAATTGCCACTATGCGACTCCCCCAAGAATGAAAGAACGTTTTGTCTTTGTTTGACGGCGCAAAAGTACATCTTTTTTCCTTATCCACGGCAAAAACCGCGATTTTTTTCGCAACTTTGCGGCATCAAAAACAAGCTACGATGAAATACGATTTCGACAAGATCATCAATCGCGCTGATACCAACTGCGTTAAGTATGATTTACGCCAGCAGGTGTTCGGCAATCCCGACGTGTTGCCCATGTGGGTGGCCGATATGGACTTTGAGACCCCTGACTTTGTCCGCAAGGCAGTCATCGAACGTGCCGAGCATCCTGTGTATGGTTACCATTTCAAGGATGATGCCTATTTCCAATCCATTATGGGATGGCTGAAACGCCGTCATCAGTGGGAAGTGAAGCAGGAGTGGCTGTCGTTTACCCCAGGCGTGGTCTGTGGTTTTACGATGGCGGTGATGGCTTTTACGCAGCCTGGCGACGAGATAATCATCCAGCCGCCTGTCTATCCGCCTTTCCATCACGCCGTGAGCAGCCATGGACGCAAGTTGGTCTACAACACCTTAATTAATAAAGGTGATGGCTATGAATTCAATTTTGACCAGCTGGTCGAGCAAGCCAAGACAGCCAAGATGCTGATCCTCTGCAATCCTCATAATCCCGTTGGCCGTTGCTGGACGCGCAACGAGTTGCTGCTTTTGGGCGAGATTTGCTTGAAAAACCATGTGCTTGTCATTTCCGATGAGATTCACTGCGACTTGGTGCTACCTGGTTACAAGCATACGCCTTTTGCCACTTTGGGACATCAGTATGCTTTGAACAGCATCACCTTCCACGCGGCTTCCAAGACGTTCAACCTAGCGGGTTTGGCTACTTCAACGGCCATCATCCCCAACGAGGCGTTGCGCAAGACCTACGTGGCCTACGTTGAAGATATGGAGGCGCATCTCGGCAACATCTTCGGTAAAGTCTCTACACAGGCTGCCATGACATACGGCGATGAATGGCTGGGAGAGTTGCTTGACTATGTACAAGGCAACATCGACTATGTCGCGGACTTCCTGACCACAAACCTTCCCAAGGTGAAGTTCCACAAGCCGCAGGCTACCTATATGATGTGGCTTGACTTCAACGGCTACGGTCTTTCGGAAGAGGAATTGTGGCGCAAGATGACGCAGGAAGCGCAATTGGGCTTCAATCGTGGTAAAGACTTTGGTGAAGCAGGAAACGGTTTCTTCCGCATCAACCTGGCTTGTCCGAGGTCGACAGTGGAGGAGGCGATGCGGCGTTTGAAAGAGGTGTTTTAAAAGAGAAGTCCTGTTTCTTCCTTCTCGCGTTTCATTCCAATCATGGCGTCGAACTCTGCTTCTGTGATGATGGGGATGCCCAAAGACTCGGCCTTTTTGCGTTTCTCGGGCCCCATTTTGTCACCAGCCAACACATAGTCGGTCTTGCCAGAAATGCTGCCAACGTTTTTGCCGCCGTAGGCCTCGATGGTTTCCTTGATGCCGTCGCGAGAATAGTGTGCAAACACGCCACTCACGACAAACGACTTGCCTGCCAGCACCTGTTCTTTGTCAGATTTGGGCGTCTCGGCCTTGGCGAACTGCAAACCTGCAGCCCTTAGGCGTTGTACAATGTCCAGATTTACAGGATTTTCGAAAAAGGCTTTCACCGAAAGTGCAATGACTTCGCCTACGGTGTTGATGGCGCTCAACTCTTCGACGGAGGCACGGATGATACTGTCGATGTCGTGATATTCGGCCACGATGGTCTTGGCCACCACTTCGCCCACATTGCGGATACCCAAAGCGAACAGCACCCGCTCGAAGGGAACGGATTTCGACTTCTCCAAGGCATCGATGATATTCTTTGCGGTCTTCTCCTTGAAGCTGACCTTATCGTTGGACAGACCGTAGAGTTTGCTAAAAGTGAGGCTATAGAGGTCGGCCACGTCCTTGATCAAGCCGGCATCGTATAGGAACTCCACCTTGCCTTCTCCAAGGCTCTCAATGTTCATGGCCTTGCGGCTGATGAAATGCTCGATGCGACCTTTCACCTGTGGAGGACAGCTCTGTGCGTTAGGACAGTACCAAGCGGCTTCGTCCTTGTTTTTTACCAACTCGGTGCCACAAACTGGACAGACCTTTGTAAAAGTCACGGGTTGTGCTCCTGCTTGACGTTTGTCGAAGTTTACCCCAATGATTTTCGGGATGATTTCGCCGCCTTTCACCACGATGACGGTATCGCCGTAATGCAGGTCGAACTGGCGGATGAAGTCTTCATTGTTTAAGGTGGCGCGTTTCACGGTAGTTCCTGCCAATTGCACGGGAGCGAGGTTGGCCACAGGCGTGATGGTGCCGTGGCGTCCCACCTGGAAGTCGACGCTTTGCAACTCGGTCTCCACCTCCTCGGCCTTGAACTTGTAGGCGATGGCCCATTTCGGTGACTTGGCTGTATAGCCCAATGCCTGCTGCTGTGCGTAACTGTTGACCTTCAGCACGATGCCGTCGATGGCAAAAGGCAATTGGTGACGGGCTTCGTCCCAATAGTCGATGAACTCGAAGATCTCGTCGATGGTCTTGCAGAGGGCCATGAAGTTGGAAATGTTGAAACCCCATTTGCGGGCGGCCTGAAGGCTTTGGTAATGGGTTTGATAGCGGTCTTCGAGACCATCCATCATCATATAATAGCAGTAATTGTCCAAGCGGCGGCGGGCCACTTCCTTTGAGTCTTGTAGTTTTAGTGTTCCAGCAGCTGCGTTGCGCGGGTTGGCGAAGAGGTCGTCGCCAGCCTCGGCACGGGCTTCGTTGAGGCGGTTGAAGCTCTCGAAGGGCATCACGATCTCGCCTCGCATCTCGAAGAACTCGGGATAGTCGCCATGCAGTTTGAGCGGCACGGAATGAATGGTCTTCACGTTGGTGGTGACGTCGTCGCCTTGAGTGCCGTCGCCACGAGTCACGGCGCGTACGAGTGTGCCGTTTTCATATTGCAGGCTGATGGAGAGGCCGTCAAACTTCAGCTCGCAGCAAAACTCCACCTCATCTTCGATGGTTTTCTTGATGCGGCTGATGAAGTCTGCTATCTCCTCACGGCTGTATGAGTTGGCCAAAGAGAGCATGGGATAGCGATGCTTCACGCTCTGGAATTCCTTGGTGATGCCGCCGCCTACGCGTTGGGTGGGTGAGGTGGGGGAGAGAAACTCGGGGAACTCCTTCTCCAAACGTGCCAGCTCTTCGAGTTTCATGTCGAACTCGTAGTCACTGATGGTGGGCTTGGCGAGGATGTAATAATTATAGTTGTGCTGCTCCAATTCGTCGCTCAGGGCAGCGATGCGCTGACGGGCTTCTTCTTTGGTCATAGTTGGATGTATTTCAACGGATTGACACCTAGAGCCCAAAGCAAGAGTCCCAAAGCAACGATAGAGGAGAGGGTGCCTATGAGGGTCATCACCGCACCTTTGAAATTGCGTCGGATGCAGAGAATCAAGAGGATGCAGAGAACGACGAAGGCGCTCTCATACCACACGCAGATGCCCAATCCGAGCATGAGACCAGCAATAAGGAAGGAGGTACGGTGGACGTTCTCATTGAGGTTGTTTTGTCGCAATACCTCTTGGCGCAGCACCACATTGGCACCATAAAGCATCAGCGGTAGACCGAGGAAAGCGCTGGCGTTTTCGATGATGCCAAATGAAGGCATGATGCAGCTTAAGGCAGGGATGAGGGCTAACAGCCAAGCGTTTTGCTTATTGGACGTCAGGTCGCAGATGCGGTAGATCATGGAAACGGTGAATAGCGAGACCAGGGCATAGAGCGAGCGGCTGAGAAACATCATCCCTTGTGAGTCGCTGATGCCCAGAAGCGCCTTGATCTTTTCGAGGAAGGCGATGAAAAGGGTAGGGTGCTGCAGCTCGCCATGGGAGCCGAAACCTGGAACAAACACTACGGCGATGATTCTCACCGCGATGGCAATCAGCATCAACGAGGTGAAAGGGTGTTTTTCCTTAAAGCGTTTGAGACCTTGTAGCATATTTTTCCGTTTAGAACGCAAAAGTACAAATTTTTTGTAATTTTGTACCGTTTTAAATACAACGGAAAAACAAAACTTTAAGTATCAAAAATATGAATAGACTATTAAAAGTGTTCGCTTTGACCCTCATGATGGTTCTGGGTGGTCAGGCTATGGCCCAAACGCGTGGCGCCATGTTTCTTGGGGCTTCTTTCCCGATGTCGGATTTTGCGGATTTCGATGGGTTCGATGATTTCGCATTAACCTCATATGAACTTGATGACGACGATGCCGGTGCAGGCATTGGTTTTAATGCAGGTCTCAAGTGGTATTTCAATGTTGGCGTCCCTGGACTGGGTGTCATGCTCTCAGTGGATGGTCTTTACAACGGACCTTGCCAAGATTTGAAGAATTGGTATCGTACATCTGAGGGTTCGTTTAACGGTGGTAGTCTGAATTATACGGCAAAGCCGCAATACATCAATGTCCCTGCCATGTTGGGCTTGAATTACATTTACCGCTTTAATCCCAATTTGGGCGTATATGTCGAGGCTGGTGCTGGTGCTAACGCTCGTTTCATCACCTCCATGGAGACAGTGCGCAAATATGTTTTGGCTGTCGAAACACAAAAGACTACCACCCAAAAGTTTGACAACGCCTTCACCTTTGCCTATCAGGCTGGCATTGGCATCGAAGTGGCAAAGAATCTGATCATCGGTTGCAGCTTCTATGACCTCGGCAAGGCTTCTGTCGCTGGCGAGGAGACTGTGAAGGTAAGGAACCTTGAAGAAAACGTTTCCAACGCGGAGACCCACTTCAACGAATATGGAACCGTTCATCCCATCATGATTTTGGGACGTATCGGTTTCTGCTTCTAAGTTTTTTTGTAAGACAAAGAATAAGGTGGAGATGGCCTGAGTGGCTGTCTCCACTTTGTTTTTGTTGAAAATTGTAAGCATGCGGGAAAAGTTGTATCTTTGCACCGAGTTTGGCCAAGGGAATGCCGTGCAAGTCGGCAACAGTGCCCGCTGCTGTAAGTCCGTGTAAGGCCTGTCAAACAAAGCCACTGTCTGGCTCATCCAGATGGGAAGGCGACAGGTTCGGGCGAGTCAGAAGACCTGCCAAACCATGAGTTCAATTGCAAGCCTTCGGGAACAAGGGCGACGCTAAGCGCGGCAATTAGCATAGCTGCTTGCGATGGTCTTGCATTATTCGTTTAATGCATTAAAACAAATAAGTTATGCGTAAGCTTTTATCCTTAACCCTCGCGCTTTTTTTGGCTGCTTGGGCTTTTGCCCAGGATCCGGCCACTTTCGAAGACGTCCAACTCGGCAGTAACGGTATTTGGCAACCCCCTATTGGATCCAATGAAATGTCCAGCGGCGGCTGGCTCTTCACCAATAATACACAAAACGGCTATTGGGGCGGTTTCACGGCCTCCAACCGCACGGATTTGAACCAATCCGGTATGAATGCCCAGTATACTGCGGCTTCAGGCTGTGGCTATGATGGCTCTACCCAATATGCCGTGGCCTATACCATGGGTGTGCAGACGGATGTCTATGCCGCCGATGGGCAATCACATACGGTCACTGGCTGCTATGTCACCAACAACCTGTGGACTTATCAGGACATTCTTCAAGGAGGGTATGGCGAGCAACCCTACGGAGGACCTACAGGCAACGACCCTGACTGGTTCAAGGTGACAGCGACAGGTAAGAATGCTGGAGGACAGACTGTGGGTACATTGGATTTCTACCTTGCGGACTATCGCTTTGCCAACAATGAGGAAGACTATGTCCTTAATACTTGGGAGTGGTTCGATCTCAGCCCCTTGGGTGATGTGGCCACCATTTCCTTTAGCCTTTCGTCATCAAGAGGTAGTGGCTACAACATGATTACGCCGGCTTACTTCTGTATGGATAACTTCAATGGCGGTGGCGCCGCTCCCGACCTTCCGCCTTATATCGTCAATCCCGTTTCTGACGTGGTCTTCAACGAGTACCCGCAGACGCAACAAGTCAACCTCAACGGCGTGGCCACCGACCCCGACGATCCGGATGAGAATATCACCTATAGCATCGTCAACAACTCGAATCCCTCTGCCTTGACGGCCACGATGAACGGCAAGATCTTGGTAATGACACGTCAGAACGCCAACCAAGCCACTGCTGACCTCACCATGCGTGCCACCAGCGACGGACAGTCGGTCGACTTCACCGTGCACGTCATTCTCAATGCCGTCGTTGATGAGCCGCCTTATATCGTCAATCCCGTTTCTGATGTGGTCTTCAACGAGTACCCGCAGACGCAACAAGTCAATCTCAACGGTGTGGCCACCGACCCCGACGATCCAGATGAAAACATCGCATACAGCATCGTCAACAATTCGAATCCCTCTGCCTTGACGGCCACGATGAGCGGCAAGATCCTGGTCATGACGCGCCAAAACGCCAACCAAGCCACTGCTGACTTCACCATGCGTGCCACCAGCGACGGACAGTCGGTCGACTTCACTGTGCACGTCATTCTCAACGCCGTCGTTGATGAGCCTCCTTATATCGTCAATCCCGTTTCTGACGTGGTCTTCAATGAGTACCCGCAGACGCAACAAGTCAACCTCAACGGTGTGGCCACCGACCCTGACGATCCGGATGAGAACATCGCCTACAGCATCGTCAACAATTCGAATCCCTCTGCCTTGACGGCCACGATGAGCGGCAAGATCTTGGTCATGACGCGCCAAAACGCCAACCAAGCTACTGCCGACCTCACCATGCGTGCCACCAGCGACGGGCAGTCGGTCAACTTCAATGTGCACGTCATCCTCAACGCTGTCATCGACGAGCCACCTTACATCATTACTCCGGTTCCGGATGTGGTGATGGACGAGTTCCCCAAGCTGGTGTATATCGACTTCAACGGTGTGGCTACCGACCCCGATGACCCGGACGAACTGATAGAATACACCATGCTGTCCAACTCCAACGAGGCGGCGGTTTCAGCCACCATGAACGGCAGGATTCTGATGCTTGAGCGCTTGACCGCTGAGCAAGCTGACGCTGAAATTGCCATGCGTGCCACCAGCGACGGACAATATGTGGATTTCAACTTCCGTGTGATTATGAACTATGTGGAGGGTCTTGAAGAAGACGCTATGGCCATGCTGGTCTATCCTAATCCGACCAATGGGATGATCACGGTTCATCTGGATGAGAGTCAAAGCTTTGACTATGAGGTTTATAACCTTATGGGACAATGTGTGTTGAACGGTCAGGCACAAAACGGATCGGCTCAAATCGATTTGAGTTCTTGTCATCAAGGCGTCTATTTTGTCGCTGTGAGTTGGAGCGGATCCCGAGTGATTCGGAAAGTGATGGTACAATAATGCTTTGGTGAAATGAAACGAATAGTTTTTTTGTTGGCGCTATCAATGGCTTTCACCAGCTTGCGCGCCCAACTTTCAGGTACTTACACCATTAATAGTAACGCCTCACAAAACCCTGACTACACTTCGTTCAGTGCGGCAGCTACGGCGCTTGCCGCAGGTGTGTCAGGACAGGTCGTTTTTGAAGTGGCTCCTGGTACATACGAGGAATACGTCACACTCAACAATATCAATGGCACTAGTGCCACCAGCCGTGTCATCTTTCGTGGCATGGGCGCCGACAACCAGCAGGTCGTGGTGACCAGCAACGCCGGCTACACCGACAACAGCACATTAAAACTCGCAGGCACCGACTACGTGACCTTCGAGAACATGACCTTGACCACCACCTCTGAAAACAAGGCTGTCGTGGTGAAGTTGCAGAATGGCAACAGCGGCTTGCGGTTCGAGAATGTGCGCTTTGTCGGTAGTGTATCGACGGCCAATCTTGAAAACGACAAAAACCTCGTCTATAGGATTTCGGGCGAATGGTTGGATAGCGATAACGCTTTTGTAGATTGCGCTTTTGTGAACGGTTACATAGGGCTGTATTATCAAGGCCATAACATCTATCAGTACAATGACGGTCTTTTGGTTGAAAATTGCACTTTCACCAACCAAAGCAGCAAGTCTGTGTACGTCACCTTTACCGACCATGTGACTGTGAGTGGCAATACCATCAACAGCACATACGATATTCGTAATGATTATAATGCCATCGACGTCTTTCGTTGCCGTTATGGCTGTCTCTTCGAGAACAATGTCATCGATGTGACCCGAACTACCAATTACACAACGGTGTTTCGTCTACGTCCTGTCACAGGTACGGCAGCCGAACCGGTCATCATCCGAAACAACATCGTGAATCTGCAATGCAACGCCGACTACAGTTATTGTTTTGATTTCGACAATGCCGACAGCGAGCATATCTATTTTGCTCACAACACGGCGAAATGCTCAGGCTCGGGTCTTTGCGGAAACTTGTTTGTGGAAAAGAGCTGGGAAAACCTTTGGGTCTACAACAACCTGTTCGTCAACGAAACCTCCGGTTATGTGTTTCGTTTCAATAGCGACTCCGACAACCGTTTCTGCGATTACAACCGCGTTTCCTTCACGGGGAGCAATGTTGGCATCATTGCAGGCACGGATTGCGCTACGCTAGCCGATTGGACAGCTGCATCGGGTTTCGATGCTTATTCCGCACTCTGCACGCCCCAGTTTGTGGGTAACAACGACCTTCATATCACCGAAAGCGATGGCATCACCGTGGCCAATCCGTTATCTTATGTGACGACCGACATCGATGGTGAAGACCGCTCCACGACGCCTTGTGCCGGTGCCGATGAGTATGCTAGCGGTACCAATCTGCCACCAGTGGTGGTCAATCCTATCAATGACATCGTCTTTGAGACCTATCCAGCCTCTGAAACCGTCGATTTGACCGACACTTTCGACGACCCCGATGACCCGAATGAGGATATTGTCATCACGGTGGCATCCAACAGTAATCCCACTTTGGTGGGAACAACGTTGAACGGTCGCACTTTGGAGGTGGAGCGCCTGCAAAACACGGCTGGCACCTCTGTCATCGTTCTTCAAGCCGAGAGCAATGGGCAGTCGGTGCAGACCTCATTCACTGTGGAATGCATCGTTGAAGACCAGCCTCCAGTGGTGTCTAACCAACTGGCTCCCATCATCTACACCGAGTATCCGCAATCGTTCACTTTTGACATTAGTGCGTGTTTCGATGACCCCGACAACAACAACGAGATGATGGAATACACCGTTCAGGTCTGCCCGAGCGAGGTTTCAGCTTCCATCGACGACGAGGATGTGCTTACGGTAAGCCGTACCACGCCCAATGCCTTCAACGACAGGATCTTGGTGATTCGCGCCACCAGCAACGGCAAACATGTTGACATGGAGGTCAGCGTTTCAGGAGTTGAGGTGGTCATCACTGTTGATATTGCTGATTTTGAAGATGTGGAGTTGAGTCCGAGTGGCATCTGGGAACCTCAGGAAGGCAACAACGAGATGTTCAGCCATGGCTGGATCTTCACTAATTACTATTCGTCCTATTTCTGGGGCGGCTTCACGGCCTCCAATCGCACCGACTTGAGCCAGACCTATATGAGTGCCCAATACACCGCTGCCACAGGTTGCGGCTATGACGGCTCAGCCCAATATGCCGTGGCCTACACCTATGGCGCCCAGACGAATGTCTATGCCGCTGACGGCCAACCGCACACCGTCACGGGATGTTATGTTACCAACAATTTGTGGGCATATCAAAACATGCTTGAAGGTGACAATACCGTGACACCTTTCGGCGGCCTCTCGGGCAACGACCCTGACTGGTTCAAACTGACCGCGACGGGCAAGAACGCTAGTGGGCAGACTGTTGGGACGCTCGACTTCTATCTTGCCGACTATCGCTTCGACAACCCCGAAGACGACTATATCCTGAACACTTGGGAGTGGTTTGACCTCAGTCCTTTAGGCGAAGTGGCTACCATCTCGTTCAACTTGTCGTCTAGCAAGAACAACAATAGTGGCATGATCACGCCGGCGTATTTCTGCATGGACGATTTCAATGGCGGTGCCGTTGTCGACTTGCCTCCTTATATAATCCATCCTGTGCCGGATGTCATCATGACCGAGTTCCCGAAACTAATATACATCGATCTCAATGGAGTGGCTACCGATCCTGATGACCCTGATGAATTGATTGAATATGAACTCATTTCCAATTCCAATGAGGAAGCCCTTTCGGCTAGTCTGTCAGGCAGGATTTTGGCACTCAACCGATTGACGGGTGACGAAGCCATCGCCAATGTGTTGATGCGTGCCATCAGTGATGGTCAGTCGGTCGATTTCATCGTCCACGTCATCATGCATCAGGTAGAAGGCCTGGAGGAAGACCATTATGGTCTCAGGGCTTATCCGAATCCCACTGATGGCCAGTTGACACTGACCATGGAAGGTGCTTCTGGATTTGATTATCATGTCTTTAGCCTTATGGGGCAATGTGTCGTGAGTGGTAAAGTCACTGGCAACGAAACCAGCCTTGATTTAAGCCATTTGAATGAAGGCGTCTATTACATCTCCATCGAATGGGATGATAATAGACTGATAAAGAAAGTGATAGTGAAATAAGGAAAGTACATCATAGAAAGTTTTTTGAGTGTGAGGAAGCGGCTCCATGTGGGGTCGCTTCTTCTTTTGAGTGCCACAAAAATGCCGGTGACAGCAAGCTGCCACCGGCGCAACAATATGAAAGAAAAAAAGTATCTTTATTCTTGATTGGTCATCGATATATTCTATTTTGGTACACTCGCAATAATGACAAGGATGTTGTTTACAAACATATTCACTGCAATGGCCAAAAGGATAACACCAAAGAATTTTCGCAAGATGAATATTATATTTTCGCCCAAGAGTTTGTGGATGCGATCCAATTGACTGATGACGATGTAGTCCAACAGGATGTTGAGCAACAAGGCGATGATGATGTTGACAACGGCATAGTCGGCTCGCAACGAGAGCAGAGCGGTCAACGCACCGGGACCGGCAATCAAAGGGAAGGCGATGGGGACGATGCTGGCACCGCTTTTGCCTCCCTCGTTTTTGATGATTTCGCGACCGAGGATCATCTCCACAGCAAGGATGAACAACACGAAAGCACCTGCTACGGCAAAGGAGGCCGCGTCGATGCCGAAGAGTTTCAACAAGGCGTCGCCGGCAAAAAAGAAAGCCAAAAACAAGGCCAAGGCCGTCAAACAAGCTTGTCCCGCCTTGATGGTCTTGTTCTGCTTCTTCATGCTCATGAAGATGGGGATGGAGCCGAAGATGTCGATGATGGCGGCCATGACAATGAAGGCGCCGAAGATTTCTACGAAGTTGATCTGACTGAACATGGTTTTCTTTTTTTTGAAACGAGACATGGGACTACGCGACACGGGACCAACCCCGTCACGCGTCACGCGTCCCAAAGTCCCGTGTCAATTAAACTATACTATTCCACAAATAATGGAAATGAGGTCCGAAACGTTTGAAGGCGGCTTCGTCAAGCATCTCCTGAAACTGAGGATGCGCCACTGAGATGATGAGTTTTGCCCTCTCTTGCAACGAGCGACCATAGAGGTTCACCGCGCCATATTCGGTCACAAACCAGTGGATGTGGTTGCGCGTGGTGACAGCACCTGAGCCTAAATCCAAAGTAGGAACGATTTTGTTGATGCCCTTGCGCGTTGTGGAAGGCATGGCGATGATGGCCTTGCCGCCTTTGGAACGCGATGCGCCATAGACGTAATCGATTTGTCCGCCTACGCCGGAATAGATGCGCTCGCCCAAGGAGTCGGCACATACCTGTCCCGACAGGTCAATCTGGATGCCCGAGTTGATGGAGGTCATCTTGGGCTGTTGTGCGATGATGAAAGGGTCGTTGGTGTATTCCACGTCCATCAGCAGCACTTCATGGTTGCCGTCGATGAAATTGTATATTTTCTGTGAACCCATCACGAAGGTGGAGACGATCTTGCCTTTGTTGAGCTTCTTGTTGTTGCCCGTGATGACACCTTCTTTCACCAGAGGTAGGATGCCGTCGGAGAACATCTCGGTGTGAATGCCGATATCTTTGTGGTTGTGGAGGCACGACAGGATGGCGTTTGGGATGCTGCCAATGCCCATTTGCAGGCAGGCACCGTCTTCGATCAATTCGGCGCAATAGCGTCCGATGGTTTTCTCCACTTCATTGGGCTCGGGCATGTCGACGGTGAGCAAGGGGGTGTCGTCTTCAACAAAGATGTTGATCCTGCTGATGTGGACCAACGCATCGCCGAAGGTGCGTGGCACATGCTTGTTGACCACGGCGATGACAAATTCTGCACTTTCCATGGCAGCCAAGGTGGCGTCGACGGATGAGCCTAACGACACGTAACCGAATTTGTCAGGCGGACACACCTGGATCATCGCCACGTTGCATTTGATGTAACGTTCGCGATAGAGCTTGGAAGTCTCACCTAGGAAAACGGGGATATAATCGGCCAGGCCTTTCTGCACGCTTTCGCGCACGTTGGCGCCTACGAAGAAGGCATTGTGCTGGAAGATGCCCTCAAATTCGGGATTGACGTAAGGTGCGGCGCCCTCGGTGTGCAGATGATGGATGTAAACGTTTTTGAGTTCGCCGGCGCGGCCTCTGTCGCATAAGGCTTTGACGAGACATTGTGGCACGTTCGACACCGAACTGATGTGGACATGGTCGCCCGACTTGATGACTTTGACGGCCTCTTCGGCCGTAACTGCTTGATACTGTTTCTTCATAAACACAGTTGTTACTTGTTCAACTTCAAAAACAGCAGCAAGAGGACAAAATGGAAAGACGGGAAAGCAATGTGTTCCCCTATGATTCCCAAGCTCTTGTTCCCGAAAGCTGCGAATAATATGGAAACGGGCAGGTCTTCTGGCTTGTCCAAGTCCGCGGCGTCTTCCCGATAACGAATATCAGTGACATAGGTGCTGCGGACCTTGATTGGACTTACAGCTACGGGCATAGCTCCTGATTCTCACAGGATTCCCTATTAATCTTCGGCTGAAAGAACCCGAATCCGGCGGCAAAGATAGTGTTTTTTTCTTTATGAATACGCATGTACCCCACCCAAAAGCAAGTTGACACCGAAATAGGTGAACAATACGCTCATAAAGGCAAGGATGCCATAGATATGGAAAAACAATGGCTTTTGGAAGGATTTCCAAAGCTTCTCATGCAATGGCGCGGCATAGATGAGCAGGGTGATCAAAGCCCATACTTCTTTCGGGTCCCACGACCAGTAGTTGCCCCATGACACATTGGCCCAGATGGCACCGATGAAGATGCCTGCGGCAAGTAATGCAACGGCAGGGTAGAGCATTGCCGTGCTTAGGCTTTTCAATCGTTCCATGCGAGCCAAGTCTTTTGGCTTGATCAGAGCGATGACGCCGACCACCAAGATGCCGAGCAGCAAGGCGTAGGCGGTCACAATCGTAGAGATATGGATGCTGAAGAAGGGTGAACGCAGTACGGGTAACAAGGTATGGGTGAGCATCCTGACGTAGAGCACTACCATTAAAACGACGAGCACTCCAAGCCACGACCAAGTGACAGCGCGGAAAGTCTTCCGCCGTTCGATAAGGATAGCCGCCAAAGCGACAAAGAGCAACGCATAACCTGCGTAGGTCACGCCGATGCCCCAGGGGTCGCGGGCGACATCAAGGATGGAGTTGCCCTTCTCGTCGTAATCGCTTTGATAGAAACGGTAATGCTTGTGCCTTAAGATGTTATTCATGGAAATGACGACATCTTGATGGGTTTCGCCATCAGTGAGTTGTAGGTAACTGATATAGTCCTTCGGCTTGTTGCTACCCGAATAGGTCTCGATTTCGAAACGATCCAAAGTGAGGCTAAAGGGGAGCGCCTCTTCCGTTATCTCACCTTTTTCTTGGATGAAAAAGTGGCTGTTGGGCTGGTTGGGTTCAAGCTTCATTCTGCCGTGTTGTCCCGTGAGCATGGTAAGCAGGGCACCCGAAAGGATCAGCAGGATGGACAGATGCAGGGCGCAGACGGAGAGCCGTTTCCACAAGCGGCATTTCACTGCCATAATAATGATAAGGCCAGCCACCACGGCCCACAGCCCTACGAACCACCATGCAGAATAGACATGGGCAAGGGCAAACTCCGAGCCGTGCAGTTTCTCGACGATGGTTCCAGCGGCTAGGACAGCGATGAGTATGATGACCAGCACTGATGTGATGTGACGAATGTATTTCATTGCAGTATAGTTTAATTACTGCCGCAAATTTCCGAAAAAAATCATTTGTCCAATCTCCCCATGTTTGGTGATTTTTGCGTGTTGTTGTCCTCATTAATAATGATGTAGGGCTGCCACGATGTGACAGCCCTACAGACATTGATAAAACATGTAGAGACGCGCCATGGCACGTTTCTACAATTGTTGGTTAAATTGCATCGATGAATTTCACGACGGCATCGCGGTCTTTCTTCGGCAGTTCGCGGAATTTCTCGACTGTACGGCGGGCGTCGCTTTGGGCGTTGCCGTGCCACATGATGGCCTCGATGACGGTTTGGGCGCGGCAGTCGTGCAAGCGGTCGCTGCGACCGGTGCATCTGGCACTCAAGCCACGACCCCAAAGCGGGGTGGTGCGGCACCAACCTGTGCGGATGTCGTTCTCCATGTGGAGTTTGTGCTGGATGTAGTCGCTATAAGGCCAAATCTTCTGATTGGGATAGCGGGGCAGACGGACGTCACCATCAGCAAAGAAACCTGTGGGGTCGGTGAAGTTATCGTCGCCGGTCTTCCATGACGGACGGTGGCAGTAGGCACAGCCCATGTTGTTGAATAGCTCCTTGCCGCGTTGCACCTCGGGATCGTCCATGTTACGGGCGGCAGGGACAGCCAAGCCACGGTGCCACACCATGAAGTTGACATAGTCCTCGTCCTTCATCTCGGGTACTTTCAATGATTCGGGGATTTGGTCGTTCATCATCAGGTAGTTGTAGATGTCGGTCTCCACATTGCCTGTGAGGTTGTATTGCGGGAAGTAGTTGTAGAACTCAGCCTGCACGTCAGGATCTTGCGAAGCCTTGGTAGCGTAGGCGGCGGTCATATAGTGTCCCATCTTGGTGCGGTGCGTCACGTTGGTGATGTTCCAGATGGCGTTGGCACCGGGGGCATCCTGCAAGGGACCACGCGTGAGGGCGTAGGTGTACTTCTTGGGATGGGTGGTGTTGCCATAATAACCCGTCGGGGCGAAGTCGGAGCCGGCCCACATGGCGGGATTGAGGCCGTTCGGCATAAAACCGTCATTGTATTCCTTTTGATATTGTGCTCTCAGCGAGTCATCTGGGATGGCATCGATCAAGCCGGTGCCGTAGATGCCGATGGTCGATTCGAGACGGCAGACGAAGTCGCTGTAGGGGATGGGTTGACCACCCACCTCGAGTGGCGCATAGAAAGCCTCTTCGGGGATGTAGACCTCAGGATAGGTGAGGTTGTAGGTCTCGCCATCGGGGAACTGGTTGCCCCATTCGTCGGTGTAGCTCAGCCAGTTGATTTGGATCTGGGTCTCGTCCAAGGGAGCCTTGAAGGGTGCGACGGCTTTGGTTTGAGGCATGCCGGTGTAAGAACTCAGGTAGGTGTCGTTCTTGTCAGTAAAGACGAGCAGATAGCCATTGCCCCAGTCGTCGGCGCGATAACGGTTCATGCGCATGCCGTGGCCATAGCCAGGATGGCAAGCGATGCAGCTGCTGCGGATGTAAAGAGGTCCGAGGCCGTTGAAAGGCTCGTTGTTTTGCGTGTAGGTGCGCTCAAAGAAGTACTCGCCATATTTGAAGGCGGTGGTCAAGCCGGCCTGTTCGACGGCGGGGGTGGGGTCTTCATAGGCGGATTGGGAGGTGTTGAAGGTGGTGCCCAACTCACCGCCCGCATAGGTCTCTTCGCTGATAACCTCGGGGATGGGGTCCTTCGGATTACAGGCGGCCAATGCCATGAGGCCTGCAAGGGCAATGATGCTTAAATGTTTGTAGTTCATCATGATGTATGGGTTTTGTGGGTTCTGATTGTTATGATTTGAGACCGGGAATCACTACCCTGTGCTTTTACCCTCATGGCGGACAAGGATCCGCCATCCCTCATGCCGAAAGGGTGTCATTCTTGGCGTGAGGGATTGCGGGTCAAGCCCGCAATGAGGGTTTACGGTTTGGTTTTGTGATTTGCAGTCTCATGTGGGTCGTTATTACTTCCTGTCTATCTTTCCAAACTCAGCCTTCACTTCGGCCATCACGTCGGAGAGGTTCTGGCAGGCTTCCATGGCCTCACCAGCGCTGGCGTCGGCATAGAACTGCACGAAAGGCGCTTTCATGGCTTGGATCTTCGTCATGGCGTTTTCGATGGCATTCATGACCTTCGTGTCGAGCTCCTTGTTGTTGTCCTGAATGTAGGCATGCAGCGAGAGGACTTCGTCTCTTTGGCTTTCCATGCCGCCCATGTAGGCGTTCTTGATGCTGGTGATGTTGTCGTAGAAGTCGGTAATGGACTTCTGGCTGTAGGGTGACTCCACGTATGTCACGTCTTCGCCTGTGTGGCATTTGCCGATCTTGGAGGTACCCACCTCGTCGGCGATGTCGAGGCAGCCGTCGGCGATGGCTTCGAGGGCGTTGGTGAAGGTGGCGAAGGTGCTACCCGCCTGACCGGCTTGGATCATGTTCTCACCGTAGGTGTTGTCACCTCCGTTGACGGTGGTGTTGAACTCCAGTTCTTCCATCAGGTCTTTGTGGGCTTGCGGTGCATCGGCGTTCCAGCTCACTTCGAGTTGGAAACAGCGGTTGCGCAGGTCGCGCGAAACGGCAACGATGTAGGTCATCATGTCGTCGGTGATTTCGTTCACATCGCGGGGCTGACCCTCACGGAAGAGGATGAACTCGATGCCGTGGAAACCGAGCAGGGCATTGCCGAGCTGTTCTCCGGCTACCATGCCGTCTTCATCGGTGGCGAGGGCGGCAATCATGTTGGGACTGCCCATCAGGTTGTTGAAGGCGTCTTCATCGAGCGGCCACGAGTCGATGTGGGGGTCGATGCCGAAGTCGGATGCGGCGCCGAAGAGGAAGGCCTCGCTCATTTCCCACCACTTGCGGGCTTCGAGGAAGGTGACGGTGGCGGCATTCACGTTGGCTTGGGTCTTGTTGGCTTTCAAGGCTTCTAAGTTCTCGACCAAAGCGTCTGTCTTTTCAGCCAAGCTGGCGTATGTGGGATACACCGTGTGGTTGAGGTACTGTTTTACGATGGCCTCTTTTGTGGCCTTGTTGACTTCCTCGGTGTTGTCTTGAGGATCTTTGTTGCAGGAGCTGAAGTTCACTGCGAGCAGGAGTGATGCAGCGACTATGGCTGCGGATTTGAATAAATGCTTCATTTGGTTATGTGTTTAATTATGGTTATTTCGTAAAGAATCCACTATACGCCACGCCCAACGAGAACATCGGTTCGTCGTTGTACTGCTCCTTCAGGAAACGTTTGGCATATTCGGCCTTGATGACGACCTGTTTGATAGGGTAGTAGTTCACACCGAGGGTCATCACATGGCGGTCGGTCCATTGGTAGTCGGTGAGGGCGTTGGCGGTGGGGATATAGGTGTCATAATAATCGTAGCGGCCAAAGAGGTAGAGCTTTTGGTCGCCGGTGTTGTGCATGGGATGCATAATGTCATAGGCGATCTCGCCACCGTAGGCGATAGCTTTCTCTCCGACCAAGGAGCGCGGATAAGGCGAGAAACTTTGGTGGTTTTGGTTCTTGTTCCACGAAGAGATGAGATTGGCGTCGCCGAGGTAGCCGTAGTCGAAGTTGCCGCGCACCACGAGGCCGTGGCCTTTGTAGTCAAACTCGGCCGTGCCGATGACGACGGTGCCTTTCACATCTTTGTATTGGCTGGTCTCGCTGAACTCGTTGGTTACGATATCATTATTAAAGGTGTTGCCGATGTAGCCACTCACGCCAAGATGCAGGTTTTTGATGCTGTAGTTGTCGATGCGCAAGGCACCTGCCAGGTTGTTGGCCACACGGAACTCATAGCCAGAGGCGGAGCCGTTCTTCACCCAGTTGGCGTTGTTGAACATGTTGGAGTTCAAGGCGGGGATGACCATGGCCTCATAGCGCCAGTCACCGAGCTTGCCCCACAGGCTGATGCCCGTCTCGTGCCAGGTGCAGGGCAGGATGTTAAACTCGCCTTCGGGGCGGTAGCAGGTGAAGAACTCGGTGGGCAGGTGGGCGTTGTTGGTCTGACCGACAGGCACCACAATGTGACCCATGCGAATGTTGAAGCCTTTGCCAAACGACTTCTGTAGCCAGAACTGCTCCAAGGCCACCTCGCCGCCACGTTCAATCTCATGTTCGAATTCGCCGGTCTCTTCGGCCTCAATTTCCATGGCGACTTCGCTGCCGCCGTGTTCAAACTCAATCTCCGAGCCCATGCTCCAGCCTTTGCCGAAGTCGTAGCCCAGATTGACGACCACATGGGGCAGGTCGATGCGGCCATGTCCCTTAGCATCTTTGTACCGCTCTGCATGGGAGTAGCGGAACATGTTGTCGCTATAGAAGTTGCGGGTGTAGACAGCCTCGCCGTAACCGCCAATGGTCAAGCGAGGTTTCGTAGTGATGGAATCTTGTGCCTGCAAAGAGCTGACACACAATGTCAAAGCTAATGCGGCACATTTTGCTATCGTTTTCAGTTTCATAGTGAACACTATTATTCAATTACGACGGCAAAAGTCCCGCTTTTGTCCACGCAGTCCAATCCCCACTAATGGTGATTTTCGAAAAAACGGCTAATAATTAATGAGGATGATGCCCCACCTTTTATTGGATGGCAAAAACTATCCTGTCCAAGACATCTTCGAAAGGATAAAGCCCGTCAGCGTTGGCTTTTATGCCTTTAAGTCGGATGGGAAACAACATGGGTGGGTTTCCCAAATCCAACAGGCTCATGCTGCGCAATTGCTCGGTGCTTTGGTATACTAGATTTAGCATGGCAAATACTTGTCCTTCAGTGTTTTCCCATTTCTCGACGACGAGCTTGCAGCCAATCGGCGTCTTCTTTTCGATGGTGTTCGGCAGACGGTAGTCTACGGCCTCCAATGCTGCCAAAACACTGGCTATGTTGGAGTCGTGGCCGCAGAGGAAGGTGAATTTTCGACCTTCGGTTTGCAATTCTTCGAGCATCGTCCGCAAGAGCGGTCTTGCCACTTGACGAGCTACCACAGGCGCCGTGAACAACACATCACCATACCAGTCTTTGATGGCCGAGATGCTTTCCCATTCCTCCCAAGTCAGCGTGTCGCCAAATGCGGCCTTTACTTCGTCAGGCTCCTCGTAGTATTGCAGGATGAGTGCATCGGCGGCCTGACAGGCGAGTCGCATTGAGCCACTCATGCCAGGCTCACGGTGTTTGATGAGGTAGACGTGGGCGTCGTCGGTGCGGAAATGGCAGGTGTCGCCTTCTAGGCAGGCCTTGCTTTGGTCCATGTCGAGCACCCGTTCCAGCACCTTGTAGTTATTCGCCATCTTCTCTCCAATGCCGACCAAGCCTTTCTCGCCGCCCATCGCGGTGATCTGCTGTTGGGCAAGGACTTTGAAAGCCTCGCTGTCATCGGTGATCTGTGGGGCGAAAATGGAATCCATCTTGCCGACTTCCAAATGGTGCTCAATGCGGATGTTGGCTACGGGCAGCATTCCAGAGGAGAAGTATTGTGCCGTGGCGATGGTGCGTTGCAAGGAGTTGGCATAGAAGCGCATGGAACCTTCGACAGGGATCTCGTTTTCCTGCATTAGGCCTTCGCCGACGAGCCACTTGCGGAAATACTGGCCCATCATGGTCTCTAGTGCGCCGCCGCGCAGCGACAGTTCACTGGGCGCCGACGACCAATGGTACCATTCGTGAGGCGTGATGCGTTGCATCGTGGAGTGCCGTCCCGACAGGGGAGAACGGATGTTGTGGCGGCTCAACACCACGACTTGTTTCAAGGTGTATCGTTCACTGAAATCTTCAGTACGATTGGCTTGGGCAAAAGCTGAGAGTGAAACACCAAGCAAAAGAAAGAATAAGATGGTTTTATATGCTTTGAACATAGGCTTTATTTGATTGCAAAATTACAAAAAAAAGCATGCGGGGCAGACGTCCTGCCCCGCATAGGTAAATACTAACTCATAATTCATCCTAATATTGTATGACAAAAATCTGCTGCAAAATAACGTCGATTCTCAAAACTGTGACATCCCCACTCTTAGGGATTTATGAAAACAAGAATCGTCATAAATTAGGATGTGGAGCGGCGCATACCCTTCGTATCTTTGCAGTCGAAAGGAGAATGAATTATGTCAGAACACAAACATAACGAAGAATGTTGCTCGCATGAACATCACGGGCATGAGGATGGTGGACACGAACATCACCATCATCACGAGGAAGGGCTGAAAAAGCAAATCATCAAGATCGCTGTTGCAGCATTGCTGCTCATCGCTGCCGTTGTCGTTGAAAAGACCTGCGGCTTGTCCAAGTGGCAGTTGCTTTTGGTGTATCTTGTGCCATATCTTTTCATCGGTTTCGATACATTGAAGGAGGCCGCCGAAGGGTTGGCTCACGGAGAGGCTTTCAACGAACATTTTCTGATGTCAATCGCAACCATCGGAGCTCTTTGCATCGGCTTCCTTCCTGGAGCCGAGACGCAATACCCCGAGGCTGTGTTCGTTATGCTTTTCTTCCAAATCGGAGAGCTTTTCGAAGGCTATGCCGAAGGTAAAAGCCGTGAGAGCATCGCCCACCTGATGGACATCCGCCCCGATGTGGCCCATGTGGAACGTAATGGAGCGGTGGAAGAGGTCGGCCCCGAACAAGTCGCAGTAGGAGAGACCATCCTCGTCAAACCTGGCGAGAAGGTGCCGTTAGACGGCGTTGTTATCGAAGGAAGCACTTCTTTGAATACGGTGGCTTTGACAGGCGAAAGCGTTCCCCGTAATGTGACCGAAGGTGATGAGGTGATTTCGGGTTGTGTCAATCTTTCAGGATTGGTCAAGGTGCGCACAACCAAGGCTTTTGGCGAAAGCACGGTGTCGAAGATTATCGATTTGGTGGAGAATGCCACAGAGAGCAAGTCGAAAAACGAGACTTTTATAACAAGGTTCGCGCGCGTCTATACCCCCGTGGTGGTGTTCGCAGCCTTGGCTTTGGCTTTGTTGCCTCCGCTTTTCTCGGGTGACTTTATGGGCACCTTTGCCACTTGGCTCTATCGCGCCTTGATGTTCCTTGTGGTGTCGTGTCCCTGTGCTTTGGTCATCAGTGTTCCGCTCACCTTTTTTGGCGGCATCGGTGGGGCTTCGCGTAAGGGCATCCTCGTGAAGGGCTCTAATTATTTGGATGTGTTATCGAAGGTGGACACAGTGGTTTTCGATAAGACGGGCACCTTGACCCATGGCCAGTTTGCCGTCACTGCGGTGCATCCCGAGAAGTGTGACGAACGGCATCTGTTGCATCTTGCCGCCCATGTGGAGCACTATTCCACACATCCCGTTGGGGCTGCGTTGCGTGATGCCTTTCCTGACGAGGCTACCGATGGCTGCAAGTTGAGCGAAGTAGAGGAAATAGCCGGACAGGGCATCAAAGCCAAAGTGGAGAATTGGACGGTTTGCGTAGGCAACGCCAAGATGATGGATTCCATAGGAGCGAAATGGCATGACTGCGAACACATTGGAACGATCATTCATGTCGCCATCGATGGAGAATATGCCGGACATATCGTCATCAACGACAAAGTCAAAGAGGATAGTGCCAAAGCCATCAACGACTTGAAATCGCTCGGAGTGAGCCGCACGGTGATGCTCACCGGTGACCGCAAGGAAGTAGGGAAGGATGTGGCTGAAAAACTAGGCATCGACGAGTATCACGCCGAACTGCTCCCCGCCGACAAAGTTGCCTATATTGAAAAGCTCATCAATAATAAACCCGCAGCGCCGAACTCACAACTTGCCTTTGTCGGTGATGGCATCAACGATGCCCCCGTCCTGGCTCGTGCCGATGTAGGTATCGCCATGGGCGGTCTCGGCAGCGATGCCGCCATCGAGGCCGCTGATGTGGTGCTTATGGACGACAAACCCTCAAAGATAGCCCTTGCCATCCGTATCGCTCGTCGCACATTGCGCATCGCCAAGCAGAATGTCTGGTTCGCCATCGGTGTAAAGGTGCTCGTGCTGTTGCTGGCCGCTTTCGGCATCGCTACCATGTGGATGGCGGTCTTTGCCGATGTGGGTGTCACGGTGTTGGCTGTGTTTAACGCCATGCGGGCATTGAAGAGTTGATGAACAATCTGATCGATAAGAAGGATTTGATATAAGAAAGACCGCCGCATGGGCATATAACCTTGCGGCGGTCAAATTCATTTAAGTCACGGCATCATTTAGCCGGTTCCCACTTGCAGCGGACGGGCGACACGATAGCGCCTTCCTTCTTCAGTGCGTCGAAAGCCTTGTCGACGACTTTACGGTCGAGGCCGGTGACTTCGGCGATTTTACCCGCGTTGACGGGTGCGCCAATCTCGCGCATGGCTTGCAGTACTTGATCTTTTGCTTCCATTTTAGTGTTGTTTTGGGTTATTTTTCTGTTCATAATGTTGACTTCGGGACTTCGAGACTACGTGACTTCGGGACAGGACAAGGTCCCTGAGCCCGTCGAAGGGCCGTCTCGCAGTCCCGTAGTCTCGTGTCCAATATTCTTATTTCAGCATAGCTTCAATGTCGGCTTCCATCTCTTCGGGCGTGGCCACAGGAGCAAAACGCTTGATGACGCTGCCGTCCTTGGAGATGAGGAACTTGGTGAAGTTCCAGCGCACACCACCTTCTTCACGACCTTCGGATTTGCTCAAGGCATCCACCATTTTCATCGTGGCTCTGTCTTTCAGGCCGTGGACTTCCTCGTTAGGTACTTGTTGCGTTAGATACTTAAAGATGGGGTGCGCGTTCTCGCCGAAGACGTCGATCTTCTTCATCAGCGGGAAGGTCACGCCGTGGTTGAGGCGGCAGAACTCGGCGATTTCCTCGTCGGAGCCAGGCTCTTGGTGCTTGAATTGGTCGCAGGGGAAGCCGAGGATCACCAGACCTTGGTCTTGGTATTTCTTGTAGAGGGCTTCCAAACCGTCGTATTGTGGGGTGAAACCGCATTTCGAGGCGGTGTTGACAATCATGAGGACTTTGCCTTTGTATTGCGACATGTCTACTTCTTCACCCTTGTTGTTTAGGGCCTTAAAGTCATAAATCGTAGCCATTTTTTTAGTGTTTATTGATTTGTTTGTTGTTGTTTAAGTCCTTGGATGAGTTTGTCGAGGGTGGGGATCATTTGGGTGATTTCTTCCACCGAGCCCTCGTTTTTGATGATGTCTGCGCTGAGGCATTCAGGGAATATGCTTGACTTTTATTCAGTTAAAAGCGGTCATTGTCATGTTCACAAGTTGGAGTCGCCAACCTTACTTGGTGAGGTTGAGTGTGCAATTGCCTTTCGTGTCGATGAAGCCGTATTGGTCGTCGCGCACCACTAAAGCCAGACCGTCGCATATGTCATCGGCATATTCAAACTGGCAGGGGAAAACCTCATTGCCTTCACGGTCGATGAAACCATATTTCTCCGTGGTTTTGTCACAGATGCGGGCAAGACCTTCATGGAAATCGTAACATGGCTGGCTGTAGTAAAATTCTGCGCCATCATCGTAGGCGGGCTCATAGCGGAAGGGGATGACGACTTTTCCTGTCTTGTCGATGTAACCAAACTTGCCCTCTTTGTTACACACCCATGCCAAGCCTTCGCTAAAAGTGGGACAGAGTGGGTAGCTGCCGCATTCAATGCCTTCTTCGAGGACGATGGTTTTGAAGTCGCCCGTCAGTTCAAACTTGCCGTCGTGGTTGATGAATCCGCATTGGTTGTCGGTTTCGGCCCAGCAGAGGCCGTCGACAAACTGGCCGGCATGTTTGAAGATAAAAGGTATGGCTTCGGCACCTGTTTTGTCAATAAATCCAGTGCGCCAAGTGAAGCGGCTTAAGTCGTCCTCGCTCTCCATATAGATTTTTCCGACAGCAGCCAGGCCTTCACTGAAGTCTTCGGCCTCGCCTTCGCATTCAAACACTTTCTTTCCGGTCTTGTCGATGAAGAAGGATTTTTGGGTTTCGTAGTCGTAGCGTCCGCAGAGACCTTCGCTGAAGTAGGATGGAAATGGTCCATTGCACATCCTCATTTCGAAGTCAGCGGGGATGACCACCTTGCCTGTCACATCAAGATAGCCCTCCTTGTAATCGTAATCGTCCGTTTCCACCATAAAGGGCATCAGTCCGTCTTGTAATTCTCCGCATGGGTAGTTGAATGAAGCTATCTCTTTGCATTGCCTGTCGATAAGGGTTCGATCATCGCCTGATTTGGAAACCACTGCAATGCCGTCCTTGAAACCTTGGTAAATGTAGTTGTATTGGCAAGGGATGATCTCGTTGCCCATCTTGTCAATGAAACCATAAAGATGGGTTTCGCTGTCGCTAACTGCAGCCAAGCCTTCGCTGAAGCTATAGACCTCGTTGTACTTGGGCATTACCTTTGCCAAGGCTTCCAAGACTTCCATGGTCACTTCGATCTGTTGTCCATTCTCAACCTTGGTTGGCTCGGCAGGTTGTTTGCCACTCTTGTTTTGGTCGCAGCCCGTGATTGTGGCCGCCATCAGCAGTGCTGTTGCCAACAAAATGTGTATACGCTTTCTTTTCATGGTATTATGAGTTTTTAGGGTTAAACTATGTGCAAAAATAGTGTTTTTTTTATCTTTGCCCTTTAAAATGAAAATAATATGACACTACAAGAAGCTATCATTGCCCGTCACTCTGTGCGGCAATACTTGGAAAAACCTATCGAATCGGAAAAGGTCGCTCAACTGCAGGCCTTGATTGACGAGTGTAATAAGGAAGGTCAACTGCACCTCCAATTGGTCACTAATGAGCCAAAAGCCTTTGCCAGCGGCATGGCAAAATATGGCGGGTTTAAAGGAGTAACCAACTACATTGCCGTTGTTGGGCCCAAAGGCGATGAGGTGAAACGCGGATACTATGGCGAGAAAGTGGTGCTGTTGGCCCAGACCCTTGGCTTGAACACCTGTTGGGTGGGCTTGTCCTACAAGAAGCAACCCGACCAATATCAGGTGCTTGACGGTGAATCTTTGGTGGCAGTTATTGCTTTGGGTTATGGTGTCAATCAGGGCAATGCCCATCCGCAAAAGAAGGGCATCGAGCATTTTTGCCGTGTTGAAGGTGTCATGCCCGAATGGTTCCGCAGGGGAATGGAAGCCGCTCTGTTGGCACCTACTGCCGTCAACCAGCAGAAGTTCGAGTTCATGCTGCATGAGGGCAACCGTGTGGAAGCCAAGGCGAAGTTTTCATTCATCGGCTATGCCGCCCTCGACCTCGGTATCGCCAAATGTCATTTCGAGATTGGGGCAGGGGAGGAGAACTTCAGCTGGGCTGACTAGAACGTACGGCCTGATTTTTTGAGTAAACGCTTTACTTGGTGGTATCGTTTATTCAGCCAATTGTCAATCATCAGTTCCTCTATTTCAGGCGCGTTCAAGTCCACTTTCTTACGCCTCTTTGCGAGAGAGAACCGGAGATATGCCCCGATATGGCGTCGTTTCTTTTCATGGTAGATTTTGTCGAACGGAATAAGTACCGCGGAGTCCTCGATATTGTCCATTAAAGCGTTGACAGCCGTCCCGAACATAATCATGTGGGAGGTGATGGAGATATACGCAGTAAAATTAGGTGGGATATTCACATGCCTCATTTTAGCCGCAGCCTTCAGCAGTTTGTAGTCTTCCATCGAATCTTCCTTGTTTACGATCAAATCCATCAACTCGGGATCGGAATTAGGCATGAGCGCCTGGTCATCCCAAGGTCGGACAAGCTCGTCTTTGTCGCCAAAATGCTTCCATAGAAAATGATAGAGCAGGTCTCTGGTGATATGGTCGTATGATGGATAAACAGTTATCTTTCCAAAGTAATAGAGCAGGTTCGGATTCTTCATGATAATGGCCACAAGGCCGTCCCACAAATTGTCCAAGGCAAAAATGGACTTTGCGCCATGCTTAGAACTCTGGTATTCAGGAGCCACGAAATTGCGGCCAAGTTCTATGACATGCGGCAGATATTCGTCGATAAATTTCTGGGAAAATCGGAACTGATGGGAACTTGCCAAGATCGGCTGACCCTTCTCGTCAATAACGGCATCTGATCCGAAGATGAAACGATATCCACCGATGATGGCCTCGTTGTCGGGATCCCACACAATCAGTTGCTTGTATGAATTCTCCATCTTGTCGTACTCATCAAGATCCAGGGCGTTGCCCGTGGAGCCACCTGCATCACGGAAGGTCAACTCGCGCAGCCTGCCGATTTCCGTAACCACATTGGGAGAGTCTTGCCAGGTAACGATATACAATTCGTTGTGCCCTTTGTTGGTGTCTTCCAGTTTTTTGGATTTCGTAAGTTCCGCTTTGAGCAGCTCGACAGGTACCGGATCTATAATTTTTTTAGTCATAATGGTTAGTTTTCAATCGATAGAAGATGGCCAGGGATTGTAGACTATGCCGGCCATATCAAGCATGGTTTGGTGTGCAAGATCGCGCATCCGCGCCGTCTCTTCTTTTCGAGGTGTGTTAGTGTTAGGTATGATAGGGTCGCCCACATGAATGGTGATCAAGGGCTCGTCTTTGCTGAACAACTTTCGCCATCCCGTGCGTGGCCTGAATGAGATCACCAGGGGAATCACTGGGAGCGAATGCCGATAAGCCATATTGAAAGCACCTATTTTGAAAGGACGCAATGGAGCATAGAATTTCCAGCTGCAGCTTTCAGGAAAGATGTGAATCCACTGGTTGTTGGCGCACAACTCGGCCATTGCATCATCAAACGCTTTCAATCCGCTACGCTCTTCGGGGATGGCTATTCCTCCCACAGCTTTCATGACAAAACCATCTTTACCTCTAAAAGGCTGGGCATACATGGGAATCCATGCCTTCCTGAAACGCATCGCCTGCATGACACTAATCATATCCCAACGGTAGACATGGTTACACACCGTCATCACGCCATGGTCGAAAAGCTTGCGGTTTTGGCGTATTTTCTCACGGCCTTCGATTTTGAGGCCATATCGGATTCGGTTCAAGAGGAAAGCAAGCGTCCATGCTACAAAATATATGGTCGTATTCACTATCTTGAACTTCAAAGATTTATCAAGATAGGTGTAGGTCCCATCAAAACGAATGTCCTTGAGCTCTCCGCGTATAGGCGCCATCTTCGTGAAGGGATTGTCGGCAGAGAACTCCTCAACGGGTTGAGGGACATAAACATCATCCCTCACCTTGAAGTTTCGGTATGCTGGACCGTATGATGAATAGTCTTTTGTCATGTCTTTATCTATTTTTCGCGCACTCGCTTGCCACTCATGTACGTTTTGCAAAAATACACAGAAAAAAGTGTACCTTTGCAAAAAAATTAGTGAAATCTTGGACACCAGAAAACACATAGCAGCAGAGAAGCTGGAGAACGGCACGCACAACTGCGCCCAAGCCGTCATTTGCACTTATGCCGACTTGGTCGGGATCGAAGAAGAAACAGGCCGTAACTTAGGCAATGCCTTCGGCTCGGGTATGGGCAATATGGAAGGCACATGCGGCGCACTTGTCGGGGCAGGCATTGTGTTAGGATTGGCTAAAAAGGATAGGGTAGAAGCTAGAAAAGCCATGCGCCAAATCATGACCCAGTTCCAGCAACGCAACGGAGCCACCCAATGCAAGATGCTCAAAGGGGTAGGTACAGGTGTGGTCCTCCGTCAATGCTCCGGCTGTGTGGCCGACGCGGCGGAGTTTTTGGAGGAACAATTACATGTAGTCCTTTAGTACATTTAATAATACAACAGGAATCATCCCCATAAGGTTACCTGCCATGTGTACCAAGATAGCGGGGACGATGTTGTTGTATTTTTCTTGGTAATAGCCTGCAATCGTACCGAGAATGAAGGTAAATAATGCCGTTCGAATCATGAACGCCGTTCCGACACCCGAGGCGAGAAGACCTAAATGGGATAAACTGAAGGCCAATGCGGCAATCAATACGGGAAGGCTAATCCGCCTATGAAACACCGTGATTCCTTTGTTGCCCAAAGGCTTCAGATAATTCTGCAAAAAACCTCGGAAAAGATGCTCTTCCGCTACTGGAGCCAAGATGAGAGTGAATAGCACGAACTGCAAGACCGAGGCGTTCATCAGTGCAGGATGACCTTCTATTTTGCCATGGAGGGCCGTGGTAATGATTCCTGTTAAAATATTGATCACTAGGGAGGTCAGCAAGCCGAATAGCACTGGCTTCCAAATCTGATTGAATTTGGGCACTGCGATACGATAGTCCAACTGTTTTCGGAAGGCGACAATCAACACGATAGCGAGGATTAGGATGATGAATCCTGACAAAGCGAAGTTGGGGAAAAACTCGAAGTCGAGCTTCACCACATTGCGCAAAACAACGGCGACAGCACTAACCGAAAAGGTCAGCAAAAGCCCGACAAGCAGGCGTGAAAGAGCGAGGTTTTTATTCATGGTTTAACTATCTATTTCATTACAAATCATTGATTATTTCCCTTTCATATAAACAACAGACTGGTCAAAATCGAAAATGGCATGGGCTCTTTCAAAGAATTTCAGACCAATATTGCCAGGGGTTGTAAACAAAGGCAGGTTTTTGGTGATGACGACTACTGCGTCAGGGAAAGCAATACCGCAAAGTTGGCATTGTTTTGTGAGGATAAATTGCCCCACCACCTCGCCGCTCGGAGTGGTGGCCTCCCGCAGTTCCATGTCGGCGTTGTCGGCAAGAAACCTTTGGACCTCTTCGGTCTGATGTAAAAGGAATAACAGTTCTGGGTTGCCAAAATCGATCATGAAATTGCCGCTGAGCGTTCTTGGTTTTATCCCGTTGTCAAGCATCATACTAGTCTCAATGGCGAACATTCCCTCGTAGGTATCTGTGTTCATGTTACTCTTCGAATAGTCAGCATTGATGGCATTAAGCGATGCCTTGCACAGCATCTGGAGGCTTCGGTTGCCGAGGTCGAGGCTGACGATACGACTGCCATCGTCGAGGTTGTTGTGCAGATACATCACCGGCATGGCCACTTCGTATGGCCCATAGTCATAATTTGATAGTACAAACACGTCGCCGATATAGGAGGTGTTGTCGCCAATACGCACCGCTCCATTCGCCTTGTGGGTAATCTTATAGACGCGTCCGGCGAGGCTCAGTTTCTCTTTGCTAACGACAGTCAGTTCCATGTCCGACAGAACGCCACTGCTGAAAACAAAAGCCGAGTCGGCCAGCAAGGCAGGGATTCCCGATTCCACCAGGATTGTGGCATCTGCTGTGCCATTGATGCTGGCGGTGAACACATAATGCGCTCCCTGTTTGGTGAGTTGGAATGTCTCGCCTTCGGTGTTGTTTTGCGCCGACAGGCCTAATGATGTCAGAATGAATAGTGTTGTGAGAATGGCTTTGATCTTCATTTTGAATCGAATTTGCTGCAAAAGTACTATCTTTGCCGAAAAATCCAAAACCATTCGATCATGAATCAAAGAATAGCCATACCCACCAACGAGGGCAAACTGTGGCAGCACTTCGGAAAGGCGCCGCAAGTCACTATTGTTAATGTCGAAGACGGAAAAATTGTTGATCAACAGGTACTGCAAGCGCCAGAGCATGAGCATGGTGCCATGCCGAGGTTCTTGGCTGAACAAGGTTGCACTGATGTGCTTTGTGGTGGAATAGGCCAGGGGGCTGTCAATCTACTGAACCAGTTGGGTATAAGTATCCATGCTGGCGCACCCGAGCTTTCTGTGGAGCAGGTGTTGGCGATGTTTCTCAACGGCACCATCGTTTACGGTGACCCCAGCTGCCATCACCACTGCGAGGGACATCACAACGAATAAACAACCGCCGCAAAAGATAACCCTTGCGGCGGCATACAGTCTCATTCCTTAATAGAGTCACACTTGTTTGCCCAATTCGTATGCCTCCTGCAACTTGGCATTGCCTTCAATCTCTTTCGGAGCGCCCACACCGCCGCAGAAGATATGGCCTTTAAGACTTGACTTGCCGTAGCAGTCGATCCAGCCCTGCAGACCGCTTTCGGCGCGCTTCGGCACGAACTCCTCGTTTTCAGCTGCGGTGGTCAGCAGATAGATGTCGCGGAACTTGTAATCCTTGGGATACATCGCGTTCATGCGGTCGATGAGGGTCTTCATCTGGCCACTCATCTCGTAGTAATAGATGGGTGTTGCCCAGCAGACCACATCGGCGTTGAGCACATTCTCCATGATGGCGGGCACGTCGTCCTTGATGACGCAGGCACCCGTCTTTTGACATGACAGGCAGCCAATGCAAAACTTGATTTCCTTGCCTCTGAGCGAGATAAGTTCCACTTGATGCCCGGCGGCTTCTGCGCCCTTGGCAAATTGCTCCGCTAAAGCGTGGCTGTTTGAGCCGGGGCGGAGACTGGTCGAGATTACGATTACTTTTTTCATTGTATTATTTCGTGAAAATTGAATTAAATGTCCAAAATAGACTGAATCACTTGTTCATAATCGGAGTTGATCATACAGACCTTTTCTCCAACCTTCTTAAAACCATCAATATAGTTCTTGTTGTCATTCTTTAAAGTGGCAACAGTGCAACTGTCTTCCAGCCGCTTTTCAATATCCAAGCTGTGTCCTTTTATTTCGGAAAAGTGTTGGTCAATGTATTCGTCTGTCAAGGCAAGACAAATGAAACGGATAGCGTTCAAATACGGTTCTTCAAAGCATTCTCTCCAGTTGTATGGAACATAGCCGCCTTCTATTATGAGATTCTGATGATTTTCGATTGCTGTCTTGATGATCTCGCGGACAATGGGCCAAAGGTATTCCGTTAAGGCATCATCATCTTCCGGTGTCAGGGTGGTGTTGCCACTGCGGATCAAGCCCATCTTCAAATGATCCATAGACATGTAAGGATACTTGTATTTTTCAAGCATCCGCTGCGCCAAAAGCGTTTTACCCGTATGTGATGCACCTGCTATCAGTATAACCATGGATGACAAACTATTGATCAATCTTTCTAATCAGCGATAAATCGCCACTTGACAAGGCGTCGAAATTGGCCTCAATCCTCTCAATGTTCCAATCCCACCATTTCAGTTCCAGCAGATAAGCGATGAATTCGTCGTCGAAGCGCTTTCTGACCACACGG
>CADCJT010000007.1:0-146178 GCA_902801815.1 uncultured Bacteroidia bacterium
GCTGAACTCAGGAGCAACGCCTTCGCCAATCTTTTCGTAGCCGTGATTGACGTAGTACTGCCAGTTGCAGGTGCAGTCTGTCCAGAGATACAGCCACTCTACTCCGCGCTGCCTGAGCAATTCGATGAGGGCGTTGAGGACAGGTGTACCATAGCCAGGCTTCTGACTGATAAAGAAGGAGAGTTTTGCCGAATTGGGCAGCATCTTAGACTGTAGTTCTGCATCCGTCCTCGTCAGGTAACGCTCGTTGGTCAAGAGCGTCTGCTGCTCTTCGTTCGTCATGTTGGGCAGTTGGCTTCGCAACCACGAAGCAGCATCGTTCGTGTCACCAGGCAACCATGCAAAGGCGATGGCCTGCAGACCTTCTTCGTCTTCTGCCTGAAAAGCCAAATCAGCAGAATACAAGCTGTATCTGGTCAAATGCTGGCAGAAGATACGGGCTACTTCAGAACTATGAGCACCTTGTTCCTTACCCCAGACTCCCGCCGCCATCTTTGCAACGAGGTCTATTCCTTCCAGAGTGAATTGTTTGATAGCCATAAATTCCGATTTATCTGTTTCTAAAGAGTAGCAATTACTATGAGTCTTCAACACCCACTGCCGTCAATGCTACACGTAAGCATGACAAAGATAACCAGCAACTTCACCTTTGCCGATGCCAGCCAATGTGTTCGCCACTATGATGTCTTTTCTCTCTTTCACGATGCAAAAGTAGTCAAATTCTTTTATTGAGGTGATGTTTTTGAGGGCTTTCAAGTACGTTGAAGCTTAAAGATAGCAGTTGAGACAGCCGCTGGCGCGGTGTTTTTGCCCATCATCAAGCTTTAGTCGTGGGTAAGGCGCGACGGCCTTTCATAAGGCTTTCAGAGAAGTAGAGGCTTCCCAAATACCATGTTGCCGCCCCGGGCATGTGTCGCAGCGGAGCAAGGGCTAAAAGAAAAATAGATGATGCCCGCGACCGCTGCGACTCTTGCCCAGGGCGATATAGAAGTGGTGGCAGGCCGTCGCGCGGCGCTGGGCGGTGATGTCGACGAGCAGAGTGGTCTACCGCAGGAACGAGGACGGCCACCCTGCTCGGCGGCTTGACCGCACAGCTTTGGGGAGGCAAGGTAAGAGCTTTCCGCTGCAAAAACCGTGACAGCGGCGGCTTGGTCGGTAGAGGCTAATAATAAGAGCTATAGGACGGATGGGACTTATAGTAAAGGGTCGGTGCCCTCTTACGGGGTGCGGCTGCTGTTATTGGCCGCGGAGAGGCACCCACAGGCGTTTTTGGGTGGGTGACGGGCGACCGACTGCGGCGGGTGTGGCTTATTCTTACAACAAAGCATTGAGGCGGTGATGTAGCCAGCGACCTGACGACGGACTGTAGCGGAGCGAGCAGACAACAGCGGAGTTCACGGAGCCGTTGTCTGCCCGTCGGAGCGGAAGGTAGTTGTCAGGGCGCGAACCCTCAGTAAGAGCTAAGGGAGTTCGTTAGCGTTGGCAACGCCTGTGAGTGACCGTAGCGGCGAATGGCAGCAGCTTAGGTTTGTGCGGCTGACGGGACAAACACGATGTGGAGCACCTCGACGATGCCTGAAGGATTGGGGTAGGCAGCGCGTGCCGCGTTAGTGGAGCGATGGACACAGTGAGGAACGAACCGTGTCCGTCGCGGAACGGTAGCGGCTGTAGCACTGCCGGACACAAGACAAAGGCTTCGGCGCGGCGCGGAACTCCTTGGCGGGGTTGGGATAGGTGGAACTCCTTGAGGGGATTTGAGATGTCCTCTACTCTATCGTTATTTGTACTAACGTGCTATCGTGCTAACGATTTGGTAGTAATATCAAAACTATGTGTTGTTTTGATACAGCTGAAGCATCTGGCTATAAGAAATCAATTCGCCGTGTTCCATATTGGGATAGATGTTTACCCAATCGGGACCTAAAGAAAAGAATTGGCCTAAGTGCAGGCACATTTTTCCATCTTTAACCGTGAGCTTGTTAATTTTATAATAACCGTCAATCTCTCCATTTACCATCGGAAGGATATAGTCTGCTTCAAGGATATTAACATTCGACATCTTTTCTATTATGTATTTCTTGGGCTTATGCTCCAAGAAAACTTTATAATCATCCTTGTCTTTCTTCCTGACCCATGCGGTAAAGATATTTCGAGCTTCAACGGCCTTGGGTTTACTGTCGGTGTAATAGAGTCCTCTTTGAGGAACACTAACTTCGAGTTGCTCAATGACGGACTCTTCCAATAGAACTTTTCTGAGGTGGCTTTCGAGTAATACTCCACTCTCTTCGTTTGGAAGCAAGGGGAATGCGCCGATATTGACTTCGTTTATTGATTGCAAGAAATATGGCAAATCGCTGTCGTGATTTTTCATCTTCGACAACAATTCCTGTTCATCCATTCTGCCAGGGAAAAGAATGTAGCCACCGATGATTTCCTTTGAGAAATTATGCTCGCCACGCTGTCCATAATAAATAGCATCACGATAGTGGTGCATGGCATCAAGCGTTTCGCTGATAGGCTCATCTAACACATCAGTATTGGCCTCATCACCTTCGCCTTTGACCCTGTACTTGGCATCGTAGAGATATGTCAAAGTGATGTCGCGCTCATGCTTATGAATGTGCATGACAATATCCGGGACTTGCTCGGTGGTGGCAGAACGCATGTTTTCCTTTAAACTACGATTGAAGGTGTATTGATAACGCATTTCCACCAAATCACCATTCAATGGATTTGTATAAGTTATGCTACCGTCCAGCGACCCTCCCTTAAAAATGTCGAAGTTGTTTTGTGTTTCATCGTGGACATAGTTCTGCAAGTGTTCTTTGTTGTGCATATCAATACCCAGCACTTTGCACACCAGCTGCTTCACCTTCAGGAAGCACCACAACTCATACAGTTTCCAGATGGGCTGGATGCCCACACTTGTGTCGCCTTGTATCAAATCAAGGCCGCTTTGGAGGATAATCCAGTACTGATAAACTTGCGCATAGCCGCTGCGCTGTTGGAGTACCATGCTCTGCTGACGGAAGCCATCGAACAAGCCAATGCCTCTGAAAAAGGAATTACGGCGAAGCATATCCAGCTCATTGAGTTTTGATTTCAGATTGTCCAACTCGCTTTCGGAAGCACTGTCGTCCAATTTCTTCATCAGTGAGGATAGCCGCTCGGAAATGCGCTGCAATGTGTATTTCACAAACCTGTTTTCGCGCGTGTCTTGGGTTGCCTCTGTCTTCTCCGTTCGATAATACGTGCGGAAGGCTTGTGCCTCATCAATAACACGGTCGTTGGAGAACTTTTCGGCCAACTGGGGTGTCCAATACTTGATGCGGTCGGCCTTCTTGAACTCAACGGTTTGCAGCATTTTGTTGTGAGGCTGGTGGATGATGAAGCGCACAGCTTGGACGTATTTGTCCACAATCTGCTTGAACACCGACAACCAAATCAGCTCATTATTGGCCTCGCCACCCATCTCGAACTGCTGGAATGTGAGTGTGAGGTAGCGGAAAACCAAATCACCATATTCGGCCTTGATCTGCTGTATGATGAGATTCAGGTCTTGTTTGGTGTCGAGCTTAGGCGAAAGCACATCAAATTCCATTTGATGCTGAATGGTTTCGCCTTTCTTGTTCTTGTAGGAGAAGCCTAAAGAGAAATGCCCGGGCTGATTCAAAAAGTTGAGGTTGCTGTTGACTATGTATTCGCCTGTGGCAACTTGAACGGTGCTAAACATCGCTTCCACTTCCTTGTTGGGGTGGATGATTTTGGGCTGTTCGGCAGCATCAAAGAATGTCAGAGTAAGGTTGTATCTGTGGTCTTCAAAAAAGACAGGACGCGTTTGTGGCCATTCGGATTCCTCTATCTCCTCCAAGGACGACATTTCGGGATTGTAAACCCGAAGTACGCCACCAGATTGAAACACATAGTTGCAATACTTCTCAGGGGGCGACTGCTTCGCCCTCACCTTGAACTTTCGCCAAGACTGAGAAATGTCGGTGCTACTCGCCTGAATGGAGTAGGCATCTTGATATGTGTATTGCAACAGTTCCATCCGAGGTTAGAAGAAATTTGTATAATAGTTGGTGAGCTTGTCATTCATCTCAGTCAGCTTTCTAATCACCTCATTGTAAACCGAATCGTTTTCAGAATCCGCGGCAGGTTTCAGGTGGTCTTCGACAAAAGTCTTTAGATCTTTCAGCACATTGCTTGCACCTTTTTTGGTTTCCAACTGTTTTTGCTCGCCTTGGATGCGAGGCAGCACTTTTTCAAGGAGTATCGCCAAGGTGGTCTCAGCAATCAAGCCAGAGATGTTGTCGGGTTCAGGGAAACCAGCGCGTTCAATGAGCACACTCAGATAAAGAACCAACTCGTTTTGCACACGGTAGCTGACGCGGAAAGGCGTGTTGTTGAGCACACCATTTACGCTGTCGGGATTGGCGGAGCCATCGGAGTCGCCGAGCAACAGGGGGATTTGTTTGCTAATGACCTCTTTATACTTGGCATACTTTTCATGGTCGAGGACTTCATGGGCACGCACAAATACTGACTTGAAGGCATCAAGAGGAAGAGGCTCCTCCCTGTATTCCAGCAGCATCTTGCTTTCGGGAGTGAACATGTCGGACAACTTGCCGCCGTTCATCTCGATAGTGAAGGCACGGTCGATAACCTTGCGCGAGAATTGGTGTGTAGTGTCGTCCATGTTGACGGTGCCAATCACAAAGAGGTTATCGGGCAAGCCCAGTCCGTTTTTCATAAGGTACTCCATGACTTCCCTATCCTCTTTTTGGTACAGGTCTTTCATGTTGTAGTTTTCTCCATCTATGACCACAACACCTTCACCCTCAGTGTGGATATACTCTTGAAGCTTGCAGTTGTTGAACCGCATTTTGGGAAGCAATGGCTCAGACACAATATGTTCTCCGACTTTCTTTCTGGTTTCGAGTACGCTGAGAAATTCGGCAAAGTATTGCTCAACTGGAGCCAAGTTCATCTCATCGAGGCAGAGGAAGAAGGGCACGTTTTCGTTTTGTATGGCCTTATACACAAAGCGGATGAAATCGGTTAGCTCATAGCGACCTGTCAGTGCGCTGTAATATCCAAGCAGCTCGGTGGAATCGTGCCAGTTAGGTTTTACCTCAATCAAACAATAGTTGCCAGGTGTTATTGCGCCTTCTTCACGCAGTTCGCCCTTAGGACAAGTCATATATGCCAATTCAAGCACTTTCTGACTTTTTCCTGTGCCACTAATACCAGCTAATAACAAAAAGGGTTTAGCTCGGAGAGCGGTAATATAACGGAGTTGTTTCTCATCCATAACTGACATGTTTTCTATGTGCTTGGTAGGTTTATATGTTTGGCCTACGATGTCCTCTTTGCTTATGTAGGCGATTTCATCCTTGCACTCCACATTTAACGATTCTTTGTATGAATTCCATTTTTCATCGTCAAAAGGTAGAAGCGTGTTTACCATTAAAGCTGAATATAGAACTTCAAGCGATTCTTTGATTTCTTCAATAGAAAGACTATTAAAAGCATCAGACTTTCTCAACAACCAAATTGCAAGTGCAACCCTCTCCTCTTCAGTAGTCAAATAATCTTTTATGTTCTGGTAATATGTATCCTCCTTGTATACCTTACCATTTAAAGCATAAATTAATGCACTGTTTTTTGGGTAATCAAATTTTCTATCTGGTGTATTGTTTGAATGCTCAACAGAACTTCCACTAAAGAAATTACTACTAACAGTTGATGCGATACTTTTTGTGCCTTCATAAAGGATTTTGAAGGAACTCAAATAATTCCCATCATCTAATGCAATGACATCTTCGATATATTTATAAAACTCCGTCTTGTTCTGCGTGACGGAAGAATCGCATGGGTTGCCATTGCTATTTTTGTCAAATCTGTCGGTGGCTAAAAAATACTGGATAGCACTGAAATTGTTTAAATTCTTGGGCGTGGCTTTTGACAAAACATCGTAAGCTTTAATTATCGTTTCTTTGCTAAGATACATTATAACCTCCTTATTCTGGTAATAAATTCAACAATGCTTTTGCAACAACCCAACCTAATACTGGTGGTACAGCGTTACCTATCACTTTGTATTGGGATTGGAGCGGTATTGTTCCAAAACTAAACTCATCAGGGAATGATTGTATTCGGGCGCATTCGCGGACTGAATAACGGCGGTTTTCAACAGGATGAGTGATACCACAATTCTCTGGTTGCGCAGAGGCAGTAATAGTACCATTTATTTCTCCAAAAGCAAAACGCCTAAAGAATTTTGGAGCATGATAGCGTTTGGGATCATCTGCGATTTTCTTAAATCTAGGGGATAGAAGTTCATACGGAATGTCCTTCCACGAACGTCCTTCAAACACAATGTCAGGCAAATCCTCTTTACGGTATCCTGGAACGAAATAATTAAATGCTTGCAGCCCATGACGACATCCTCCAATCAAATCAACAGAACGTTGAGTTGTTTCGCTGTATTCCCAAACTACATTATCCTGTACTTGTTGTGTTCCTTGGAGAATATGACCTAATAAAAGCTCCTCATCATGTCCAAAGCTTTTAGAAGGAATATTGTATTCTTGAACAACCTGTCGTAAACTATTGAAATCAAAATTCCCCAAACCTAAACCAGCATCGATGCCAATCATCAATACTCTATATCTTTGTTGAGGCACACCATAATCGCTAGCACAAACAAGTTGCATACTCATATTATACCCCAAAGCCTGCATTCTGTTTGCGATTTCTTGTGGGACGGTTGTTACTCCGTCTGGCATTTTAGACGAAAGAATGCCTCTGACATTCTCGAAAACGAAAGCCTGAGGGCGGTGACCGTTTTCTATTTTTGCTCTAATGATGCGCTCACACTCTTCGAACAAGGTTCCCCTTCCGTTTGCATCGTTAACGCCTTTTCGGTTGCCTGCATTTGAAAAGGGTTGACAAGGAAAGCCGGCAAGAAGTATTTGGTAATCTGGGACATCCTCAGCGTCAACATTTCTAATATCAGCTAACAAGCAATTTGCACCGTCATTTGTTAAAAGCGGGTTGCTGTTATAACAGACCTGCGCATCTGCATCAAAATCATTTGCAAATACTATTTCAGTATTTAGTCGTTCGTAATGTCTTCCTAAGAAATCAAAGCCACCTGTGAAGCCCAGGTCAAGGCCTCCACATCCAGAGAATAAAGAAGCAATTGTTTTAGGCATGTTTTAATCAATAAAAATCCAACTATTCGCAATATCCGAAATCTTATCGTTGTCAGGTTCCAGTACGCCACCATCGCCTGTACGAAGCAAGTCCTTCAGAGGATAAAGCTCGGTGGACTTTCCCACTTTAATGGCCTCTTTGGCATCAGCCTTTAGGGTGATTTTGCCACAACGCTTGCCAATGGCGAGAACGTCATCAGCGTTGTAATCACCATTGACATAGTCCTGAACTATGTCGTAGATGCGCTCGGCAAATGCGTGAATGTCTTGGATATTGCTCATATTCTGTTGTTTAATGGTTGTTTTGTTGGAGGGATTAGGAGGGTAATTCGGTACAAAAATAGAAAAGATTTCTGAGACAACGGACTAAATGAAGAAAACAAAAGAAAAAAACCATGCGCCAAGGGGCACATGGAATGAATGATAAATGATGGTGAATAAAGCAATTACAAGAACCAGAGGTTGTTTTGGGAAGAGGGCATCCAGCCGCTGGGGAAATGCGAGACGATTTCCGCGAGCATCTCGGGGTATTTGACCGTGACGGGAAGGTTTTGCTGCCTGACGGATTTCCAGTAGATGCGGCTGAACTGATAGACCTGTTCGATGAGCTGATTGATAACCTCGGTCGCTATGGGCTGATCTCCATTGTTAGGGCACTCGATACGGATTTTTACGGGGAATGGATAACCATCACGAGGATTAAACTTGCCATCATCGTAGCGGGTGTTATTGCAAAGCAGATAGGTGTGGTTGCCCAGGTTGACATAAGTGCCGCTATAAGGCATCAAATCCTTATAGTCGTCCGTAATAGGTTGGAAAAGGAAGTAGTCTTCGGATTCGGTCTTGCTGATGGTGACGACATAGACAGGAATATCGACATCCAGTCTTTGCAGCGTTTGCTCAATCTCGTTGAACTCCTTTTTGTTCATCTGCTTATAGTAGTGAATGATGAGGCGTTCGGGCTTGTCGTTGACCTTCGTAAAGTTAATTATGGCGTTCTCGATGGAGCCTGCCAACTCCTTCAGCTCGTCCTTCTGGAAGAACTCAAAGGAGTTGAAAGCACCCGTGTTGTCGAAAGAGAAGGCGGAGCCAATGTATTGTGTTTTGGTTTCCATGTTGCGGAAGGCTCCCACTCCGACTATCAACTCATTTTGTTTCTGCACGGCCAAACACCAAGGCATTCCCCTCAACTTAGCATTGATGGCAATGGCCATATTCTGCAAAGTGTAAGCGAAGTTTGCATAGGCCATGCCCCTGCTGTTGATATGGGTATCGTCGAACTTGATAGCCTCCAGCATCTTGTCGGCTTCGATGCATTGGGACTCGATTTGATAGCGTTGCAGCTTTTGCTTGACCAGATAGTACACGTCACGGGCAGCACGATTCGAAGCGTGTTTTCCGATGGGGGTGAGATAAAGGGCGAGATACTTGCAGTCAGCCTCAAAGTTAGGGGCGTTTCTCGACAAATAATCATCAAGCTCTTCCGCGATTTTGTTCTTGTCCTGGATTTCCAAAAAGGCTTTTGAGAACGTGAAGGGCTTGCCGATGTATTTTCTCAGGCCATCGAAGGTTTTCTTGTAGTCGTCCCGGAAGAAAAGCAGCAGATTGCGTGCGGTGTCCTTGTTTTCTTTCAGGAAGATGGCGATGATTTTAATGTTGGTGTAAGGGGCAGACTTATAGGGGCCACTATTCAGCCCCCTTTGCGGGTTGCTGTCTTGTGTGTTTTTGCCAAAAATCAACTGCTTGCTGTCGGAAGAGGTGTAGCCCACTTGCAGAGGATTGACTGACAAGAAGCCATTTCGGTCGATGTTGAGAATTGAGCGAAAGTCTTCGTTGTCAAGAAACTGTTTGTAGAACGTGTTTATTTTTTCGTGGTAGCGTTCGTATTTGTTGACGGGTTTGGCTGCACCACGCCCCTGATTGTTGGGTCTTGGACTGCTCTCATCGTCCATGTCCAGACCCAGGAAAGAAGTCAATTCCGGGTGAAGTTTCGGGTATGCCTTTGACGCATCGAAGTCTTCTTGCTTGACAAGGAAACAATACCTATCGATTACATGGTCTTTGCCGTTGTTATACACAACCCAGTTGAATAGGCTCGCTGAAGGCTGGTTATCAGACAGTGGGTCGGCACTATCGAATATCTTCTGAACTGAAGTGTTGTACACCTTCGTGGGGCGATTATATGACAGAATCAATTGCGGATGCTGGTTGAAACGGTCATAATCGATTTTGACTGTGTAGCGGTCAAACAAGCTGTATTTGGAGTTACTATTGCCATTGTTGTTGAACTGCCACACCTCGCAATCTTGGGTTATTTCGGATGGTTTAACCATCAGACCACATTGTCGGAAGTAGTGAATCATTTTGAGGTAGTAGAAGCGTTTGGCAAAATAGTAGTTGTCTGGGTTGGATAGGTTGACTTTGATGGGGTGGAAACCTTGTGCAGGTACATCATAAGTGGTGTAAACCCAATCACTGAGTGACAACTCGGGGTAAGTCTCGCACAGTTCCACAGGACAAGTCTGTTTTGTCAGCTTGTAGGATGGCGTTACTTTGATTGATTGCGTCGCGAAATAGATGTCGCGGGGTTTGACCTCAAATCTGAAGGCCAAAGCGTTGATGAAAAGTCCTCCTTTTCGGTTAGGTGTTGCCATAGTTGAATGGTTGTTGATGGTTAATGAATAATACAAGGTTATACAGGTGCATTAAAAAACTTTGATGCCCACAGCTTGTTTTTTGCCCAAAAAATTGAGTTGAGAGGCTTCGCTCGTTCAAAAAGCCCCAGTCGAACCTTGTTTGGCAAAAGTACAAATAATTCTTGATACTGCATAGATATTTATCGTTGTTTATGAGAAAAAGATATTAACTACAGACATTGTTGTTGATATATTCTGCAACTCTTTGTTGTAGAATTAAATAGCACACAAAGCAATGTTGATAAATGACAAAAGCCCCACGATTAATGGGGCCTTTGTTGACAAAAAACAATATGGAGGGTCAGCGTTTAAGGTATTTATTCTGTGCTTCGTGCAGAATTAATCCCTGTTCTCTGAACTTTGCGATGGTTTTCTCTGCGGTTTTTGGACGGATGCCGATGAGCTGCGCAACGGAAAGATAGGTGCTTCGGTCGAACTGCGCAGGCAAGGCATCGAAAAACCGCTGCCGAAGCTGTGTGGACTGTTGCATGGGATTGAGTGGTGTGTCCTTGGGAAATTCCTGAAACACGCGGGAAGCGTGTTGGATAAGCACACGAATGATAGCGACAGCCGTGTTGAAGTCATCATCTTCACACATCAGCGGATTGGGCACCTCGCCAAACTCGTGGATGCGAAGGACAGAAAGAATCATCGCAATGCGGTATGTGATGAGACCGAGCCGCCGCACGGAGGCAAGGAAGTCGTAGCCCAAAATCTTGACATATCCGTTTTGTATCTCTTGGAACAACTCATGGAATTGCTGTCGCTGCGAAGCAGTGACGCAAAACATCAAAGAGGGGCTTTCCAAGAGAATCTGGTAAAGATTATAGTAATCCTTGCCGAGTTGACGGAAGTAATCGTCGATGGGTGTCTGGTCTTGATGGGCAAAGACATCGTGCCACTCCAAATCGACATTGAGGCAATAGAAGATGAAACGGCTGAAAAGGCCGTTCTCTGCATCAGGGATGAGGCTTTGGATTTGGCGCGGAGTGCCGGACAAGAGTGCAGAAAGACGAGGCTTCTTGATTTCGGTGTATTCATCATCCTTGACACGACTATAGGTGATGGTTTCGTGGTGAAAAGCTTTACGAAAGCCATCAGAGTAGTTGCCGTAGTCGGACTTGAAGGCATTGACCAAGGTGTCGCCTTCTGTCTCAAACATGATGCCTGTCTCGCCGTTGTCCTTCAAAGTCTTATAGAACTTGGTGGAGCTGGTGTTGGCAGGGATGAAAAGGACGCGCCGAGGTGGCTTTTGCGGCGGCTCGCAACCATCCTTGTTGCGGGCATACTCAGACAAGCGGCTTTGGTAATCGGCCATTTCTGCCTCATATATGGCGGCAAGGCGGTCGTGGACAGGCTGGACGATGTGACGGCATAGCGACAGACGGCCTTTGCCAGCTGAAGCCTGAGCGGTGACGAACAAGAAGAGATTGGGAAAGACTTCGCGGTCGTCATAGAGTCCGTACACATTGGGCATGCAAGCGGAAACAACGGCAAGGGTGCCAAGGATGAGCATGTCGGCATCCTGAGGTGAGTTTGCCTTAGCTACCACTTGACGTAGGAACAAGGGAAGCGATTCGCTGACCTTGTCGGAGAAGGTGGGCATGGCAATCTGTTCAAGGGTGTCGGTCATATCCTCCGTTTCCCCCGTTTCCTCCAAATCCTCTACGGAGGAAATGGAGGATTTGGGGGATATGGAGGAAGCTGCACCTGGTTCAGAAGAGGAGAGCATAGACTCCCCCAGCCTACGGCCACCCCCTCTCAGAGGGGGACGGATTCCGTGCTGCTGGGCGATGTGGAACAAGGAGCGGGGCGTAATGCCCGACCCACGGGAGCGTAGGCAAGCGGTGTATTGCTTGTCGGCTTCTGCTTGGTCGTAGTCCGCGTTGAAGCGGCTGAGACGGTGGAAGAAGTCGCGACCGTCTTCGCCCAAGGCTTCGACGAGGGCAAAGCCGATGTCGCGCCAACATTCATAGCCAGCAGTGATGTCGATGGCGGAGGCTTCGACCTGTTCAACAAGGGACTGGATGTCGGCAGCCAAATCATTGGTAGGAATGAAATTGGCTGACGGTGTCTGCTGAGGAGCGGGGGTTGTCGTTTTCTCTTTATTGAGAAATTCGCCTGGATTAAACTTTTTCTTTGCCATGGCCATGAAGGTATTCAGGGTTGATATATGCGTGAGGGTCGTATGGCAAGAAACAGGCGCGAGAAACATCGCTTCCTGACTTGTCGATTTGAACGCCGTAGCTTTGCAGAATATGCTCGGCCACTGCTTCGAAGAATTCACCATGGGTGTATTCTGAGAGGTCAACGGGGATAATCCATTTGAGGCCATCGCCGGAAGGACTACGGAAGAGCAACTGGGTGTCGAAATACTCGTCAAAGAGCAGCTTCTGACGCAAGTCATCAGGGTCGGGCAAATGGTCGAAGTCGATGCACATCAAGCCCGAGTGCTGGACAAGGGCATTGGCGTTGCGCTTGGTAAATATGCCAGAGAAGCAGCAATAGTCGAAGCAGTTCGACTTGAAGCGCTTCGCTTGGGTTTTATCCGTGATGGCACGAAGGTCGGCGGTACGCTTTTGAGCGGGTTTGCCGATGATGTAGAGATAGGCCTCAAACAAGGTGATGGACTTGTAGGGCACGGTGCTGGTGACGGGGGCACGGAAGAAGGAAAACAATGGTGCCGAAGAAGGGCAGACACATGGGTCAGCCCCTACGGGTTCGGGGGTGATGTTCGTGATTTCGTTATCCGTGCTTTCGTTCTTACGAGCGATGTTCATCTCCTCTGCAATTTTCTCCAGCAGGGCATCGCCTGTGAGGTGGTAGTGTTGCTCGGCGAAGGTGAAGGCATCGCCGTCGGGGATGGTGCCAGAGGTGTCGTGATGACGGGCGCACTCATCGGAGGTCGAGTCTTCAGGATTGGATTTCTCAATCCAGATGTGGAGGTTGGACTCGCCGTTGGCGAAGGGGTTGCGGCATAAGCCGCAATCCCTACCAACGAGGTGAAGCACCGTTTCATTCGGATAGTACACACGCAGGATGTGCGCATAGATGCCAAGACCGTAGTGGGTGGCATTCAGGATGTCAATCTTCATTATCATGGTGCTTAGGGGTTTTGTGCGTGTAGTTGATGCTCAGGATTTTCTCGATGTCCTGGCGACGGTAGTAGATCTTGTTATTGATGCGTGAATACGGCAAGGTGCCGTTGCTACGCAGTGTTTGGAGAGTGCGGCAACTGATGTGGAGTGCTTGCATCACATCCTGGTTGTCGAGCCAATCTTTCAAGCCATTTGTCGAACCTTCGCTAATTGGGATAACGAGGTTGGGGTATGAGTCCAGAATGGCTTGAATGCAAGGGCACTGGCGAAGGGTGCACCAAACTTGGTTGTTGGGGTCAGCTGCCATCTCGGCGATGATTTGACCTATCAGCTTCGGCTCACTCATAGCAGTTTTCCTTTCTTGTTTTCGAAATCGCGACGAGCTTGGGCACGGACTTGCACCAAAGTTTGGTGCTGGTCGGCAAGCAGCCACTGGTCGATTTCAGACTTGAGGAACTGGAGCTTCTTCCCTTTCTTATGATAAGGGATGATGTGCTGACCTATCCAACCATAGACGGTTTGCTTGGCCGGGCGGTCAGGCAGGTAAGCGCATAGTTCCTCCAGATTGAACCAGCGGTCGGCAGGTTCAACAGCGACTTGTTGTTTTGTCTGAAGCAAGGACTTCATTTCCTTGACTTCGTTGATGAGCGCGGCGACCGCCTGGGGTAGCTGCTCAAATGTGAGGTTTTGCAAATTATCAGTTTGCATGTCGTTCAAATTTTTATGGTGAAAAATTTGAGGCTCCGCAGCTGCCCAAGAGCCTCTTTTTTGAGCAGTTGCTTGGGGCAAAGGTAGACTATATGCAACTGATTATTAGGCGATCTCCACTCTACGCAGAGTGCGCGTAGAGCGTAGAGTGGTTTGAGCTACAACAAACAAAAAAAGCCATCACTTTGTGGTGGCAATAATTAATTAGAAATAAAAATAGAGATTTAGAGTGTAGAGTGGATATTATGACATCAAATAGGCAAAATGTTCAATGTCTGCTTTTGTTTTCTTTGGTACTTTTTGAGTTCTCAAATTTTCAGAACCAAAATGCTTTCCAGAAGCATCCACGAAACATGCATCAACTACTTTCCACAAGCTGGTTTTTTTAGGTAAAACCAAAACCTTATGCACGTTCATAAGAAGTTCAAAGAGATAATATAAATCGCCTTTATTACCTACCCAAGGAATGGGGGTTGAAACTGCTACACCAGAAAACAGATGCTTAAATTCAGTGATCGGTAGGTCTGTTGATATGGCGCCATGTTTCTTAAGTTCGGCAAACAATTTATTGATATTATCGCTTTCTGCTTGCAGTTTGGTATAACGGAAAGCCAGTATTACTTCAGGCGAAACACCTTTTTTCTTTGGCTTTTCCTCAATAACAGGGACATCGATATGGACGATTTCCTTGATACCTACCTTGCTCGGCAAACGCTTCTGGAGGACTTGCACGAAGAAGTCGTCGATGCTTTCTTGCTTGTCCTCTTCGATATATTCGATGAAATGCCGCTGGAACTCCATATAACAGCGTATGAGTGCCAGAATCAGATAGTGGAAAACGAAAGTGGATTCATTCAACTGAAGTGTGTTGGAATAGTCCTTTGTGATTAAAAAAGCCTCCAAATCAAGATTGTTTCTGTTGACCACATCTTTGATTTCCGATAAATAGGAACAGATTGACTCGTACAACTTCTTTCTGATGAATAGCACTCTATTTTGTGACATGTGCTCATCGTCACGAAACAACTCGTTTAATTGAGTGGCGATGGCGTTGTCGATGGAGCGTTTAAGATATTTAACTTTTGTGGAGACGAACGGAGCATCAAAAGTGATTTGATAGTGCGCGTCAAACTCTTCATTAACTGGGATTGACTGGCGGAAGATTGGCTTATAATAGTCCTCGCCCCGTTTATCAGGGCGCAAGGGGTTCTTGTCAGAATACAGGATGTCTTCGATGGCTTTCATCATTGATTCTCCTCCTCAGTTTTCAAGTTGTCAATAGTGATTACTTTCGTGGTCTTTTCCTTCTTCTCGTCCACGACCTTGGCATAGACTTGGGTGGTCTTGACATTGGTGTGGCCGAGCATCTTGCTGACGGTGTAGATGTCGGTGCCGCCAGCGAGCTGCAAGGTGGCATAGGTGTGACGGAAGCAATGGAAAGTGATGTGGCGGGTGATGCCTGCGGCCTCAATCCAACGCTTTAGGGGCTTGGAAATCCAAGAAGGGTCAGGAAGGTCGGGGAAGACGAGCTGCTTGGGCTTGCCTGGCTTGCCACACAGCTGAAGGGCTTGCTCGGAGATGGGCATGTATTCAACGCCCTTGGTCTTCTGCTGGGTGAAATTGAGACGATAGCCGCTGCCCTCCTTTTGGATTTCGCCCCATGTGAGTTTCTGGATGTCGCAATGGCGAAGGCCTGTAAGGGCTGAGAAGAGAGCGGCGCGTTTCATCGTGGGCTGGTCGCATGGCGTTTCAGCAAGGGTGTTCAACTCTTCCAAAGTAAGATGCTCGCGACGGCGCTCTTCACTGGTGATGCCCTTGGTGGCAGCTGCGATGTCGGTCATCAGATAGCCATCGACGAAGGCCATCTTTAACGCTGCCTTGAAGATGCTGAAATAGGTGGAAGCGGTATTGATGGAAACGGTGCCCGACTTGTTGCCACCTTGCGGAGCGGTGATCATGAACTGCCGGAAGCTCTCAATGGTCTTGGGATTGATTTCGGAGAAGGGCCAGGGATTGCCCTCTCTGAAGATTCCCAGCAGCACCCCAACACGCTTCCAGTTGACGATGATGGATTGGGAACTCTTGGCGTGTGCCTTGGTGTTGACCTGGTTGAAATACTCAATGAAATCGCATTTCATCTTCTGGTTCAACTCGCTCTGCTCAGCCTCGATGTCGGTGAAGAGGTCGGCATTGTCGTATTCATGCTGGCGAAGCTTGCGCACCTCATCGGCATAGATGCAAGCCATCGTATCGGCTTCGCTCTTGCATTGGATGATACCATTGGCATCGCGCTTTGGCTTGTATGAGGTGGAAGCCTCAGTGGTTCGCGCCGTGCGGGACTTGTCCCAGATGGGGGTGGTGATGGTGCGATTCAGGGCTTCGATGACTCGCTTGGTCTTGCCGTTTTCAAAGACGGGGTAGCTTTCCAAGATGAGATACCACTCCTTGCGGTAATCTGACTTGCGCAGCTTGACGGTGCATTTCGTTTTGACGAGCTTCTTTTTCATGACTTGACGGATTTGAAGAGTTTGTCGATTTCAACCTTGGGGACATAGACATAGTTGCCACGCTGACACGAGGGGATGCTCTGCTTGCGGATGGCCTTATAGACGGTGGACTCGCTTACGCCGTAAATTTCGGTAATCTGGCCGATGGTGTAGCAGTCGGATTCATCGAACTTGTAGGAGGCAGGAGTAACAGGCAACTCTTTTGACTGCTCCTCGATGAGGGGGAACGAGGCTTCGAGATGGGCACGACTGATACGGGTGAGACGTTGACCCATGTTGATGGCGGGGATGGTGCCGTTGTTGATGAGGCGATAGAGGGAGTTGCGCGAAATGCCAAACAGGGCTACAGCCTCGGCAACGGAGATATAAGGACGGTCATCCGGAATCTTCGAGGCTTTCTCTTTGCGCTTCTGTTCGTTTTTCTCATCGCGTTTCTTAATGCGGTATGCTGCACAGGTGCAGTTGCGTGAGCAATACCAAGAAGAGACGGTCTTTGCATAGAAAAGGGTGCCGCAGACCTTGCATTTGCGCTGGATTTTGTATTTACTTGCTGGCATAATATCGCTTGTTTTTATCGGTTTTTAGTAATCATAAGTACAAATAAGTTGCACTTTATCACTCTTTAAGTCATGTTGCAAATATGTTGCAAATATACAATAAAAATCCGATATACAAGCATAAATATCGAAAAAAATGAGAAAATAAAAAAGGTGTAACTTGTTGGGTTACACCTTTTTGTTTGTTTTTGATTATTGTTGATGGTTAGTTTTATTTTACCTCCTCAAAATCCGCATCAGTAACGGTGTCATCACCGCCATTGTTCTGCGGGCCTTGGTTCGGGTTGCCGCCTTGGAAGCCGCCGCCCATGTTGTTCGGGTCGAAGCCGCCTTGCGGGCCGCCTTGGGCACCGGCGTTCTTGTACATCTCCTCGCTGGCCTTCTGCCACATGGCGTTCATCTCGGCCATGGCTGCATCGATGCCGGCGATGTCTTGAGCCTGGTGAGCGGTCTTCAGCTTGCCGAGGGCAGCCTCGATTTCGGCCTTCTTGTCGGCAGGTAGCTTGTCACCGTATTCCTTCAGCTGCTTCTCAGTCTGGAAGATGATGCTGTCGGCTTGGTTCAGCTTGTCGATACGCTCGCGTTCCTTCTTGTCGGCTTCGGCGTTGGCCTGAGCTTCGTTCTTCATACGCTCGATCTCAGCGTCGGTCAAGCCCGACGAGGCTTCGATGCGGATGCTCTGGGTCTTGCCCGTGGCCTTGTCCTTGGCGCTCACGTTCAGGATACCGTTGGAGTCGATGTCGAAGGTGACTTCGATCTGCGGGATGCCACGTGGCGCTGGCGGGATGCTGTCGAGGATGAAACGACCGATGGTCTTGTTCTGTGCAGCCATAGGACGCTCGCCTTGCAGTACGTGGATTTCAACCGAAGGTTGGTTATCGGCAGCGGTCGAGAAGACCTCCGACTTGCGGGTCGGGATGGTGGTGTTGCTCTCGATCAGCTTGGTCATCACGCCACCGAGGGTCTCGATACCGAGGCTCAACGGGGTCACGTCAAGCAGCAGCACGTCCTTCACTTCGCCAGTCAAAACGCCGCCTTGGATGGAGGCGCCGATGGCCACCACTTCGTCGGGGTTGACGCCCTTCGAAGGCTCCTTCTTGAAGAAGTCGCGGACGATGTTCTGGATGGCAGGGATACGGGTCGAACCACCGACCAAGATGACATCGTCGATGTCGTTGACGGTCAAGCCAGCGTCTTGCAGAGCTTGACGGCAAGGCTCGATGGTGTCGTGGATCAGCTTGTCGGCCAGCTGCTCGAACTTCGAACGGCTCAAGGTGCGGACCAAGTGCTGCGGGATGCCGTTGACAGGCATGATGTAAGGCAGGTTGATCTCCGTCTCGCTCGACGAGCTCAACTCGATCTTAGCCTTTTCTGCAGCTTCCTTCAGACGTTGCAGAGCCATCGGGTCCTTACGCAGGTCGATGCCGTTGTCCTTCTGGAACTCTTCGGCCAGCCAGTTGATGATGACTTCGTCGAAGTCGTCGCCACCGAGGTGGGTGTTACCGTTGGTCGACTTCACCTCAAACACGCCATCGCCCAATTCCAGGATGGAGATATCGAAGGTGCCGCCGCCGAGGTCGTACACAGCGACTTTCACATCGTTCTTTTTCTTATCCAAGCCATAGGCCAAAGCAGCAGCCGTAGGCTCGTTGATGATACGGCGCACGGTCAAGCCGGCGATTTCGCCAGCTTCCTTGGTGGCCTGACGCTGGGCGTCGTTGAAGTATGCAGGCACCGTGATGACGGCTTCCGAAACGGTCTGGCCGAGGAAGTCTTCAGCGGTCTTCTTCATCTTTTGCAGCACCATGGCAGAGATTTCCTGCGGGGTGTATTGCTTGCCGTCGATGTCGATACGAGGCGTGTTGTTGGGGCCTTGCACGACTTTGTAAGGCACACGGCGCATCTCGGCGCCTACCTTGTCGTAGGTCTCGCCCATGAAACGCTTGATGGAATAAACGGTACGCAGCGGGTTGGTGATGGCCTGACGTTTGGCAGGCTCGCCGACCTTACGCTCGCCGCTGTCGGTGATGGCGACCACGGAAGGGGTGGTGCGGTGGCCTTCGCTGTTGGCGATGACAACCGGCTCGTTGCCTTCCATAACGGCCACACATGAGTTAGTTGTACCTAAATCGATACCAATGATCTTTGACATTTCTTTGTTCTCCTATTTTTTATTTGTTACTTATTTTGTTGTCTAATCGCGGTTGCATACGAAATGCAACGGCCTCAACTTGTCAATCTTTGTGCCAAAGCAAAAAACTGACAAAATGTCAACATTTTGGGTTTTTGGCCGTTTTTGGCTCCTTTCTTCTTGCCATTTCGGGATTTTTTTGTACCTTTGCACCCTTATTTTTCAAAAAATCACCCTTTATCATGAAGAAATTAACTGCTATCATAATCTGCCTGTTATTGTCATCCGTTGCCTTCTCGCAAGAAAAAGAAGGCTTTTTTAAACGTTGGAGAAACAACCATACTGTTCACGACACCGTATATATTTATGTGCACGACAACGACACCATTGTGGTTGACAACGCAGAGGAAGACGACGAAGAAGACGAGGAGTTCTCGGAAGGCATCCCGGTCCCTGTCGACACGCTCAATACCAAAAACAGATATCAAAAGGTGGTGCTCTTCGACAATGGCACTTGGCTGTACTACAATATCGAGCGTCCCGAGATCCCGGATTCCATCAGTAGCGACCATTGGGAGACGCAATGGGTGCATACCTATCGCGACATTGCTTTGAACGACCTTCCCGATTCGGTTACGCTCCGCTTGGTGGATTCGGTGCATCGTTTCTGCATCCCGCATCCTGGCCCTGTCACATCCCAATTCAAGTTCAGGTGGCACCGTCCCCATAGAGGTGTCGACATCGGCTTGCACATGGGCGACGTGGTGTATGCCGCCTTCGATGGCATCGTGCGCGTGGCTTTGCCCACATCCATGACGGGTGGATATGGCAATGTGCTGGTGATTCGTCACTTGAACGGCTTGGAGACCTATTACGGCCACCTTTCGAGCTATATTGTGAAGAGCGGTGACATAGTGAAGGCTGGCGAGCCCATTGGCTACGGTGGCTCAACAGGTCATTCCACTGGACCTCATCTCCATTTGGAAACACGTTATATGGGCCAGAGCTTCGACCCAGAGCGCATCTTTGACCTGGAGAACGGCACTTTGCGTTGCGAGGAGTTCGTGCTGCACAAGCACTACTTCAACATCAACTCGCATTATGGTCAGACCGATGCTCAGTCGCTGGCGGCCTCTAAACAAGCCCCACAAGAAAGAGGTGGAGGAAGCGGAAGCGTCTCAAAGGCGAAGAAATCCTATCACACTGTGAAGAAGGGCGAAACCCTAGGCAAGATCGCCAAAAAATACGGCACCTCAGTGAACAAGATTTGCAAGCTGAATGGTATCAGAGCCAACAAGGTGCTAAGAGTCGGACAAAGAATCAGAGTGAAATAAAAACGAAAAACCCCGAAAGCCAAACGACTTCCGGGGTTTTTCTTTTCAACGCGTCGGCTTATTTCATCCAGGCCTCGACGTCCTCCAACTGCAAAGCGGGGATGTCGAGTTTGTTTTTCTTGCGCAAGCCGTTGAGTTTCTCACGCAGGGCCGAAGGCTTCTCGGCCTTCAGCTGTTCGATGGTGTTGTAGCCGTTGGTGAGCAACAAAGTCGCCCAAGTCTCGGCCATACCCAAAGCCATGAAGTCTTCCTTGGTGGCGTTCTTCACGACCTTCTCGGGACGCATCATCGGGAACAGCAGCACCTCTTGGATGGTGGTCTGACCCGTGAGCAACATCACAAAGCGGTCGATGCCGATGCCCATGCCCGAGGTCGGCGGCATACCATATTCCAAGGCGCGCAGGAAGTCCTGGTCGATGAACATGGCCTCGTCGTCACCACGCTCGCTGAGTTTCATCTGCTCCTCGAAACGGGCACGCTGGTCGATGGGGTCGTTCAGCTCGGTGTAGGCGTTGGCCAACTCCTTGCCGTTGACCATCAGCTCGAAGCGCTCGGTCAGTTCGGGGTTGTTGCGGTGACGCTTGCAGAGCGGCGACATCTCCACGGGATAGTCGGTGATGAAGGTCGGCTGGATGTAGGTGCCTTCGCACTTCTCGCCGAAGATTTCATCGATCAGTTTGCCCTTGCCCATCGTTTCATCCACCTCGATGCCGAGTTGTTTGCACACGTCGCGCAGCTGGGCTTCGTCCATACCCGTGATGTCGATGCCGGTCTTCTCCTTGATGGAGTCAATCATGGTGATGCGCTTGAAGGGACGCTTGAAGCAGATTTCGTTGTCGCCAACTTTCACGGTATCAGTGCCTAACACCTCCGTGACAGCGCGTTCAATCATGGCCTCAGTGAAGTCCATCATCCAGAGGTAATCCTTATAGGCCACATAGATTTCCATTGCCGTGAACTCGGGGTTGTGGGTGCGGTCCATGCCCTCGTTGCGGAAGTTGCGCGAAAACTCATACACGCCTTCGAAGCCGCCCACGATGAGGCGCTTCAGGTAAAGCTCATCGGCGATGCGCAAGTACATCGGAATGTCCAAGGCATTGTGGTGCGTGATAAAGGGACGCGCCGTGGCACCGCCCGGAATGGCTTGCAGCACAGGCGTTTCCACCTCCAAATAACCGTTCTCGTTGAAGAAACGGCGGATGCTGTCGATGATGCGGGTGCGGGTGATGAAAATGTCCTTCACCTTGTCGTTCACCACGAGATCAACGTAACGCATACGGTAGCGCAGCTCGGGGTCGTTGAATTCGTCGTACTTCACTCCATCTTTCTCCTTCACGATGGGCAGCGGGCGCAACGACTTGCTTAGCACCGTCAGTTCCTTGACGTGCACCGAAATCTCGCCCATCTGCGTGCGGAAGGCAAAGCCTTTCACGCCAATGAAGTCGCCGATATCCAATAGGCGTTTGAACACGGTGTTATATAAGGTCTTGTCCTCGCCTGGGCAGATCTCGTCGCGCTTCACATAGAGTTGGATGCGGCCTTTCGAGTCCTGCAGTTCGCAGAACGAGGCGGCACCCATGATGCGGCGGCTCATGATACGGCCTGCGAGGGTGACCTCTTGGAATTGGTCGGGGTTGTTGTCGTCAAATTGGTTGAGGATGTCCGTGGTGAACACGCTCACGGGGAACGCGGCCTGCGGATACGGGTTGATGCCGAGCTTGTAGAGTTCGGCCAACGAATTTCTTCTGATTTGTTCCTGTTCGCTTAACATAATGTGATGCGTTATTTTGGCTGCAAAGGTACGAAAACGATTGATACCCTTGGAAACAAATCTGATAAAAACGAACTTCAATGGTTTTGGTGGTGTACAATTACCAATTTCCAAAACTTTTGTATTTTTGCAATCGTATGATTAGAGAGAAGAGGACTTTTATGAAAACAAACAAAAATAGGGGTAATAATGCCTTATTAATAATGCTTGTAACAAGTCCTATCTGGATTATTCCGTTAGCGTTGCTTGTGGATTATTTAGATGAAAGATATTCAGCTCCAAAAGTGGAGAAGGTGCATAATTATCCAAGGTATGAATATCCAGATGATACCATTTTAGCTCACCCGGAAAGAATCCCTAAAAAAGGAGAATCTATTATGCCAAGGGTAAATAGCTATGATGGGAACAATGGAGTAGTCTTAACTTTACCTGGTGATCACAAGATAAATACCAACCTGTCATCAGAGGAAATCTTAGAACAATTAGACTTGGATTACCAAGATGTCTACGATTACTATGGTGGGGCTGAGGAATTATACTAATCTGTCTTATCTTCATTAATATTAAACTGACATGAAAAAGAATGATTCAACTATTGTAGAAGGCTTTCCTCCACTAATGTGTCATGAGCCTCGAGTATTGATTTTGGGAACAATACCAGGGAAGAATTCTATTAGTGCCAATGAGTATTATTATGATAATAGCAATAGGATGTGGAAGATGTTGGCAAAATTAGCAACACAAAAAATGCCTACAAATTACACCGAGAAAAAGTTGTTATTAGAACATTTGCATGTCGTACTTTGGGATTATTATCAGTTTGTTGAGCGAACCAATAGCACGGATAAAGGTATCCTAGAAGGAATTCCAAACGATATTGTTGGTTTTGTTAGAAAAAATCCGACTATAACAAAGATAGCCATAAATGGTTATGGAAAATACAAAGAGTTTGGAGAAAAACTACAGAATCAGTTCGGACAATCCATCAAAGTGTTTCGTTTGCCAGAAACAAGCGGACTCAATGCTTCTTGGACTTTAGAAAAGCTGTGTAAGGAATGGAGCGTTGTGTTTGAACTATGAGGTAGTGTTCAAAGTTATGTTTTTATGTCGAAACTCTGCAAAAACCGCAAATTAATTGTACTTTTGCAATCAGTAATAAAAGCATCGTATTTGTCATGTGTACCGTAAGTATCAATATAGATGAAGCTGCAGTGCGCCGCATCAATCCTCTTTTGACCTCTCGCGAAAGCATCAGTCAGTGGCTTCAACGCCAAGTGGATGAAATGATTGAGGAAATGGCGTTTCAAGCCCATAGCAAGTCACCAAATGCTCACACTGCCAAGGAGATGAAAGCCATTGTTGCCGAACGTGTTCGATTGATGGAATCTGGAGAGGCTACTTATATTGATGGCGAAGAAGGTTTTGCACAAATACGGGCACGCTATGGCTTATAAATACAGATGGCTCTCTGAGGCACTTGACGACATGTCGAATGAAATCGAATATGTTGTCAGGGAGTTTGGGTTGAAGACTGCACGACAAGTTGAAAACAGCGTGCATGAACGGGTTCTTCAATTGTGCCAGTTCCCTTTTTCTGGAGTGCGTTATGAAGAAGATGTATTATATAACGGCCATGAAGTTAGGGTGTTGCACATTCGACAAATCTCATTGATTTACAGTTTTGATAACGAAGTGGTTACATTGATAGCTGTTTGGAACAATTACCAGAATCCAGATAGGCTTAACGAAGTGATCAGTTCAAGAGAATAATAGAATTATGCAGTTCAAAGACGTCATAGGCCAGTCCGCCATCAAACAAAGGCTTATCCAGAGTGTGAGGGACAACCATGTCTCTCATGCCCAACTCTTTTTGGGACCTGCCGGAAGCGGCAAACTGCCTTTGGCCTTGGCCTACGCACAATATATCCTCTGCCCGAACCGTACCGAGACCGACAGCTGCGGCGCGTGCCCCACCTGCCAGAAGATGCAGAAGCTGGTCCATCCCGATTTGCATTTCGTAGTGCCTACGGCAGCTACAAAGAAGGTCAAAAGCAATCCCGAATCCGACCTCTTCATGGAGGAATGGCGCGAGTATGTCACTCAAAACCAAGGGTATGTCGACACTTCCAGTTGGTATACCTTCCTTGACGTGGAGAACAAGCAAGGTTACATGTCGGTGCGCGATGCCGCCTCTCTCTTGCGTAAGTTGAACATGAAGGCTTACGAGGGCGAATACAAGATTGCCATCATTTGGATGGCGGAGAAAATGCGCGTTGATACGGCCAACAAGTTGCTGAAACTCTTGGAAGAACCTCCCGAGAAGACCGTTTTCCTCCTCATTGCCGAAGACCAAGAAGAGTTGTTGGCTACCATCAAGTCACGTACAGCCTTGGTGAAGATCCCCGCCATTGAAACTGGTGCGGTGGAGCAAGCCCTTGTGGAACGCTTGTATGCACAACCTGACCAGGCCCGCGATGCCGCCTTGATTTCGGAGGGCAACTGGATTACGGCCTGCCATTCGGTGCAGGACTCGGAGGAACACAAGTTCTTCTTCACCACCTTCCAGCAATGGATGCGTCTTTGCTTCCGTGGCAACGTTACTGAAATCATCGACTTTTCGAACAATATCAAGACGCTGGGTCGCGAAAAACAAAAGGAGTTGCTGGAATACGGGCTCCGTATTGTTGGCAATGCATTGCTATTCAACAATAATCTGGCTGGTATGGTCATGCTGCCCGACGACGAGAAGAAATTCAACGCCAACTTCGCACCTTTTGTCAAGCCTGCCAATCTGGCGCAAATCGTGGAACTCTTCGAGGAAGCCATGCGCCAAATTGAGCGCAATGGCTATGCGCCACTCATCTTTACGGATGTGAGCTTTAAGATGGTGGGGTTGCTAAAGAAGAAATAACTTTACTCGTAAACCTCCACGGTTCCCATCTCAAACTGAATGGGATGTCCAGCCTCGTAATAGCGAACATCATGTAGTACCTTGTCGAAGACGTAGTTCTGGATGAGCACAAAGTCCTTGCCGTCGTCGACGAGAGCATACATACGGTCACGGTCAACGTCGCCCAGCTCGCCGCCAATATCGGTCACGCCGTTCAGCACCAGTTTCTTAAAGGTCTTCATGTCCTGCTTGTTGCCGTCCTTGTCGGTCACCACAATGTAATGCAGGTAGGGTGAGTTGGTGATGGAGTCGATGCGCTCCTGAGGCAGGGTGTTGGTAAACAAGGCCTCAAAGCGAAGGTCGCCAAACGACGACATAAGGTTGATGACTTTCAGTGTGTCGTAAGGCAAATCTTGATTGTCAATCAAACGGGTGAGTTTGTATTGGTGCTTCCCGATGTTGTCGATACGGAAGCTGCCTTCAGGGTCTTCGTTGAAGTCGACTTCAACCGACTGGATGTCAGCCATATTCTCATGGAAGATGGTATGGTCGCGCCAGTCGTCGGGGTTGGCGGTAAAACGCGTGGTGATGAAGCCTCTGAAGCTGGGGATGTAAACAATATAGGCTTTGTCGGCGCCTTCCTTAAGCATGAAAGTGCCGCTACCGTCCATGGTGGCATCGCCTACATAAAACACCTTGGTGCGCTTCTCGTGATAGAACATCTTGATTTTGTCAAACAAGTTGATGCGAGGCACTATCTGGTAAACCTCCACCTTGGTGCTCTGCGAAGCCAGTTGCTTGACGATATTGTCGTGGCTAGCCACGGAGACGGGCATCTTGATGCGGATTTTGTATAAGGTGGTCAGCAGGTATTGCACTTGTTTGGGGTGTGCTTTGTAGTTACCATTAAGTGTCCAGCCGTTCTCCTGACGTTCGAGCAGCGACTCATGGTCCTTTCGGTCGGCCAAATAAACCCTCGTGACCGATGCTGTGTCCCACACTTGGAAGTCCGACGACTCGCCCTGCAATGTTGAGAGGTAACGGTTGTTCCAGATCAACATGCCAGCAATGACGACCAGCAATGCGGTGATAATAATGGTGATGCGGTTATTTTTCTTCATGATGCTCTGTTTTACTGTATTTTTTCTTCCTCACGAAAGCCATGACAAGACCCAAGACGATGATGAGCACGATAGGTATCACGGTATTGATGACCTGCCATTTCACCCTTTCTTTGTTGACCTTGGTGGCATCCAACAGACGGACTTTCAGCTCGCGTGAGCGGATGTCGATGAGGCCTTCACCGTCAACCAGGTAGCTGATGGCATTTTCGATGAATTCCTTGTTGGTGTAGGTGATGCCCGTGTATTGGTCGAAGCCTAAGGGTAGGGGCTTGTGGGTGCGGATGTCGAACTGGTTGCGGATGATGTCGCCATCGGCCACCACGATCATCGCCGTCGGCTCGCTTTCTTCCAGGAAGTCGGTGGCTTGATCGTCAACGATTTCCTGTGGGATGCGGTTGGCATAAAGTGAGGGGAAGCTACCCTTCAGGAGATAAGCCACGTTTTTGCCTTTGTTAGTGAACATGCGTTGGTCGGGTGCCTGACGCAGCATGGCCAAGGAGATAAACACCGGCGTACCCGAAACTTTAGTGTAGCTTGAGGTCTTAAGCAGCGGTATCTGTTCAATGCCATTGGCTGAGGTGGTGGCGTCAATCGAGCTGACAAAGTCTGCCTTGATGGCGTTCATATTGCGAACCATGGGATGGTCGGAGGCAGCCTGCAGCAAGGGGAAATAGTACCAGCGGAAAAACTCCAGCTGGGCTTGGCCTCCCACTTGTCCGGTGCGGATGGGCAACTGGGCACAGGTCAGGTCGAGGAGCAAGTCGCGATTGAGGCGCACTCCATATCTGAAGAGCATGTCGTCGAGGTTGAGGTCCTGCTCTATGCCGATGGTCGACTCCTGGTTTTGCAGGCTGTCCATTGTGGCAAACACTGGCTCCACCAGCCACAACACCTTGCCACCGTGCATGATGTATTGGTCAATGAGGAACTTGTCTTTCTCGTCGAAAGGTTCGGTGGGCTTTGCGATGACGATGGCATCGTATGAGGGGAAGACCCTAACGTCTCTTGTCGTGTCCTGAGTGCGGTGCATCAACGCATCAATCTGTCCATCGATGGCTTTCCGTTCCACGCTGTACTTCTGCCCTAAGGTCTTGGCGATGTCGGCGAGTTCTTCATCGCTCAGCTCTCCATGGCCTTCGATAAAGGCGATGTGTGGCTTTTCCAAACGTGTGACCTTCTTGATAGCATCCACAAGTCGGAATTCCAAGTTCTGCATCGATGCATTCAATGCGGCCTCTGACGATTGTCCGATTTGGTTCTCCAGCAGGTCGATGGCGATCTCGGTGTTGTTGCGGTAACTCACCAAAGCGCCTGGCCAAATCACCATCTGCTTCGAGGAACCGTCGCTGTTTTGCACGTTCAAGTCGGTGGGATTCAAGCCGGCTTGATACAGTTGGGTATATGTTTCTCGAATCTCAGCGTCGTTACCGCTCTCGGCAGGGTTGATGAATTCGTAGTCAATGTATTTCGAGTAAGCCCTGAACTCATCGAGCATCTCCTTGGTCTCACGGCGTAGTTTCTTGAAGCCCGCCGGAAAGTCGCCCTCGAGATACACCCTGAAATACACGTAGTCTTCAAGGTTATTAAGGGTTTCTTTGGTGGTTGGCGACAGTGTGTAACGTTTCTCGCTCGTCAGGTCGAAGCGGGTGAATACATAGGATCCAATCACATTGACCAGCAACACGATGGCGATTGTGATGAGGAAGGCGACAATTTGGTTTTTCTTCAGACTCTTGCGTTTGTTTTCCATAGCTTCACCTCCTTACCATTTGCGGCTCGATAGAACCAATTTCGTAGCACTCAAGAAAACTGCAATCACACTGAGGAAGTACAACACGTCGCGCGTATCGACCACGCCACGGCTTAATGAGCTGTAGTGGGCATTCATACCCAACTGTTGGATGAACAAGTCTACACGACCGAATAACGAGAGTGAGTATATGAACTCGAAGCCGATCAGCAGGAACCCGCAGAGGAAGACCGAGATGATGAAGGCCAAGATCTGGTTGTTGGTCAGCGAGCTGCAGAAGATGCCGATGCTGACGAAACTGGCACTGAGTAAGAAAAGGCCGATGTAAGAGCCCCAGATGCCTCCGCTGTCGAGGTTGCCTTTGGGCAGTCCGAGACGATAAACGGAGACGTAATAGATAAAGGTCGGGATTAGGGCAAGCAGCACCAAGGCCACGCCAGCCAGGAACTTGGCCCAGATGATCTGCCAGTCCGACAGGGGCTTGGTAGCCAGCATCTCAATGGTGCCCGTGCGGTTCTCTTCGGCGAAGCTGCGCATGGTGACGGCGGGCACGAGGAAGAGAAACACCCATGGGGCCAAAATGAAGAGGCCGTCCAAATTGGCATAGACAGAGTTCAGCACGTTGAAGTCGCTTTGGAACACCCAAAGAAACAGGCCGGTGATGAGCAGAAACACCACTATCACCATGATGCCGATTAGCGAGCTGAGGAAGTTGCTTATTTCTTTCTTAAACAGTGCGTACATTCCAAGAACAGGGATTATTCAATGATCATGTCGAAGGGCATGCGGGCTTGGATGCCTGTGTTCTTTTGCAGGTTCTCCAGACCTTGCAGATAGTCGTAGTAGGCACCCAATTTTTGCTTCATGGCGGCATCGAGTTTGTCGCCTTCGTTCATCGAACCCATCATGCGGGTGAAGAAGTCCTTCTGCTTCGGCCATTCGGTCACTTTGTAGTCATCGCCGAGGCTGGCTTTTTCCGCTGCATAGGCGATGGCGTGTTCCATGTCGCCCAGTTGGTCGACGAGACCGAGGCCGATGGCGTCGGCACCCGACCACACGCGGCCCTGACCGATGCTGTCGACGTAGGTCTGGGTCAGACCGCGACCCTCAGCCACGCGACGGGTGAAGTCGTCGTAGGTCTTCACGACCATCTGCTGCAACTTGCTGTATTGGAACTCGGTGAGAGGTTGGGTGACGGTACCGAAGTCGGCATTCTCGTTGGTCTTGGCCACATCGAAGGTGAGACCGATCTTGTCGTTGAGCAAACCCTGGGCATTGGGGAAGGTGCCGAACACACCGATGCTGCCGGTGAGGGTGCCAGGGTCGGCAAAGATGTAGTCGGCCTTGGCCGAGATCCAGTAGCCACCCGAGGCGGCGTAGTTACCCATGGAGACGATGACGGGCTTCACTTCCTTGGTCAGGTCGAGCTCGCGGCCGATGATGGCTGAGGCCACGGCGCTGCCGCCAGGCGAGTTAACGCGCAGCACGATGGCTTTCACGTTCTCGTCCTCGCGTGCCTTGCGGATGGTCTTGGAGAGGTTTTCGGAATAGATGGCTGCCGATTCGTCGCCCTTGCCGTCGAAGATCTGGCCAGTGGCATAGATGATAGCCACTTCGTTTTTGCTGGCGTTTTTCACAGTGTACGACTTGGCATATTTGGCGTTGCCGATGGCATTGATGTCCTTGTTGCTGCCTGTGAGGCCTTTCAGCTCTTCAAGCATCTGGTCTTTATAGTACAGGTTGTCGACCAGGCCGTATTCCAAAGCCTTGTCGGCATCAAAGTAAGTGTCGAGGTTGTCGGCAATCTCGTTGAGCTGTTCCACGCTGATGTTGCGGCTCTCGCTGATGCTGCCGAGGATCTGTCCCCAGACCGAACCCAGCAGCTTGTCCATTTGCTCGCGGTTGGCTTCACTCATCTTCTCGAGGAAGTAGGGCTCAACGGCGCTCTTGAAGCGGTTGTTGGGGCCGCGCACAATTTGCATCTCCACATCGAGCTTGTCAAGCAGGCGCTTGTAGAACATAATCTGTGTGGCCATACCGTGCAGGTCGAGAGCACCTTCGGGGTTGAGGTAGATCTTGTCGGCTACCGAGGCCATATAATAGGCACTTTGGCTGTAGTTTTCGCTGTAGGTGACGATGAACTTGCCCGACTCCTTGAACTCGATGAGCTTGCTGCGGATCTCCTGCAGGGTGGCGGTGGAGGTGGGGATGCTGCTCAACTCCATATAGATGCCCTTGATGTTGGCGTCGGTCTTGGCCTGCTCAATGTTGCGCAGGATGTCGTTCAATCCCGTCATGTCCTTTGACTCCATGGTGTTGAAATTGATGCCACCGAAGGGGTTGTCAGTGGTACGATCGGGAATGGCATAGTCGAGTTTCATGTAAAGCACCGAGTTGGGTTTGGGCTTGCTGATGGTTTCCGTTTCGGCTGAGAGGCCTGAAATCATTGACGAAACCACACCGACTTTGATGAAGAAGGTGACTACCATAGCGATAAGCGTTCCCAAGAACGCTGCCAATAATACTTTTGAGAATTTCATGACGATTCAGTTATGTTAATGAACTTGTCGAGTAATAAATTTTAGGGTGCAAAAGTAACATTTTATTCTTTTATATTGGTGATAAAACGCTATATTTGCAAAAAATCTCGACGGTAGTTGCTGAGTTTTCTTAGGTATGCAAACTTGTTACATTCTTTTTGGCTCGAACATGGGTGACAAGAAGGGCATCTTCGATCTGGCGTGCCTATATATTAATAATAGGTGTGGGCGGATTGTTCAAGTGTCCTCATCCTACGAGTCTGAGCCATGGGGATTCGAGGCTGAGGAGTGGTTCCTGAATCGGGTCATTGTGGTTGAAACGGGGTTGACTCCGGAAGGACTCTTGCGACAGCTGCTTGAGATTGAGCATGAGCTTGGGAGAGAACGGCATCCTGAAATCGGAGGCTATGTCTCAAGGACGGCCGATTTAGATATCTTGTACTTTGGCAATAGGATTATCTTGACCGATACGCTGACTGTGCCGCATCCTCGGTTGCATCGCCGCCGTTTCGCCTTGTTGCCTATGTGTGAGGTGGCGCCCGACCTGGTGCATCCTGCTTTGGGATTGACGCAGACAGAGCTTCTGAAACGATGCCCCGATACACTCATGGTACGAAAAACAGAAAACGATTAGAAAGAAGGACAATGCAATATAACTACATAGCTATTGAAGGAACCGTGGGGGCGGGCAAGACCAGTTTGGCCACGCGCATCGCCAAGGATTTCAACGGACAGTTGATTCTGGAGGAGTTTGAGGGTGACAAGAATCCCTTCTTGCCCAAGTTCTACAAGGAGCCCGACAAGTATTCCTTCCAGTTGGAGATGACCTTTTTGGCTTTGCGTTTCCAACAGCTGAAGGACAAGTTAGGTGCGCTCGACCTGTTCCACGATTTCATCATCTCTGACTATTATGTGGCCAAGTCGCTTATTTTTTCACGCAACAATCTCCAGGAAGACGAATACCAACTGTTTGCTCGGTTTTTCAACATCATCTTTTCCGACATGCCCAAGCCCGAATTGTTGGTGTATCTTTATTCCGACGTGGCGCGCCTACAGCGTAACATCCGCAAACGTGGACGCAGCTATGAGCAGGAAATCAGCGACGCCTATTTGGAAAACATCCAGCAGGGTTATTTCGATTTCTTGCGTCAGCAGCAGAACAACATGCGCATCCTGCTGATCGACACCAACCGGCTTGATTTCGTGGCCAACGAGCATGACTATCAGCGCATCATTGAAGTCATCGACCAGCCATACGAAATAGGGTTACACCGGGTTTCGCTTTGATTTTTTTGACTTTATGGCATAAAAAAAGCCGCTCAGTAGGAGCGGCTTTTTCGTTTTGGTTGAAGAATTATCTCTTCGGTCTCTTCACTTTCACCGTTTTGGTGGTGACAACCTCAACAGGTTCGTTCACGAAGACTTCAGCGCGACGAATCTGAGGCAGAATATCCTTCTCGAGTTGAGGATAGATGGCGCACATGTCCTTCACAGCCTTTTGCTTGTTAGGAGCATTGTTGACGGTGTTGACGATGGCATCCTTGTCCTTCAGGTTGGAGTTCTGGACGAGCTCGATGAAGAGGTTCCAGTCTTCGCCATAACCCTTACCGTTGATCTTGATGTTCTTGTCCTTGGCAATCTTCTTCATCTGTGCCTCGGCAGCATTGTCACGATTGTTGGACAGTTCGAAGTTGTGGCCTTCTTCACCTTCAGGAGAAGCCCAAGCCTTGATTTCGAAATCGGTGACACCAGCGTTCAGCAGGTCTTTCAGAGCGGCATCAGCTTCGTTGTTGAGCTTCTTTCTGTCGCCAATGTTGTACTTGTCCTTGTTGAAGAAATAGGTGAGCTTCTTCACGAGGTTGTCTTGCATGGTCTTAACATCATAGGTTGAGTCGACCTCAATCCAAGCTTGCTCAACACCATTGGCAAGATGCTCGGTAGCACCCTGAGCGTAGTACACGTTCTTCACGATTTCATCCTGGGTAGGATAGATGATGCCGTTGTAGACATAGAACATCGGGTCGCCCTTTAGCTCGCAGTTGGCCATTTCCTCTTGGTAAGGCATGCAGTAGTGCTTGGTGAACTCGCCGCCCTCTTTGTAAGGAACGCGGAAGTCGCCTTCGCCCTTGACCTTTTCACCAACGAAGGTGATAGGATCGATGTCGATTTGGCCACCGTTGTAGGCCAGGTAAGGCTGCAGGTTCATGACAGCTTGCTTCTCGAAGTATTCGCCAGGGATGGTAACGATGACGTCGAAGCAGACATTGCCATCTTCGCCTTCGACCAGCGGGTCAGGATTCACTTTGTAGGTGATCTTCTTGGACTCGCGAGCCATTCTGTCGATGTCGCAAGGATCGTTGAACTTGTAACGGAGACCCAGGTTGAACTGGCTGTACATATCCTTGTCGTTGATGATACGGTGCTCTTCGTCGGCTTTGATCTTGGCCACTTGGTCGAGATTGTCGGTGCCAGTGAAGACATAGGTGTAATCCAAGAAGATGTCAAACTTGGGAGCGCAGTTGAAGGTGATCTCCATACCAGCGGGAACGTTGAAGTTGAGTTCACGCTCAGTCTTGGCAGCGGCACGCTCTGAAGCCACATTGTCGTCGGCATCGAGTTGGTTGACAACACCAGCCTTATAGTAGATGCCACCGACACCGATATGAGGCACCAGGTTGATGACTCTTCTCGGGTTGTAGTTGAACATGTTGAACAGATTGAAGGTCAAGTTCAGGTCGCCTTCAATGTAGTTCGTCTTGTCGAGACCGAGGTCCCACAAGGTGTGGTCAGCATTGTCGTTCATGACAAGTGCTTGTTGGTGTTTGTGACCCGAGAGGAGGCCGTAGCCGCCCTTGAGGTTCAAACCGATGACCTTACCAAATTGATAACCAATGCCGAAGTGGGCATTCCAAGTCGGTTCCATAGCCACGCTCTTGAAGTGGTTGAAATCGTCCCAGATACCGCCGTTGTAGTTGGCCAAGTCACCATGGTTGATGGAGAGACCTCCGTCAGCTTGGATGTACCAATACTTTTCAGCAGGTTTTGCAATCTTTTTGCCTTCTTGAGCCATCATGCTCAAAGGAAGCACTGCGACGATGACGAGCATCAGCAGTTTCGAAAAAGTCAAATTTTTCTTCATAACGCAATTGTGTTAGGTTTGTAATGATTTTTAATTAGTTGATTTACTATTTCGATTCTATTCTATTCCTTTTAGCGAACAAAAATAGGGTTTTTTTCAATTGTCAACACAAAAAGTTGAAAAAAAATACAATTTTTTCACTTTTTTTGCCAAAAAATCATCAAAAACCCCTTATTTTATCTTCAAATACAACATTTCAAACACTCTCCACATGACAATTCCGGCACAAACCGACACATTAATGGAGTGCTTTGTCCCTGCTTGTGGCAGTTCTATGGCCCCTTCGCAATAAGGGAGCGCCTCTTCGCTCACGCCTTCCACCTCGTTGCCTAATATATACGCAGTGTTTCGCTCAAACTTGAAATCCTGCAAAGGCACGCTGTCTTCCACCTGCTCGACGGCGAATATCCTGTATCCTTCGCTTTTCAATGCTTGACAAGCAGCTTCAGTGCTTTCATAGTAGCGCCATCTCACGGTTTCGTCGGCTCCCAAGGCGGTCTTGTGGATTTCGCGATGGGGCGGACAAGCGGTGATGCCGCACAAAACCAACTCTCCGATGCGAAAGGCATCGGCGCTGCGGAAAAAGGCTCCTACGTTGCTTAGCGACCGAATGTTGTCCAATATTATTATAATAGGTAATTTCTCGGCTCGCTCGAAATCTTCCTTGCTGATACGGTTCAGCTCGTCCATACTTAGTTTGTACATGGTGCTCTTTTTCTTTTGGCCGCAAAATAAGTGAAAAAAGATGTCCGTCTGCCATTAATGCTGTTTTTTTTGGTCGCTGGAGCCGATTGTTTCAAACAAAATGGTATTTTTGTACCCCTTATTTTAATTCGAGTTTTATGGCAGACAAAGCGATAGAGACCCCATTGATGAAGCAGTATTATTCGTTCAAGGCGAAATATCCCGACGCCATGTTACTGTTTCGCGTGGGCGACTTTTACGAGACCTATGGCGAAGATGCCGTCAAGTCGTCAAAGATATTGGGCATCGTCCTAACCAAGCACTCCAAGGGTACTTCCTCAGAGGTGGAACTTGCGGGCTTCCCACATCATGCCCTTGACACCTATCTGCCCAAATTGGTGCGAGCTGGATTGAAAGTTGCTGTTTGTGAGCAGCTTGAAGATCCAAAACTGGCCAAGAAACTCGTGAAACGCGGTGTGGTGGAACTGGTGACACCCGGCGTGACCTATAGCGACAGTGTGCTGGAGCAGAAAGAGAACAATTTTTTGGCATCATTGCATCTCGACAAGGAGATTTCGGGCATTGCCTTCCTCGATGTGTCAACAGGCGAGTTTTATCTTACTCAAGGCAACAACGAATACATCGACAAGCTGTTGCAAAGCTTCAACCCTTCCGAGGTGTTGGTGCAACGCAACAAACGCAAGGACTTCATCGACCTTTTTAGTGCCAAGTACTACCTCACCGTCTTCGACGATTGGGTCTTCACCGACGACTACGCCAACGAGGTGCTCAACAAGCATTTCCACACCGTCTCGCTGAAAGGTTTCGGCGTCGACGACTTCCCGAAGGGCATCGTGGCAGCTGGTGCAGCAATACATTATCTGATTGAGACGCAACACGACAAACTGAATCATATCACTTCGCTTTCGCGTATCGACCAGGGTCAATACGTTTGGCTTGACAAGTTTACCATCCGTAATTTGGAGCTGTTGCACACGTCCAATCTCAATGCAAAGACCTTGATCGATGTCATCGATAAGACGGTGTCGCCTATGGGCGGACGACTGATGCGTCGTTGGTTGAGCCTGCCATTGAAGAACAAGGAACAGATAGAGGCGCGCTACGAGGTGGTGCAGTTCTTTACCGAAAACCGAGACTTGATTGCCAAGTTCCAAGAGGCAGTCCGTCAAGTGGGTGATTTGGAGCGACTGATTTCGAAGGTGTCGCTATCGAGAGTCAACCCGAGAGAACTGTTGCAAGTGGGACGCGCCTTGGATCAGATTGAGGTTTTGAAGACAGCGTGTGAGGAGAGCGGACATCCCTCGTTGCAGAAATATGCCGAGCAATTCAACCCATGTGTGTCCATCCGTGAACGTATCAAGAAGACGCTGAATCCCGATGCACCGGCATTGTTGTCAAAAGGCAACTACATTGGCGAAGGCGTTGATGCCGAACTCGATGACCTGCGCAGTCTCTCGCGCTCGGGCAAGGAATATCTGATGGGCATCCAACGTCGCGAGATGGAAGCGACAGGCATCAGCTCGTTGAAGGTGGGTTATAACAATGTGTTTGGTTACTATCTCGAAGTTACCAATTCCCACAAGGAAAAGGTCCCGGCAGAGTGGATTCGCAAGCAAACTCTGACCAATGCAGAGCGCTATATTACCGAGGAACTGAAGGAATACGAGCAGAAAATCCTTGGCGCGGAGGAGAAAATCAGCATCATCGAGCAAAGGGTTTACAATGAATTGGTCACGGCGGTGACGGAGTTTGTGGAACCGATACAGGTGGATGCTTCCATCGTGGCTCGCATTGACTGCTTGGTGAGTTTCGCCGACATTTCGCTGAAAAACAACTATGTGCAGCCTGTCATCGATGATTCGTTTGTCTTGGATATTAAAGATGGTCGCCACCCCGTTATCGAGCAGATGATGCCTGTGGGAGAGAGCTACATCGCCAACGATGTCTATCTTGATCGCGACAAGCAGCAAATCATCATCATTACGGGCCCTAACATGTCGGGTAAGTCGGCTTTGTTGCGACAGACGGCTTTGATTGTGCTGATGGCGCAGATGGGTTGTTTTGTCCCCGCTGCTTCGGCACGCATTGGTCTGGTAGACAAGATTTTCACTCGCGTGGGTGCGTCTGACAACATCTCGTCTGGCGAGTCGACCTTCATGGTGGAGATGAACGAGACGGCAAGTATCTTGAACAATGTGTCGTCGCGGAGCCTCGTGCTGCTCGACGAAATCGGGCGTGGCACCAGCACTTACGACGGTATCAGCATCGCTTGGGCCATCACCGAGTTTTTGCATGACCATCCCGTGAGTCGTGCCAAGGTGATGTTTGCCACGCACTATCACGAATTGAACGAGATGGAGGACTCCTTTGCCCGCATCAAGAACTACCATGTGTCGGTGAAGGAAGTCGGCAACAAGGTGGTGTTTTTGCGCAAGTTGAAGCGTGGTGGCAGCGCCCACAGTTTCGGTATCCATGTGGCGGAGATGGCCGGAATGCCGCGCAAGGTCATCGAGCGCGCCACTTCTCTGTTGACGGTTTTGGAGAAATCGCATACCAGTGAGGATGTGGAGAAGGCTGCTGCAAAGAAACAGGATGATGCCATGCAGTTGAGTTTCATTCAGTTGGACGACCCGTTGCTTTTGCAAATCAAAGAAGACATTCTGAACACCAACATCGACACATTGACACCTGTTGAGGCTTTGATGAAGTTGAATGAGATTAAGAAGTTGTTGAATCGTTGATTGACTTCTTCCCAAACCACCAAAGACCGTATGCCAGCAAAACGAGGCTAACGACAAGGATAATCAGATAAAAGGTATGGGTTTGATTGCTTATATCTATGGCAGTGAGTGAATTGTTGGTGATATGGATGATGATGCCAGGGATGATGCTGCCTGTGCGCCAATAGAGCCAGCCGATGAGGATTCCGAACAATATGGCGGTGACGAAATTCGCCCCCAATCCGTGAAGCAAAGCAAAAAGAAGAGTGGAGATGAGGATGGCCAACCATGGACGGCATCGCGTTTTCAGCAGACCACCAAGCACAATGCCGCGAAAACAAATCTCTTCTATTGTAGGGCCAAAAATGCAAGCATTGAGCGCTCCAGCAATTCCGGAAAAAAACTGTTGACGATGTTCTAACTCTTCGCCTTGATAAGAAAGGTCAACATCAAGCAAAAACAATACTGAACATAAGGCAAACACCAAAGCCGCACCCATCATGACAGACATTCCGATCGCAGGCCAAACTCTATGCTGCTCGATGTGGCCAAACGACAACTTGACATAACCCTTGCCGAAAAACAAGACGGTGATGAGCAAATAACCCGCCACCAAGGTCCATTTCATAATCTCATGGTTCTTGAAAACGTGTCCCAAGATGGTGCCAATAATTAGTGTCGCAAGATACAATGACCACCAAAGCAGAAATAGCTTTACCGTTTTGCCAATTCCTTCTCCCATATTTTTATTGTTTCATCTTGCAAAAGTATAATTTTTCGTTTGTCTATTAGGCTCAAAACCAGCATAAAAACTACAAAGAAAGAAAAATTTTCTCAAAAATGTTTGCAGTATTGAAAAAAGTTGTACTTTTGCCGCGCAATTCGCAAGCGGAATTCTTGAAATAGAATACCGATTCGTGAAGCGAAGCGGAAATAGCTCAGTTGGTAGAGCACGACCTTGCCAAGGTCGGGGTCGCGAGTTCGAGTCTCGTTTTCCGCTCCACAAGGTCCCGAGTAAAATCGGGATTTTTTGTGTAAGTGCCTGAGTGGTGGAATTGGTAGACACGAGGGACTTAAAATCCCTTGCCCTTTAAAGGCGTGCCGGTTCGAGCCCGGCCTCGGGTACGCAGAAAGCCTCTTCTTTTTTGAAGAGGCTTTTTTGTTTTCAATCAAATAATTCCTACATTTGCCGCATAAATACAATTTGTTATGAAAGCTGACAAGAAAACCGTATTAATAGAGGTAAAACGCTATGTCATCATCACTTTGGCCTTGTTCGTGATGGCCTTTGGCTGGACGGCCTTCCTTATCCCCAACCATGTGTTGGGTGGTGGCGTCAGCGGTATCGCCACCTTGATTTTCTATGCCACGGGCATTTCGACGGGTATCTCCGTTTTCGTCATAAATGCCATTCTGGTGCTTATCTCGCTAAAGGTACTGGGTCCCTCTTTTGGCATCAAGACGGTGTATTCCATTATCATGGCATCATTGTTTATGTCGTTTTTGCAACATTATATTACGGAACCGATGCTGTTGTATCAAACTGACCCAACGGCAATGGGCGCCATGAAACCTTTTGTCGAAGAGAAGATTTTGGCGGCTATACTGGGTGGTGGCTTGGCAGGCTTGGCCATTGGCGTGGCCTTTACTCAGGGAGGTAGCACAGGCGGCACCGACATCGTCGCAATGATGATATGCAAATATCGCAATATCTCACAGGGCAGGGTCATCTTGCTCGTCGATATTGTGATTATTTCATGCTCTTATTTTGTCATTGAGAACGACAAGATTCAAGCCATCATTTATGGTTTTATTGTGATGGGCGTTTGCAGTTATTGTATCGACCTGGTGCTGACAGGTAACAAGCAAACTGTTCAAGCCTTTATCTTCACTTCCGAGCCCGAAAAAGTGGCTGATCGCATTGCCAACGAGATGCAGCGTGGTGTGACGGTCATCAACGGCACTGGCTGGTACACCAAGCGTGAAGGCCCCATCCTCATGGTGGTGGCACACAAGCGAGAGTCTCAGCAGATATTAAGAATCGTAAAAGAAGAAGACCCCAAGGCGTTCATGACGATGAACACCGTGATGGGTGCCTACGGCAAAGGGTTTGAGCAGATCAAGCACTAAAGCTATTGGAGATAAGGCGCAAAGAATTCCGTCAACGCATTAAGAATATGCTGCGCTTTCTCTGTCGAGACTTCGTCGTCGCTCCGACCGCCCAAACGGGCGATGTCTTTTGAGTCGTAATCAGTGAAGAGATGCCATGTGGAGTTGCCCATGAAATCGTCATTGGCTTTGTCAAGACCGAACGATTCAACCAACTTCTGTAGTTTCAAGACGTCTTCCTTGTCCATCTTGCCTTCACGATGCTGTCCTCTCTCGTCATAATAACTGAGAGTGAAACTTTCGTCCTCCTTGATGACGTAGTATTTGATGTCACGGAAATCTGTGACACTATAATTATATTCAAACCTGACAAGGTTGCCGCGAAGGGGTAGCCAACGGTCGAAAAAGCCCAAAAAAGGTGCCGTTTGTCCACTCACGAATGTGGTATAGTAGCCTGTGAAGTCTATCGTGTCGCCTGTGTTGTAGCAAATGAAGAAGCGATATACCGAAGCGCTGTCGTCGTCGGTGGTGTGATTGTATTCGTCTTTTAGGCGATACATGTTGACCAACTCTTGTAGTTCTTTCAGATAGTCGTTGCTGACGGCAATCTCTTTCTCTGTGTCGTGTTCAGCATTGCGGATGAAAAGCTTGGCTTCCTGTTCGCCACGTTCAAGGCGATACTCGATGTCGCGTCCTTGTTTGTTTTTGCAGGTGTACTGGAAGAGGTTGATTTCCTTGGCTTGGATGGGGTAGTCCCTCCATTTTTGGAAATATTCCGAAATGGCATGACGGGCCGCATGATAGTTGTCGGGCCATGCCATATAACCGCCCGAGCCCTTGCTTTTGTCTGAACCATACTTGAAATAAATCGACCAACTGTCACCATCGAAGATTTCCATTTTAGGCTGGTATCTATCATGCCATTTGTGAATCTTGAACGCCTTGATGATGGAATCCAATTCGTCGAAAATGGTGGTGTCGTCGATGTAGAACTCCTTCTCCTCAGGGTAGCCTTCGTCGATGACGATATGGATTCTACCATCTTTCTCGGTACAGACATTGTATTTCTCTCCGGAATGCCAGACCATCGTGTTGTGGTGGTCGTAACTAAAGTAAGTCAGGCGTTCTTTTTTCATTTCCTTTGGGTTTTGTGCGATGCAGGATGCGAGGCTACACATCAGCACCATTAGCAATAAGTTCTTTTTCGTCATGTTTTTTTTTGTTTTTTGGAAACAATTAAGGGAAAGTCAAAGGCTTTCCCTTAATTGCATTTATTTCAATTGGTTTGATTATTTGATACCAAGCTTCTTGGCGATGTCCTTCGGCAAGGCGTCCTTATGGACCACGATGTTCAAGGTCTTGTAGCGGACGAAGGCCTTTGAGACGTACCAAATACCGTCGTAGTTGCCGGCTTTGCCCCAGCTGTTCTTCACGATGAAGTATTCGTTGCCGATTTGGTCCTTGGCGGTGCCGTAGATAAGCATGCCGTGGTCGTCTTGGGTTTCATAGTTGTCGTAAGCAATCTGACGTTCTTTCTGCGTGACCCACTTTTGCGGAGTGGGACCGTTTTGGGCTTCTTTTGCTCTGTCGGCGGCGCTCATGCCCATCCAGTGGGCCATGTCGCTGCCTTGGAGGTCGCGGCCTTTGGCTTCGATGTCGGGAAGGACAGCCACGCCGGCCATCTTGCCACGGAGCCAGCCAGCCTCGCTGACGTCGCTACCCCATGCGATCGGGTAACCCTTGTCGATGGCATTGTCCATCACTTGCATCAGCTCGTCGATGGGGAGGTTCCAAGCACGACCCCAGCGCCAGTTGTCCTGTACTTCGATGACAAACTCCTCATAGAAGGGGTGGTGCGTGAAAGAGGTCAGGTTGACGTAGTCGTTCATGTTGAGGCCTGTCGATTCAGCGAAACTCTTAGGTGTGTATTTCTTACCGTTGTAGGTGAACTCGGTCGGAGGCACGCCAAGATAAGCGTCGTAAATACCAGCCAAGCCTTTCTTCCAAAGGGCATTGCCGTCCTTGTCCATCTGGATCTTACGGCTCTTGATGACACCTTCCACATACGGGTCGGTCACGGCCGAAAGTTCGTTGAAGTTCGACAAAGAGTCGCCATGCATAGTGCCAGCGGGCATCTCACAGTCGGGAACGAGACCATAGTTCTTGATGGCATAAAGCACGTCACCGAAGGAACCACCTTGCGAGAAGGAGACGTCGCCGTGGGTGCGGATAGCAGCTTCGGCACGGTCTAAGTAAGTCTTGTAAACGATGTACATCTCCGAAAAGTCGTACTCGGGCTTGCCCATACGGAGCAACTCTGCCTCGAAGAAAGCCAATGAGCTGTAGCACCAGCAAGTACCAGCCTGGTTTTGGTTCTTCACCGAAGTGACAGGCAATTCTTTAATGGTTTCAAACCTGAAGCCTTCTTCCTTGTTTTCTTTTGCATCGGTTTTGGGTTGTGCAACGACGCTGATGCTGAGCATCATAGCGGTTGCGGTCAATAAGTGCTTGAATTTCATGATGTGTTGATATTTGTAATGTAAAATTTGTAATTTAAGATTCAAAATTTAAAGATTCAAAGATTTAAAATTGAATTACAATCCAAGGTCTTTACGCATGGCTTTCGAAAGGGCTTCTTTGTTGAGCGTGAAGAAGATGGTATATTGGCGCAGGTATTGCTCGGAGCAGTACCAATAGCCATGGTAAGGTCCTCTGTCGCCCCAAGAGTTCTTGATCTTGTAGTATTTGTTGCCGTTTTGGTCTTTGGCAATGCCGACGACGAGCATGCTGTGGTCATCGCCAGCATCCCAATTGTCGTAAGCTCTCTGGTGGTCCTCGTCAGTCACCTTCTTTTCTGCGACAATCTCTTTCCAAAGGTTTTCGCTTTCAGGGTCTTCGGGGACGATGCCAATACCGGTCTTGCCTGAAAATCCTTTGTTGCTGACATCCTGTGCCCACCCAAGGGTATAGCCATGCTCAAGGGCATAGTCGACAGCCTCCATCAGCTTGTCAAGAGGCAGGTTATAAGCAGGGGTCCAGGTCCAGTTGTCGGGGATTTCGACCATGCAGGACTTGTTGTATTCCTCGCTGGTGAAGGAGCAGATTTCAATGTAGTTGGCGGGGTCGATGCGGTAGGCATCAGCAAACGATTTGGCAGTGTATTTCTTGCCATCCACGGTAAACTCTTCAGGTGCAACACCAAGGTATGCATCCAGCACGCCTTGCACGGCTTTTGGGCCGGCAGGAGAGATCTTTTTATTGCCGTTTTTGATGATGGCACGGGCCACGCTGCTGATCACCTCGTTCATCTCGCTGTGCATGTGGCGTTCTTCGCCGATGACCTTGCCGCTATAGTCGGCTTCAGGCATCATGCCGTATTTGTCAATCATATAGAGGACATCGCATACTTCGCCGCCTTGGCTGAGGGTGTTGTTGCCGTGCATTCTGGTGAACTTGGCGACTTTTTCTGTCCAAGCGTTACGCACTACAAACATTTCCGAAAGGTTGAACTCCTTACCGTAGATGCGTTGGATTTCAGCCTCTACGAAGCCGATACCCGCAAAGCACCAACAAGTGCCGGAGCTGCCTTGGTTGTCGACAGGAGTATGTTTCACGTTGACAGTCTCAGTGATTTGGTAGACGGGTTGTTCTTCTTTCTCTTGGGCAACGAGCGAGGTGCCTGTGCCCAATAGCAGCGCAAAGGCTGCCATACTTAAGAATCTGTTTGTTTTCATGTCTTTTGTTGTTCTTATAATTTCACAATTTTGGTGGTTGAGCAGCCATGGTCGGTTGTGGTTTCAATGAAATAACAGCCCTTGGGTTGCGATGAAAGGTCGAGGGTGATATTGCCTTCGATAGTCTGATGGCATTGCACTTCTTGGCCCATCAGGTTGAAGACCCTGACTTGGCGGAGATCAAGGGCTTCAATGGTAACGGTACTCTCTGTCGGATTGGGATAGATGCTGATGCCTTGTTGCGCGTTTTCGTCCACATCGGTAGTCCAGTCGACGAAGACCACATTGGAAGGATTGGATATCATGTGAGTCGAGTGTCCAGTGATGTAGTAAGTGTAGCTTTGCTGTGATGTGGCAGAATAGTCTACGAACGAGTTCCCGATGATGTTGTATCCAATGTGTTCACCGTTACGGTATACCTGATAGTTGTCAGCCATCGAGCCTTCCTTCCATTGCAGGATGACGTGTCCTTCGTGGATGAAGAAATCAAGGTGGGTGGGAATGATGGTCTTGTTGAATTCCACGAAGTTGAGTTCAGGATGGCCTTCGACTGAAGCATAACCAGATTCGCATTCAATTTCACGGAAATAGGCAGTGACAACATATTCATAGATGCCATCAGGTTGAGCGGTAAGATTGTCGGTATATGTAGTGTTGGTGAGCAACCTGATGCGATTGAATTCACCACCTTTGGGTCGACGGTAAATCATATAGCCTGTTACGCTTTCGCCTACAGGAGCTTCCCAGGTGAGTTTTGCCTTAACAGGAGTGGCAATTTCAACTTTGAGATTGATGGGGGTGGAACATTCCGATTCGGGTTGGTAGCTACAAATGTTGGAAAGAAGGGTTTCGCCGTCGATGGTGAAGGCGGTGACGTGGTAGGTATGGAAGGTCTCGCGAGTGTCGTCGTCGACGAAACTTGTCTCCGTAGTCATGTCATAAAGCAGGCCGTCGCGGAACACTTGGTAATTGACGCTATTGTTGACAGGATTCCAATTCAAAGTTACTTGGTCGTTAGCGACGGTGGCTGTCAAGAGGGTACCGTCAGCTTCTTCGTCTTTGTCACTGCAAGTGTTGTTGATGATGTAGAACAAACCGTTTTGGATTTCGGAAGAGTTGCCATGGAATTGGGTCTTGATCACCCCGTTGGGGTTTTTGACTTTGAATGAGAAGCTTTCGATGGATTGTTCCGGTTTTTCCCAGCGGATCTCGACATGGCCAAGAGGCAGGGTGATGGTGCGGGTGGCTTGCGAAGATTCGAGAGAAAGTCGTGCCACTTCATCGCCAGCACCGTTGACAAATAAGAGTGCGCCACCGTTCCAGCCTTGTGCGTTTTGAGCGCTCATTTCAACAGTCCACTCGCATGTGGGTCCCAATAAGACATTCTTTTCGGTGGCAGCCAAACCCTTGGCATTGTGAACGATGGCATAAACGCTGTAGTTCACCATCTTGGGCATGTATTGATCGGTAAAGCTCATGCTGGCACCAGGGGCCACGTTGTTTTCGGTATGAATGACTTTGCCGTTACGGGTGATGACCATTTGGTCGATGGTAGTCAAATCGTGCAAATGGATGTCTTGTGTGGGGTTGGTCCAAGTCAAGGTGGCAGCATAGTCGAAGTCGCCACTGGTGCTGACGCTGAGGTTTTCTGGCTCCAAGGGCATGTAATCGTAGACATCGGCAGGTACATAGTTGAACACGGCCTGGGCCCAGCCGGCATAGTCGATCTCATCGATGACAAACCAACCGTCGCTACTGCCTCCCCAGCCCCAGTTGAAGTGGAAGAGGTCGCTGTCGTCGTAGCCGTCGCAAACAAAGGCATGACCACCGCTGTTGCTGAAACCAGAGTAATAGACAGGCCAGCCAATGTCGTGGGATTCCTTCAGCATGTTTTGCCAGTTGATGAGCGAATAATAGTCGCGGCTCTTGAGTGAAGCATGGCTTGAATAAGAGAAATAACGTTCAATGGCATCGGGCACATCCCATGAGTTGGCACCGCTGCCACTGGGTGAGAATTGCATGTCGACAGCCACGGCACAGTGGTACATCAACAATGCCACAGCCTCAATCTCTTGTTGTGAAGCACCATTTAGTCTGTCGGGCATGTGTTCCCAATCATAGGTGGTGGCGCCGAAATTGGCCGATTGCGAGCCATAGCCTTGGCAGTAATAGGAATGGCTACCAGAACCTTGGGTGGGATAGTCCCAACGTTTCATCACTTGGCTCATCGCAGTGGCTACGCAACCTGCATAGCAACGGCCGCCAGGACCACTGCCTGCTTCGGGAGCATAAAAGTTGTAGGGTGAGTCCTGATTCCACTTGGTGGTGCAGATGTAGTCGACACCGCGACCACCGTTGCGTGAGAGCATGTGTCCCGTGGTGGCCACACTTTGCCATTCCTGCTCGGTGTCGTCGAAGATGACGGCATTGCGGCTGGTGCGGGCTTCGATGATTTTTTCAAGGTAGAAAGCGAGTTCGGGCGACATGTTTTCAGTCGCAAACGGGCCTTCGTCGGAGTAACCAACGATAGGACGAAAACGGTCATCGGCCGAAACGATGACGAAACCGTCGTCTCCTGCATTGAAGGCATAGAAGCAGGCCTCACCACGGCTCGATGAACCAGTGTAGACCAATTGTAACTCGTTGCTTCTTAAGTTGTTGTTGAAATTAGCTTGGGCAAATTTTTGTCCGATTTCCTTAGCTCTGGCCACGTCGATGGGACGGGCATTCAGTGTGGTCATGCCTAAAAGCACGACAAGGCCTAATAGTATGTGTTTTTTCATGATGATGAATAAGTTTCTTTAAAAGGCTTCAAAAATAAGAATAATTTCGCAATGTTTGACGATTATGGAAAAGAAATCATCAAAAAGACTTTCATAATGAAATCACTTCGTCCATTTTGATATCTAGGGGCTCTTTGGGGACTTCTTCAACAAGTTGGAAATCAAAGCAAATGCCTATGCGTTTTGTTTCCAAATGTTGGCAAAGAAAACGGTCGTAGTAGCCTTTCCCACGGCCGATGCGATTGCCTTTTCGGTCGAAGGCTACCCCAGGAACGACGATGAGGTCAAAATTGCCGGTATAGGGATCGTTTTGTGGCTCAAGAATGTTGAAATCGCCCACGGCAAAGTCGGTGTCTTTGGCATATTCCACGGGGATGATGTCGTCGCCGACCACAGTGGGGAGAATGATGGTCTTCTTGAGATGCCATTTTTCTAGGAAAGCTTGGGTCTGTACCTCGTCGGGGAGGGCGCTGTAAAGCATGACTTTTTCGGCTTTGATGAAGTCGGGATGCTGTTCGAGTTTGGCCAAGATCTTCTCGGATTGTTCGAGAAGTTGTTCTTTGGTATGCTGTTTTTTCAGTGTTTTGATGTGGGCGCGTAGTTCTTTTTTGTCCATTTCTTTTATGACTAATTGATAATTTTGGTTGTATTGAGACCCAAGCCGTGGGGCAGTAATGTCGATGCGGTAAGACTATGTTTGGGGGCGTTGCCGAACCATGCCACCTTGACATTGTTGCCTGTTGATTCGAGGATGACTCCTCCTTCGGCTTTCCAACTGGTGGCCAAAGGGTATGGTTTCACGTAATAATAATCGTCTCCCTCAATGATTTCGGGTTGCTGCGGCACGATGATATCGTAGAAAAAGTCCGACATCATGTCTTGGATGGTGAAGTAATTTTCATTCAATTCCTTGGTTGTAGGTTCAACATGGGGTGAGTGTTTGTATCCTGAAAAGGTGACCAAATGAGCTTTGTATCCCAATTTGATGGCACGATCGACGATGCATGACGAACCATACATTTTTTCGACCAACACAGTTTTTAGTAGGCCAGCCATGGCAAATGGGTAGTTGTAATCGTAGGGGACGATGTCGTCGGCATCACCATGGAAGGCCAAAATGGGTATGTTCCGGTCGTGAATAAGGGCAGTGTCGGGCATGGCCCCCCACATGTCAACGATGCCTTTGATTCGGAAATTGCTCTTGATGTCGTTGCCAGAAGTGTCGATGTCGCCAAGTTCCGGGCTCAAGAAACTGTAGTGGGTGTATTCGGGCCGGGTTTCGTTGGTCATAAAGGCAAGATTGAGTGCGGTGATGGCTCCTGCGCTGGCACCTCCCACAAAAAGCATGGTGGTGTCGATTCCGTATTCTTCTTGGTGCGATACAAGGAAACGCATTGCTGCGTGGGCGTCTTGTACGGCGCGGTAGCCCGCTCGTCCAATGCTGGACTTGGTAGGCAGGAAGCCTATCCTGTAATCGATGGAGGCGGCCACGTAACCCATCGAAGCCAAGTGTTGGCACCATTGGGTGATCGATTTGTCATCTTTCGAACCAAAATAGAAAGCGCCGCCATGAACGAGCATGACCAAAGGTCGTTTCTTTAAAGAGTCGCCTTGTGGACGAAAGACGTCGAGATGGAGGTCTAGCGAGCTCTCATAAATGGCATTGCCCAAGTTGAAGATCTTGTCGGACACCGCGGTTTCGTCTGCCAACTCAGACCAGAATCCCGTGACATTGGCATAAGGGATGTCATGGATTTCTTCTACTGCGAACAAGGTGTCCTGATAACGTTTGTTTTTGAAGTCGTGAAAAGCGGGCGTTTCGAATCTGTCGAAGTTAAACTTTGCGGTCTTGAACAGGCTCAAACGGGCGTTGCCTTCGGCATGTCGGTTGTCCATGGATTTGACGCGCGGTCTGAAAACTTCCTTTTCCCCCTCGTAATAAAGAATGGCGTTGCGGCCTTTGGCTTCCAATTTGAAAGGAAGGGTATCAGTCATGACTTCTTCCATGGCCATATAGTGGCCATTGATGTGTAGACTATCACTGTATTCGATGAAAATCAAAAACTCTTTGTCGTGGATGGTGCTCGTGAAGCAGGCAGGTGTCTCGATGACTGGAAAATAGACCTTTTTTAAAACCTGGTGTGAGCTTGGAAGGCCGTCGTTGCCGAAGAGTTGGGTAAACAACAGGGAAAGGAATAAAGTAAGAATAGAGCGGCGCATGGTTTGGTATGATTTAGCTGCAAAAATAATAAACTCATGCGAAACAACTGAAACCGAATGGTAAAATCCTTACCTTTACAGCGAAATACAGAATAATATGATGAAACGATTTTTACCTATCTTTTTGATAATCATTGGATTTATTGGGTTTTCCAATGCGCAGGAACATCGTCGTTACGCCTTGGTTTGGAACGATGAATTCGATTCTGGCGTTTTGGACGAAACGGTTTGGTCGAAGATTCCTAGGAGCAAGCCCGACTGGGCTATCCACATGTCGTCGGACGAAAGGCTATATGGTTTTGATGACGGCAGCCTGGTGTTGCGCGGCATGGTAAATGACTATTTGGCCAAAGACACGGCTGCTTTTTTGACTGGCGGCGTGTGGGGCAAAGGCAAAAAGACCTTTGGCTACGGCAGATTGGAAGTGAGGGCCAAGTTCGATGTGGCGCAGGGTTATTGGCCTGCCATTTGGATGCTGCCTTGGACCGACCACAAGGTGAATTGGCCTTATGCCGGTGAGATTGACATCATGGAGCACTTTAGGGACAATCCTTTTGTGAACAACACGGTGCATAGCCATTACACGTACAACCTGCGTAGGCGCAACCGACCTTCTCAGGTGGCCTATCCGAGTTATAACGAAGGGGAATACAACACCTACAGCGTGGAACGCTTTCAGGACAGTCTCGTGTTTTTCGTCAATGGGCACCGGACGCTGACCTATCCTCGCTTCCGTGATGGTAGAAATGGCCAGTTCCCTTTTAGCGATTACGACTATTACTTGATTTTGGATGCACAATTGGGTCGTGACCGTTCGCCCTACATTGACACTGCCAAGTTGCCAGTGGAACTGCGCATCGACTATGTGCGCTACTATGAGTTGGATACAAAGACCGATGTTATTCCAGAGCCACAAGATTATCAACAGTATACGAGGAAACGGTATAAATTCAAGAGGATAGTGGTCGATGAGAGTGAAACCTTCGACAATCCTGATGAATATCATATTGTTACCCGACGGGGCAAGGCCACCGTTTCGGGCAACGTAGTATGGGCGAAAAGCACGCTCTCACAACTCATCGGTGAGGACGGAAGGATCGCTAACGTGGATTTTTATGACAAGCCGGCTTGTCCTTATCGTGGCATTAGTCTTGATGGGTATGACAAAAAACTGACATTCAGTGAGATAAAAAAGCTGTTGGATGTGATGGCTTTCTATAAGTTGAATTACCTGCAATGGAACGGCGATGGAAATTGCTCTGAAAAGGGAATCGACAGTTTAAGGGAATATGCCAGCAATTTGGGCATCCAAATGATTGACGATATCCCCAATGTGGCTGATGTTGGTTTGTTTTTGTTTAGCAACAATGTGCAGTTTCCCATAGTGAATCGTGTTTTCTCAAAGATGGCTATTGGACAAGGTGGTTTCCTCAGCTTGAGCGAATTCGAGGATGAGGAGCTGGAAGCTCTGATGGCTTTCTCTGAGCGCTTTTGGCGTGGCGGTAGTGCGGGTAAGGTGACTAACAGTGAAGGCTTGCCCAATACCTTGTCGGAAGCCGGTTCGCGCTTGGCTAACTTTAAGGAAAAAGTAGCGGTACATCGTGCACGTTTCACTTTTAATGAACAATGACCATGACCCACAGTAAAGGTGGTCATGGTCATTGTCACTATTTTTTTTGTCAAACAGACTATCTACCGTTGTAGTTGCCGCTCAAGGTCTCGATGAAGCCGTTGGCTGCCGTCTTCACGTTGATGAAATCGCTGCCCAACGAGCTGGAGCAGTCGAGCACAAGCATGATCATCGCACTCTTGTATTCGTTGACGGTTTGGGTGTTGCCCGAAGGCGTGAACTCGCTGTTATACTGCCATTGCGACGAGGTTCCCAGCCAATTCCATTCCTTCACATAATCGGTGCTGATTTGGTTGCCGCCCATGTCGGTGAGGTTTTGGAAAACAAACACGTCGAAGATGCCTTCTGTCGAAGCGGTTACGGTGACGCCCGACATGCATTCCATGCCAACATATTGGATTTCGGTCAGTTGGCCTCTGCCACCGTTGCGGAGGTAGGTGCCTTCGATGTAGCACTGCGATTCGCTGGCATCGATTACATTGTCGAAGGTGAAGCGAATTCTGGTATTGGGTTCCTGTGCCGGCAGCTTGAGCGTGACATTGTATAAAGTGCTCTGGTTGTAGAGTTGTTGGGCGATGCGGGCAAACATGTCGGAGGCTTCATTCATGTTGTTGACCTCGAAGACGTTGTGAACGGGGTCGCTCGACAGCTTCTTGAGGTTGTTGCGGAAACTCTCGATGTCGCTCACATCCGAGCCACGCACACCGATGGAGTAGGCTGAGATGTTGGTACCGCCGATGAGCTCATGGTTGATCCTCCTGTTGACCGCAGTCAAGTATTCGCTGCCCGAGTTGTAGTTCTCGGAGAGCACATACGAACCTTGGTCGAGGCCATCGGTGAAGGTCACCACCGAGACGTTGATGAGGTTCTCCGGAATCTTGGCGGCGGCCAGACTGTTGAGGCCCGTGTTGACGGCATGGTAAAGGATGGTGCCGTTTTGCATCGAAAGGCCGTCGACAAAGTTCTCGAAGTTGTGCTTCGTGTCTTGGTTGAGCAGGCCAAGTGGCATGGTGTAGAGCTCGCTGTTGAAACCCACGATGCCGAGATAAAGGCCTTCCTTGGCTGGAGTGGTGTCCTCGGCCTGGGGTTTTCTGCAACTGGTGAAGGTGGAGAGCATGACGGCAAGTGCCAAAACTGCTACCGATAGAATGTGTTTCTTCATATTCGATTAAGTTTTCTTGTTCAATTAACGAGTTAATGCCTTTAAAATTGCAAAGATAGTTTTTTTTCGGTTTGCTGTGATTCGAAAAGTTATATCTTTGCCAGCAGAATCAATAATTATTCAAAATGAAAGCAACTCTATTTTTATCTGTCTTGGCGGTGGCTTTTGTCATGATGGCCTGTGGAGGCAAAGTCAATAACGTTAATCAAGACAATGACACACAACCTCAAATAGTGGAAAACCTAGCGTCAAATCCAGAAGAGGTTATTTTCGATGTGTTTGACGACGTGGACTGGGATCACCCTTTGTATTCTCTTGATAAGAATGGCGACACGACAGAGGTTTGGCGTTACGACCGATCGGGGAAGTTGGTTAGTTATTACGAGCTTGAAGGAGATTCTCCGTTAAGCATAATCGGATACCGTTATGATGTTTTGGGCAGACTTATCCATGAGGAAGGATCCTCTTTCTATGGGAATACTCGTGAGTATACAGAGGATTTTACCTATAAGGACAACGTTTGTACGAGTATAGGCAAGCATACCACCGAGGGATATCCCTCTTTTTTCATGGCCAAGGAAGTTCGTTATTGCCTGGACAACGATTTTAAGTATGATACACTATGTCAAGAGTATGAAGCTGAAGTATCATGGGATGACTACGTAGACGACGAAGATTTCGACGAAAGGCTTTTACAACTTGCCCGATACACTACGAATCGATATGCGGAAATCAATGGTGAGACGAAAATTGTAGAAAGCTGTTTCTATACCGCGAATCAAGATGCCCCAGATGCTTTCCACTTAGGTTATAAGGACGCCTATCACTATAACAGCCAAGGATTGCTCATCAGCATAGATCATCACGCTTCCTATGGCAAGGAAACCATGTTTAATTACCATTATTATGACAATGTAAAGGATAGCCTTACTTATTATGCGAGGAAGTCACAATTCACCACCTGGAAGTATGAAGAACCCAAGGAAAACATTGTCCAGAAGGCGGCCGAACAACTGCTTTCGGAGGAGTACATTGAAGGGCTTGTTTGCCAAAGCAAGACTGTGGCGACGGTTCCTGTCGACGACGGCGAGACGCAGACCATTGCCTGCTATCAGCGCAGCGACGGTTCGTGGCTGGTGTTGGAGTATTGGCCTACCCAGGGTCCGGAGAACGACAAATTGAGTGTCTATGTTTTGGGTAAGGATGGGAAACTCGAACCCAGTGACGCACAAAACCTCCCCTTGAATTTGGAAGGGATGCGGCTGTTGGGTAGTGATCTCTTTTTCCCTTATCAGGGAGATGAACTGGAATTTGGTAAAGACTATTTCGTCTTCCCGATGGAAGATGGCGAGCCGCTCCGCTTGGAATGGAATGGGGAACAGTTCGTTGTGGCGAAATAAGATTGCGTTTATTCTTGCGCCAACGCCTGTTTGATGGCCTTGGCCAGCTGGTCGGGGCAAGAGGTGCCTTTGAAGCCGCAGCGGATGCCTTCCAACTTGGCAACGACATCTTCCGCCTTCATGCCTTCTACCAAGGTGGCCACGCCTTGGGTGTTGCCATTACAGCCGCCATAGAACTGTACGTTCTTCAAAATGCCGTCCTCGATTTCAAACTCAATGGCTTGGCTGCAGGTGCCTTGGGTTCGGTAAGTGTATCTCATAATTTGAAATTGAGAATTGAGAATTGAAAAGTGTCTGAGGTTACTGAGACGATTTAAAACTTGGACATAAATTTTTCGCTGTCGACGACAAAACGTTCGTGGATGCCTTCGCCAACCAGCGCCTCACCCTCGAAGCATTTCACCTCGAAGACCAAACGGCGGCGGTCCACCTCGATGAGTTCTGCCTCGCAGCGGATGGTGGAGCCCACAGGGCTGGCTTTCAAGTGCTTGATGTTGACCGCGATGCCCACGGTGGTGTTGCCTTCACCAATCTTGTCGGAGACACTTTCCAAACAGGTTTTCTCCATGAGGGCAATCATGGCGGGGGTGGCAAATACCTCCAAAGCGCCTGAACCGTAAACGGCGGCGGTGTCTTTATGCTCCACCACGAGAGTCTCGCTGTGGCGGAGTCCTTTCAGTGCATCGTATTCCATCAGGCTTGGAAATTCATGGTGATGTTGACGATGATATCTGGGTGCAGCGAGCGGCCCACGGGGCAACTCTCGGCAGCGGCCCACAGCAGGGCTTTCTGCTTCTCGGTGTATTCCTTGGCGGGGAAGTTGAACACGATGTCAATTTGTCCGATGCGGCGCGGGTCGGCGTTCATGGTCTTCTTCACCGTGTAGGTGGTGCCGTCGATGTCGAATTTGTGGCCTTGCGCGCTGATGCCCATGATGGTCATCATGCAGCCGGCGAGGGCCGCGCAGGCGAGGTCGGTGGGCGAGAAGGCTTCGCCTTTGCCGTGGTTGTCGGTGGGTGCGTCGGTGAGGATGGTGTTGCCCGACTGCACATGGGTCATCTCGTTACGGAGATTGCCCTTATAAGTTCCTTTAATGGTTGCCATATTTGTCTTTTTTGGGGATTGCTTCGCAAGAAATCTATCAAAAATTTGTCTAAAAACTCTCAAAATCGGCGATTTGTATTTTGGACGATTTTTAATTGATTTTTGACAGATTTCTCGGCTTCAGCCGATCCCATTATCCAATTTGTTCCAAAATTAAACTGGCGAGGCGGCTTGTGCCTACGCGGAAGAGGTTCGGGTTGAGCCACTGTTCGCCTAGGATGTTTTTCACCAAATAATAATAGGTGAGGGCGTCGTCCGGCACTTTCATGCCGCCAGCAGGCTTGAAGCCGACCTTCTTGCCCGTGGCCTCATAGTATTCCTTAATGGTGTCGATCATGACGATGGCGGCGAGTGGTGTAGCGGCCACCGGCACCTTGCCCGTCGAGGTCTTGATGAAGTCGGCACCGGCGAGGATGGCGAGCTCGCTGGCCTTGCGGATGTTCTCCACGGTCTTCAGTTCGCCCGTCTCAAGGATGACTTTCAGTCTAGCCTTATTTCCACAGGTCTCTTTGATGGTCTTGATTTCGTCGAAGACCTCGTCGTAGCGACCCGCGAGGATAGTACCGCGCGAGATGACCATATCCACCTCATCGGCGCCTTCGTTGACGCAGTATTCCACCTCCTTGATTTTCAGGTTGAAGGGCATTTGTCCCGAAGGGAAGCAACAGGCCACCGTAGCCACACGGATGCCACTACCTTCAAGCTGTTTCTTGGCCTGACGGATGAAGGGACTGTAGATGCAGATGGCGGGCACGCTGAGGTGTGGTTTCTGCTTTGGGAAGGCCAAGGCTTTCTCGCAAAAGTCCTTGATCTTGGCTTCGTTGTCGAAGGCTTCCAAGGTGGTGAAATCAATGCTTTGGAAGATGGTGCGCAAGGCTTCCTTTTCGTGACCTTTTTTCTTCTCTTCGTTGAGAATCAATGCGATGCGCTCGTTGAGCGCAGCTTCGCTATGGTTGTAGGGTTTGAATTTCATGATGGTTTGAATTTAGGCTTCAAAGGTAAGGTTTTTTATCGGATTGGTGGCAATAAAGCTTCCAAATTCATCCGCATCCGCCACTTCCACTGGTTTTTGGCATTGGCGGGGACGTTGATTTGGTCCTCCACGGGGTTGGGCGACCAGTTCTTTTCGTCCAAGTCCAAGAGGTCTTGCAGGGGGTAGATGTTCCATTTTGAAGGGCTGTCCAAATGCTTGTCCATCACCTTTTTAAGGGTTTTTGCTGTGACTTTGCGGTCGTCGAGGTCGAGACTGTCGAGGAACTGGCGGGTGCGCACTCGGTCTTCGGCCAACCAGCCACGCAAGGTGGGCATGTCGTGGGTGCCCGTGGTGTAGACGCAGTTCTCGGGCAGGTCTTCGGTCTGTACAAACTGATGGCCAAACACCTTGGGCATGCGTTGCACCTCAAGGCTCATGATACCTAACTCATGCATGACTTCAGGCACACAAGCGGGAATCATGCCCAAATCCTCTCCGCAGGCAACCATCTTCGTCGCGTTAATCAAGGTGGGTAGTTTTTCCAAGGCTTTCTGCTTCCAGAAGTCGTTGTGGCGGTGGAAATAGAAGTCCTCGTAAATGCCATCGATAGCGTGTTTCTGTTCCTCGTTGAGGGTTTGGTAGGTCTTGGTTCTGTTCAGCTCGATGCGCGGGATGTACTTGTCTTTCTCGTTTTGGGCGGGGATGAAAAGGGTGTCGAGGCCTTTTTTTAAATGCTTGCTTTTGACGAAATGGAAGCCTTGGCCTTCGATTTCTTCCACGCTCAAAGGTAGGGCGGGAGAGAAGTGTCCCAGCAAGCCCGATTTGGCTGTCTTTGGTATTTCCCAGATGCGGAAGAAACCCAAGATGTGGTCGATGCGGTAGGCGTCGAAATAGCGGGCCATCACTTGCAGGCGGCGTTGCCACCAGGCGTAGCCGTCCTTGGCCATCGCCTCCCAGTTGTAGGACGGGAAACCCCAGTTCTGACCCTCGGCAGAGAAGTCATCGGGTGGGGCGCCGACTTGCACATCGAGGTTGAACAAGTCGGGATGTGATTCCACATCCACACCCGAAGGATTCACACCGATGGGGATGTCGCCTTTCAGCAGCAATCCCTTGTCGTGCAAGTCTTTGACGACTTCACGTAGTTGCTTGTCGCAGTGGTATTGAAGGAAAATGTGGATCTCCGTGCCGTTGCCGTCGCGCTCGGCGCAATATTGGGCATAGTCGAGAAGCCAGTCTTCGTTTTCTTTGACAAACTGCTTGAATTCAGCGGTGTCTTTCAGCAATTCCCATTGTTGCTCGAAAGCGGTTTGGAAATGTTTCCATTTGGTTTTCAGTACCTTGGGATAATTGACAGATTCTTCCTTGTTGAGCATGGTCCGCATCCGCTTGAAAGCTTTTTTCCCCATGTCATTCCCTCGGGAATCTATGGGGGAAAAAGCGTCCTTGTTCAATTGTTCAATGTTCAAATAAATCGGATTCAACGCAAAAGCCGAAATGGCGTTATAAGGATAAGAATCGCGCCAATCATAATGCGCCGTTGTATCGTTGATGGGCAGGATTTGGATGATGTTCATGCCGTTGGCCACGCACCAATCGCCCAATTTCGGCAGGTCGGCATATTCCCCAATGCCGAAATCATCCTCTGTACGCAGGCTGAACAGCGGCACGGCCACGCCTCGCATCGTTTGGCGTTCGGTGAGGCCAAACCAATCCCAAACACGGTCTTTGTCCTTGGGCAAAATGCGGTTGGGGCCTTCTTCCCAACGGATTTGGTCGTTTTCGCGGATGAAATATTTGTATTCCACCGTTTGTAGAGACGTGGCACGCCGCGTCTCTACGGAAACGGACCAAATCCCAGGCCCCACATATTCCATCGGGACGGCCTTGTTAGGATTCCATTTCCCTAATTCCGGGATGTTTCCCGTGAGGAACAGTTCCTCGCCCCAGCGGCTGTCGTATCTTAATCGGAACAAGGAGGCCATGATTCGTTAATCGAAGTATTCTTCGTCTTCCGAGGTGATGGAATCGATCTTGAAAGAGTCTCCGTCTTTGACAAGGCCAAGCTTCACGTGATATTCGTAGCTTTTTTTGCCTTCATAATAATAGGTATTGGTAACCTTGTACGAAAGCCCGTCAGCCGGTTCAATAGTGCGCTGGCAGTCTCCGATCACATCACCGCCTCCCTGATAAAGGAAGAGCCATATCGCCAAGCATTCCCCATCACAATCGTAGTCGTATTGGTCTATCAGAAACTGCTTGGCTTTTGGTGTAATATGTTTATATATATGCTGATAGGCTTCCTCTTGATCTTGGTCAAACACTTCCTCCAACCCTTGGTAGAAGTTCTCCAAAAACGCTTTGCCCAACTCTACGGAGGCATCTGGTGTACTGACAGTGTTCTCTGTGCTTGTTTTGTTGTCAGTGTTTTGTTTGTTGTTTCCGTTGTTGTTGCACGCCATCATGGCGAATGCGAAGGTTGCCATGGTGATAAAGATGAATAGTTTTTTCATGATGAAATGGATTTGATTGGTTTGACGGGGCAAATATAGATAAAAACCTTATTGTTGTCCCCGAAAACCTATTCTATCTTCACCCGACTAATCACCCCACGATTGCTACCCGAATTATAAAACACGCTGTAGGCATAGCCGCCATACACCTTGAATACCCTTGGAAAAATCTTTTTGCTGGCTTTTTGTCCCATGCCGACTGTGCCAGCTTCGGGGTCGTAGAGACCGATGTGGTTCATCCCGTTTTCCACAAAAAGACCGTAAGTTTTGCCCGTGGCTTTGTCGGTGAGGAACTCGTTTTTGAAGTATTGCTCTCCCGAAGTGATTTTCAGTTGCTGTCTTTTCGCCACTTTGAAGTCAGGGCCGATTTCCACGATTTCACGGTTGTCAAGGCTGACGAATTGAAGTAAACCGTTGACCTTCAATGGGATAATCTGTAATTCTTTTTTGGCCATCATGGAGCAATACCATTGTATCATTCCAAGCAAGGTCGGGGTTTCTGCCAAGCGTACCAAATTCCCGTCCCAAGTTCCTTCGTTGATGAGGTCGATGCCTGGGCTTCCTCGTTCCGCTTTTTTGATGCGAATGGAGGTTATGCTTTCTCCTTCGCGCACCGGATGCCCGTCCCCGTTCTCATCGTAGATGGACTCGAGGGTGAAGTTTTCCGCCATCGCCTGATGGTATTCGTTTTGTATCTTCATCCATTGCGACTGGCAGGCACGGTAGCCGAGGGTGTCAATGAAACTGCATAAGTATTGGGGCTTCTCCATCGTGCCGTCTTTTTTCATGTAAAGGAAATCCTGGCTTTTGCCGTGGTTGAATTTGAGCCAGTAAAGTCCTCGGTCGTGAACGATGGTCCTTACGATGTAAGCCCCGTTGTACTCGCACACGATTTTGAGCAGTTTGTTGCGGTAATCATCGCGCGAGAAGGTGGAAACGGGCAAAATGCCCTGTTTTTCATCAAGATATACTTGCAGACAACTGTCCTGCCCGACGAGAATGAGGTCATCGAAAGCGTCAATGTAGAGTTTTTCAAAGAGTTGGTCGAAGTCCTTGTGGGCTTGCACAACGCCTTCGGTGTCGAGGACGACCATCGATGAAGTCTTGGGTTTGTTCTCCAAAAGGTAGATTTTTCCGCCCAAAAACGCGATGTCGGCGATGTTGCGGTTGGAGCCAGAGCGGTAAAAGTCTTTGCTTGCCGAGACGCCAACTTCTTGAAGGTCGTAACTCATCTTGTGCATACGGAAACTGACGTTGATGGAATCGCGCTGCAACTGTCTTGGCGTGAGGCTCACCACCGTATCCTGATAGCTGATGCACGAATAATAAAGGTTGACGGTCTCCGAGCGGTCGTAAAGCGGCAGTTCGTAACGCCCTTTGGCATCGGTGCTAGTGCCGTAAGGCGTGTTCACGATGCTGATGTTTACGTTCTCCACACCGAGGTTGCCGTAAACGGTGGTTTTGGTTTGGGCGAAAAGCGAAGAAGCAAAGAATAGCAATAGCAAAGCAAGAATAGAGTTCTTTCCCATAATGTGCTCAATTTACGGTGATTGTAGCATATCTGTATGCTTTCCCATCATCAAACCTCAACAAATACTCGCCCTTGTAAAGCGCCAACTTGAATTCCTTCTCGTCCTTACCGTACATATACTGGTCGATGGGGACGCATTGCTCGCCTTCCGATTTCAGGAACGCGCTCACGCAACCTTCAGGGCAGCCGTTTTTATCGATAAATCGACGGTCAATAGTGTAAAGCACCTTGCCGTTGTATAGTTTCCAGTCGAGGACGTTGTCTTCGATGAAGCGCGTGCGCGGAAGACAACAGGTGGCATCCATGCCTGAGTTGTTTGGATAAATGCGTTTCGCAGTATCATAACAGATAATCGGCTCTCGGACGGGCATGGCATCAATACGGTCAAAAAATGCGGTACGTAGCGAGTCCATACTATCGTATTGTTCAGAGAAAGTCATGACGCTGCAATCCATCGTAAACGGGTCGATGTCTGTCTTTTCCTTGAAAAATCCACCCATCATCGACCACCCTTTGCGGTCTGAGATATGTCCCATGCCTCCATAAACCAAAAATTTCGCTTCGAGGTCCTTGTCAAGGATATTCTTGATCAGGTTATCTGCTTCATTCCTCTCGCGGTCAACGCCCCAACCATCGGCCTCGTAGGGCACCAGCGTATAGCCTATGTTGAGCGCCGTCCTTAATAGGTCACCGAAAACAGGTTCATCGCTATAGAATCCCGTCTCGCCAAGTAGCACGGTGCGCCGCTCGTTCACCAAGGAGTCCTTCGCAAATAAGGTTTCAGCGGCAAAGTAACGGTATCCGTTTTGGTAACAATTTTCCAACCAACTGATAACAAAAGCCCTGCTATGGGGATTAAAATGCATCTCGTTAAGCATGATGACACGATTGTTCTCGATAATGCTGTCCATTATTTCCGACAAAGGTATAGCCATCACATTTTCATAGGTCTTGGCCAAACGCGTCTTGTCTGAAAACAAGTTGCCTTTTTCGGCCATACGCATGGCATCCTTGTAATGCCCTACCCGTGAATACAGAATACTCATCAGGTCATGATATGGGCGCTCAAATTGTGACCCGACATAAAGACTGTCCATATTGATGAGTTTCTTCAACGAACGATAGCTGAATCCATCTTCCTTGGCTACAGCGTATGGATTTTGGAGTTCGTTTTGCGCCACGGCGCTTTGAAAAGCTAATGCTGAAAAAAGCAATAGAATGTAAATCTTTTTCATAGAATGTGATTTTTGATGGTTTAACTAGGAAAAATTCAAGTTAAATACTACAAAAATCATACCGATTTTGATAAATAATCAATCAAAATTTCATTCTATCCTCACCTGATACAATGCCTTCCGGTGGTTGATGCCCGTGGGATAAATGAAATACAAAACGCCATCGTGAATCCTCATATTCTGAGCAAAAGGATAGCCGCTGAGGTCCATCACGGAGGTGGCCGTTCCAGTTTTCAGGTCGATGCGCTTCAAGGTGTAGATACCGTCGTTAACGAAAAAGGTGTAGAATTCCTTTCTTGCTGCATCATACAGCATTTTCTGTTTCCAGCGGCGGTCGAGTTCCATCTTGCCGTTCCATTTGCGGTATTCGTGGAAGGTGAGGGGATAGCGCTCCAATTCGTTGCCGACGGCGTCGAAAACAAGGGTCTCGTGGTCGGTGTAGGCAAAGAGATAGAACTTGTTGTCGATGGCGTATAAAGGGTTGTAAATGCGAGTGGTGGCCCAAAAGTCAATGCCTGTTTTTGTGCGGATCATCAATGAAATGTCGTCACGACCCTCCTCGTCTACGATGTAATGCAACAGGTAAGGCTCCTTGTCGCTACCAAGGATGTTGCAGTAATAGCCCATTTCTTTGTTATAGTAAAAATAACGTCCTGTGATAAAAACGCTGTCGGAAGCCGCCACGATGGTGGAGAACTTGTCGTAAAAGATCTTTCTCGACATGGAATGATAGAAGTTCATCAGTATTTTCTTTCCGTTGTCCAGTTCCATGAATCCAACTTGGCTGGCTTGATAGTCGTTGATGGCATATATGTCGCCGAAAGCGTCTTTGGTGATGTACTTGTAGCGCGACGATATTTTCATTTCGTGTAGCGTATCCATGTCGAAGGAAAGATGGAGCAATGCTGAGTTTCGACGGCGGTAGGCAATCAAGTAAATGCCATCCTCACGGAGGGTGTAGTCGATGACGGTCATTACGGGATTGTCGAAGGCTATATGGGGCGCGTTGGCCGTCACTTCCACTTCAAGCAACTCATGACTTTTGGTTTTCATCTTGACCGTCAAGTTCTTGCCGTTGATGTCTTTGTCTTTTATGGTGTAATAGGTCGGCTCAAAGACCATGTGGGCAAAACGGAGTTTTTCGCCGGCTTTGGCATAGCTGTAGGTGAAGCGGCCCAGCTCGTCAGTGACTGAAACGAGTAGTGAGTCGTGGGCGTAGACACTTACGTTCTCAATGGCTTTGCCGTTCTCGTCTTTGCAGTAACCTTGGATGATCTGGCGTTCCTGGGCAAAGACCTGGTGGATGAAACCAAGGCCTAAAAGCAATAGAAATAGAGTCAACTTTTTCATGGTAGGGATGATTATTGACAGCCAAAAATAGTAATTATTTCAATTTAAATCCAAATTATTATACTTTAAATCTAATTTTTCTTTTTCGGTAACAAAAACAGACAATGAAGCCATGGCTGTGTTTTTGAAAAATTCGTGTTCAATTAATGGCAATTATATGTTTAAATACTTTATTTTTGCCCAATCAAACCGATGCCCATGACCGCTTTTGATTTCTTCAATATCCTCTGCTCGATTCCGAAGACGTTGCGCTTCAATCTGCATTATTTTCCGCTGAAAACGGCGTTGAAGCTGCCCGTGGTGGTGTCGCACCGCACTTATTTGCGCGAGCTGCACGGCAAGGTCGAACTACCCGAAAAGGTGGAAAGGGCAATGGTGAAAATCGGCTTTGGTGATGTGGGTCATTACGACCGCAAACGCTCCCGTGGCATCTGGCAGGTGAGCGGCACGGTGAGCTTCGGTGGCAAGGCCAGCATCGGACACGGCTCGAAGATTTCGGTGCGCGGAGACTTACATCTCGGCGATGGTTTCAACATGACGGCTGAAAGCACCATTGTCTGCGCCAAGGAAATCCGTTTCGGTGACGACTGCTTGCTGAGTTGGGACATCCTCGTGATGGACACCGATGAGCATCCCTTATATAATAAGGATAATGAACGCATCAATCCCGACAAGGCCATTCAGGTTGGCGACCATGTCTGGATTGGATGCAAGTGTGTGTTGCTGAAAGGTGCCGTGGTGCCCGACAACACGGTTGTGGCAGCAGGCACGCTGCTGACCTCATCTTTCAGCGGCGAGCATCAAGTCATCGGTGGCAACCCACCGTCAGTCCTGAAAAATGATGTTCGCTGGGAACATTGATTTTTTCTCACAAAACATACAAAACCCACAAAACCGTTTTTTTTGTCAAAGAGGAGGGCGGCGCACAACTGTGTCGCCGCCGGAAAGCGGGCCAGTTGGCCGCTTTCCCTCTACTACAAAGAAGTTTTGATTGTTTTGTGGGTTTTGTGATAATCCTACAAAGCGTCAATGACGGTGCAGAGGTTCTCGAAGATTTGCGGGATCTCGCCCACACCGTTCACCGCGTGTAGGTTGTCCTTGCCTTGGTAGAAATCGAGCACGGGGCGCGTCTTGGCCTCGTATTCCACGAAGCGGTGTTTGATGGAGTCGAGGTTGTCGTCGGCGCGACCGCTGGTCTTGCCACGTTCAAGCATGCGCTCGATGAGGAGTTCCTCGGGCACTTCAAGGCTCAACACGCCTGTCAGCGACATGCCGAATTTCTCCATCATCTCGTCCAAGATCTCGGCTTGGCGCACGGTGCGCGGATAGCCGTCGAAGAGGAAACCGGCCGAGTCCATGTTCTCGGAGAGTTTCTTCTCGATGATCTGGGCCACAATTTCATCGGAGACGAGGTTACCTTGGCTGATGATTTCCTTCACTTGAAGACCTAATTCGCTCTCAGCGGCAATTTCCTCGCGGAGGATTTCACCGGTGGAGATGTAGGTCAGGTTATATTTCTCGCGCAGGAACTGCGATTGCGTTCCTTTGCCTGCCCCGGGAGGGCCGAAGAGTACGATGTTTAGCATGGTATGTGTTGTTGAATTGTTAACTATTGAATTGTTTAATTGTTTGGCTTTAACTACGTTGAATACTTCGTATTTCAGCTATCAGCAATCAGCCGTCAGCTTGGCTGTACTATGCTGATAGCTGACGGCTGACGGCTGATGGCTTATTGCTCAATTATCTTATAAATATCCGGCAAATTTCTCCCTTGTTGGTCATAATCCAAGCCATAGCCCACGATGAACTCGTTGCCGATCTCCATGCCCTTGTAGTCGATGGGGTAGGTGTATTGGAAATTGTCGGGTTTGAAGAACAGCGTGGCAATGCGTACGTCGGAGGCCTTCAAGTCGCGGAGTTTCTGGGTGGTATAGCGCAAGGTATGGCCTGTGTCGACGATGTCTTCCACAATGACCACATGGCGGCCGTTCAAGGGATGGTCCAAGCCGATGAGTTCGCGGACGACGTTGGTGGTCTCCGTTCCGGCGTATGACGACAACTTGACGAACGAGATTTCGCAGGGGATGGTCAGTCGTTTGAACAGCTCAGAAGCGAACATGAAGGCGCCGTTGAGAATCACGAGAAACAACGGATTCATGCCGTCCAGATCGTGGTTGATTTGGTCTGCCACGTTTTGGATGCTGCTTTCGATTTTTTCTTGGGGGATGTACAGCCCAAATTCCTTGTCAATAACTTTTACTGTTTTCATTTTCAAAGGATTGAGATTTGTTTGCCTTTCTGTTAAGGCGATACAAATATACAAAATGCTTCTATTGGGTCAACCGCATGGGGAAAAAAACTATTTTTGCGTCAAAACTATGGCCTATAGCTTATGGTTCATGGCTCGCTTAGGCCAAAGGTTCAGGCTTGACCTTTTGGGTGAAGCGAGCCATAGGCTATAGGCCATAAGCCATCGGCCAACTGAATAACTGAACAACTAAACAACTGACAACTGATATGACTCCAATTGTAAGCATCATCATGGGAAGCACCAGCGACCTTCCCGTTCTCGAAAAAGCCGCACAATTTTTCGACGAGATGGAAATCCCGTTCGAGATGAACGCCCTCAGCGCGCACCGCACCCCGCAAGAGGTTGAAACCTTTGCCCGCGAAGCCCAAGGTCGTGGCATCAAAGTCATCATTGCCGCCGCCGGTATGGCTGCCGCCTTGCCGGGTGTGATTGCAGCCAATACCACCCTGCCCGTCATCGGTGTGCCCGTCAAAGGTATGCTTGATGGTCTCGATGCCATGCTGTCCATCATCCAGATGCCTCCTGGCATCCCTGTGGCCACGGTAGGTGTGAATGGCGCCCTCAATGCCGCTATCCTTGCTGCAGAAATGCTGGCTTTAGGCGACGCACAAATCGCTGCCAAAGTGGCGAATTACAAGGATAATCTGAAGAATAAGATTACAAAGGCCAACGCCGAACTGAAAGAGGTGCAGTATAAATACAAGACAAACTGATTTGGTATAGAAAACAGTAGAGACGGTGCATGCACCGTCTCTACAAATCAACTAAAACCAAATCATTATGAAAAAAAGCACTTACTTTATTCTTTTATTACCTTTTCATGGTAGCTCGTCCCGTCTTTCATCGTGACGCGCAGTGTGTATACCCCGGAGGACATCTTGTTCATGTCGATACTTTGAATGTTGTTGCGCCTTGTGGCAACCAGGCAACCAGCAAGGTTATAAAGTTCAACGCTCTCGGGCTCAACGCCGTCATCGAAGCGGAGGGTCAGCTGGTTTTTCACGGGGTTGGGGTAAAGAGTGAAAGGTTTTTTGTTACTTGTCATTTCAGGAGTGTTGTCATAATCGTCGTGTAAGGTGGCAATATAAGCGCAGTAGCGCGAGTATCTCCTTCCGATGTAGCCTACCGCGATGTCGCCATTCTTTAGCGTGATTAAACTGGTTCCAATGTATGCAATGACTTGATTGCCGGGCAAGTCAATTTCCCAATTCAAGTTCAGGTCGTTGTCGAGTCTTACCAGTGAAGCTTTGTATTGGTTCTGTTTGTCATACAGTTGATAGACAGAGCCGTCGTCGGCGACCAAGGTCTGGCGCGGGAAACAATGGCTGAGGCCAAACAAGGGCGATGCTTTGATGAGGTTGTGGTCCATGTCGAGTCTGGCCACTCCGACGCCACCTGCGGTCGGCGACAGCCTGGCGGTTTGAACGGCAATCAGATAGGTGTCGTCTTCAAGAGGGACGATGTGTTCGTTGTTGCCACCATCATAACCCATGTTTTCATCTAATTGTTTGTACAAGTGTCTGCCGATGAGGTTGAAGTCGGCGTCGAAGAAGTAGCCGATGATGGGCCACGGGCCGGAAGCCGGATAATAACCTCCCATCAGGTAATAGGTGAGGGGCGACTCGGTGAAAACGCCAAAGCCCATTTCAGAATAGAGCAGCAGGCTGTCGCCGCCGGGCTGCTGCACCTCTGTCTCGTAGTTCGGGGCGAAGATGGGTAAACCGTCGCGAGAGGTCTTGATGGTTCCGTCGCGGCCGATGCGTCTCAAATGGTGCTCGTTGTCGCTCCAGAAGGAGATGATGAAATCACCCTGTGGGTCGATGATCCAAGGGTCAATGGTGAAATAGTATATGGAGGCGTCAATGGCGTAGAGCGGAACGGTGATGTCGCCATTGATGTTGAACTCGGCATCAACGAAGATCATCCTGAAGTTTACAACATAAACGCTATCGATAGAGTCGTACACCCATCTATCCTCGGTAAGGATGTAGGCATCCTTTTCCACGGGGTCGCGCATCAGATAATCCCAGTCGCCGTAGGCATCGATGATCAGGGAGTCGAGCACTTCGCCTTCGGTCGTGAGTTTGTAAAACAGATGCTGATAATCTTCGAAGATGTTTGGAGTGTACATCAACGTTTTGAACGTCAAAGTCCCATCTTCGTTTTCGAAGAGGTTGCATCCCCAAAAGTCTTTGTCCATTCTCAAGATTGTGAAGTCGTTGACCAATTCCTGTGCATGACTTGTGAAGCAGGCGGCCATCAACAAGCCGATGATAAGTGAGTAAAGTCTAGTTTTCATGATGTTTGAATTATATAGAATAACATTTATACCCAATATTTCCGTTTAAAACTGATTTTTTACCATTTCACAATGCAAAAATACAAACCAGTATAGATTTGTCAAGGAAAAAATTCAACTATTTTTCGTCATCTGGGATAAGACGTTGGGTATCAGCAAGAAAAAAGTGCGTTGTTTTTTTTAATAATCATCTTATTAAAACATATTTTTTACCGTTATAAATAATAAATAGTCTATTTTAAGATGTAATTTTACAAATAGATTGAGGCGGCCAAATGACCGCCTCGACTAATCAACTAAAACCAAATTATTATGAAAAAAAGCTCATTAGCTATTGTTTGACTATTTTTTCGTGATAGCTCGTTCCGTTATTCATGGTGACACGAAGCGTATAAACACCTGCTGGCATGCCATCCATGTCGATGTTTTCCAAACCGTTTTGTTTAGTGCTCACCAAGCGTCCGTGCAGGTCATAAAGTTCAACGCATTCGGGCTCGTTACCGTCGGTGAAATTGAAGCTCAGCATGTCTTTCACGGGACTAGGATATAGCGTGAAGGGGCGTTCACCAGCTGCCATCTCGGCTGTGCCGTCGTATCCGTCATGGATGATATAGAGATGGAAGTGGTCGCTGCTGTTTCCATTGGTGGTAAAGAAGGCTATGGCAACGTCGCCATTCGGCAGCGATTTTAGGCACTGGCCATAGGCATAGTTGGATGGTCCGCCTGACAGCGTGATGTTCCATGGGCTGTTTAAATCGTTGTCTAAGCGCACTAACCCTACGGAACTGTTGTTGTAGCCTTGGTGAATTTGATAGGCATGATATATGGTGTTTTCGTCAACCACGATGGTCTTGATAGGGCTTCCTGTGGCCGTCGACGACTCGACGCTTTTGACTACCAAAGGATTGTGTTCCGTGTCGTATTTGACCATCGAGGCTCTATATACGCCGTCAGGATGATGAATCTGAGCAGCCATGAGATAGGTTTCCGTGTTTGTGCTCTTTTCAAAGGGGACAAAATGTTCGTGTCCAGCCCAGTCAAAATAGGTGTGTTCATCCAAGTATTTATACACGATGGTGTCGGTCAGGATGAGATTCTCATCGAAGGTATAGGCGATGAGAGGCCATGGATGGTTGCTGTTGGTTCCAATGTAACCGCCCATTTTGTAATAAACACGAGGTGTTTCCTCGAGAATTCCGAAGCCTTGGCTGTAATAGGTCAGTGCACTATCGGAGGGATGGGTGTTGCTCCAGTTTGGGGGAAGTATACGGTCGGTTTCGCTTTCAGTGACTATGGTTCCATCAAGATGGACGCGCATCATGTGGAACACGCCATATTCGTTCCAGTAACTATGTTCTACCAGATCGGTCCAATAGGAAATGATGAAGTCGTCTTCTGGGGTAAGGATCAGCTCGTCAATCGAAAGCCGTTGAGGATCCACATCGCTGAAGATGGGAATACTGATTGTTTCGGTTATGTTGAGGCCGGCATCGATGAAGGACATCCGGAAAATTTCCGTGCTGTCGGCATCTTCCCAATTGAAGCTTGCGATGACAAAGCTGTCGGTTGCTCCATTGATGCTGAAAAGGGTTCCGTAATCGAATGCCACCGAATCAACCCATTGGCCTTCCGGTGTTGTTTTGCAGACGAGTAATCCGTTTTCATAGTAATCGCTGCTATAATAGGCGATGCCAGTCAGAAGCGTGCCGTCGGAACACGCCATGATGTCGGTGTTTGAAAAAAGCTTTCCATTTTGGAGGTCAAATTCACTAACGATTTCTTGTCCGAAAGAGGTGATGCAGACGGCCATCAAAAGGCTGGTAAAGATAGTGTAGAGTTTGGTTTTCATTATGTTTATCGTTTGTTTGTTTTAATTTTTTCCGCTTAAAACAATCTATTTGCTATTTCATGCCGCAAATATACAAACTAATAAACTTGTGTCAAGCTCTTTTTTTATCCTTTTGTTCCATTTTTGAGATAAGGCCTTATTCTCCTTCAAAAACAATCCGACTCAACTGTTTCTTGTCGAAGACTTGGTTAGCCACTTCCAGGATGTCCTCCGCGCTAACGGCTTCCACTTTTTGTATGATGTCATCCATGTATTCGATTTCCTCGCCCATGATGAGCGAACGCGTCGCACTCAACAACTCGTTCATGCCACTTTCGTAGCTCAATGCCACCTGACCGATGAGTTGTTGCTTGGCGTGATGCAGCTGTAAGGTGCCTAACTTTTGTGTGCAGAGCTTATCCAATTCCTTATGGACCAACTCAATGGCGCGTTCAAGTGAGTCAGGGTCGACACCCATGTAAACGTTGATGAGACCGACGTCGGAATAGGCTGTGTATTGCGACTCGATGCTGTAAGCGAAGCCGTATTTCTCGCGGATGTTCAGGCCGAGGCGCGAACTCATGGCCGGACCGCCAAGCACGTTATTGAGCATGACGATGGGCATGCGCATAGGGCTGCTGAACTCGGGTGCGATGCTGCCTATGATGCAGTGGCTCAGATGGTTGTTGCGCTTGTCGATGCGACTTTCGGGTCTATAGCCTTCGAAGATTTCGCGTTTCTTATTAATAATGTGTGCAGGTTGGCTTCCAAAATAAGTCATGGCCATCCGCTCGAACTCCTTGAAGCTGATGTCGCCGATGGAGGCCAAAATCATCTGGTCGGTGCTGTAGTTGTGAGCCATGAAGTCGAGGATGTCCTGACGATGGAATCCTTTTACCAACTCTGTAGTACCCAATATGTTGCGTGCCAAAGGATGTCCTTTGAAAACCATCTCCTCAAACAAATCATAGATCTCGTCGGAGGGAGAATCCAGATAGGAGTTGATTTCGTCCAAGATGACTTCCTTTTCCTTGGCCAGCTCGTTCTCGGGGAAGGTGGAATGGAAGGCGATGTCGGCAAAGAGGTCGAGGCTGCGTTTGTAATGTTGCTTGAGGAAGGTGGCCTGCAGGCAGGTCTCCTCCTTGGTGGTAAAGGCATTGAGGTCGCCGCCTACGTTGTCGAGGCAACTCAGGATATGGTATGCCTTGCGGTTTTGCGTGCCTTTGAAGATGGTGTGCTCCACAAAGTGGGCGAGGCCGTTTTCGTGGGCCAGCTCATCGCGCGTGCCGGTCTCCACCATCAGTACCAAATGGGCGATTTCGCCTTGTTTTTCCTTGTGTATCAGCCTAATGCCATTCGGGAGGACGGACTCTTTGTATTTGTTTTCCAACATGGGGTAAAAATTGGGCTGCAAAGATACGATAAACCCAAAACATTTCTAACTTTGCACCTTTAAAATCAATTCTATCTAAAATGAAAAAACTGTTTACCCTTCTCCTATTTGCGGTCTGCTGCATTGCAGGCTATGCACAAGCTGTCATCGACCCTCTGCTGAGTGAAGAGATGACCCGTCGCAGCGATGACGAGAAAATCAAGGTCATCGTAATCATGAAGTCACAATACGATAGGGCAGAGATGAATCGTCGTGCCGACTATTATGTCAATCGCTCCGAGCGTCGTGCATTTGTTGTCAACGAGTTGAAGGCGTTTGCCGATGCTTCGCAGTACGACCTTCGCCATTCGTTGGCCGAGATGCAACGCAACGGTATGACCACCGAACCTGTTGTCTTATGGATGGCAAATGCCCTGTATTTCGATGCCACCAAGGCGGCCATTCAAGATTTGGCGTATCGCAACGACATCGAGATCATGGGTTTTGCCAAGGAATACAACTGGATTCCCGATGGTGAAGAAGCCACTCCCGCAATGGCCACCCGCGAAATCACGCAGAATGTCATCCAAGTCCATGCCAACCAGGTATGGGAACTCGGATATACAGGTCAAGGTGTTGTGGTGGCTGTCATCGACACGGGTGTCAACTATCATCACGTCGACTTGGCCGACCATCTTTGGGACGGCGGATCCGACTTTCCGAATCACGGCTACGATGTGTATAACCACGACAACGATCCCATAGATGATATGGGCCATGGCTCGCATTGTGCGGGTACGGTGTGCGGTGATGGTTCGGGCGCTTCCCAAACGGGCATGGCTCCCGATGCCACGCTGATGTGTGTCAAGTGCTTGGATGGTAACGGCAACGGCGGCGCCCAGAGTATTTCCGAAGGCATACAATGGGCGGTGGAGCATGGCTGCGACTTGTTCAGCATGTCGCTTGGCCTGCCCAATTCCTCCATTCCTGACCGTACCTTGTTGCGTCACACTTGCGAGGCTGCTTTGGATGCCGGCATTGTGGCCGCCATCGCCGCTGGCAACGAAGGCAATAGTACTTGGATGTATCCCATCCCCAACAATGTGCGTGTGCCTGGCAGCTGCCCGCCTCCCTATATGGATGCCGTTCAGGGCGAAAACCCTGGTGGTCAGACCTGCTCGGTGTGTGTAGGTGCCGTTAACTATAACGACGCAGCTGCCAACTTCACTTCGCGTGGCCCTGTCACCTGGCAGAACACGGAGTTTGGCGACTATCCCTACCAACCTGGAATCGGTCTCATCCGCCCCGATGTGTGCGCTCCGGGTGTCGACATCAAGTCGTTGAATTATCAGAGCAACACAGGCTACACCACCATGAGCGGTACTTCAATGGCCACGCCTTGTGTGGCAGGCTGCATGGCACTCATGCTGAGCAAGGACATCAACCTCACGCCTGCCGATGTTTGCCGCATCCTTGAGGAGACGGCGCTTCCATTGTCGGATGGCAAGAGCAACACTTTTGGCTTCGGCCGTGTGGATGTGCTCCAAGCCGTTGAAGCCATACAACTGGGAGCCATCAGATACAATTCGTTTGCCATTAATGACCCTGAGGGCAACAACAACCATCATCTTAATCCTGGCGAGTCGGTCATGATGACCTTGACGATGGACAACGTCACCGAAGATCCCGTAAGCAATGTCACTGTAGTGCTTGCTACTGAAGATTCCAATGTCACCATCACCGACAACACGGTCGACTTCCCCAACTTTGCTCCCAACGAAACCCTCACCGCGGAGAACGCCTTTGCCTTCTCGGTCAACGATCAAGTGCTAGCCAATCAGGAAATCAAGTTCGACTTGGAGGTGTATGTTGCAGGTGAAAACACGGCTACGTATGGCGTCAAGGTCATGGTTTATGATTATATGCTGCAATATGGTACCACAGTGGTGCTGAACGACGACAATGCCAATGGCCTCCTAAATCCTGGCGAGACAGCCGACTTGCGTATCTTGGTCGATAATGTCGGCAATGAGATGGCACAAATGGTGGTGGGTACTTTATCGACGGAATACGAATTCGTTACGCTCCACGAGACCGAGAAACCTTATAGCACCATCGGTGCCGATATGATGGCTTATGCCGACTTTAACGTCACTCTCGATGCTGCTGCACCTGCTGAATTCGTCATTCCTTTTACGCTCGACCTCGTGGATGCCTTCGGTCGTCATACCCTTTTGACTTTCAATTACAGGAATGCATGCAACATCATTTTCTCGCTGCACGACTCCTACGGCGACGGTTGGCAAGGCAATTACCTCACGGTCAATTATTCCGATGGCACGCCTGCCGAGCAGATGACCGTCAACAGCGGCAGTTCGGCCACTTATACGAGAGAGTTGGCCTCAGGCTGTGAGGTGACGCTCACTTGGCACAACGGCCAGTGGACCTCAGAATGCAGCTTCGAGGTTACCTATGAAGATGGCACGGTCATCTACCAGAATAGCGGCGGATTTAGTGGCACGCAGACCTTTACCGTTAACTGCAGCGGAGGGGCCGGGGCACAAGAGTTTTGCAATCCGGTCAGGAACCTGGCCTACGAGTTGGATGGCCATGATGTCGTTTTGACTTGGGATGCTCCTGAGAGTGGCGCCCCAACGAGTTACGAGGTCTATCGCGAGACGGTGCTGCTCACCACTACCACGGAACTGACTTACACCGATGCCGATCTTGAGGAAGGCTTTTACAATTACTGCGTCTATGCCGTTTACAATGATTGCCAGAGCGAGTTTGTTTGCCTAGAGGCAGAGGTGTCGGTGTGCGGCCCTGTTCAGAACTTGGACTATACTATTGACGACAATCTGCTGCTTACCCTCACATGGGAAGCGCCTGAAGACCCGACGGGATTGCTGGAGTACCAAGTCTATATGGACGAAGAGCTGTTGGCAACGACCAATGAATTGACTTATGCTTTTGTCGTCACGGAAGGAGAACACGATATGGCTGTGAAGGCTGTGTTTGAGGGTTGTGAGAAAGACGTGCATGTAGCCGTTTGCGTTGTTGGCGCTGTGCAAAATTTGACCTATCAAATGGAAAGCCATAATGTCATCCTGAATTGGGATGCCATCGAAGGAGTGGACGAATACGAGGTGTACGTCAACGGGACGCTGGCTGCCACGGTTGAGACGACGGCCTACGCTTTCGACGTGGAAGCTGGTCTGACCACCGTAATGGTGAAAGCGGTTGCTGAAAACTGCTATGTGCTGAGCGCAAGTGTTGAGATTTGTTTCGCCGAAGCGGTGACGGGTTTGGAATTTGTTTCCAATGGTGTCAATAATCGCTTCTATTGGCAGTGGGACAATCCGGCAGATGTGGAGCGTTTTAATGTGGTATACAATGGTAATGTTTTAGAGCTGCTGCCTTCTCCGACTGGCTCTACCAGTCTTCTTATGACGGATATGCTTATTGGTGAGAATACGATTTGCGTGACAGCGCAGTCCGTCTATGGCTGTGATGCCGAAACGGTTTGCCTCTCCCAAAACATCTGTGCCTCCGTCGACAGTTTGGATTATCACTTCAACGGCGATTTGGTTACAGTGACATGGTTTGGTGATGCTGATGCCTATGAAGTCGTCGTGGATGGCGCCGAACCTGTAATTGTGGAGACCAATACCTTTATGGACACATTAATGGGCAGCCTCACCGTTCAAGTTATGCCTGTCCATGAAGACTGCATGTCGCTTATTGCCTCCTGCTTTATCGAGAGCGTTTACAACATTGCTCCTGAAATTCGTATCACCGATGTTCACGACGGCTATATCTCGATGGCTTGGACCGAGGTTGACTATCCTTGGGCCTCAGCCATCGCCTACAACCTATACCGCGATGGCGAACTGATTGCCGAGCATCTCAATGAGACCACTTATAACGACACCGAAATGGCTCTCAACGCCCAGCATTGCTATGCGGTGCAGTCGGTCTTTGAAAAAGGCGTCTCCGACCTCTCGGAAGAAGCCTGCGCCAACTATTTCGCAGGTGTTGGTGAGGGTGACAGCAAGGTCGCCATCTTCCCCAACCCGACCACCGACAAGGTGACCATCGAATGTGAAGGCATGTCGTTGATTGAGGTCTATAACATCGAAGGCAAGTTGGTGCAGCGCATCCAAGTGGAGGGCGATGCCTATCAGCTCGACGGCATCGATAATGGTATCTACACGCTTCGTATCCACAAAGGTGAAGCTGTGCTGGTCCGTAAGGTGGTTAAGATGTAAATGATTGCTTGGCTCCCGCACGCGGGAGCCAAGCAATAAAACCTATTCTTTTTCGTTTGACTAAAAAACCAAATTGTATGCGTAGGATTTTTTTACCCATTTTGTTTTGTCTTGGCTTGACGGTCAGTGCCTTGGCGCAACAACCCAAGAGCATCATGCAAAACTCCATCCCGGTGGCTATGTTTCAGGCCACCTATGCCTTCCATGTCCCTGGCCTCGACACCAAGGTTTTGTATGGTGTCAGCCACAATGTGGGAGGTGGCTTTTGTTATAAAACCGCGTCCAACTGGCTGCTGACGTTTAACGGCAACTACATCTATGGTACCAAGGTGAAAGGCGACCGTGTGGAGCTTATGGGAGAGGGCATCACCACTGATGCGGGTGAGATCATAGGCAGTGGAGGCAGTTTCACGATGTTGGAACTCAACCAACGCGGCTTCCATTTTCAGGGCGAAGTGGGTAAGTTGTTCCCATTGGGTCCTAACCCCAACTGCGGTTTCTTCGTACAGGGCGGTCTTGGCTATCTGCAAAACCGTCTCCGCATCGACTATCAGCAGGCATTACTCAACACACCGCTGCCAGTCGACAAGGACTATCGCTTTGGCTACGATCGCATGCGTGGCGGTCCGGCAGCGCATTTTGAAGTGGGTTATCTGTTGCTCAACGATACGCGTCTGCTCAACCTTTCGGTTGCCTTGGAGGTGACATACGCCCGCACCCACGACCTTCGCGATTACGACTTCCGCGTGTTTACCAATCCTGAAACTGGAGTGATGGAGCCTGTGGGCTACACCGACCCGAACAAGCGTTACAACGACCTCTATTACGGCATCCGCGTCACTTGGGACATCCCCACCTACGAACGCAGACCTCAAGAATACTATTATTATTAATAGGTGACCGTTTTATATACCATAGGCATCCTGTTTTATTCCCTCGGCGTGAGGATTGCGGCGTTGTTTGGCAACGTCAAGGCCATGCAGTGGGTGAAAGGACGTAAGCATCGCTTGGCTGAGCCGGCGGCTCAGCCAAGCGATGCTTGGATTTGGTTCCATGCAGCCTCTTTGGGCGAGTTCGAGCAAGGACGACCTGTTATCGAGGCACTGAAGCAGGAGTTTCCCCAATACAAGATTTTGCTTTCGTTTTTTTCGCCTTCGGGCTACGAGGTGCGCAAGGACTACCCTTTGGCCGACGAGGTGCTTTACCTTCCTTCCGATACGCCTAGTCATGCCGCACAATGGGTGAAACGCCACCATTTTGTGGCGGCTTTCTTCATCAAGTATGAGTTTTGGTTCAATTATATGCGGGCTTTGAAAGATGCTGGCATCCCTTTGTTCTACATCTCGCTTATCTTGAAGCCCGATTCCTATTTCTTCCGTTGGTATGGTGTGTGGTTCTGCGAACAGTTGAAATCGGTGCGGCATTTCTTCGTGCAGGATGACGCCACGGCTCAGTTGCTTCAAACCCATGGTATGACGAATGTCACCGTATGCGGCGACACGCGTTTCGACCGCGTGGCAGCCATTGCCCGACAGGCCAAGTCTTTCCCCGAGGTGGAGCAGTTTATTGGCGGTCGCCGATGCATCATCGCGGGCAGCACCTGGCCGCCTGACGAAAGGCTGCTGGAGAGGGTGTTTTCGCAATGTCCCGACGACTATTGCTTTATCGTCGCCCCCCACGACATCTCCGCGTCGCATGTGGCTCAAGTCCAAGCCCTGTTTCCCGACAGCCAGTTGTATACCCAACTTGATCCCCAAAAACAGAACAAGGTATTAATCGTCAACACGATTGGTATCCTGTCGCAGCTTTACCAGTATGCACGTTTTGTCTATATCGGTGGCGGCTTTGGGGTGAACATCCACAACATCCAGGAGCCGGTCACCTTCGGCTGCCCTGTGGTGTTTGGCCCCAAATACAAGAGCTTCAAGGAGGCAGTCGATTTGGTGGCCCTCGAAGGGGCTTTTTCTGTCGGCGATGAGGATGAATTGGCAAAGGTCTTTATGCGTTTGATCGACGATGAGGCGTTTTATGCCAAGGCTTCAGAAACTTGCCGAAACTATCTCAAAGCTCAGGTGGGGGCAACGGAAAGCATCATAAAAGGCTTTAAAAAGGCACTTTTTTAATAAAAAAAGGCTTTTTTTTTGGATTGTTGTTTTTATTGTCTAATTTTGAAGGCTGATTTCCCGTTGAGATTCAGCCAAGTAAAAAAACAATGCCTATGCAAGACAATCCCTACCCCCTTACACTTCCCCGTATCGGCCTTAGCCAGGGTGACTTCAATGGCATCAGTTACGAGGTCATGCTGAAGACCTTTTCCGATGCCCGTATGTTCGAAACACTCACCCCCGTCTTGTATGGACAATCGAAGGCCTTTTCCTACTACAAGAAGAACTTTGGCATGGAGAGCCCCAACTATTCGCTGACTCGTGATGCGCGTCAGGCATGGGAGAAGAAATTCAATATCATCAACATCGTGGAAAACGAGTTGAAGATTGAACCAGGTGTGCCTTCTGATGTTTCAGCTGAGATGTCGGTGCTTTCGATGAAGCGGGCCGCTGATGACCTGCAAAACGGTTACCTTGATGCCTTGGTGCTGGCTCCCGACAATCCCAGAGTGGCGAAGATCAATCGTGATTTTCTGCTCTCGTTCCACAAGGAAGCTGAGCCTCTGCAGGTGTTGGTGAGCGGACAGATGCGCGTCGCTTTGGCCACGAGCGATGTGCCTTTGCGTACTGCCATCGATCAGATCGACAGCCATTTCCTTGTTTCGAAACTCACCACGCTGGCGCAAGCTCTGAAGACTGACTTTGGCATCGGTTCGCCGAAGATTGCCGTGATGGGTCTGAATCCGCATTCGGGGTCAATTATTCCTACGGGCGACGACGAAAAGGTGGTGAAGGCTGTTGAGGAAGCGCAGGAAAAAGGTCTCTTCGCCTTTGGGCCATTCTCGGCTTCGCAGTTGTTTGCGGCAGGCTGGTGGAAGAAGTATGATGCGGTGATGGCCTTGCACTATGAGCAAGGTGTGTTCCCATTGAAGTTTTTGGCGTATGAAGGTTATGCCTATTACTGGGCTGGGTTGCCTGTGGTATGTGCTTCACCCTTGCACGGGCCCGCCTACGACATTGCCAACCAAAACAAGGCGTTGCCCGACTCTTACCGAAAGGCCATTTTCTTGGCTGCAGATGTGATTGGTCACCGCAGAGAATAATAAAAAAAGGAGGTTTTATTAAACCTCCTTTTTTTATTGACTTAAGTCAGCGTGATATCTTACTTCACCACGAACTTGATGGTCTTGTTGAAACCATTGGCGCTGATGGTGCAGAAGTAGATGCCGCTCTTGAGGTCGATGCCGATGGTGTTTTCACCCATCTTCAGGCTCTTGTTGAACTGCTTCACAGTCTGGCCAACGAGGTTGACGATGCTGATGTTAGCCTCGACATCTTGTGACGATTGCACAACCACGTAGTCGGTGGCAGGGTTGGGATAGATGCCGTAAACCACATCCTGGGCTTCGTAGTTCTCAGGGACACTCACCATGTCGGGGTCGGGAGTGACCTTGAGGACGTGGATGTCGTTTTGAGTAGCGGAAGGTTGAGTAGCATTTGAGCCCCAGTATAAGCCAACCTTATCATCGCTTTGGAAACTGAACCAGAATTCACCGGGGTTGACCACGTTGTCGACACCATTCGTGAAAATGTTTTCAGAATAGGTGAACATGAAGTTGACCTCTTCATCAGAGAGTTCGTCTATTACTTGATGCCAGTAACCATCGTCAACATTGTAATAGCTCACATAGATGCCTCTGTAGTACATAGGTGCGCCATTATACATATCTTCACGTCTGGTGCAAGGAGCGGAATAGGCGCAAGCGATGTTGCCAAAGGGGTCGATGGAAAGGGCAGGCATGCCAGATGCGCCGCTACGGAACTTGTAGAAATAGTCGTTTTCGCGATAGAACTTATCATTATCGTAATCGTAACCTTCCCACATCGGAACAAAACCAATCCACTTGGTTGAATCGGGGTGCATTTGGACGTAACCGTCGCCAGCAGGCCACCACAGTCTCATGGCATGGTGCGGGTTGCCATCTTCAGATTGGATGGGGCCACCCTGATTGTCATTCCAGTAGCAGATACCGTCAACGGCGCGGCCCATATAGGTGGTGTAAGTGTTGCCGAGTTCATCGTGGATGTACTCGTAGGTGGTCAGAGCCACGTGAGCAGTACCTCTGTTGTCAATAGCAATGGCAAGGTTGGCGGGGCCAAACATGGTGTCGGTCATGATGGATTGAGGATCGGTTTCCCAATCAAAGCCTGCATAGGGGTTCTCCCAAACCACGTGTCTGGTCCAGCTCAGACCATCATCAGTCGATTTATACATAACGACATGAGCTTGGAGGTCGTCACCGTAAATCATGGCAACGTTGTGGCCATTGGCAGTGATGTTGTAAGCATCAGCTGAATAGTTCATCTCTTCGCCATCTTGGGCAAGGGGTGAATAGCTGATGGTCCAGTTTTCGGCATCTTCCGAACGGAGATAGACTTGGTAGTGCTCGACGACGTCGGAGCTGACTGAATGTTGGATGTCACCAATCACGTGAATGATGTTGTGGTTGTCACCCGAAGTGGCAACTCTCGGCCACGAAGCATCATCTTCGTAGGGGAAGTCCTCAGGATGGATGGGAAGCTGCCCTCTGTAAACCCATTCACCTTGGCCGGCCACTTCTCTGGTCCAGCAGCGCATGGGAGCGTGAGAAATGAGGATTTCGCCATTTTCTTTCCATTGGGCGATGGAAGGCCAACCAGTTCTGTAATCCGGGCCTTCGACTCGTTCTTCAGGTTGGTCGAACCATTCTCCAGTTTCGGAATTGTAGAAGTTGTAACCCGTACCACGGTCACTGGCCACTTGGTTGGCTTCGTGTGAGAAGGTGGCAGTCACAGCAACCGAACCATCGGGCAGTTGATACATACGATTCGAGATCCAGCTGTTGGACTGGAGGTCATAGTGGGTGTACATGGTCTCGCCATCTTCCAGGTCACTGTACCTGTTGACAACAACACTCTTTGCAGTTTGGGGAGCAAAACTAGCAACTGCGGGGTTGGTTTTTTCGTTACCCACAGCGGCACTCTTCTTGGCGTTTACTTTGAACGACTTAATGTCATTCTTTGCAACACGCTGTTGTGCAAAAGCACTGAAGCCTAATGCAAGGCTTAATGAAAGTAAAAGTACTTTTTTCATTTTTGTGTGTTTTTAATAGGTTAGTTATTGTTAATTTGTTTCTATTTGGGCTGCAAATATAAACATTTTTGAAAATGTGGCAATTGAAATAGAGTTTTTTTTTGTTTTTTTCTGACTTTCTGAATGGTGTTCCATTGAATGGTTGTCGAAACCAAGTGCGAGGAATGGAAGCTAAAAAACATGGTTTTTGTCTGTTTGCATGAATAAATGTTATATCTTTACCGCCTCAAAACTAATTCCAGATGAAAAAGCTATTCCTTCCTTTTATCGCAATGCTCGCCCTTGCGGCCTGCACGCAGCAGCCCAAGGCCGACTACGTCACTGACCCGGCCAATTATGTCGATCCCTTCATCGGGACGGGTGGCCACGGCCACACCTTCCCAGGTGCCACGGTGCCCTTCGGCATGGTGCAGTTCAGCCCCGACACCCGCATGAACGACTGGGACGGCTGCTCGGGCTACCACACCTCCGACAACACCATCCTCGGTTTCAGTACTACCCACCTCAGCGGCACGGGCTGCTCTGATTATGGAGACTTTAGGTTTCTGCCGTTTGTTAGCGACTTTGTTCCTGAAACGGATTCTCCCAAGGAAGTTAGTTCGTATTATTATGACTCGTTATCCACTCATGCTTTCTTTAACCACGAAGATGAAGATGCAAAAGCGGGTTTTTATTCCGTGGTGTTGGATGATGGCGTAAAGGTTGAATTGACCACAGGAGATCGAGTGGGTATGATGCGCTGCACTTACCCAGAAAAAGGCATACAGAATCTAATGCTTGATATGCAGCATGGCGTGAATGATGAGTATGTTTATGAATCAGAAATTAATGTGGAAAATGACCATGCCATTAGTGGTTTCCGCCGCACTCGTGACTGGGCCAATGATCAATACCTGTATTTTTATGCCGAGTTTTCAAAATCTTTTGAATTGGAGCTGGATGCGGAACCTAAAATAGGTTATGATTATTGCGGTTACTTTGATGATCCTAAAAATGCAGGCAAGCCTATGCCTAAACCTAAGGCAATGTATGCTTATTTCCATTTCCCTGATTCTAATAGAGAACCTGTCATCATGCGTATCGCTATCTCCGCCGTCGATGTGGAAGGCGCGAAGAACAACCTGAAAGCAGAAATCGCCGAAAACGACTTCGATTTCGATGCCTTGAAGCAAAAAGCATACGACAAATGGAACAAGGAACTGCTCCGCTATGAGGTGAGCGACCCCAACGAGTCGAACAAGACGGTGTTTTATACGGCGCTTTACCACTGCATGGTGGCACCCAACCTCTTCAGTGATGCCGACGGCCGCTATCGTGCCCACGACTTGAAGGTCTATTATTCGGAGAGACCTGTATATACGGTCTTCTCCTTGTGGGATACCTTCCGCAGCCTGCACCCGCTCTTCAGCCTCATGCAGCGCGAACGTACCCTCGACTTCATCAACACCTTTATTAATAAGTACGAAACCAACCCGCATCATATCCTGCCCATCTGGGAGCTGGCCGCCAACGAGACCTACTGCATGATTGGTAACCACGCCATCCCCGTCATCGCCGACGCCTATTTTGCAGGCATTCGCGACTTCGATACGGAAAAGGCATTGGAGGCCATGGTGGCAAGCTCAAAGGACGACTTCCGTGGCATGGGTGCCTACATGAAATACGGCTACATCCCGATTGAAGTGGAAGGCGAGGCCACATCGAAAACCCTCGAATACGCCTATGACGACTGGTGCGTGGCCCGCATGGCCGAGGCCATGGGCAAGACCGATATTGCCAAGGAATTCTATGCTCGCGCACAGAGCTATAAGAACATCTACAACCCCGAAAACCAGTTCTTCCAAGGCCGCAGAAATGGGGGTTGGATGCGTCCCTTCGACCCCGCACAGGTCAACTTCACGCTGACGGAGGCCAACTCCTACCAATACGGCTTCTTTGTGCCGCAAGATATCAATGGTCACATTGACTTGATGGGTGGTCGTGAGGCCTACGCTGCCAAACTTGATGGGCTCTTCAACGCGCCTGAAAACCTGACGGGCCGTGTGCAACCTGATATCACGGGTCTTATCGGACAATATGCCCACGGCAACGAGCCGAGCCACAACACGGTGTATATGTATAACTTTGTCGGCCAACCGACCAAGACGCAGAAATATGTGAAGCAGGTGATGGACGACTTTTATACCGACCGCCGCGACGGCTATGCTGGCAACGAGGACTGCGGCCAGATGTCGGCCTGGGGTGTGTTCTCCGCTATGGGCTTCTATCCCGCCACGCCTGCATCGGGCTATTACGTGTTGGGACTGCCTCGCTTTGAGCGCACCCGTCTCACCTTCGAGAACGGCAAGCAGTTTGAAGTGGTCGCCAAGGGTTTGAGCGACAAGAACTGCTACGTGCAATCGGTGAAACTGAACGGCAAGCCTTTGGAACGCAGCTACATCACCTTTGAGGAAGTGTACAACGGTGGCACTTTGGAGTTCACTATGACTGACCAGTCCAACTCCACTTGGGCTACACAACCCGAGAACTGCCCTGTGGTGCGCATCCCCGAGGAAAGCATCGTCGTTGTGCCGACTATCAATGCGGATTCCGACACCTTCTTCGACAGCCTGATGGTGAGCATGAGTCACCCTGTCGAAGGCGTGAAGATATACTATACCATGGATGGCACCGACCCGAGAGAAAACGGGCAACTTTTCGAACAGCCTCTATGTCTGAAAGACAATGCCACAGTGCGTGCCGCTGCCGAGCAGGACGGTCGCTGGAGCTTGCCTATCGATGCCAAGTATTACCTTGTGGATGCGCGCCATTCGGTGAAGCTGGAAAACATGTATAACGAACAATATGAAGCTGGTGGCCTCAAGGCTTTGATCGACCATCAACGTGGTGGCGAAAACTTCCGCACGGGCTCGTGGCAGGGCTATTATGGCGTCGACCTGATCGCCACTGTCGACCTAGGTCAAAGCAAGAAAATCAACCGCTTGGCTGGCAGCTTCCTGCAGGAGATTTATTCCTGGATTTGGATGCCTACCGAGGTAGAGTATTTCGTCAGCGACGACGGCAAGAGTTTCCGCAGCGTGGGCAAGGTGAAGAACGAAGTCCCGATCGATGCCGACGGTGCCTTTATCCAAGAGATGGAAGTGCGTCCACGCACGAATGCCCGTTACGTGAAGATGGCAGCCAAGACCATTGGCATCTGTCCCGAAGGCCATGTCGGCGCCGGACAGAAGGCTTGGATCTTCTGTGATGAATTGGTGATAGAATAATAGACTGGAAACAACATACTAACTAAACAACATAACTATGAAAGAATCCATCGTAATCCTCGCCGGCGGCGGTCCGGCACCCGGAATCAACACGGTGATCAGCACCGTGGCCAAGACCTTCCTCAAGGACGGTTATCGCGTACTCGGCCTCAACGACGGCTACAAGAACCTCTTCCAACCCAATCCCGATGTGGTCGAGATGGACTTCCTCTATGCCGATGCCATCCTCAAACAAGGTGGTTCGGCCTTGAAGATGAGCCGTTATAAGCCAAAAAATGAGGAGTTCAACACGGAGTTCTTCGTGAAGAACAACATTAAGTTGTTGGTTACCATCGGTGGCGACGACACTGCCTCAACGGCCAACCGTATTTCGAAGTTCTTGGCCAATAGTGGCTTTCCCATTCAGAACATCCATGTGCCCAAGACCATAGACAACGACCTGCCGTTGCCTGAGGGAAGCCCGACTTTTGGCTATTATTCCGCCAAAGATGCTGCTGTGCATTTGGTGCAGACCATCTATGAAGATGCCCGTACCAGCGGCAACTGGTTTGTGGTGTCGGCCATGGGTCGTGAGGCGGGCCACCTGGCTTTTGGTATGACTTCGGCTTGCCACTGCCCGATGGTGGTCATCCCTGAGATGTTCAATAACGCCCAGGTGACTTTTGATGCCATCATCAAGTTGGTAGTCAGCTCCATTGTGAAACGTAAGCTTTTGGGTGTCAACTATGGCGTGGCCATCATCAGCGAAGGCGTGTTCCACTTCATGAGCGACGAGGAAATCGAGAAGTCGGGTGTGGCCTTCACATACGACGAACACGGCCATCCTGAGCTGGGCAATGTTAGTAAGGCCCACATCTTCAATCTCTTGCTGCAACAAAGATTGAAAGCTTTGGGCATCAACGTGAAGAGCCGTCCCGTTGAAATCGGCTACGGCATCCGTTGCGTCGAGCCCAATGGTTACGACTTGACATACTGCTCCTTGCTGGGCTACGGCGTGAAGAAACTCTTCGACAAGGGCGTGAGTGGGGCCATGGTCACCACCAACCCGAAGGGTGAGATCATGCCTTTGTACTTGAAGGACGTGGAAGACGAGAACGGCAAGATCAAGCCGCGTTTGGTGAACCTGAGCGGTCCCAAGGCTGAGCTTATCTTTAATGAAGGCTTGCAGTACATCTCGCCTGTCGACTACATCACGGCAAAGGCTTATTTGCCCAATCCCGAGGAATACGATTTCAAGAAGATCTTGAAATGGTAATCTTGGTGTAGGATCCAAAACAGAAAGCCGCCCCGTTTTCGAGGCGGCTTTCTTCATGTTTGAAAACAAAACCTTTATTTCCGTAAATTGACCTTCTGTATTGTTACGCCATTTTCACTCTCAATGCGAATGAGGTACATTCCAGCTTCCAAACGGCTCATGTCGAGGGTGGTGTTGCCGTTGGCAGTTGTCTCTTGGAGCTTTTGTCCCAAGAGGTTGCTCACACTGATGTGCATCGTGCCTTGGCCTTCGATGTTAAGCAGGCCATTGGTCGGATTGGGATAGACGTTGATGTTGGCGGTGTTTTCATTGACGGCGGTGACTATAAGGTTGCCAATGCCCTCGGCCGCCGATTCGCATTGTTCGCTACCTCTAACGAAGACAGAGGTGACCTCATACTCGTAGTCGCCTTGCTCGTTGTTGTCGTCGAAGAATTCGTAAGTGTTGGCGCCAGTGTAGGGTACTTCGGCAATGAGTTCAGATTCTTTGGTGACAAGAATGGAGCGATAGACGTTGAAGTGGTCAAGGTTGGCAGTTACGTTGGGCTTGTTCCAAGAGAGGTAAACGCCATACTCTTCTCCGCTATGCCATTGATACTCGCCTTGCAGGTTCAGCACAGGATAGCAGCTCAGCGGAGCTTCCTCGCAGTTGTTCTCGTAGGTCATGAAGATGCCGTCTTCGAGGTCGGCGGAAGTGTAGAGCTCATTGCCTGCATAGTCAAGGATGGAGAAGGAGCACTCTCCGTCTGTGTCGTGTTCTGGATAGGCATGATACCAGCCGTGGTTCCAGATGAAGTTGAGGTTGCCATGCAACAGGGGCAGGTCGACGACCAACTCAGAGCCTTGCGTCATGCTGACCACCGCAATGCGTTGTCCGCTTTCGGAGGTCACGCTAATGGCGGCGCCTTTCCAGCCGTCGCCACCGTCATCGTGGAGTTGGAAAACAACGTTACACTTCTCGCCCACAAGGATGCTGCGGTAGGTGGTGCGGCTGATGCCGGCTTCGTTGGTGACGTAGATGGCGTATTCATAAAGGCCGGGCTCTAAGCCGTTGTCCTCGTATTCCATGTCGGCACCCACTTGTGCATCAGTCAGTTCGGCGATAACCTCAAAGTTGCGACGGATGGTGACTGAAGTGATGTTGGTCAGCGCATTGCCGTTGAGGTCAAGGGTCGGGTTGGTCCAACTGAGGCGGACGGCATCCAAAGTGGTTTCTTCGATGGCAGCCATCTTGTCCACGCTGTCGGGACGGCTGTAGTAAACGTCGCCTTGCGGGATGATGTGGCCCGTGAAGCCGTTCATTTGGTTGAAGGCATAACGTGTGGTGTTGAGAGCACCGATGGGGCACCAGGCATTGTCGCGACCGCTCCAGCCCCAGTTGAAGTGGAAGTAGTCGTTTTCGTCGTAGCCGTCGCACACGTAGGCGTGGCCACCGGCACCGCTGTCGTCTTGACCGCTGTAGTAGAGCGGCAGGAGCTCGTCCAAGCCACCGTCTTTCAGCATCTGGGCCCATTCCTCGTTGGTGTAGCCCCAACCTGGCCACCAATTGCCGTAGTTGGTCACATGATCGTTGCAGTTATAACGGAAGTAGCTGCGCAAAGCAGAAGGCACGGCATCGGAATAGGCACCACTACCACTACCGCTGTATTGCATATCGACGGAAATGCCAAGGTGGTGTAGCAACTGTGCTGTTTCGAAGTATTCCTCTTCGGTGCTGGTTGAGTCAAGGGTATTGGGCATCAGCTCGAAATGGTACTCGGTCTCGCCAAAGTTGGCACTTTGTTGGGCATAGCCTTGCGGGTGGTAGCTGTGTGATCCTACACCTTGGGCAGGCCATTCCCAAAACTTCATCACCATACCCATGGCCGTGGCCACGCAACCGGCGTACACATGGCCACCATTGCCTTCAGGGTCTTCGGGGCATTGGCTGTTCCAAGGGAAGTTTTGGTTCCAGAGGGTTTGGCATAAAGGACCGACCACAGTGCGTGTCTGCTGGCCGCGGTTGAGGCTGCCAGTCTTTGACACAGTGTTCCATTCAGCGACAATGTCGGGCGTGGCCGTGAGGTTGTGCTCGCGAACATATTGGATTTCCTCGCGGAAGCCTTCGAGGGTGAATTGGAAGCCTTCCGACATGTTGTTCGGGTCGATTGAGCCCGTGGTGGAATAGGCGAGGATAGGCTTCACGCGGTCGTCGCCGGCCACGATGACGAAGCCTTCGCCATTGCTGACGTTGAAGACGTAATAGTCGGTGGCGTCGCGGTTGGCGGCAACAGAGACTAGATTCAGCTGGATGTCAGCAGTTTTCTGGCTGACGGCAGTGGTGCCCAGGAATTTGGCACCTAGTTTTTGCGCCTTTTGCTGGTCGATGGGGCCGGCCAACAAGTTGCCCAAAGTGAGGGCGGCAAGGCATAAGGTTAGAATGGTTTTTCTCATTGTTTCAACTATTGTTTGTTTGACTATTGTTTGACTATTATAGACTGGTTTATTATTAGGTGCTCTACAACATGAAGAAATAACGAATAATTGAATAGTTTTAGTAACCTTCGCTGATTGCTATGGCAACGAGGGTGAAGTAGAGGATCCAGAAAGGAATCATCACGATGCTGAGGATGAGCCCTACCTTGGAAGTGATACGACCAGCGTTGAGCATGCCCGCGCCAGTGTAGGTGTCAGGGTTTGCAGCAATGGCATCATAGCCTTCATTCGCCTTACGTTTACCTATGGCTGCTAATATGAAACCTGGAATAATCAGCGAACTGAAGTTGATGGAGAGAATGCCAAGCACCATCGAAGCGATGGCTGTGGGAGCGAGACGTTTAGGCTGATGTTTGGCTGGTTTTGTCGGCCCTTCGATGTTTCTGCTGGACTCAGCAACCGCAGACTCAGGGATCTCGGGCTCATGGACCATGGCTTTTTGAGATGGCTTGAGGGGCGCAAAGCATTGAGGGCAGACTTCTTCTGTTTGGTCAACCCGGGTTCCGCAATAGGGACATGTGATTTTGTTGTCTTCGTTCATGGTGTTGCTGTTATAATGGGTTATTCTTTCAGCTTCTTGTATCTGAAACGTTTGGGCTCGACATTGCCGAGGCGTTTCATTTTGTTTTCCTCATATTCGGAGTAGCTGCCTTCGAAGAAGTAGACCTGTGAGTTGCCCTCGAAAGCGAGGATGTGGGTGGCTACACGGTCGAGGAACCAACGGTCGTGGCTGATGATGACGGCACAGCCTGCGAAGTTTTCCAAGCCTTCTTCCAAGGCGCGGAGGGTGTTCACATCGATGTCGTTGGTGGGCTCGTCCAAGAGGAGCACGTTGGCTTCCTGCTTCAGGGTCAAGGCAAGGTGCATGCGGTTGCGTTCACCGCCCGAGAGCACGCCGGCCTTCTTTTGCTGGTCGTTGCCGCCAAAGTTGAAGCGGGAGACGTAGGCTCGCGAATTCATGCTACGCTTGCCCAATTGAATCAGTTCGTTGCCGCCGCTGATGACTTCCCAGACGGTCTTCTCAGGGTCGATGTCGGCATGCTGCTGGTCGACATAACCAATCTTCACGGTCTCGCCGACTTCGAAGGTGCCGGAATCAGGTTTTTCCAATCCCATAATGAGGCGGAACAGCGTGGTCTTGCCTGCGCCGTTGGGCCCGATGACGCCCACGATGCCGCCTTGCGGCAGGCTGAAGTTGAGATTTTCAAACAGCAACTTGTCACCGTAAGCCTTGGTGACATCATGTGCCTCAATGACTTTGGAGCCCAGTCGATCGCCGTTGGGGATATAGATTTCAAGTTTTTCTTCCTTTTCTTTCACGTCTTCGTTGAGCATCTTCTCATACGACTCCAGACGGGCTTTTCCTTTGGCGTGACGTGCTTTCGGAGCCATGCGCACCCATTCCAGCTCGCGTTCGAGGGTCTTGCGGCGTTTGCTCTCGGTCTTCTCTTCCATGGCAAGGCGGGCTGTCTTTTGGTCGAGCCACGAGGAGTAGTTGCCCTTCCACGGGATGCCTTCGCCACGGTCGAGTTCGAGGATCCAGCCGGCCACATGGTCGAGGAAGTAACGGTCGTGGGTGACGGCGATGACGGTGCCCTTGTATTGTTGCAAGTGGCTTTCCAACCACTGGATGCTCTCGGCGTCGAGGTGGTTGGTGGGCTCGTCGAGGAGCAGGATGTCGGGCTCTTGCAGCAGGAGACGGCATAGAGCCACGCGGCGACGCTCGCCTCCAGAGAGGTTGCACACAGGCGTGTCGCCATCGGGACAGTTAAGTGCGTCCATAGCGCGTTCCAGCTTGCTGTCGAGTTCCCAAGCGTCGTGTTGCTCGATGAGTTCGGTCAGTTCGCCTTGGCGGGCAATCAGCTTGTCGAAGTCGGCATCGGGTTCGGCGAACTTGTTGTTGATCTCCTCGTATTCTTTGAGGATATCGACGATTTCCTGCACACCTTCTTCTACCACTTGGCGAACGGTCTTGTTGTCGTCGAGTTGCGGCTCCTGGTCAAGCATACCGACCGAATAGCCGGGCGAGAAGACCACCTCGCCGTTATAGGATTTCTCCTTGCCCGCGATAATGCGCAGCAGGGTGGATTTACCTGCACCGTTCAAGCCGATGATGCCGATTTTGGCGCCATAGAAGAAGGAGAGATAGATGTCTTTCAATATTTGTCTCGACGGCGGGATGATTTTGCTCACGCCTACCATCGAGAAGATGATTTTTTTGTCGTCAGTTTGTGCCATATTCAGTTGTCAGTTGTTCAGTTATTTAGTTGTCAGTTGGGCCATTGCGTGTTCCATGATGGCGGTCGCCTTGTCCCAATCATACACGCGGTTGGTGAAATTGTATCCCGCTAGGGCGAGATGTTCGGCCTTTTCTTGGTCGGTCAATAGGGTGATAATATGTTGTGCCATCTCCTCGGCGTTGTTACCGATGAGGATTTCCTCGTCAGGTTTCGCGCCCAATGAGGCATTGGCCAAAGGAGAGGTGATGGAGGGCAGGCGCATCGACATGGCTTCCAAGAGCTTGTTTTGCAGGCCTGTTCCGATGCGCATAGGCGCAATGAAGACGCGGCTTTGGGCATAGGCATCGCGAATGTCGTCGAGCCAGCCGCTGACGATGATGCGCTCTGAGGCGGCTTTCTTTACCTTTGGGTCGGGTGTGGCACCTGCAATGTAGAGTTTTACGTCGGGCAAGGTCTTCCACACGACAGGAAGGATTTCGTTGGCCAAATATTCAACGGCGTTCACATTGGGCGGATAGCTCATGTTGCCGGTAAAGACGAGGTCGTATGACTTTTCGCGCTCCTGTGGATTGAAATAGTCGTGGTCGACACCATTGGGGATGACGAGGATTTCGTTGCGACGTTCGTGTGGAAACAAGGCCTTGTCGGGTTCACTGATGATGGTCTTCACGTCGAAGTCTTCAAAGATTGCGGCCTCGTAGCGGCTCAAACGACGGTATTCCATGTTGTAAATGGGTCGCGTGACGAAAGAGGCGATGTCGGCGCGACGTTTCATGCCGTAGGAGAAGATGTCTTGATAGTCGATGGCTTTTGGGAGGTCCTTGTACCGGATGTACTCTGCCACACGAAGAAGTTGCCCGAAGAGCATGTCAGGCTTGTGCTTGGCAATCAAGGCATCGATTTTCTTGACCGCCTTACGGTTGTAGAAGTAGCCACACTGCATGGGCAGGCCTTTTAGAAAGGCGCGGACGAGTCCCAGCAGGATCTGAGGCTTGGTGATTTTGATGAAGTTGATGGACTGGCAATAGGGTTGCAAGGCATGGAAAGCGTCCTGCTCGTTGACTTTTGGGTTGTCGTTGAGCGCACAAAGGACGATTTCGTTGTGCTTTGCAAGTTGCTTTATCTGATTGAATGCCCGCAGTTTATCACCTTTTTCAAGAGGGAATGGGATGCGTGGCAAGAGGACAAAAATCTTCATCTCGTCGGAATTAGGGAGCAAAGATAGTGATTTTTTTAAAACTATGGCCAATGGCTAATGACTATGGCTGCTTTTGCGTTTGGGAAGCAGCCATAGTCATAGGCCATAAGCTACAGTCACTCAAAGAAAACTAATCTTACTTCCAGGCTTGATTTGCTCATAGAACATCAACAAACGGGCGATAATCTTGCGGTTGTCGTAGGTCTCTTCTACCAGTTTCCTTGCAGCTTGTCCGATGCGCACGGCGGTTTCGGGGTTTTCGTTGAGGCTGCGGATGGCCTCCACCATCTTGGCCTTGTTCTCGGCGATGATGATGTTGACTTCCTCGTCGTAGAGTATGCCTTCGGCACCCACGCGGGTGGTGATGACGGTCTTGCCCAAGGCCATCGACTCGATGATCTTGATGCGGATACCACTACCCGAAAGCAAAGGCACGATGGCTACGTCATGATTTGTGACAAACTCCTTGGCGTCAGGCACCTCGCCGACCACGTCGACATGCGGGTTTTTCATGGAGGTAAGCCATTCAGGCATGGAACGTCCGGCCAGATGGTAGACGAAGTCTGGTACTTTTTCTACTGTTTTGGGTAGCACCTCGTCGACGAACCAACGTATGCCTTCTTCGTTGGGCATCCAATTCATGGAGCCGATATGATAGAATTTAGGCTTGCCTTCTATCTCGTATTTCGGATTAAACTGCTCGGGATACACACCAAACGGGATGTCGATGACGGGCTTGGAACAGTATTTTCTGAAGAAAGCGGCATCTTTCCTGGTGATGGCGGCAACGCCGTCAACAGTCTCCAAAGCGTTGAGTTCAAATTCCTTTAAGGTCTTGGCCAGATGGTTGATATACCAACGTTTGAGTGGGGATTTTGTGTCCTTGGCAATCCTTTCCCAAATCTTGTGCTCCACGTTGTGGGCACGCAACACAATCATTGCTTTGCTATGCTGGCGGATGGTTTCCACGTAAGGAGCCATGAAGAGGACTTCCAATTGGACGACGTCGAACTGCTCTTTGTCAAGTACTGCTGCCAGCCTCTTTTTAAATTCTTCGGAGATGAAACGCTCTGCATGGTACGACTTCCTGGTGAATAGGTTGAGGAAGGCGTTCAAAGGCTTGACGGTCAAATCGACGTCAATGAGTTCGATGCCGGTCTTTCGCTTGTATTCCTCAGGGATGTCGCTTTCCTTGACGTTGTATTTTTCGCTGTTGATCGCCAATACTTTGACCTGATGTCCTGCTTCGAGCAACCCGGTGATGATGCTGTTCATCGCCATGGGGCCGCCTTCGGAGGCAGGGTAGGGAGGTTTGTTGCAGAGTAGAAGTATCCTCATGATGTGGTGGTTTATGCTATTGTTTTTGGCTCAGTGACCTTGTCTTCATGTTTTTTCTTGAATAGTCTTTGGAAGAACTTTTTCCAACTGTCGCCATCGAAGAGGGCGGCGTCGGTAGTGGCCTTGAAGGTGAAGAAGAGTCCGACAGGTAGCAGCACGAGCGACGAGAGCCACACGCCTAGGAACATGTTGAGGTCACCGAACACGGCCATGCGCTCGGCAATGGTTGAGATGAGGTGATAGATGATGAAGAACACCACGGAGATGACCACGGGCAATCCCAATCCACCTCGACGAATGATGCTGCCCAACGGGGCTCCGATGAAGAAGAAGATGAGGCAGGCGATGCTCAGCGTGAACTTCTTGTGCCATTCTTTCTTGTGCTTGTTGATGTTCTCGGTCTGTGTTTTGAGATCTAATTTGTTGAAGGCGACGTTGTCTTTGGCGTTTTGGGCACTGCCAGTGGCCATAGTGGCGATGATGGAGCGTGTCTCGCCTTCAAATCGGTCGAGCAACGGCCAACTCAAGGGAATGAGGGTGTCGGCTATAAGGCTGTCGGGAACGGGCGGTGCGATGCCTTCGGGAGGCACACCCGTGTGCAGGCTGTTGTAGTTGGCCCATCGTCGCTCAAAGCCTAGCGTGAAGGCCTCCTGTTTGCCAGCGAAACGATGTTGAAGTGAGTCCAAAGAGGTGGAAAGCTGGCGGATGTTCATCATCTGTTGGTACGACTTGTACATTTCCTCGTCCGAACGGGTCATGTCGAACGAAGCCAAGCTGAACTTGAGTTGTTCCTGCTTAAACGACATGCGTTCGAAGGGCCGCCTGTCTTTGTAGTTATCGGGAGTAAGGTCGGTGTAGTTGTAGCCGTCGTATAAGGTGAAGATGATGTTGCGTTGGTTGGGACTCATCGACATCATGCCCGAGTCGGCTGAGATGATTTTGGTGTTGCCTAGGCGGTCGCTATGGTCGTAGATCTTGACGCCATAGATATGGCTGCCGTCCTTCCCTTTCTTTTCCACATAAATGACGTAGTTGTCTATGTCCTTGTAAAACACCCCTTCCTTGATGTTGAAAGCCAGCTTTTGTCGCTGCACGTCGGTGAGCAAGGTGCGCCATTTCAAGGTGGCGATGGGGATGAGACTGTTGGAGATGAAGAAGGCCAATACACTGGTCATCAACGAAAAAACCAACAAAGGCCGCATCACTCTCCACATCGAAATGCCTGAGGCTTTCATGGCCACCAACTCATAGTGTTCACCAAGGTTGCCGAAACTCATGAGTAGTGCAAGCAAGAGGGCCAAGGGAAGCGACATGGGAATGGCGGTGATGGAGGTGTAGAACAAAAGTTCTGCCAATATTTTGATTTCCAATCCCTTGCCGACCAAATCGTCGACATAAAGCCACACAAATTGCATCACCCAAACGAACACCACAATGAAAAAGGTGAGGAAGAAGGTGCCTGAGAACGACTTGGTGATATAGCGGTATAGTTTCTTCATTATTTTAATGAAAGAACGCTGCAAAATTATAAAAATTCTATCTTTGCAGAAAAATTACACGCATTATGAACCAACTTGATTATCTCAAAGGCTTGAATATAGCCATTACTATCAGCGCCAAAGACGGCGAAATCCTTTATCAGAACGACAGCTCTATCGAAGTGAATGGCGACGCACGCGGCCGTGACCTGATGAAATGCCATAACGAGCGCTCGCAGCAAATCATCAAGCATCTTTTGGATGATGCCGCCACCAACGTCTATACGATTTCCAAGAAAGGCAAGAAGAAACTGATTTACCAGACGCCTTGGTACGAGGACGATGCCAAGCAGGTCGTTGGCGGTCTTATTGAATTCTCCATCATCTTGCCCGATGAGATGCCACATTACGATCGTGGATGACTTTGATTGGAATGGTTTTTGTTTTTGAATAATTGTCTAATCTATAAAATTATAAATCATGAGAAAACTAACAGTTCTTTTGCTCTTTTTGTTCTCTTTTATCGGTGCAAAGGCTAATGACGGCGTGTTTTATGCCAGTGGTAACCAACTGATTCCCATCACTGAGACCGACATCAGTGTAAGGAAGGAAGTGCTCACCATCAACCGTGTCGGTGACCATTTGGAAGTGACGGTTTACTATGAGTTTTTCAATCCGGGCAAGCCGAAGGACCTTTTGGTGGGCTTTGAGGCTCCTGCTCCTTATCCCGCTTATGAGGAGGACATGCAGCTTTTCCCCGAACAGCCGCACATGCGTAACTTCAAAGTGGTGTTCAACGGCGACAAGTTATCCTACGAAGTGGCTCACATTGAGGACAACTTCTATGATACAGATGCCAAGGTTCCGCGCAAGTATTACGCCAACGGCAAGATCAAAGGTTTGACGCGTAAGCAGTGCTTCGACGCCATGTCGGGCGAGTTTGCCGATGTTTATCCATACTATTTCGTCTATCACTTCAATGCCCATTTCCGCGAAGGCTTGAACATTATCCAGCACACTTACGATTTCGACTTGTCAAGTTCGGTGGAAGAGGAGTTCAGATTTGATTATATTCTCACTGCTGCCAACCGTTGGGCCAACAATGGTATTGACGACTTTACGCTCGAAATCAACATGGGCGAGAGAGAGTCTTTCATGGTGCTGCCGACCTTCTTCAAGAGTGCCAAGGATTGGACCATCAACGGCAAAGGCAAAGTCACAATGGAGACGGAATGGGGCTTGGCCGGTGAGAATGGCTCTCCCTATTTCCATATCCAGGATGGCAGTATCATCTTTAAGAAGAAGAACTTCCACCCCGATGGTGAACTCAACATCAACAAGCGCTTGGCCCTGATGTATATGTACTCTTCATGGGAGGAGGGCGATAACGGTCAGCCAGTTGTCGACTTGATGAAATTTCAGTACAACCACGTGAATCCAAATTACTTTGAGGACACCAATATCTCAGGTTTCACTGCCGAGCAGAAGCGCATCATGAAGAATATGCCCTTTGCCTATCGTGGCCACGTGTTCAAAGATGCTGGATTGAAGAAGTACTTCGAGTCGACCAACTGGTATTTGCCTGATCCCAACTACAAGGACAGCATGGATTCGTTGACACCAGACGAAAAGAAATGGGTCCAGTTTTGGTCAAAATAACGTATTAAGCGATGAAGAAACTGACCATTTTGTTTTTCCTTCTGCTCCTCATTGCCGGGGCAAAGGCTAACGATGGTGTGTTCTACGCCAGCGGCAACCAACTGATTCCTGTCACGGAGACCGACATCAGCGTCCGTAAGGAAGTGCTCACCATCAACCGAGTGGGTGATCGTCTTGAAGTGACCGTTTACTACGAGTTTTTCAATCCTACTAAACCGAAGGACCTGCTTGTCGGCTTTGAGGCTGAGCCGCCCTACGACTCGTATGTTGACATGGCAGAGGTCTTTCCCAATCATCCCCATATTAGCAACTTTACGGTCACCATCAATGGCGATCGTCTCGGCTACGAGGTGGCTCATGTGTTGTACGATGATGAGGATTACAGGAAGCTGGACTATTTCAAGAACGGACAATTCTCCGACTTGTCGCGTGAGCAATGCATCAAGACCATGAATGAATATGAGGGGATGGGGTATCCTTTTTATTATGTGTATCATTTTAATGCGCATTTCCGCGAGGGTCTGAACATTGTGCAACACACTTACGACTTTGAGATATCAAATTCTGTGGGTGAGGAATACCGTTTTACCTACATACTGACTGCGGCCAACCGCTGGGCCAACCATCAGATTGACGACTTCACGCTTAACATCGACATGGGCGAACGTGAATCGTTTTGCATGGACCAAAGTTTCTTCAGCAGTGTCGATGAATGGACCTTTAAAGGTAAGGGTCGGGTCACGCCTTCTGGAAAATGGGAGCGCCAATCTGAGCCGATGTTTCATGTCCAAAGGGGTAGCATTAGTTTTCACAAGGACAACTTTCATCCCGATGGCGAACTGAATATTAGCAAGCCCATTGTGTTGTATTTATTGCCGTGTGGGTTTGCTGGCTGTGGTGCCACTGAGATTCTGGATTTGGTAAGACAAACGATGTGTGATCTTGCCCCGCTGAAAGACGACGACTTGAAAGACGAACTCGATGCCGACCAACGTCGTATCATGAAGAACATACCTTTTGCCTATCGTGGTCGGGTGTTTAAGAATGAAAAGCTGCGTCGGTTTTTCGAGTCGACCGACTGGTATGTGCCTGATCCCGATTACGTGGATGACATGAGTACGATGAGCGAGACGGAAAGGGGATGGATATATTATTGGTCTGAGTAAAGAAAAAAAGGAGCGAAATTTTTCGCTCCTTTTTTTGTTGTGTAAGCGCGATACTTACTTCGTCACGAGGTTGTAGGTGTCCTGTGCGATGACGAACTCTTCGTCGGTAGGATACACCACCACTTTGACTTTGGAGTTGGGTGTTGAGATCACGCCGGCGTCGCCGATGGTCTCCTTGTTCATCTGACGGTCGTATTCGATGCCGAGGCCTTCCATGTTCTCGAGGATGGCTTCACGCATGAACCAGGCGTTCTCGCCAATGCCGCCCGTCATCACGATGAGGTCGGCACCGTTCATCACGGCCATGTAGCCGCCGATGTACTTCTTCACGCGGTGGGCAAACATGTTGAAGGCGTAGGTGCAACGCTCGTCGCCTTCTTCCTTGCCGGCACGCACGTCGCGCATGTCCTGCTTGCCGCCCGTGATGCCCACGAGGCCTGACTTCTTGTTGACCAGGGTGTTCATCTCCTTGGTTGTGTAGCCTTCCTTGTCCATGATGTACATGAAAGCGCCGAGGTCAAGGTCGCCGGTGCGGCTGCCCATGACGAGGCCTTCAACGGGGGTGAAGCCCATCGAGGTCTCCACCGACTTGCCGTATTCGACGGCGGCGATGGAGGCGCCACTGCCGAGGTGGCAGGTCACGATCTTCGACTTCTTCCAGTCCATGCCGACGAAAGCGGCAGCCTTTTCGGCCACGTATTTATGACTGGTGCCGTGGAAGCCGTAACGGCGCACGCGGTACTTGTCGTAGTATTCGTAAGGCACGGCATAGAGGTAGGCCTCGGGCGGCATGGTGCTGTGGAACGAGGTGTCGAACACGGCAGCCATCGGGATGCCGGGGAGCACTTCTTCCATGGCGTGGATGCCCTGCAGGCTGCCCGGGTTGTGCAAAGGAGCAAGATCACAGAGGTCTTCGATGCCCTTGATGACTTGGTTGTCGATGAGGACGCTCTTGGTGAACTTCTCGCCACCATGGGCCACGCGGTGACCAACGGCGTCGATTTCCTTCAGGTCTTTGATGACGCCCATCTTCGGGTCGACCAAAGCCTTCAGCACCAGCTTGATGCCTTCGGTATGGTTCGGGATGGGGAGTTGCTCGTAGTATTTCTCGCCATTGTATTTGTGGGTGAATTCGCCCATTTCGAGGCCGATGCGCTCCAAGAGGCCTTTGGCCAACAGGCGTGATGAATTGGCGTTTTCCATTTCCAGCAGCTGGTACTTGATGGAGGAGCTGCCGCAGTTGAGAACTAATATCTTCATGGTTATTTCTGTTTTTGTGCGATTGCTTGGTTACAGGTGATGGCGACCAGTTTATACACGTCATCAATTGAGCAGCCACGGCTGAGGTCGTTGCAGGGCTTGGCGAGGCCTTGAAGCACGGGACCGACGGCTTCGGCACCAGCCAGACGCTGGACGAGTTTGTATGCGATGTTACCGACTTCGAGGCAGGGGAACACGAGTGTGTTGGCCTTGCCGGCGACGGGGCTGCCAGGAGCCTTGCTTGAACCGACTGAAGGCACGATGGCGGCGTCGGCCTGCAGCTCACCGTCGAGGACGAGGTCGGGACGACGCTCCTTGGCGATACGCGTGGCTTCGATGACCTTGTCGACCACCTCATGCTTGGCGCTGCCCTTGGTGGAGAAGCTCAGGATGGCGGTGACGGGGTCGATCTTGGCGATGGCCTTGGCGGTGTCGGCGGTGCAGATGGCAATTTCAGCCAGCTGCTCGGCTGTCGGCATGGGCGTGACGGCGCAGTCGGCAAAGACCATGCGGCCATTGGTGCCGTAGGGGCATCCCTCGGGCAGGAACATCGTGAAGGCGCCGCTGACGCAGGTCACGCCAGGCACGGTCTTGATGATTTGAAGGGCGGGACGGAGCATGTCGCCTGTGGTGCTGCGGGCACCGCTGACGAGACCATCGGCTTCACCGGCTTTGACCATGAGGATGCCGAGATACATGAAGTTCTGTGCTAGGTCGTCGGCTTGCTCGGGGGTCATGCCTTTAGCCTTACGCAGTTCGTAAAGCAGGTCGGCATATTTCTGTTTGTCGGGGTTGTTCTTCGGGTCGATGATACGGGCCTTGTCGATGTTCTTCAGACCGAACTCGGCGGTCATCTCTTTGATCTTCTCGGCTGGGCCGATGAGGATGATATCGGCAACGCCGTCAGCCAAAAGGCGATCGGCGGCTTTCAAGGTACGGGGTTCGTCACCCTCGGGGAGCACAATGCGCTGCTTGTTGGCTTGCGCGTTGGCAATGATTTCTTGCATTAAGTCCATTTTGCTGTGTTTGATTGTTGAATGATTATTGTTTAATTATTGATTTCAAAAATAGACCTGCAAAGTTAAGAAGTTTTTGTGTCGGTTTGCAAATAATCCATTATTTTTGCAGCGCAATTTTGCAAGAAATCCATGCCGCAGTATCCCGACATATTCTATAACCCTTTTGTGGAACACGCTCAAGCCGTTGACACAGTGCAAGCTGTCGACACCATTGCCTGCGATAGCGTGGTGCCAAGCTTCATCACTTCGGGTTTCGACGGGACGCTCACGCCTTTGGTGCGCATGAGTTACGAGATCCTGCAAGGCTGGAATCTGGCGCTGTTGGGGCTCTTGTTGCTGCTCATCGTGCTCAACAAGCAGCTATATCCCCGTCAGTTCCGTCAGGTGCTGTCGGTGCCAGGAGGTGTGGCCCATACCAACCAGTTGCTGAGGGAATGGAATCCTATGCGCAGTTTCCTGTGTGTTTCTTTTACGATAGGTTACATCCTACTCATCGCACTCTTTTTGCAGAAGAGTTGTGTGGTGCTGTCGCACGACGTGGCGAAATACAACAATTGGTCGGTGTTTTGGACCATCTGTGGCTGCATGACAGGTTGGGTGCTGCTCCGTTATCTAACCTTGCATTTCGTCAACTGGCTCTTCGATGCCCGTGATACCGTCGACCGTCAGATGTCCGTCCAGTTTTGCATCTCCATCTTCACCCTTATGGTGATGATGCCCGTTGTCTTGCTGTTGATTTATAATCCAACAAAGTATTTTGTGTGGATTGGCATTGGTTTATTGGGTTTAGCCGCCTTGGTGAGGTTTGTCATGGGGATAATTGAATCGAGAGTGACAACAAAAATATCCGCGTTTTATATTTTTTTGTATTTTTGCGCCCTCGAAATCGCACCCGTTGCAACACTGGTGACTGCAGGCTGGCGATACTTTAATCATGGGTCTGTGTTTTAACGAGTTATGTTACGTGGATGCGGGTAAAACGAGGGTATTTTACGTTCTTAAAAAGAGAAGAAAAAGATGAAGATTAAGTCGATTTTGGTGTCACAACCCAAGCCTGCCGACATTTCGAAGACGCCTTTTGCCGACATGACGAAGAAGTATGGCGTGAACATTACTTTCGAAAAGTTCATCAAACTTGACGCAGTCTCTGCAAGCGAACTCCGCCAGGAACATATCAAGCTTCCGGAATACACTGCCATCATCCTCACTAGCCGTAACGCCATCGACCATTTCTTCAGAGTGGCCAAGGAAATGCGTTATGCTGTTCCCGAAACACTGAAGTATTTCTGCATCAACGAGTCGACAGCTTTCTATCTCCAGCGTTACGTGCAATACCGCAAGCGCAAGGTGTTCTACGGGAGCCAGACCCTTAACGACCTCATCGACATCATGAAGAAGCACAAGGACGAGAAATACCTCTATTGTTGCTCCGACATCAGTTCTGATGCCACACTTGACCTGTTGACTGCCGCAAAGCTCAATTTCACCAAGGCCGTGATGTTCCGCACCGTTTCGGCCGACTTAAAGGATATCATAAAAATCAACGACTATGACATGCTGGTATTCTTTAGCCCTGCCGGTATCCTTTCGTTGAAAGAGAACTTCCCTGAATTCGAGCAGAAAGAGGTCGCCATTGGCGGTTTCGGTGATGCCACCTGCCAAGCCATCATTGACGCTGGCTTTGAGCTCAGTTTCCGTGCTCCCACACAGACGGCTCCTTCCATGACCATGGCCATGGAGGAATACCTTGCTGCCGAGAACAAGAAGAGCAAGAAAAAATAACCCTCCCGAAAAGCGTTTCATGCCATGACGGCTCAGGAGGGACTCCCCAAATACGAGAGGATTTGTAAGGAAAACGACATCCAGGCGCTTTTCGACAAAGGCCATGGCTTCGGTGTGTATCCCTATCGTGTCGTCTATTTGTTCAGACATGACGAAAACCATCCCGTCACCTGCCGTTTGCTCGTTTCCGTCTCCAAGAAACGCTTCCACCATGCCATTAATCGCAACCGCGTGAAACGTCTGATTCGCGAATCGTGGCGTCGCAACAAGGCAGCCCTCTACGAAATCTGCGAAAAGGATAATATTTCCGTGGATGTAGCGTTAGTCTATACGGCTACGGTCATCCACAGCTACGAGGAGATGTTTGCTAAGACTAAGAAAGCCGTTAATGAGCTGATTAATAAGTATAATTCGACAAAGCACACCAGCCATGATTCGACAAAGCTCATCAACCATGAAACGCATCGCCCAACTGCCGGCTAAGTTCCTGATCCTGCTCATCCGCATCTATCAGGTGACGCTGTCGCCTTTCATTGGCAACAGCTGCCGCTATACGCCCACATGTTCCAACTACGGCATCGAGGCCATCCAGAAATACGGTTTCTTCAAAGGCGGCTGGCTCACGTTCAAACGCATCCTCTCCTGTAACCCATGGGGTGGTAGTGGGTACGACCCTGTGCCGTGATTGGTTTAGAGTTTTGAGTTAATAGTTTAGAGTTTAATAATTGAAAATGAAAAAGATACAACTTTTTGTTTTTTTAGTCGCATTGCTTCTTCCGCTGGGTCTCTTCGCCCAAGAGAAGCAGAACAACTTCGAAATCGCCAAAAGCCTCGACATCTACAACAGTCTCCTCCGTGAGCTGAACCTCAACTATGTTGACGAAATCAACCCGGGCGAACTCAACGAGAACGCCATCAAGGCCATGCTCGAAGGCCTCGACCCCTACACGGTCTTCATCCCCGAGTCGGACATCGAGAACGCCAAGTTCATGACCACAGGCGAATATGGCGGCATCGGCGCCATCATCCAATACGACGGCGAGTTCACCCGCATCTCCGACCCCTACGAAGGTTGGCCTGCACAGAAAGCGGGCATCATTGCTGGCGACGCCATCCTTGAGGTGAACGGCGTGGACTGCAAGAAAAAGAACACCCAAGAGGTCAGCAACCTGCTGAAGGGGCAACCTGGCACTGAGGTGACGCTGAAACTCAAGCGGTATGGTCAAGAGCAGCCTTTGGAAATCAAATTGAAGCGCGAGAAGGTGAAGATCGACAACATACCTTATTATAAGGTGTTCGACAACGGCATCGCCTATCTCTCTTTGAGTGGCTTCACCCGTGATGCAGCCAAGGAAGTGAAGGAGAAGTTTGTGGAGATGAAAAAAGGTAATGAATTAAAAGGCTTTGTCATCGACTTACGCGGAAATGGAGGTGGTCTTATGAACGAAGCGGTCGACATCGTCAACCTCTTCATTCCCAAAGGCAAACCTGTGGTCTCGATGAAGGGCAAGGCTGCCACGGCCAACAGCATGCATCCCACCACCAACGAGCCTGTGGACCTTGAGATCCCTTTGGCCATCCTCGTCGACGGCAGCAGTGCCTCAGCCAGTGAGATTGTGGCGGGTGCCATCCAGGACTATGACCGCGGTGTCATCATCGGACAAAGGACTTTTGGTAAAGGATTGGTACAAAACATCTTACCTCTGAGTTACAACACCCAGATGAAGGTTACGGTGGCTCACTACTACATCCCTAGTGGACGCTGCATCCAGGAGATCGACTATTCGCATAAGAAAGACACTGCCCAGATGAAGAAAGACACCCTCGGTAAAGCATTCAAGACTATGGGCGGCCGTACTGTCTACGAAGGCCATGGCATCACCCCCGATGTGAAGGTCAGTCGTGACCCTTACGCCACGGTGACGGCCTATCTCTTCGGCAAGAACTATATTTTCGACTATGCCAACAAATTCTACAGCGAGCATAAGAGCATAGCACCAGCCGAACGCTTCCAAATTGACGAGGCCACTTATCAGGACTTTATGAAGTTCGTGAAGGACAAGAAGTTCAGCTACACTACTGAGAGTGAGAAGGCCATTGAAAAATTGAAGAAAACGGCTAAAGAAGAAGGCTATCTGGACAAGATAAAGCCACAAATCGATTTGTTGGAGAAAAATCTCGCCGCCGAGAAGGATAACGACTTGCTTAATAACCGCAAGGATATCGAAGAGCTGTTGCGTTCTGAAATCGTAGGTCGCTACTATTATCAAAAAGGTCGTATTGTCGCCTCGCTTAATGATGACCCCGACCTGAAACGCGCCTTTGAGATCCTGCTCAATACCAACGGCAAGGACGAATACCACAGCATCTTGAGTGGCAAGTGATGAAGGCGCAGGCTTCCATACGACCCTACCTGAACCAAGCCTACTTGTTGGGTTTGCTGATGGTGGCCGTAGGCCTCACGCTCTCGCCGTTTTTGATGGGCATGTCGCAATTTTGGCTTGTCCTCGTATGGCTTGTGGATGGCATTGTCGCCAGAGACTTCAAGCAGAAGCTATCTCGGTTTTGGCACAATAAAGCCGCTGTTTTGCTGGTCGCATTCTATCTCATGCACGTTGTCGGATTACTGTGGACCTCTGATTTCGAGTATGCGATGAAAGACCTTCGTGTCAAGCTGCCCATTTTGGTCATGCCCTTCGTGTTGTCGAGCCTGGAACCACTTGACCGTAAGCGTTTCGACTTGGTGATGCTCGTCTATGTGCTTTCGGTCTTCATCGCTACACAGTTCAGTTTTTTCCGTTATGTCAGGCACGATTACGAGGATGTTCGCGAGATTTCCCGTTTCATCAGTCATATTCGTTTTTGCCTCAACATCGTCTTCAGCATGGCGGTGATTGGGTATTACCTTTATAAAAGACGTATTTCGAAAGGGGAAGGCGTGCCGAGTTTTGGGATAAAGGTGGTTATTGACCAATTCCTGATGTGGTTTTTGCTGCTCTGGTTTGCCTATCAGATTTATATCTTCGAGTCCTTGTCGGGCTATGTGATTTTAGCTGTTGTAATCCTGGCTACGGCTCTTTATGCCTTCCTACAATGGAGAAAGGGTAGGGGGTGGCGCATTGCCCTTGGGGCATCAGCTTTGGCTGTCATAGTGGCCATCGTGGTGGTGGTTTGGGCTGTCGTCAAACCCATGGTGGAGGTGAAGCCCGTTGATCTCAGTACTTTGGAGAAGACGACGGCACAAGGTAATCCCTATTGGCACGACACGATCCACAATCCCGTTGAGGACGGCAAATATGTAGGCCTATACTATAATAGGAATGAATTGAGAGAGACTTGGTCGCAGCGCAGCGAACTGCCTTTTGACGGCGCTACCGCCGATGGCGAGAACCTTGAAGCCACTTTGGCGCGTTACCTCACCTCAAAGGATTTGCGCAAAGATGCCGAAGGAGTGATGGCCTTGACTGACGAGGACGTCAAAAACATTGAGCAAGGCGTGGCCAACTACAACAATTGGAAACATCCAGGCCTTCGGGCGCGACTTTCTTCAACGCTGTTTGAATACAATCTCTACCGCCGCTACAACAATCCCAATGGTGGCTCGCTTTCGCAACGCATTGAGTACACGAGGGCTTCATTCCATATTATAGGACGCCATCCTTGGTTTGGCGTGGGCACGGGCGATGTGCCGCAAACCTTTGCCCAGACCTACGATGAGATCCATTCTCCGTTGAAAGAGGAGTTTCGATTCCGTGCCCATAATCAATACCTTGCGATTGCAGTGGCATTCGGGTTGGTGGGCTTGGCTTTCTTCCTTTTCGTCTTGCTTTATCCTTGGTTTGCGTCAAAACGGAATCACACTTATTTGTATATGGTGTTCCTATGCGTTATGCTGCTCTCCATGTTTCCCGAAGACACCTTGGAGACCCAAGCTGGTGCCACCCTGTTTGCCTTCTTTATGGCTTTGTTGCTGTTTGCCAAGCCTCAAAGAAGTGTGGATGTCAATCAATAAGGTTTTTTTCCTTATCTTTGCAGCATCATGAATGAAAAATGATGCCATCATGAAAAAAGAATGCTTTATTTGCCCTTACACTGTTTACGATCATCTTGAGGAACTCGACCCGAGCGATGCTGAATTGTTGCGGCTTGCCCACGATGCGGCTCGTAATGCATACGCACCTTATTCCAAGTTCAATGTGGGCGCTGCCGTGCGTTTGGCCAATGGCGCTGTTGTATTGGGCAACAATATCGAAAATGCTGCCTATCCCAGCGGTTTGTGTGCCGAAAGAGTTGCGATGTTTGCCGCCATGGCACAATATCCAGGCGTGCCTTTCGAGGCTTTGGCGGTGACGGCTTATTCGGCCAGCAAAACCATTGATGAGCCTGTTGCCCCTTGTGGTGCCTGCCGTCAGGTGATGGTGGAGGTGGAGCAGCTGTCGAAGCAGCCGCTGCGCGTGCTCTGCCAAGGCGAGACGGGTCCCGTCTTTGCCTTCGATGGCATCGAGTCGCTGATGCCATTTATCTTTTTGGATAAGTTTTTTTAATCGTTTTCCGTTGGTGTAGCTATAGGAGCGGTTTCAGCTTGTTTCTTGGGTCGAGCCTTTAACCAACTCCATGTGATGAGCCCGATGGTCACCACCGCACTGGCGATGATGAGCCATACGCTTTGCGTGGCGCCAAAGTGGTCGACATCGACATTGATGATACCCTTGTTGTTAAGGTAATAGATTAAAACAGCGCTTCCGTTGTTGAGGAAGTGCATGAGGATGCTCGTCCACAGCGAGCCAGTGATGTAGAACATGTAGCCTAAGAGCATTCCAAGGAACATACGCGTCAGGAAGCCGTAGAACTGGAAGTGGATGAAGGAAAAGATGGCCGCCGAAAGGATGATGGCGATATGAGGGTTCATCTTACGCGTTAGCGCTTGTTGTATCACGCCACGGAAAGTCAGTTCCTCGCCCACGGCAGGTATCAATGCGATGATGATTAGGTTGAGTAGCAAACCTCCGATGGTGTCAACGTTGAGCATGCGCTCGGTAAGGTCTGTTGCAGTTTGTTCCAGAGTCTTCATCATGTCTTCCAACATCTGGAACGCACCTCCTAGTTTCATACCTTCGTTCCATTCGGTCAGCAGGTTGGAGACTGGTAGTGAGATGAACATCAAAACGGCTCCTATGATGATAAGCCACCAAGGTGGGGTAAGCTTGCGAAATCCTAAATCCTTCATTTGATGTTCTTTGCGCGTGATGAAATAATACACGATGGGAGGTGCCACAAACATAAAAATGGAACTGATGCCTTGTCCGAGTTTCATGCCTGTGTCGCCAGCGAACATAAATAAAGCGGAGGCAGCAATACCTATCAGGCCGCTGATCAATAAAATGACCAAAAAGATAAGGATTCTGATTCCCGTGGATTGTTTCAAGTTGTCGTTCATGATGAGGTTTATTTTGCTGCAAAGATACACTTTTTGTACTTTTGCAGTTGAAATAATAGCAAACTACAGATTATACAGATTAAACGGATGAGCAATAATGAATTTAAGGCGCAAGCGCCAGATGTTTACAGATTCCTGCCGACGATGGTCTATCTGTATCCATCCGCAACGAAGTTGCCAAATTCTGGTTGCGTCAATCAGTGAAATCTGTGCCATCTGTAGTTAAATAAGACATGTAGCCATGTATAAACTTGCCCACCTCGAATTCGAGCATTATCCCCTGCTCCTTGCGCCTATGGAAGACGTGTCGGACCCGCCGTTCCGTTATGTCTGCAAACTCTTTGGCGCCGACGTGGTCTACTCGGAATTCATCTCTGCCGACGGCCTCATCCGCGACTCGGTGAAGAGCATCAAGAAACTCGATTTCGAGGAGATGGAACGTCCCGTGGGTATCCAAATCTTTGGCAACGCTGTCGATCCTATGGTGGAGGCGGCGCGTTATGCCGAGACGGCCCACCCTGATATCATCGACATCAACTTCGGTTGTCCGGTGAAGAAGGTGGCTTCGAAAGGTGCAGGCTCAGGCATCATGAACGATATCCCTAAGATGGTGGCCATCACTAAAGCTGTGGTGGAGGCGGTAAAGACACCTGTGACGGTAAAGACACGCCTCGGTTACGATGACGCGCACCGCGAAATCGTCGACATCGCCGAACGTCTGCAAGATGTGGGCATCGCCGCCCTGACTATCCACGGCCGTCTGCGCACCACCAAATACAGCGAGCCCGCCGACTGGACCCTCATTGGAGCCGTGAAAAACAATCCCCGCATGCACATCCCTATCATCGGTAACGGCGACGTGGTGGATGGCCCTTCAGCGAAGTACTACAAGGACACTTATGGTGTAGATGGACTGATGATCGGTCGCGCCACCTACGGCAATCCATGGATTTTCAGCCAGATAAGACATTATTTGGAAACAGAAGAGGAGTTGCCCTTGCCAAATGTGGCGGAACGCGTTCGCGTCAGCAAGATACATTTGCAACGTTCCATCGAATGGAAGGGTGAGCACATTGCTTTATTGGAAATCCGCAAGCATTGGTCGGCCTATTTCAAAGGTCTGCCGAGTTTTAAGCCGTTCAAAATGAGGTTAATGGAGACGCTTTCTGTTGAAGAGGTTTTTGGAATTCTTGACGAGATTGCCCATTATTATTTGTCACAAAACCCACAAAACAATCAAAACTTGTAATAATTGAACTGGCAATGTCACCCAACTGGGTTCCATTGCAACGCAACCTACAGTTGCGTGTAACTCAAAACACATATCAAAAAGTCAAAACAGCATCCTTTAGGATGCTTAGGAAAGAAGCCGGTTGGCGACTTTCCTGTTGAAATAATGGTTTTGTAAGTTTTGAAGGTTTTGTGATTATTCGACCACCCCTTCCTTCAAAACTCCATTCTCAAACAAATTCCTCACCAGTTCCTCGCGACTGATATGATACGTCTTGATGCCCAATGACTTGGCGACCTCGATATTTGCTGCCGTGTCGTCGATGAAGAGTGTTTCCTCAGGCGACAAGCCTTCATGGTCAAGAATCAGTTCGAAGAAGCGCGGGTCGGGTTTTTCCAGGTGTTCGGCGAAAGAGAAATACGATTTGTTGAACAGTTCGTCAAACTCGTGGTAGCCGAAACGTAGCTGCAAATCTCTAACATACAAATCGTAATGAATTACGTTGGAGTTGCTCATCAAGAAAATCTTGTAGTGTTTCTTCACCTTCTCGATGGCTTCGATGCGCTCGCGAGGGATGTCGAGGAGCATGGCGTTCCAAATGGCATCGAATCTCTGGTCTGTCATTTTTTCCTGACCGAGAAGGGTTTTGGTTTTTTTGCGGAAGGTGGGGGCAGTGTAGATGCCTGTGTCGAATTTGCTCATGATGTCTATAAACTCCTTGGAATGAGCCAATTCAGAAGTACTGATGCCCATTTTTTCGAGTTCTTTATACACAATGGTTTCATCGATGTCGAGGATGACGCCGCCAAGGTCGAAGATGATATTCTTGATTTTTGCGCTCATTTTTGAGAAAATTTCAGTCTATTTCGGTGCAAAATTGTAAATTTGCAGCGCAAAAAGCAAGAAAAAACACTGAAAAGTGTGAATTTGCTTGGTTTTTTGCGGTCCCATAGCGCAGTTGGTTAGAGCAACTGACTCATAATCAGTAGGTCCTAGGTTCAAGCCCTAGTGGGACCACCACAAAAAAGGCGAGGCTCAATGTTTGGGCTTCGCCTTTATTGCTAGATTATCTGTCTGTCTTCGGCTTCTGATATTTCTATCAAGTGTTTTATCCGTTTTTCTAAGTCATCTTGGGTCATAAGATGCCATTCTTTTCGTTTGGACTTTTGCATTAAACCAAACCCTGTTAATTCAATGTTCTCATTTTTGTATTTTTTGTCAAATTCGGGTTTTTTGAGCCAAAGTAGTTCTGAATCATTTAATAGTGTGAGAAGCACATACGATTTTTCCCAATCGAGTAAAAATGCATAATCGTCTTTGTATCCAATGATTTTACAATCTGGATAATTGAATCTTGTATCACCTCTTTTATCAAATATCATGGTGATGTTGTAGTAGTCTGTGATGTTTTTGGGGAGTTCGTTTATAAACTTTTGCGACTTCTTTACTTTTGTGAATGAGGAGGAAACGGCTAACAACCAAATGAATACTGCAAATAGATTTCCTAATAAAATACAAATGAGTACCATTAAGAGGTTTTTAAAGAAAGGCGTCGATAATGCTTCTGCGAATAAGTAGATAAGGCTAAAACAAACAGAGAAAAGAATGCCACAGAATTTCAATAGATATTTTGAAGTGGCTTTTGTTTGTTCTCGATACTCTTTAAAAGTCATCATTGAAGTTATATTTCTGTAAAGATAATGGTTATTTCGGATAGGCAAAGGCTTTTATTGCATTTGGCTGTAATCCCTTGCAAGTCCGCCCTGCGAGGTCTCCTTGTAAAGCGAAGGTAAATCCTTGCCTGTTTCTTTCATTGTCTCCACGACCTTGTCGAACGACACGCGATGATGGCCGTCGGAGAAGGAAGAGTAGATGTTGGAGTCGAGGGCACGGGCAGCGGCGTAAGCGTTGCGTTCGATGCAGGGAATCTGTACAAGGCCGCACACGGGGTCGCAGGTCATGCCCAGGTGGTGTTCAAGGGCCATCTCGGCAGCATATTCAATCTGTGCCGGACTCCCGCCAAACAGTTGGTTGGCGGCAGCAGCGGCCATGGCACAGGCCACGCCCACTTCGCCCTGACAGCCCACCTCAGCACCCGAGATGGAGGCATTGGTGCGCACAATGTTGCCCACCAAGCCCGCCGTCACCAAGGCGCGGATGATGCGCTGGTCGGTGAAATTGTAACTCCTTGATAAGTGGTATAATACCGCTGGCATCACGCCACATGAACCGCAGGTCGGTGCCGTGACGATGATCCCGCCCGAAGCGTTCTCTTCCGCAACGGCCAAGGCGTAAGAATACACCAAGCCACGGCTTTTCAAGGTATGTGTGTAGCCCGAGGCCTTGATGTGATAAGTGGCGGCTTTGCGGCTCAGGTTGAGCGGTCCGGGCAAGACGCCCTCGGCCTCCAAGCCTCTTTCTACTGCAGCCTGCATCACCTGCCAGACCTCCATCATATAGTCTTCGATAGCCTTCTGATTTTCGTATTCGTACACATATTCCCAATAGGTGCGTCCTGTGCGTTCGCACCAGTTGAGGATGTCTGTCATCTTCGAGAGCGGGTAGACCTCAGGTGATTCATCCAATTTGCCCTCTTCGGCCAGGTTGCCGCCGCCTATGCTGAACACCTGCCAGTCTCCGAGAAGGTTTTTCTCCGCATCGAAAGCCTTGAACAACATACCGTTAGGGTGGAATGGGAGAATGACATCTGGTTTCCAAACGATTTCTGTGGGTGCCTGAAGGGTATTGAGAATGGCGGTGTCGGTCATGTGGCCTTTGCCCGTGGCAGCGAGACTGCCATAAAGTGTTACTTCAAACGAGGCTGCGTTGGGGAAACGCTCGTTGAAAATATGTGCGGCCTTCTGCGGGCCCATGGTGTGGCTGCTTGAGGGGCCAACACCGATCTTGTAAATGTCTTTGATGGTTTTCATGGCGCAAAGTTAGGAAAAAAACTTACCTTTGCAGCCAATAATAAAGAAGAATATGGCAGAAGAAAACAAACCCTTGACCGAACTCGACGAACTTGGTGAATTCGGCCTCATCGACCAACTGACGCAGGACTTCCCCTTGCGCAATGCCTCTTCGCTGAAAGGCGTCGGCGACGATGCCGCTGTCATCAACCACGAAGGGTATCGTACCCTCGTCTCGGTCGACATGCTCATCGAAGGCATCCATTTCGACATGACTTACTGCCCTTTGAAGCATCTTGGCTACAAGGCGGCCGTCAGCAACTTCTCCGACATCTACGCCATGAACGGCACACCCACACAGATTGTGGTCGGCTTGGGTGTGTCGAGCCGCTATTCCGCCGAGGCATTGGATGAGTTGTATGCTGGCATTCGTTTGGCTTGTGAGCGTTACCATGTCGACATGGTGGGTGGCGATACCACGAGCAGCAAGACGGGCCTTGTCATCTCCATCACAGTCATCGGCATGGCGAAAGACGAGGACATCGTCTACCGCAGCGGTGCCAAGAAGAACGACCTACTTTGTGTGAGCGGTGACTTGGGTGGTGCTTACATCGGCTTGCTTATCCTCGAACGCGAGAAGGTGGAGTTCCTTTCCAATCCCAACATGCAGCCCCAGCTGAAAGGCATGGAGTATGTGCTTGAACGCCAGCTGAAGCCCGAAGCACGTAAGGACGTCGTGGAACAGTTGAAGACCTTGGGCATCAAACCCACTTCGATGATCGACATCTCCGACGGCCTGGCCTCCGAAATCCTGCATCTCTGCAAGGAATCGGGCGTGGGTTGTCAACTCTATGAAAATAAGATCCCGATTGACCCGACCACGGACAAGATGGCTAAGGAGTTCCAGATTGTGCCTTCTGTGGCAGCGCTGAGTGGCGGCGAGGACTATGAGCTGCTCTTCACCATTGACCAGAAAGACTACGAGAAGATTCAAACCATGTCGGCTGACGTGACGGTCATCGGCTATATGACCGACGACAAGGGCGTGGCCGAGATGATCACTCCCGACAACCACGTCATTCCCATCAAAGCCCAAGGCTGGGATCACATGAGAAAGAAACAAGAATAGTTTATTTATCACAAAACCAACAAAACTGTCAAAACAGAAAAAATCCGAAGAAAAGCGTGTGGTGGCACCCAACTGGGTTGCCGCCGGAAAGCGGGCTGGTTGGCCGCTTTCCCCAACTGAGAAATAAGTTTTGTGGGTTTTGCAAGTTTTGTGAGAGAAACACCTATGATAGAATTGCCTGAAATAGTGAAACAAAAGCTCGCCGCGCTGCCCAACAAGCCTGGCGTGTACCGCTATTTCGACAAAAGCGGCACCCTCATCTACGTCGGCAAGGCCAAGAACCTGAAACGTCGTGTCAGCAGTTATTTCAATAAGGAACAATTCGGCAAGACGCGCGTCCTTGTGAGTAAAATTGCCGACCTTGAATACAGCATCGTCGACTCGGAGTCGGAGGCACTTTTGCTTGAGAATACGATGATCAAGCAGTACAAGCCGCGCTACAACATCATGCTCAAGGACGACAAGACCTATCCTTGGATTTGCATCAAGAAGGAGGCCTTCCCGCGTGTGTTCCTCACCCGGCGCAAGGTGAACGACGGCTCGGAGTACTTCGGTCCTTATCCCTCGGTGCGCACGGCGCATATTCTGCTGGACTTGCTCAGTCAAGTCTATAAGGTGCGTTCCTGCCGCACACCATTGACGGAAGCGGGTGTCGAAAAAGGTAAATACAAGGTTTGTCTCGATTATCACATCCACAAATGCAACGGTCCTTGCGAAGGCTTGATCTCCAAAGAGGACTACAACACCATGATTGCCGAGATCCGCGAGGTGATCAAGGGCAACTTGGGTTGGGTGCTTCGAGGACTTAAATCGGCAATGATGGACCATGCCTCACGTATGGAGTTTGAGGAGGCTCAGCTCATCAAGGAGAAATATGACCTTTTGGAAGAATACCGTAGCCGTTCCACGGTGGTCAGCGCGACCATCCATAATGTTGAGGTGTTTTCATTTGTCGACGACGACGAGACTTTCTATGTGAACTATATGAAGGTGAAGGACGGCGCTGTGGTGCAGTCGCATTCCTTCGAGATGAAACGCAAGCTGGAAGAGACCCCTGATGAGTTGCTCCTCTTAGCTGTTACCGACTTGCGTCAGCAGTTTGGTGACCATGCCCCAGAAATCATCGTTCCGATGAAGCTGGACTATGACATCGAGGAAGTGGAGGTGACCGTTCCTCAACGCGGCGACAAGTTGAAGCTCCTCGACCTCTCGCGACGCAATGCCATGCAATATAAGATTGACTTGGAGAAGCAACGCACACTGGTCGACCCGGAGCGCCACCAAAAACGTGTGCTGAATAGTCTCAAGGAGGCTTTGCAACTGGATGCTGTCCCCGAGGTGATTGAGTGTTTCGACAACTCCAATTTCCAAGGCGACTATGCCGTGGCGGGCATGGTACAGTTCGTGAACGGCAAGCCTAACAAGGCAGGTTATCGGCATTTCAACATCAAGACGGTGGAAGGTCCTGACGACTATGCCTCGATGAAAGAGGTGGTGCGTCGCCGCTATTCTAGGTTGATTGAGGAAAACAAGCCTTTGCCCAACCTCATCATCACCGATGGTGGCAAAGGTCAAATGGAGGTGGTGCGTCAGGTGATACAAGACGAGTTGCATGTCGACATCCCCATTGCCGGCTTGGCCAAGGATGACCGTCACCGCACGAATGAATTGCTTTTCGGTTTCCCGCCTCGTGTGGTGGGCTTGAAGCCCAATTCAGAGGTGTTCCGTCTGCTGGCGCATATCCAGGACGAGGTACACCGTTTCGCCATCACTTTCCATAGGAAGAAGTTCGAGAAGGGATTTATGCACTCCGAGTTGGCCGACATCAAGGGAATAGGGAAGAAGACGGCGGAAAAACTATTACTCGAATTGAAATCCGTGAAAGGTATCAAGGAGGCTTCCTTGGGTCGTCTTACCGAGGTTGTTGGCCCTGCCAAGGCGAGGGTGGTTTACGAGCACTTTAAATAAAAAAAGCCAGCATTACGCTGGCTTTTTGTTTCACCTTTCTTCAAGTGTTTACTGCAGCTTGAAGAACACAGGGATTTGGTAGGACACACGCACGGCCTTACCACGCTGCTTGCCGGGTTTCCATTTCGGCATCGACTTGACGACGCGCATGGCTTCTTCGTCGCAGCCACCACCGATACCACGGAGCAGCTTCACGTTGGAGACGGAGCCATCGGGTTCAACAACGAAACCGATGAACACACGGCCTTGGATACCAGTTTCACGGGCAATCTGAGGATACTTGATGTTTTTACCAACATACTCCATCAGTTTTTGCTCGCCGCCAGGGAAGGCAGGCATCTCTTCCACGATTTGGAAGATCTCCTGTTCCACGACTTCTTCTTCCACGACCTCAGGGGCAACATACTCTTCGATGACTTCGTTCTGTTCCACTTCGGCGTTGATGTTGATGTCTTCAGTCTCTACGTTGTCGTCCACAATTTCGAGCTGAGTGGTCTGCTGGGGTTGTTCCACCGGCTGAGGCTTTTGTTCCTCTTGCTTGGTGATTTCCACCATTTCCTCGTCCAATACGACCTCGCGATTGAGCAAGCTTTCGTCAATCTGGCGCTTGTCGTAGCTCTTGTGCTCGAAGGCCAACCATGCGATGAGCAAGCTGATGATCAAACCTATCTGCGTGAACATCACTTTCTTGTTCTCAAGATTAGCCTTAGGTGATTTTTTCTCTTCCATGGTTGTATGTTTTTAAATTCTACTTTCCAATTTGACGTTGCGAAAGTAGTAATATTTTGCTTATAAAACGCAAATGAGGCAAATTTTATTTTTTTCTTCTGAAAAAAAGATAAAAAACAAGTACGCCTATCCCCGTTCCGATGCTATCGGCAATCAAATCGCGCCAGTCGCCTGAGCGGTGAAGAAAGGTGATGGTTTCTTGCATGATTTCAGTCAGTCCACCATACGCAATGCTGATGATGACGGTAAGAATGATGGCTTTTCGCCTATAGTGTTGCCCATTGGAAACGAATTGCTTGCGATAGCCCCAGAGGCAGGCAAAGGCAAAACCTGCATACATCAAGACATGGGCCACCTTGTCGAGTCCAATTGCTGGCTTGACGCGAGGGAAAAAAGAACCCGGGAGTCCGGTCAGAATCAGGATGACGATTCCACACAGGATTCCCGGGATGCTATTTCTTGTCAGACGTTCCAAGGGATTAACCGATCTTGGCTTCGTAAGCGGCGGCATCGAGGAGGCCGTCGAGTTCGGCGACGTCGTTCACTTTGATCTTGATGATCCAAGCTTCGCCGTAAGGATCGCTGTTGACGAGTTTGGCATTTTCTTCGTCAGCAAGGGCTTCGTTGACTTCGAGGATTTCGCCGGCGACGGGCATGAGCAGCTCGGCGGTGGTCTTCACGGCTTCGATGGCGCCGAATTCTTCTTGGGCGTCAAGGGTTTCGCCGACGATGTCGGGGTCAACATCAACGAAGGTGATGTCGCCAAGTTCGTGTTGTGCGTAATCGGTGATGCCGACGTAGGCTTCTTCGCCTTCGAGGCGGATCCATTCGTCGTCGTTGGTGTACTTCAGATTTGCTGGAATATTCATTTGATGTATGTTTTAAAGTGTTTCTGTTTAGGCTGCGAAATTACATATTTTAGTGGCTCACTTCACATTTTGCTGAAAATTTTATTGTGCCAAGCTAAGTCTGAGGGTGATGCCACCGTATGTGGTGGAGTTCCGGAAGGTGTTGGCCACCTCTGGAATGGCGAGGTCGTACTTGAAGAATGCCTGTGCTGACAATCTTTGGCTGAAGTTGTAGTCGGCTGTGAGATAGAAGTTGATTTTGTTTTGGCCGGCCGATACTTGGTTGTTGTTTTCGTCGATGCGGCGCAAGATGGTGATGTCTCTCTTGAAGCCGACGTCGAGTTTCAGCACGAGGTCGTTCTTGATGGTTTGTGACTTACCGCTGCCGCCGATGGGTGTGATGTTGAACGACAGGTTCTTGATGCGATAGCCGCCTCCGACAACAATCTCACGACCGTTCACCTCGGTGAGTTGGTTGTTGGCAAAGCTCAAAGTCAATGTCCTACTCTTCTTATACTGCAAGTTGATGGTCATGGAGTTTTGCAAACCCAAGTCGATGCCCAGCAAAGGAGTGAATTGCTCGTTGAGGACAATTTGCGACATGTCGTACTTTGGAATGATGATGTCGGAGTTTTCGAAGGTTTGTATGGTGTTGTCCTCGTCGTAATACACGTTGCTGGCCCATGCGTTGATGGCATAGTTCGACTTGTAGCCGTGGGTGATGTTGACGGTCTTGAAAATCTTGCCGATTGAAGGGATGTTGGTCAAACCGTTGTAGGTGAGTGTCCAGTTGGGCAATGGGATACGCGGGAAGGGATTGAGGCTGATGGTGTTGGCATCTCTTCCGGTGTAGGCAGCAATGAAGGAGTAAAGCAACACGTCCATTGAGCTCGAGCCGTAGCCTTTCGGGAAGTAGTCGCCTGCGATGCTATCGAAGGTGTATTCGTTCACTTGATCGATCCACTGCGGGTTGTTGCGTGCGATGCGTTCGGCTATGATTTTTCGGTTCTCCATCAAGTTGTCGAACAGCCGCGACGAGGTGGAGTCGGAAGTGACGAAGGCGGTACCAGCCATGAAATAACTCATGCTGAAGTTGCCGTTGTTGGTCGGAGTGAACAAATCGAAGTTGTTGGTCAGCTCGTTGTAGCGGAAGTAATGCTGCTGGTTCTCGGCGTAGCTACGGTTTCCTGTGAAGTCGATCTTGATGCCGGGCAAAGGCTCTGTGTTGACGCGGTAGTTCATGGTTTCCGTCTTGCGGCGTATGTACGGGTCGCTGAGAATCGAGTCGGTGGTGAGCCAACGCATGGCGTCTTCCACGTCGATGCTGTTGAGAACGGCTTTGTCGAAGATGTTGGCGTCGCTTCCAAAGTTGCTGCCCAACACAAATCCTACACCTGGTGCCCATCCCGGTGTACTCATACCAAAGTAATTGGTCTTGGGCATGAAGCCTGGCAGCGACTGTCCTTGGTTAAGAGAATAGGTTCCCGACACTTTCTTGACGAGGGTAAGTATGCGTAACGAGTTGTCGAGGACAAGTTTGCCGTAGTTTGTCTTGGGTGCGGTTTTGGTCGAGTCGGCAGGCTGTCCGCCCTCCTCCTTTCCGTCTTTTTCTTTGTCTTTTGCGTCCTTCTCTTTCTTGTTGTCTTTTCCCTTGCCTTTGTCTTTCTCGTTCTTGCTGTCGCTGCGTCGCTGTGGCGAATTCACTTGCTTCAAGTACGGCACCTTGTTGTATAGCTTGGCAAAGTCGAGGGTGGCATTGCCTTGGATATTGCTTGAGTTGTCGATGGTGTTGCCCAAGCGGTGCTGGATGGATTTGGCAGGTGCCGTCCAGTTGTAAGTGCCTTGGTAGTTGGCGCTTGCTGTGACCCAGTTGAAGATCGGAATCTTGTTGATGGGCAAGGTGTAGCTTGCGTTAAAGTTTTGCGTATAGCGCGACACAGAGCCCAAGTTCTTCAACTCGTTCTTGATGGTGTCCTGTACCTTTTGCCATTTCTCGGGATCGGCGTTGCGGTCGACGAAGCCGGCGGGCTCATAGATGTAGGCCTGGGCTTGTGCCGAGTAATCGAAGGTGAGAGCCTTGGTGAGGTCATAACGCACTTGGTAGTTACGCGTCCAGTCCCATTGCTTTGAGAAGGTGGGGATGATGTTGATGATGCCACCACTCTTGTTACGCATCTCACGCTCCGAATAGTAACGGTACATCTCCGTATTGAAGGTGAGGGTCTTGGGCGCGTAGTAGAAGTTGATGTCCTTAATGATCTGCAAGGCGGGTTTTGATGCCCATTTGGCCTTGGCGAAAGGCTCCACTGGCTTGGGATTGCCCGCATAGTTGTAGCCCAATCCGCCACGGTAGGTCTTCACCATATTCGACTTGATGTCGGTGTTTTCTTGGAAGGTCTCACTGTAGGCGAATGAGAGGTTGAAGTTCTCGATGTCGTAGAAGTGTACCTTTGGCATGTTGCCACGGCCGCCGCTCAGGCTTCTGTTGGGATCTCTTGGATTCTCTTTTTCTTTCTTGCCTTTACCTCCTTCATCCTCGTTACGTTTCTTCGTGACGCGCTCTTTTCGCACATTCATGAAGTTGATGTTCTTCTGTCGGGTGTAGTCGTGGATGGTTGAGGTGAATTCGGCCCTCTCTTCGTCGCTGTTCATGGCGGCAAGGGCGTCTTTCAATTTGATGTCGGGGTCGTAGGGGTTATAGAGTGGCGTGACCTTGTTTTGTCCGTAATCGATGTGCATCGGGATCTTGAGGCCCGTGTTTTCGAAGAACTTGCCCAACTCCAGGTCGGTGGAGACATTGAAAGCCGACCGCGCCTCAAAGGTGTTGTTGGTGATACGGCTGTCCAAGGCACCGAAACCTGCTGAACTATAGGATCCGTTGACGCTCACACGTCCCAAGTCGGCAAGGGTGGCTTCCAGTCGTCCCGTAGCGGCCACGCCACCGTTGCTGTTCAAGTCGGTGAGGCGCAGCTCGTTGACCCACACCACGGCGCTCTTGGGTTGGCCATCGTCGGTGTCGGCGAGGTTTTGTCGTTTCGGGTTGCGGATACCTATCATCATGGCTTCCACGTCGCTGATGCTCGGGTTACCTATCACCTTGATGGTGTGATAGTAGTCTTTGTTGTCAACGGTGCCTTTCTTGGTCTTTTCGGAGTAGATGTAGTTGAGGCGTACGTTGCTGTTGGGTTGGTTCATGGCCTCGTTGCGCCGTTGCTTCACCTCAACAAGGTCTTCCAAACGGATGTCCAAGTTGTTGATTTCTGGCCAGATGGCTTCGTCGTTGGTATAGGGTGTTCCCCAAGCTGTCACTTTTAAAGGCACCTCGTATTCGTAGTAGTTCTCGGTGAAGTCGGTACCGATACGCATGAAGACGGTGAGGTCTTGGTCGTCGAGCGGCATGTCTTCATGGGCCGCCTCGGCGTGGACGAACATCTTCAGGTATTTGTATTGTCGCAGGTCGAAGTCGGCGGTCTTGTAGATGGCGCGACCATCGCCGTCGACGAGGTTCTGCACGGTCATCTGAAGTGCCTGCTCGTTGATGCGGACGGTCTGTGTCATTCCGATGACACGTTCTTGCTGAATGCCGGGAGGGGTGACATAAGGCACGGGAACGCGGCGGTTGTTCTCGTCGACGCTGACGGCCGAGATGTCAAAGGTGGTCTCGTTGCTGATGTCGTTGGGCTCATATTCGCCAGGGGCTTGGATGCTCTGCGAATAGGTGCGCCATTCGCCTTTCACGAGGTCGAGGGTGGCGAAACGCAGCACGATAGGTTTCTGGAACTCGGTCAAGAACATACGCATGAAGCGGATGCTTGAGTAGTCGTCGATACGGCCAATGACGCGGTCGGGCTGTCTGACGGGGATGCGGAACTGGTACCAGGTCACGCCACTGATTTGTCCGTTGGGCAGTGCCACGCCACCAGATTGGAAGATGTCGGCGATGTGGTTTTGACCAACGACCATCTTGGCGGGGTTGAGGTCGATTTCATATTGGTAGTAACGCTCCGACTCGCTCAGGGTGTTGTCGCCGTTGATGTCTTCGGCGTTGGGCAAAGTGGAGTTGCTGCTCATATAGCCTTCGGTCTGCTGGTAGTCGGCAGGAGAGTTGCCGTCGGGACCATTAAATTCCTTGTAACGCGCCAAGATGCTTCTGTGGACTTCGTCATCAGGAGAATCCCAGTCGTTGGAGCGGAAGTAATGGTAATTGTCGCCCGACGGGTCGTCGAAGGCTTTGGTGTAGGCGGCTGAGCCTTCGCCAAAACGATCCCTAACGATGTTCAAGTAGGTGTTTTCGAAGAAGTTGCGTTCGTCCTCGTCGCGCAGGCCATCGTATCCTACGTCTTGGTATTGGCGGGCTTCCGCCGAGTTGTTGAAGGTACCAACAATATCCTGTAAGGTGGGCACGCGACCCCAGATAGTGGTATCGACGTTCTCTACCGTCGAAGTGGTAGGCAGACCGTTCTCGTAGAACTTGCGGCCATCGCGGAGGATGTCTTCTGAAACGTCGCCCAAATTGATGTATAGCTTACCGGGGTTGTCTGCAAATTCCTCGTCGGCGAAGGGATCCATGAGCCAGAACTCGATGTATTCGATGTTGGTGGCCTCGAAGTCGGTCGACTCCATTCTACGCATGATGCCACCCCAACGGCTCTTCGGGTCTTTCAGCTTGCCATCTTCAGTGATACCAGCGGAGTAAGGCGTCGGGTCAACGTCATAGTTATAGGGACCACGTTCTTCGGGATAGTAGGCTAAGTTGAGCACGGAGATGTTGGTCTGCGTGCCGGTCTCAATGTCTTTGTTGGGGAAGAGCTCGGTTTCAAGCACTTGACGGACCGAGTTTTTCGATAGTTCTTCGTTGTCCACGTTGGCTGGACGGTAATTGGAGTTACGGTCGTAGAAGATGGAGTTGTCGATGACGTACCACGATAACTTAGCGCGGTTCTTGCCGTAGTTGAGGCCGGTGTTGGCGGCTGCCTCGGGGAAGAGGTCGTTTTGGTTCTGCGGCGTGCTGGCCATGTACCATAAAGTGGGCAGACGCAGGTCGATGGTCGACTTGGCGCCTTCAAAGTCGTCGATGTAGGAAGTGCCGGGTTCGCTGGCCGACTTGGAAAGGCCAGGGATGAAGCGGGCAAACTCACCGTCAACGTTGATGCGCGATTGAGCCTTTGTACTGATACCAGGCAATGCGTTGATGAAGCTTGTCAGCCAACGCGCCTCGGTGTGGTAGCTGAGGTCGGCGCCATAGATGGTGTTGGCGATGGCTTCCTCGCCATAGTTGATTTTCTGGGTGTAGGATTTTTCGCCCAAGTAGAGTAGGGTGGCTCCCGCATGGAAGTCACGGTTGAACTCATGTTCGACGCGGGTACCCAAGAAGGTCTTACGGATGGCGCTGAAGCCCGAGTTCGACTCCAACGCGATGTTGATGGGTGTGCCTGAGTTGAGGATACCTTCGTTGAGGATGGTGACGCGACCTAAAGTGTAGTCGACGGTATAGTCGACATTCTCAACGAGTTGCACACCACCTGCGGTGACGGTCACCGAGCCTTGTGCCACGTTCATGGCGTTGAGGCTGATCTCGCTGCCCGACTGCGACGAGTAATAACCCTTCAAGCTGAATTTGTTCTTCTCGGAATACTGCTCGGCAGAGGTCTTCGTCATCGTGTACAGTGAGTCGAAGGCGTATTTGTTGGCCAAGTTAGGTTCGTCGGGGAAGATCTTTTCGTGGATGTGCTTGCCGAAAGGCTCCAGCACAGGGAAGAAGATGCGGCCATTTGATGAGTTGATGGTACCGCCTTGCGTGGCTGCGTTATCCAAGAAGTCAAACACGCCATCGCCACCAGCAATGGGGTTGTTTTGCGTGGTCAAGTTGTCCAAGCCCATCAGGTTCAGCAGAGCGACGCCTTTCACCGAGCCCTCAGTGAAATAGCCGTAAGGCGTGCTGTTGGAGTTACCGTTGTAGAAGATGTTCAGCATGAAGTCCTGCGACCCGATTTGGTAGGCCCTGATGTTGTAGACGTTTTTCATCATCAGGTTCCAGATGGGCATCTTGGTGTTCACTGTGGTGCCTTTCAGCAGTTTGGTCACCAATACTTTGGGTGTGTTGATGCCTTGGTCGGAGAATTCACCGACTTGATAGACCTCGTCGGAACCCACAATGGTGTATTGGTAGGCCACGGCCAAGGTTTGGTTGGCGTTGAGGCTGACATTCAAGGAGATGAAGCCCAATTTGGAGTTGAGCGAATATTCGGTGTTGCTCAAGCGGCGGGCGTTCTCCACTTTCTCGAAGTCGCGGCCCGAGACCATGTAACCCGATCGGCCGATGCGCATGGGGTCGTTGCTCATGTAGTTGGTCACCGAACTGATGCTGCGGATCTGCGTGGTGTCCATGCGGGTGAGCAGGTTGTTGGCCGCGTTGCGCGGAAACACCTTGCTATTGGTCGGAGTGATTTCCGAGTTGTAGATCCAGTTGTTTTTGCCTTCACCCAAGTCGTTCAGCGCAAGGATGTTACGTGTGTTTTGTGTCGAAGTGTTGGTGTTGGTGATCCATACCTCAATTTTTGTGATGTTGATGCTGGAGGTGATGGTGGGGAGGGTTGACATGGCGGCCTCATATTGGTCGCGGAAGTACTGGCTGAGGAAGAAGTGACGGTTTTCCTCGTATTCCAGGCAGCTGAGCTCAAACTGGTTGGTTTGTGCGCCGCCTTGAACGGTGATGTTTTGCGACTCGCTCTCTTGGTAGGAGACGATGGACGACACGGTGGTCTTGCCGAACTTCAGTTTCGACTTCACACCGAACAGCTGTTGTGTACCTGTGATAAGCGTGCTGTTGAGCGGGAAGCTGACGTTACCGGCTTCCAGCAGTTGGATGATTTCGTCTTCCTTGCCTTGGTATTTCAGGTCGAGTTTGTCTTGGTAGTTGAAGGTCGCCTTGGTGTTCTTGTTAATGTTGAAGTTGATCTTGTCGCCAATCTTGGCAATCACGTTGAGTTGCAAATCGGTGTCGAACACAAAGTCATTGTGGCGTTTGCGGCGCTCGGTCATTGAGGGGTCGTCGCGGAAGCTGTGCTTGAAGCCGAAGGTGAGGTCGACGGAGCCTTGGGGACGGATGTCGATGGTGTTGCTGCCGAAGATGGTCTCAAAGGCCTTGCCGCCGATGTAGAGCGGAGGGATGATGGAACTGCCGTTGGTGGTCGAACGTGCGTTTTGGCTGCGGCGTTCCTTCCAGTATTGCTGTATGCCTTTTTTGTTCTGATACTCAAAATATTCGCTTTGCGAAAGGGTGGTGGGGGTGTCGTAGTAGAACTGGCCGATGCGACGCTTGAAGGTGTATTGTCCGGTCAGCGGGTCGTAGATGATTTCGGTGTTGAAGTTGTCGGGGTCGTTGAGGTAGAGGGGCGACTTGTTGTTGAGGTCTTCCAAAGGGTTGCCCGTGTTGACAGGGATGGGGTAGATGACCTTGGTGGTGTCGGGTTCCACCTCATAAGGGTGGAAGAAGATGTCGTATACGCCTGCCGATGCCGTTCGGGCAAAAAACAGCACGAACAGTATCGGAAGTAAAAGGAATATATGTCGTTTCATTGAGTCTTTCAAAATACAGGTTTACAATATTTTAAGTGCTTCTTTGATCAGCGTTTCGACGTTGGCGTCAGGCATTTGTTTCAGCAGGCGGTCGAGTGCTTTGTCGACGGCGGATTTGCTGAAGCCCAATATCGTCAATGCTGATAACGCTTCGGCTTTGATAGTATTGTTTGGAGCGGCGAAAATTTCCGTCGGGAAGTCGTTTTTCTTGAGTTTGTCCTTCAAATCGATGACGATGCGTTGGGCGGTCTTGGCGCCGATGCCTTTCACGGCTTGGATGGTCTTCACATCGTCGTTGGCGATGGCATTGCTCAGTTCGTTGACGGTCAGTGAGCTGAGGATGAGTCTAGCCGTGTTGCAGCCCACGCCCGACACGGAGATGAGCAGCTCAAAGAGGTCGCGCTCCTTGGCAGAATAAAAGCCAAAGAGGTTGTGGGCATCTTCGAGGATTTGCTCATGGGTGAAGAGGCGCACTTCTTCCTTCTCGCCGATGGCGGTGAAGGTGTTGAGCGTGATGTTGATGAGATAGCCGATGCCCTGGTTGTCCAAGACGACGTAGGTGGGCGATTTTTCAGCTATTCTGCCAGTGATATAGGCGTACATTTGGGCGCAGTTTGGATTAAACTGCAAAAATACAAAAAATAAGGATTGAGGAAAGAAAATGTACAAAAAAAAGAGGACTTTTCAGCCCTCTTTTTTTTGATGAAATGTGAATGAAACTTACTTAGCTTCGTGCTGGCACTGATGGCCTTCTTCACCTTCGTGTTGGCACTTGTGGCCTTCACCTTCGCCTTTGCAGCAGCTCTTTTCACCTTCGCAGCCATTGAGGCGCTCCATGATGAGGTCCTTCTGCTCGTCGACGGTCAGGTTGGCAAAATTGTCCCACTTGGCCTTCATCTCGGCGCACTTCTTTTCGCATTCAGCCTTGGCTTCTTCGGTCATTTCGGCCATTTCCTTGCAGACTTGCTCGCCTTTGGCTTCCATTTCAGCCTTCTTGGCTTCCATTTCGGCGTCCATGGCGGTGAAAACGTCAGCGGCCTTCTTGTTCAACTCGGCCTTGGCTTCGTCGGTCATCTCGTCCCACTTGGCAAACTCTTCCTTCAGGGCGTGCATGGGGCATTCGTGTTTTTCTTCAACAACTTCGGTCTTCTCTTCCTGAACGGGTTCAGCAGGCTGGACGGGTTCCTTGGGAGTGTTGTTGCAGGCCACCATGAAGAGGCTGGCCAGTCCGAGTGTAAGAACTAATTTCTTCATTTTCAATGAGTTTTAAATGTTGTTTAATGGTTTTTTCTGTTTTAGAGCGTGCAAAAGTACAAAATATTTCAAGAAGTAATTGAAAAAATGAAAAATTTGTAAAAATACTTGATAATAATTCTTTTGATTTTGTTTTGCTTATTTGAATAGGAATGCCTAATTTTGCGGCCAAATTTTAACGAGTTACTAAACACAAAATTCAACTAAAAATAATAGAAATGGCAGAAAAGAAATTTTTGACATGCGATGGTAACCAGGCTGCTGCCCACGTTGCCTACATGTTCAGTGAAGTGGCCGCCATTTATCCTATCACTCCGTCGTCGCCGATGGCCGAGTATATCGATGAATGGGCTGCTAAAGGTCAGAAGAACATCTTTGGCGAGACCGTCAAAGTGGTCGAGATGCAATCCGAAGCCGGTGCAGCCGGTGCCGTCCACGGCTCGCTGCAGGCTGGCGCCCTCACCACCACCTACACCGCCTCGCAAGGCCTCTTACTGATGATTCCCAATATGTACAAGATCGCCGGTGAATTGCTTCCTGGCGTGTTCCACGTCTCGGCCCGCGCCCTCGCCGCCCAGGCCCTGTCCATCTTCGGCGACCACGCCGACGTGATGGCTTGCCGTCAGACTGGCTTCGCCATGCTGGCCACCAGCAGCGTCCAAGAGATCATGGACCTCGCCCCTGTGGCACACCTCGCCGCCATCGAAGGCCGCGTGCCGTTTGTGCACTTCTTCGACGGTTTCCGTACCTCTCACGAAATCCAGAAGGTCGAGGCTGCCGACATGGAGAAACTCCGTAAGCTCGTCAACCAAAAGGCCCTCAAGGAATACCGCGACAGAGCTTTGAATCCTGAGCACCCGGTAACCCGTGGTACCGCCCAGAACCCCGATATCTACTTCCAGACCCGCGAACTGCAGAACAAGTACTACGATGCCCTGCCCGACATCGTGGCCAAGTACATGAAGCAGATGAGCCGCATCACTGGTCGTCAATATGCTCCGTTCGTTTACTACGGCGCCAAAGACGCTACCGACATCATCATCGCCATGGGCTCCATCAACGATGTCATCAAGACCGTCATCGACAAGGAGAACAAGGCTGGCAAGAAGCTCGGCCTCATCACTGTGCACCTCTATCGTCCCTTCAGCGTGAAGTACCTCATGGACGTCATGCCGAAGACCGTGAAGCGCATCTGCGTCCTCGACCGCACCAAGGAACCCGGCGCCAATGGAGATCCGCTCTACCTCGACGTTGTCGAAGCCTTCAAGGATGTCAAGAAGGCTCCTATGATCATTGGCGGCCGCTACGGTCTGTCTTCAAAGGACACCACGCCGGCTCAGGTGCTTGCCGTTTACAAGAACCTCGCTGCCGAGAAACCGATGAACCAGTTCACCGTGGGCATCAAGGACGACGTCACCCGTCGTTCGCTCAAGGTCGGTAAGGAAATCTCCATCCTGCCGAAGGGCACGTTTGAAGCCAAGTTCTATGGCCTCGGCGCTGACGGTACCGTGGGTGCCAACAAGAACTCCATCAAGATCATCGGTGACAACACCAACAAGTACAGCCAAGCCTACTTCGACTACGACTCCAAGAAGTCCGGCGGTTACACCTGCTCGCACCTGCGTTTCGGTGACCAGCCCATCCTGGCTCCTTACCTCGTCGGCACGCCCGACTTCGTGGCTGTCCACGTCCCGAGCTACCTCCGCAAGTATGACTGCCTCCGCGGCCTGAAGAAGAACGGCACGTTCCTCTACAACTCGCCTTGGAGCGTTGAAGAGACCAAGAAGCATCTTCCCGACTATGTGAAGAAGTATCTGGCCCTCAACAATATTAATATGTATATCATCGACGCCACGAAGATCGCCGCCGAGATTGGTCTGGGCAACCGCACCAACACCATCCTCCAGAGCGCTTTCTTCAAGATTTCGGGCGTCATTCCTTACGACCTGGCTGTCGAGCAGATGAAGAAGTTCATCGTGAAGAGCTACGGCAAGAAGGGTGAGGACGTCGTCAACATGAACTACGCTGCCGTTGACCGCGGTGGCGAGATCACCAAGGTTGAGATCCCTGCAGCATGGGCCAAGCTCGATTGCACCACCGACTTCGTCTTCGAGCACAACGATGCCGATCCCGAATTTATTAATAAGGTGATGCGCCCGATGGTCGCCCAGTGCGGTAACGACCTGCCCGTGAGCGCCTTCAAGGACATCGTCGACGGTACCTTCCCGGCTGGCACCACCGCTTACGAGAAGCGTGGCGTCGCCACCGTCGTTCCCGAGTGGAATCCTGCCAACTGTATCCAGTGCAACCAGTGCTCGCTGGTGTGCCCGCACGCTGCCATCCGTCCTGTCGTCATGACCGACGCCGAGCTGAAGAAGGCTCCTAAGGGCATGAAGACTGCCGACATGAAGATGCCGAAGGAGATGGCTGGTATGCACTTCCGCATGCAAGTCTCCGTCTTGGACTGCACGGGCTGCGGCAACTGCGCTGATGTGTGCCCCGCCAAGGAGAAGGCTCTGGTGATGAAACCGCTCGAAACCCAACTCGATGAAGCCAAGAACTGGGAGTACGGTCAGAAGAAGGTCACCTACAAGGACGAACTCATCGACAAGTACGCCAACGTGAAGAACAGCCAGTTTGCACAACCGCTGTTCGAGTTCTCGGGTGCTTGCGCTGGTTGCGGCGAGACACCTTATATTAAGACCATTACCCAACTCTTTGGTGAGAGCATGATGGTGGCTAACGCCACGGGTTGCTCGTCCATCTATGGTGGTTCCGCTCCTGCAACGCCTTACTGCAAGAACTACCGCAGTGGCAAGGGTGTGGCATGGGCCAACTCCCTGTTTGAGGACAACGCTGAGTACGGTCTCGGTATGGCCACGGGTGCTCGCAAGATTCGCGAAGGCCTCCGCAAGAAGGCTGAAGAGCTGGTTAACACCACCGTGTTCGACTGGATGAAGGAAGCCACGCAGAAGTGGTTAGACACCTACAACGACACGGTCGCCAACCGCAAGGCTACTGACGAATTCGTCGCCGCCCTCGAAAAGGCCATCCTTTCCATCGACGGTTGCATCGACTTCTTCGCCTCCAAGAAAGCCCAAGAGATCTACGGCAAGGAAGTTGCCGCTCAAAAGCTGGAAGAAGCCAAGAAGGCCAAGAAGGCTGGTCGCAAGATCTGCATCTGCCACGGTTGTGAGCTTGAACAAGAACTGTTGGACAACAAGGACTTCCTCGCCAAGAAGAGCCAGTGGATCTTCGGTGGTGACGGTTGGGCATACGACATCGGTTTCGGTGGCCTCGACCACGTGTTGGCCAGCGGCGAAGACGTCAACGTCCTCGTCCTCGACACCGAGGTTTACTCGAACACGGGTGGTCAGTCTTCGAAGGCTACGCCTGCCGGTGCTGTCGCCAAGTTTGCTGCCTCTGGTAAGAAGGTGCGTAAGAAAGACCTCGGCATGATTGCCAAGAGCTACGGTTACGTCTATGTGGCTCAGGTCGCCATGGGTGCTTCGCAAGCCCAGTACTTCAAGGCCATCAAGGAAGCTGAGGCTTATCCGGGCCCGTCGCTGGTGATTTGCTACGCTCCGTGTATCAACCACGGCATCAAAATCGGCATGGGTCACTCCCAGATGGAAGAGAAGCTTGCCGTCGACTGCGGTTACTGGCACCTCTGGCGCTTCAACCCCGTCGAGGAAGAGGAAGGCAAGAACGGTTTCCACTTGGATTCGAAGGAACCCAACTGGGCCGACTTCCAGAAGTTCATCATGGGTGAGGTGCGTTACAACTCGCTCGTGAAGACCTTCCCCGAGGAAGCCAAGGAACTGTTCGCCAAGACCGAGCAATTCGCCAAGCTCCGCTACGAAGGCTACAAGAAGCTGAGCGAAGGGAAATAATCTTTCCTGATTCAAATGAAAACAGCGCATCCCAACGGGATGCGCTGTTTTTTTGCGTCAATTTGCGGCTGCCACAATGTGACAGCCCTACAGCCCAAGATGAAATTGTCCCATTAGGCTGTAGGGCTGTCGTACCACGGCAGCCGAATGACATTCATTCAAACAAAAAAAAACGAGGATGATCATCATCCTCGTTTATTAATTATCCGATTGTCTGTCTGATTATTCAGCCGGGGTTTCAGCCGGAGCCTCAGTGGCTTCAGCGGGAGCCTCGCTAGCGGCAGGCATCGTCGTCGTGGCTGCAGGAGTTTCCACTGCGGGAAGCGGAGCAATCACGTTCTCCAGTTCGCTCTTGGGAGCGCCTTCTTTGGAGTTCTTGGGAAGTGTTATGCTCGAGATGAGGCAGAGCACAACCAAGATGCCGCCTATCGTCCATGTGGCTTTTTCAAGGAAATCGGTCGTCTGACGAACGCCCATCATCTGATTGGCACCTCCAAAATTGGAGACCAAACCACCGCCTTTTGAGTTCTGAACCAGAACGATCAACCCTAATAACACGCTGACAATCAGGATTAAAATTACTACTACTGTGTACATTTTTATAGATTTAATGATTAATTTTCTGTACCCTTTCAATTTGGGCTGCAAAATAACGACTTTTTTCTGGATATTTCAAGCATAATTTTTCATAAATTGATATTGCCTTCTCAAAATATCCCTGTTTTTCATAGATTTTGGCCAAAGTTTCACTCACAATATTCTCCTGATCGATGATGCTGTTCTGCGCCACTGAGATGGGGTTGTAGAACTCGGCTTTAGGTCTTGAGATGCTTGGATTCTCAAGTATAAACTTGTCTATCAGTTCTTTGCGAGAGAGTTTCTTTGGCTTGTCTTCTTCGGTTTCTTTGCGTTGCTTTTCAGCTTCTATTTCTTTCAGACGATTGGCGATGATGGCTTTCAACTCGTCCAACGATTTACGCTTCTCGTCAAGCAAAGCCATCTCGGCTGAGAGTTCTTCATGGCTACCGCTGAGGTCGATCTCAGGTATGATGAACACTTTCTCGCGGATGATGCCCGTGTTCTGCTCTTCCGTTGTTTCGATGGGCTCGATATTGGAGAACACGTTGTCAGTGGGCACCGTTTCTTCTTCGGGGGTGAATTCATCGGGCAAGGCAGGCACATCGGGCTCGCTCTCCCAACGGTGACGGGCAATCAAGGTGAATAGGCGGAGCTTGTCGCGGTTGGGCATGATGGCCGCCGTGCGTCTCAGTTGGCTGTCGTAACGCTTGTCGTCATTGTTCTGGTAGGCTACAGCCAACAGTGTCTGACCGATGCCGAAATAGGGATAATCGGCCACCAGCTGTTCCATCTCTTTCACAGCCTCGCCTTTCAGCCGCTCGGGCCGCGTCATGTATCCTATCAGTTGCTTGCTGTCCATCTTTTCAGTTTAGAGTTTAGAGTTTAGAGTTTAGTGTGGTTGTAAGTTTAGAGTTTAGAGTTGTTCATCATTCCGCATTCCTCATTCCTCATTCATAATTACCAGTTTACTAATGCCTTATTAAAGATATCTTCTACCAGTTGATCGATTATCGTTGTCGTCAGCGACTCCTGCACAGAGTTCAGGTCTTGGTCACTGGGGTAGTCTTCGTAGCGTGAGAAGGTTTGTTCAAAGTCTTTAGAGTCGTCAATACGGTTGCTGAACCTGACTTTCACAGTGATGGTCAGTCGGTTCATGGCTGCGGTCTGCCCCGAGGTGATGGCCACGGGATTGGTCTTGTAGTCGGTGATTTCGCCTTCGAAGGCCAAGTCGCCACCCGTTTCCACCATGTCCAAGGTGGTTTGGTTGGTCATGGCGTCGCGCAAGGCGTTGGTGAGGTTGTTGCTGAGTAGCGGGTTGACGAGCTGGGCGTGGTTAGGAAAATAGTCCACCGAGACGGTCTTGGCTTCTGCGGGTATCGAAGCACCCGAGAAGGAATAGATGCCACAACCTTGACAAACCAATGCCAAAACCATCACCAAAACCGCTATTTTCGCCTTCATCCTCATAGGTTGATGCCGTATTCGTTGATTTTTCTGTATAAGGTGCGTTCGCTGATGCCCAAGGCCTTGGCAGCGTCTTTGCGTTTGCCTCGATGGGCTTCCAATGCCTTGATGATCATCTCTTTCTCGTGGTGTTCAAGTGAAAGCGTCTCGGGGCTTGACGAGCCAGCATAGTGCGTTTCTTCGGCAGGGACGAACTCCGCGAACTCCTGGTCATTGGTTTCCGGCTCGGTTTGGCTGACGCGGGTCACAACGGTGTCGCCGATTTGGGTCACGGGGGTGGATTGCGCGTAGTTGGTCTCCATCGGATGTCCGCTGCTGATGTTGTTGACCTGGGCACGCAGTTCGGCGATGTCTTTCTTCATGTCGAAGAGCACGCGGTAGAGCAGGTCGCGCTCCGACATGCCCTCGGGCGTGTCCTCGCGCGGTAGCAGCACGGGCAGGTTGCTTTGTACCCTGACGGGCAGGTATTTGGCCAAGGTCTCCGTCGTGATGGTGCGTTCAGTCTCCATGATGGAGATCTGCTCCGTGACGTTCTTCAGCTGGCGTACGTTGCCGTCCCAGCGGTAGTTTTCCATCATCTTCATCGCATCTGGCGTCATCGTGATGGCAGGGATGTGGTTGCGCTCGGCGAAGTCGGAGGCAAATTTGCGGAACAACAGCGGAATGTCAGCCTTCCTCTCGCGCAGGGCGGGGATATGGATGGGGATGGTGTTCAACCTGTAATAAAGGTCCTCGCGGAAACGGCCTTTCTCGATGGCCAAAGGCAGGTCGACGTTGGTAGCAGCTACGATTCTGACGTTGGTCTTCATCACTTTGGAGCCACCTACGCGGATGAATTCGCCGTTTTCGAGCACACGCAACAATCTTGCTTGGGTAGAGAGGGGCAACTCACCGACCTCGTCCAAGAAGAGGGTGCCTTTGTCTGCAATCTCGAAGTAGCCTTTGCGCTCGCCCACGGCACCAGTGAAAGCGCCTTTCTCGTGGCCGAAGAGTTCCGAGTCGATGGTGCCTTCGGGGATGGCACCGCAGTTCACGGCAAAGTATTGGCCGTGCTTGCGTGCGCTGTTTTGGTGGATGATCTTCGGAAACACGTCCTTACCCGTGCCGCTCTCGCCCGTGATGAGCACGGTGAGGTCGGTGGCGGCCACCTGTGCCGCAATGCCGATGGCGCGGTCCAACTCAGGGTCGGTGCCGATGATGCCGAAGGTCCGTTTTATTGCTTGTACGTCCATTATCTCAAAACTCCTCCCAACTGCTGTTCAAACGCGCCCTGAATCTTACCCATCGTCTTTTCAATCACCTTGTCGGTGAGGGTGGTGGTGGGCGACATCAGGACGAAGCTCATGGCATACTGTTTCTTGCCTGCCGGAATCTTCTCGCCTTCGTAGACGTCGAAGAGGCTCATGGATTGCAGGATCTTGTTTTCGGCGGCCATGGCGACTTTCTTCACCTCGTCGAAGGTGACATTCTTGTCGAAGATCATGGCGAGGTCGCGGCGCACGGCGGGGAACTTCGACAGCGGCTCGAAGTGCACTTCCTTGGCCTTGGCCAGGCATTGCATCATCAGTGTCCAATTGAAGGTGGCGTAGTAGACGTCTTTCTTCAGGTCGAAGTGCTTCAAGGTCTTCTTGCTGAGCTTGCCGAGGGTGACGATCTCCTTGCCATCGACGCAATAGGTGGTGGCATAATCGAAATGCGGCAGGTCGGCTTCCTTGGCTTCCAATGCCTTGAAGTCGAACTTGAAGTGGTTGAGCACGCCCATGACGTATTCCTTCAGGTCGAAGTAGTCGAGGGCCTTGCTCGGGGCGTTCCACAGTTCGGCTTGCTTGTTGCCAGTGAGGAAGAGGTCGAGGCAGGTGTGCTCGTTATAGGGTTTGAGCGGCTTGGTCTCGTCGCCGACTTTGCTTGCATCGAAGAAATAGACGTTGCCAAACTCGAAGAACTTCATGTCGCTGACCTTGCGGTTTTGGTTGAAGGCAATGCTCTCTAAGCCTCCCCACATCAGGGTTTGGCGCATCACGTTGAGGTCGCTGCTGAGCGGGTTCAATATCTTCACGTTTTGGGCTGGGTCGAAGGCGGGGAAGGCCTCGCTGTAGGCGGCCTTGGTGAGCGAGTTGTTCATGATCTCGTAGAAGCCGTTGGCGACGAGCATGTCGCTGATCTTCTGCTGCATCTTGTCGGCATCAGGTTTCGTGGCGCGGCTGATGGAGGCGTGGATGCGGCTCGGAATTTCTATGTTGTCGTAGCCGTAGATGCGGAGGATTTCCTCGACCACATCGGCGGGACGCGTCACGTCGACCTTGCTGGTGTGCACGTCGACGACCACGTGCTTGTCGTCTTGCTCAACGACTTGGCACTCAAGGCTCTTCAGTATGTTGACGGCTTGGGTCGGGTCGATGACCTTGCCAGCCATTTTGTTCAGGTAGTCGAATTTCAAGTCCACGCGGGCAGGGGCGAAGTCGCCGTTCTTCACGTCCTTGATTTCGGAAGAAATCGTTCCGCCAGCCAGCTCCTTAATTAATAAGGCGGCACGTTTTAGGGCGAACAGGGTGATGTTGGGGTCGGCGCCGCGCTCGTAGCGGAACGAAGCATCGGTCTGCAGGCCGTGGAACTTGGAGGTCTTGCGGATGCTGGTGGGGTTAAAGTAGGCACTCTCGAGGAAGACGTTAGTGGTCTCCATCGTCACGCCCGACTTCTGTCCGCCAAACACGCCAGCGATGCACATGGGTTCTTCAGCGTTGCAAATCATCAGGTTACGGCTGTTGAGCTTGCGTTCCACGCCGTCGAGGGTGACGAAAGGCGTACCTTCAGGCATGCATTTCACCACGACCTTCTTACCCGTGATTTTGTCGGCGTCGAAGGCGTGCATGGGCTGGCCGACTTCCATCAGCACGTAGTTGGTGATGTCGACGATGTTGTTGATGCTGCGGATGCCGACAGCAGCAAGGCGGTTCTTCAGCCAAGCTGGTGACTCGCCGACTTTCACGCCGCTGACGGTCACGCCAGAGTAGCGTGGGCAGGCTTGCGTGTCTTCAACGACCACTTCGATGTCGTTGTCGTGGTTCTCCACCTTGAAGTCGTCCACCGAGGGGCGGATAAGGTGGTATTTTGTGGTGTTTTCGCGCTGGTTGAGGGCGGCCACCAGGTCGCGGGCTGAGCCGATGTGTGAGGTGGCGTCGCTGCGGTTGGCGGTGAGGCCGATTTCGAAGGTATAGTCCTCTTCCACAGGGAAATAGAACGAGGCGGGCTTACCCACTTCATAGTCGTCGGGCAGCACCATGATGCCTTCATGTGAGGTGCCGAGTTGCAGTTCGTCTTCGGCGCAGACCATGCCTTCCGAGACCTCGCCACGGATCTTACCTTTCTTGATGGTGATGTGTTCGTCGCCAATCCAGAGTTCGGTGTTGATGGTGGCCACGAGCACCTTCTGACCAGCTGCCACGTTGGGTGCGCCGCACACGATGTGCAGGGGCTCTTCGCCGCCGACATCGACGGTGGTGATATGCAGGTGGTCGGAGTTGGGGTGGTCGATGCAGGTGAGCACCTTGCCCACGACGACGCCACGCAGGGCGCCTTTCACCGACTCAAAACGCTCGAGGTCTTCCACTTCAAGGCCCGTTGAGGTGAGCAGTTCGCTGACCTTTTCGGCCGGATAATCGCAGTTGACGTATTGTTTCAACCAGTTATAAGAGATTTTCATTTTATGTAATTATTTGATTTTCAATTTACACTGTCACAAACTGCGTCTCGCAGTTTGCCTAAATTTCGCTTTTACGAAACGGCAAAAATACAAAAAACTGACAAAATGGCACGATTATTCTTTGCAAAATGGGAAAAACGCTCAAAACAGATCGGAATGTGTTCCAGTGTTGAGCATCAAAAGTGTAAGCTCGGTATCGTTTTGTTCCCAAATGAGCAACCAATCAGTTTGGATATGGCATTCCCAAGTATTGTTGCCTTTAAAGCCTGAGAGTTTATGGGGATAATATTCTTGAGGCAAGGCTCCGTTTTCTTTCAGAATGTCAACTATCACTGCGATTTTTGAAACATCAAGCCCGCGCTTGGCACAACGCTTAACGGCGTGTTTGAACTGGTTGGTAAATCTGACCTCGTACATAGTTCAGTTTAATCGTCTAAGCATTGGCGAATAAGGTCAGAGCCGTCTTTGGCGTAATAGATTCTCCCTTTCTGCACATCCTCGTATGCTAATTCTATTCCGCTTTTCCTACGACGGCGTGGTGCAATCTCTACGCCTTCCATGGAGCGGAACAGCTTCCGCAGCATCGGAAGCAGGCTTTCATCGGTCACATTCAATGTAAGTTGTGTCATGGTTTGCTTTCCTTTTGTTTTTCAATGCGCAAAGATACACATTATTTTCGATTCAAATGGCCTTTGAATAATAATCTGAATAACCAGAACACTTTTATTATGTTTTAATTCTGTGTTTTATGAATTATTCCAAATAATTCAACAAAAAGTTATCGTTATTCGATAATTAATTGTATTTTTGCAGCGTCATGATACAAAAAAGTGGGCTTAATTACCCTAAAAACGAAACAAAAACAACTAATTATCAATCAATTAACGAAAGGAATTACAAAATGAAGAAATTTAGAATCTTAATGGGAGCCATGGCTCTTGTAGTGGTGGCAGTGACCGTGATTGCCTGCAACAAGGAAAAGGAATCGAATGTTGTCCATCAAGCAATGGAAACAGATGAAGTTGTGATTAAACCGATTGCAACATTTGACAACACGACCAAACAAATGATATGTCATTATGATTTGTTTGAGATTCAACAGAATTTGAACGAGGAAACAACCACTAGAACCATTCAAGACAGGTATGTGATTGAATCTATCCAAGTGCTGGACAGTGTTCCGAACGACCAGTCCATTCTTCCCGAAGTCAAAATCACTGTATTTGACACGGAAGAAGAGACGGCATACACCTTTTGGCTAATGCAAAATTTTACTGAAAAAGAAGTTGCGCAAAACGAAACGAGATACTATGTAGAAACGGGAGTTAGGACAGGTGTTTACGAGTTTGGTTACCGTATCGGTGAACAGTATTACATAGTTAGTGTAAATGGCGACAATTATGTTATCTCGGAAATTGACTCTTCAATGTGCATGTCTTCAGGTCTGCCCAAGTTTTTGCTTTGGTGTCGGAGTGAGAATTGTACCAACGAGTGTACAAAAACGGGATCATGGTATAATGCACACTGCAACGCTTGTGGAGATAATCAAGGAGGAAAGTGTAATGAAGAAGTTCATCCATGGGTTGATGTTGCAGGGGTCGTTGTCGCAATTATTGGTATAATAGTCGCTCTTTAATGTTTTTCTAAATAAACAATTCGAGTTTAGATGTGTGAGAGGGTGACTAAAAAGGTCTGGAACCCTGTCTGAGAATCGAATATTTGACAACAGACTCGTATCCCCCTCCGAATAAAACGAAGAGGATGACTGCTTTTTAGTCACCCTCCTGCACAACTAAGCCTTTTAAACCAATTTCCACAATATGAAGAAAACTGGAAAAAAAAGACAAAGAATTATAAAACTACTGTTGTTAATTGTTATTGTAATGGCAGGACTATCGATAACCCTCAGTAGTATGATAAATCCCCAAAAAGCGCAAAGAAAAAACTATGAAGCTTTTGCGGCAAAGTTTGCCTCTGCTCATGAATGGGTAAGTTTTGAAATTGCGCACGAACACCACAAAGACGGTGCGGAACTGTGGAAGAGATATAGCCGTGTCATTCTACATTATGATATGAATAATCCTGGCATTTTGGGCGAATATTTGTCTGAAGACGGAAAAAGGGTTAGAGAATCGTTTTGGATGGACAAGGACAAATTCGTTGAGATAGACCATGACAACCAAGAAATTGTGCAGTATATCAATAAAAACACATTTTGGGATGACTATCACTCCTACGGATTCACGGAGTTTATCCCAAATACTTTTTTTTATTTGGGCTATTATCTCTATCCGATGCGAAAGAAATTAGGCCGTGGACTGATGACTTTTTTAGTTACCAATGTCAAAGGCCAAGAATGTGTCGTAGTGAAGGGCAAACCTTACATTAGTTACCATGGCACTTCCCATACTATGTATTCTTATGACCCAAAATCAGACAAGCGAGTGTCCAATTATGACAAGGTTTTTTGGTTTGTCAATGAAAAGACCCAGGCGCTAGACAGCGTTTTTTCTCTCAGATACCCTTTGGGGTATGAAAACAGAAAGGAATTTGTCAGTATCAGAAATATGAGTTTTTCCAATCGGCAACATTACATTGACTCGGCGTTTAATCTTGATAGCCCCCAATATAAGAATTACAGTATTCACGATAGTAAAAACCCTCCTTTAAGCCGCTCCTACTCCAGCAACAAGAATGCAACTGACGACCTTCTGAACTATACCATTGAGAGACTCGATGGCGGGAAAACTTCTATCGCCGAAAACGGTGGATGGATCCTTCTCAATTTCTGGAGCGTTAATTGTGCCCCCTGCGTGGCTCACTTGAAAGAAATGGGGCAAGAAAAAGAATCCACGGGCAACTATTATTTGGAAACCAAAGGAGTAAAGGTTTTTGCTATCAACCATCGTTCGGATAATGTTGAACTTATTCGTTCTATTGCAGAAAGGACAAATACAACTAGTATCATTTATTTTGCAAAAGGTATGGGCGGTGTTATCAGCATACCTTCTCTTGGCTATTATTATCTCATCTCGCCAGACAGACAAATTGTCTATGAGACCTCTGACTTGGGGGACTACTCCGAACTCCTTGAAGCCAAGGCCAATTACGAGATGCAACATCAAATCAAATAAACATGAAAAAAGCAATAATCATAACATTATTATTCTCTTTTGGCGTTTTACAGACAATGGCACAAAAAGCTGTTGTCCCCAAGATTACTTTTGAGGAGACCACCTTCAACTTCGATACCATTATGCAAAACGGTAATGGTGAGCATGTGTTCCGCTTCACCAACACGGGCGATGCACCATTGCTCATCACTTCGGCGTTCTCCTCTTGCGGTTGTGTGGTGCCCGAATGGCCGAAGGAGCCAATAGCACCCCAAGCGAGCGGCAGCATCAAAGTGAAATACAACACGAGCAAATTAGGTTTGTTCACCAAAGTTATCGTAGTGAAATCCAACGACAAGGAAACCCCTAAAACAATCCTGCGCATCAATGGCATAGTAGTGGAGGCCAAGGAAAAGAAACAAACGCAAAACGAAACAAAACCAGTCAAGTAACAATAACAATTCAAATCTTTATATAATATGAAAAACGAAATCAAAATTGCATTGGGAGCCGCGGCTCTCACAGTGGCTGCTGTGGCCATCATTGCTTGCAGCAAGGAAAAGACAGCTCAACAGGAACCACAGACCGAGCAACAAACGGTTAAGCCAAATGACCTTACTTTGGCCGAAATGGCCGAAACTATGAGCTGGGAGGATGGCAAGGCCTTTTTCGAGAACCAGTCCATCAAGGACTACACCTATGCCTGCGAAATGGTGATAAACGACTGCGGGTTTACTGGAAAAGCTCAAGGCTCTTCATATAGTTTGGTGTGGCGTTGGACAAAGTTCAATGGAGATTGTGATAACGACCACCCTGGAATTTGTGCTGGCACAAAAAACGACACCATTGACCCAAGTGAAAATGCAAGAGGTTATTTTGAGGATGGTAAAATGGTCATTATCCCAACAACGGATGATAATGGCTTTACGTCCGATGGTTATCTTGCTATCGGTAAACCCATTATGTTGGAAAACGACATCATCGTTATCAACCAAGGCATCTATGCAGCATATTATGATGAAGAGTCGGGAAGGTATGTGGCGGTGGCGGTAGATTATGAAATTTCTCATTAATTGAATGATAGTATTGAATTATTCTGTTTTTTTGCAATCCAAATAATAGAATATGACAAAACAAAAAACTTGGAAAGGTATCCGCATTTGCTGTTATGTAGCGTTGTTGTTTTGTATTGCTTGGACACTGTTTGAAGTGTTTATGTTCGTTAGCCTTTTGACAGGGAAAGGGGGCGTAGACAAAGCAATTGATTGGTCACAAGAGAATACATCAGCAAAGGCTGTGCTGCTTGTTGTTGACATCCTCAGTACAATTGCAACAATTGGTCTTTGTGTTCTAGCAGCATTGAATTTTTTGATTAGTTCACGTGAAGAAATTGTCTTTCCTCAAAAGAACGTGAAAGTATTTTTCTGGCTGGTGTTGTCTTATTTTGTTCATCGTTTGAGTTGGGCTATGCATCCGGTATATTATAATCATGGATTTTCGTTTACGGCTGGTCATTCTGTTTTTGTCATCCCATTCCTCCTGCTTTTCTTCGCCTTCATGTACAAAGTGGCCGCTGATGCGGTGGAGGAAAACAACTTAACCGTCTGAGCCATGATAGTGATGAACTTAGACGTAATGTTGGCCATGCGCAAGATGCGCTCCAACGAACTGGCCGAGCGCATCGGCCTCACCCAAGCCAACCTCTCCATCCTCAAGACGGGCAAAGCAAAAGCCATCCGCCTCAGCACCTTAGACGCCATCTGCCGCGAGCTGCAATGCACGCCGGGGGATATCCTGGAGTATCGGGAGGATGAAAGAGTTTAAAACAGAATGTGGAAGCTCAAAACAGGTCGGAATGCGTCCCCGTATTGAGCATCAAAAGGGTAAGCTGAGTGTCGTTTTGTTCCTAAATGAGAAGCCAATCAGGTTGGATATGGCATTCCCACGTGTTGTTGCCTTTGAAACCGGAAAGCTTATGGGGGTAGTATTCCTGAGGCAATGAGCCTGTTTCAGCGAGCTGATTAACTACCTTTTGCAGAAGATGCATAGGATAATTGCGTTTCATGCATAGCTTAAATGCTTTCTCGAAACGGTGTGTGGTCAAAACAGTGTATTTCATTTGGCCATCAAGGTGTTGAACATTTCATCTGGACTGTTCCATTTGGTAACTCTCCCCGCCTCGACATCCTCGTATGCCAGTTCGATGCCGCTTTTCCTGCGGCGACGCGGGGCGATTTCAACGCCTTCCATGGCGCGGAAGAGCTTCCGCAGCATTGGAATCAGGCTTTCATCAGTCACATTCAAAGTAAGTTGTGTCATGGTTTGTTCTCTTTTTGTTTTTCAATGTGCAAAGATACACAATATCTTTGAGTTTCAGGAGAAAAAAAGCTAAAAAAGCACTTTCCCAAACACTTTTGCCGTAGTTTCGGAAAAATGCGTTATCTTTGCACCCAAATATTAATATAGGAATGTCAGAGAATAACTTTTCAAACGACTACACCAACCTCCGGCTTCTCCATACCTCGCGCTATGGAAACAGCCGCGTCTTTACGGCAACTAACAACGGCAAGAAAGTCATTGTCAAGACGTTGAAGCAGGAATTGGCCAACGATGCCGCTTGCCGTGCCTCGCTGCGAGAGGAATACGAGACCACCTCGATGCTCGACAACAAATATATCCGCAAGGCCTTGGACTTCGTCCAAATCGAAGGCTTGGGCGACTGCATTATCTTCGAATACATCGAAGGCAAATCGCTGGCCGAGCATGTGCGCGTGGGCACCTTGTCAGAGAAACAAGTGAAGAGCGTCCTCGCCGAGGTGTGCGAAGCGCTGTATTACCTCCAACGCAACGGCATCGTGCACTGCAACCTCAACCCCGACAACATCATGGTGACGGCTGCCGACTGCCGTGCCAAGCTCATCGACATTGGCATTCCCGAGACCAAACAGGATGCCGACCGCGAGCTGCTCATCAAGGAGATGGAGTTTGTGGCCCCTGAAATCATCAAAGGTGAAGACATCGACAACCGCGCCGATATCTATTCCATCGGCAAGATCATGGAGTTCATTGGTGAGCGCAACATCTCCAAGCAGTTTGGCGCCATCGCCACCCACTGCACACAGTTCTCCAAGGAACAGCGTTTCGATAGCATCAACGACGTCCGCTCGGCCATCACCAAGGGCCATTCCTTCGTGAAATTGATTATCTTGGCCGTCGTGCTCCTTGTGTTGGCTGGTTTGGCCATCATATACGTGCCTAAGATCAAGGCCAACGTGGAGAAGGAACGGACGGAACGCCTGGCCGTCGACTTTGGTCGTGAGGTGGAGAAGATACAAGGCCAACTGCCTGAGCTCTGCAAGAAATATGAGCTGAAGTCGCTCGACGAAGACCTCCGTTTCAACTGGTCGGACGACAGTCTACAGCTGGTGGAAGGCCTGATGCCTTATCTTGCCTTGGACGAATACAAGGATAAAGCCTTGCAAGCCCTGCAACAGCAGCGCGAAGGCATCGCCAAGAGCCGCCAAGCCGACTTCGACCGCCTGCTTTTGGACGAGTTTAAGACCACGACCGACAGCATCGCCAACCAGATGCGTTCGGCCTTGACCGACCCTACCGAGGAGATCCTCCTCATTGAGGCCAAAAAATGGTACGGACAGCGCCAATGACTTTTCTGTGGCTCTTTTGTAATATCCGAGCCAAATTGGAGTTATCCTTTTATTAAAACGACAACGAAGTGCATAGAAGAACCAACATAATCATGACGATGGGCTGCGTGATGGCGCTGCTGCTTTTGAGTGGCTGCTCGACCAAGAAAAACACGCTGACCCGCCGCATGTACCATAACCTGACGAGCCATTACAACATCTATTTCAACGGAGAATTGGCAGTGATGGACGGCGAGAAGCAACTCCGCACGGCCGTGAAAGACGATTACACCAAGGTGCTCCGCGTCTACAACTACGGCACGCAGCAGAATGGCATGTCGCTCAACTCCACCATGGACCGCGCATTGGAGAAGACCTCCATCTGCGTCCAAAAACACTCCATGAACTTCGGTAGCCGCGAGCGAGTGAAATGGATTGACGATGCCTATCTCGTCATGGGTAAGGCGCATTTCTTCAAGCACGACTACATCCCGGCCAAGCGCACCTTCGATTTTGTGGCCAACGAATACAACTACAACGATATCGCGCATGTGGCCAACATGTGGCTTATCAAAACCTATATCCAAACCGAAGAATACCCCAAAGCCGTGGCCATGATCGAGCAGCTACAAGCTAAGGTCGCTGGACTGAACAAACAGCCTAAGGAGCTGATGCGTAATCTCGACTTCACCATCGCCGACTACTACATCGCTGTCAAGGACTACAACAATGCTGTCAAATATCTGAAAAACGGCATCCTTCTCAACCGTGACAAAGACCTGCGCACCCGCGCCATGTTCATCTTGGGGCAGATCTATATGCATCAAGGCGATGCGCAACGTGCCACGGCGCAGTTCAAGAAGGTCATCAAGCGCAATCCTGAGTATGAGATGGTGTTTGAGTCGAGGATGAATATGGCCAAGATGGGCACGTCAGATAACGCTACGGAGCTGTATAAGATGCTGAACAAGATGCTGCGCGACTCCAACAATGAGGAATACCGCGACCGCATCTATTATGCCATGGCTGAGCTTGCTCTCCGCGAAGGCGACGAAAACAAGGCCATCGACTACCTGCGTAAGTCGGTAGCTGCTTACAAGGACAACCAGATTCAAAGGGCACAGTCGTCGCTGAAAGCGGCTTCGATGCTCTTCGAGAAAAACCAATACGAGCTCGCACAAGCTTATTACGATACCGCTGTCACCAGCATGAACCGCGAGTATGAAGGCTACGACAGCATCATGAACATCTCGAGGACGCTGAACGAGCTGGTGATGTATTCCAACGTGGTGCGTACTCAAGACAGCTTGATGCGTGTGGCTGCCATGGACTCGGTGTCACGCAACGCCCTCATCGACCGTATCATCGCCCAAGTTATCGAACAAGAGCAAATCGAGAAGGAACGTCGTGAATATGAGGAGCAGCTGGCACTGATGGGTTCGGCTGTGGGCGACGATCAAGTCAAGTCGGAGCCGACCTCAACCCCGACCAGTGGCTCCTGGTATTTCTACAACCAGACTTCGGTCTCGAAGGGCATCACGGAGTTTACCCGCAAGTGGGGTATGCGTAAGAACGAGGATAACTGGCGCATCAGCGACCGTAGGAGTCTGGCAGCAGCCCTCAATGGCGATGGAGGAGGAGATCCGACTGCAGGCCAGGGCGCCAAACAAGACACCTTGAGTGGCTCCTTCACGCCCCACGATCGTGGTTACTACCTCGTCGACCTGCCCTTCTCTCCTAAACAGAAAGAAGTGGCCGACTCACTTATTGCCGATGGTCTTTATCATCTGGGATTCCTCTATATGGACCGTTTGTCGGATTTGCCTCGTTCCATCGAGTCGTATGAGCAGCTCGACAACCGTTATCCGAACAACAAGCAGGAGCTGCCCACATGGTATGCGCTCTATAAGTTGCACAAAGACCTCAATCACGAAGAAGAATCGTTGGTCTACAAAGGCAAGATCTTTGACAAATATCCCACTTCGAGCTATGCCGAGTTTATCAACGACCCGAGCTATTTCGAGAAACTCCAAGAGCAAGAGAGGGAAGCCTCCGATTTCTACAGCAAGACCTATGAGGCCTTTGAGCAGGGTCAGTTCTATCGCGTGAAGATGAACACCGAACGAGCCATGAAGCTATATGAATCCGATACCGCTTTCATGCCACGTTTTGCTTTCCTCCATGCCGTTGCCGAAGGACGTTTGGTATCGGTTGACACCATGGCTTTCGCCTTGTACAACTTGGTGCGCACCTATCCTCACAGCAGCATCACACCATACGCCCAACGTGTGCTGGAGAATGTCAATGAGGAGTATCATCTCGGTTTGGTGTTGACGGATATCAATAAAGGTGAAGGTGGCGATAAGCCAGAGGTGAAGAAAGCTGCCCTTTACACATACGAACCCAATACTGAGCATTTTGCCATGATCGTGTGTGACTCCAAGTCGGTGCGTGTCGACCCGATGTTGGTTCGCATCAGCGACTTCAACAAGAAGGAGCACCGCACGCGTACATTCAACGTTAAAAACGTTGTGCTTGACGATGCGCGCACTATCATCACCATAGGCAGCTTTGAAAGCCAACAGAAAGCCGCCGACTACATCACCTCGATGCAAATGTCCGACTATGTCTTTGGCGGCATCGACAAGACGAAATACAAGATCATACCTATATCTATCAAGAACTATCCTCTCTTCTACCAGTCGAAAGACATGGACGAATACAACACTTTTTACGAATCCAACATTAAAAAATAAAGCGTTATGGCACTAATGGAATCACAAGTACGTAATCTCCTCGGTACCGGCACCACCATCAAGGGTGACATTGAATCGAATGGCGACATCCGTATCGACGGACATCTGATTGGCTCGCTGAAATCCAACGGTAAGGTCGTGATTGGCCAAACCGGCGTCATGGAAGGCGACCTCAACTGCAAACAAGCCGAAATATCTGGCGTGGTGAAAGGTAATATCACTACGGAAGAACTGACCGCCTTGAAGTCGACCTCGAAAGTGGAAGTCGACCTGAACACCAAACAACTGCTCATCGAAGTGGGTGCCCAGTTTACGGGCAAGTGCGTCATGGGACAGCAGTCGACGGTGGCCATGCCTAAGCAAAAAATCGGTTGACGATGGATGAAATGCATAGGAAACGCCTCGGGTACGAAGCCATCGAACAGTACGACCCCGAGCGTTTGGCCAAACTTCAGGAGCATTACACCGCCATCCTGGAGCTCTTGGGTGAAGACCCCCAGCGTGAGGGCCTTCTGAAGACGCCTTTGCGCATGGCGAGGTCGATGCAGTTCCTTACCCATGGCTATCAGCAGGACCCGATGGAAATCTTGTTGTCAGCCAAGTTCAAGGAGGACTACCGTCAGATGGTTATCGTCAAGGACATTGAAGTGTATTCGTTGTGTGAGCACCATCTGATTCCGTTCATCGGCAAGGCACACGTGGGATACATCCCCAATGGCTATATCACGGGGCTGAGCAAGATTGCCCGTGTGGTTGAGGCTTATTCGCGTCGCCTTCAGGTGCAGGAACGCCTGACCACCCAGATCAAGAATGCCATCAACGAGGCCTTACACCCCTTGGGCGTGGCCGTCGTCATCGAGGCACGACATTTGTGCATGTCGATGCGTGGTGTGCAGAAGCAGAGCGCGGTGACCACAACGAGCGACTTCATAGGTGCCTTTGAACGCGAGTCGACACGGGAAGAGTTTTTCCAATTGATAGGTAGCAACCTACACTAAATCTTTGAATTTTGAATCTTTGAATTATAAATTTTAAATCACACAATGATAAAAGCATACGTTTTCCCCGGTCAAGGGGCCCAATTTGTCGGGATGGGAAAGGATTTGTATGACAAGTTCCCGAAAGCCAAGGATATGTTCAAGAAAGCCAATAGTATCCTGAAGTTTAAGATTACGGATGTTATGTTTGAAGGCACGGAAGAAGACTTGCGTCAAACCAAGGTGACGCAACCGGCCATCTTCCTTCATTCGGTCATCTTGGCTTCGATGCTCGAGGATTTCGACCCCACCATGGTGGCTGGACATTCTTTGGGTGAGTTTTCTGCCCTTGTCGCCAACAAGGTGCTCGGTTTTGAAGACGGTTTGCGTCTCGTGAGCAAGCGTGCGATGGCCATGCAGAAGGCCTGTGAGGCTCAGCCTGGCACTATGGCAGCCGTCATTGGCATGGAAGATGCCACCATCGAGAGCATTTGCGCCTCGGTGAAGGATTTGGTGGTGGTGCCTGCCAACTACAACTGCCCTGGCCAATTGGTCATCTCTGGCTCGGTGGAGGGTGTGGCTGCCGCTTCCGAGAAGCTGAAGGAAGCAGGTGCCAAGCGCGTGGTGCCGCTGAGTGTGGGCGGTGCATTCCATAGCCCTCTGATGGAACCGGCGCGAGTGGAATTGGCTGATGCCATCAAGGAGACGACTTTCAACCAAGGCATTTGCCCCATCTACCAAAACGTCACCGGACAATCGGTCAACGACCCTGAAATCATCAAGAAGAACCTCATCGCCCAGCTTACCTCTCCAGTGCTGTGGACGCAGACCATGAGCAACATCCTTGCCACGGGCGTGCGTTCAGTCGTTGAGGTGGGTCCCGGCACGGTGCTGCAAGGCTTGTTCCGCAAGATGGACCGCAACCTTGAGCTGTCAAGCGCTACAGTATAATATTTAATGCTGAATGCTGAATGTTGAATGCTGAATGTTGAATGCGGAATGAACCTCATTATTCAGCATTCATAATTCAGCATTCATAATTAATTGAACCAATGGAAAATCGAATTCGCCCCATCTGGGTCATCATCCTGCTCTTGTTAGGCATCCTCATCGGCCTATATATTAATAAAGGTGTAGCCAAGAAGATTCAAGTCGAAGGTGGCACCAAATTCGACGAGGTGATGTGGTATGTGGACAACGACTATGTTGAGAAGCCCGACGCGCAGAAGTTGCAAGACGAGGCTATTGCTGCTTTGATGGAGGAGCTCGACCCGCATAGCGACTATATCTCTTTGGACGATTTCAATGAGGTGAACGACCCGCTCTTGGGCAGCTTCGACGGCATCGGCGTGCAGTTCCGTTTGGAAAAAGACACCGTTGCCATCGTCAACGTCATCAAGGGAGGACCTTCCGAGAAGGTGGGTCTCCTTGCGGGCGACCGTATCGTCTATGTCGACGACACCTTGATGGCCGGCAAGAAGCTGAAGAACGAAGACGTGATGCGTAAGCTGAAAGGACCAAAAGGGACCAAGGTGCGAGTGCGCATATTACGCCGTGGGGTAGATGGCTTGCTTGACTATACCATCACACGCGATGCCATCCCGACCTATAGCGTCGACATCGCCTATATGCTGGACGAAAAGACTGGGTATCTCAAGCTGAGTAAGTTCTCGGCCACTACGGTGAGTGAGTTCAAGAATGCGGTGATTAATTTGGAAGCCCAAGGCATGAAGCAGCTCATATTCGACCTTCGTGGCAATACGGGTGGCTATCTTGCCGCTGCCGTCGACATCGCCGACGAGTTTCTACCCAAGGGCAGCCTCATCGTTTACACCGAAGGGCGCAACCGACCGCGAAACTATATGAAAGCACGTCGTCGCGGTATGCTGGAAGAGATACCCGTGGTGGTACTCATCGATGGCGAGTCGGCAAGTGCGAGCGAAATCGTGGCTGGAGCCTTGCAGGACAACGACCGTGGCACCATTATCGGGCGCCGTTCCTTCGGCAAGGGCCTGGTGCAAGAACAGATCATGCTCAGCGACCAGTCGGCCATTCGTCTTACCGTGGCCCGCTATTACACGCCTACGGGTCGTTGCATCCAAAAGCCCTACAGCGGCAATAAGGAGGAATACTTGCTAGAATCCTACGACCGCTACCAAAACGGTGAGCTTTTCCATCCCGACAGTATTCATTTCGCCGATTCGTTGAAATTCACCACCCCGAAGGGAAAGACTGTCTACGGAGGTGGGGGCATCATGCCTGATATCTATGTGCCGCTTATTGACGACAGCACTGAGTATTACTTCAACCGCATCGTTAATACCGGCTTACTCTATCAGTATGCTTTCGATTACACAGACAAGCACCGTCCGCAGCTGCAGCGGTATAATAGTGTTGAGGCGTTTGATCATTCTTTTGCTGTGAATGACGCCATGTTTGGTGAGTTGGTGAAGCGAGCAGGGGAGAAGGGTATCAAGGGAACTGAGGAGCAACAGCAGGTGGCGCGCCGCGAGGCCAACACCTTGTTGAAGGCCTACATTGCCCGCGACCTCTTTGACGACGAGGGTTTCTATCCCATCTATGCGCCTATGGACGAAATCCTTCAACGTGCCATCCAAGAGCTGAACCAGTAAAACAAAAAAAGCCTCACCAACGGTGAGGCTTTTTTTGTTTGTGGAGCATAACGGAGTCGAACCGATGACCTCTTGCATGCCATGCAAGCGCTCTAGCCAACTGAGCTAATGCCCCTTTTTATGGCGTTCAATCTTTCGATTTGCGGGTGCAAAAATACAACTTTTTTCGATACGCCAAACATTTTTGCGAAAATTTTTCGATTTTTTTTATTTTCTCTCAAAATCAGGGTGCTCCTGAGTTGATGATATGACCTTGTTTTGACCGTTTCCATGGGGCGTGCTGGGGGCTGATGCTTTTATGTGCATCAGGGTTTTGATGAGCAAAATGGTTAATGGTCTGTTTTCCAGTCGCTGAAGTTGGGCGGTATACTTTTTATAATACTTTATGGCAAAAAATGTTTTGTTTGTTATCCTTATAGGAATTTTGATAAATTATGCTTTTATATATTGCTGAAATACAGTTTAATATAAATATATTCAAGAAAAATCAAAAAAAATCATATTTTCCACTAAGGGTAAATTGTGAGTTGTTAGTCTTTTAGATGTCTAGACAACAAAACAACGCGTTTACTATGCATTCGAATGTTCGTTTTATGCTTAGGAAAAATGATGCCACCATGCCATTTTGCAGGGGTGGATTTCGTGTTTATGCGGATCTGTGTCTCGCGTCTTGCGTCCGACAGTCCCGCTTCTTTTTATATTTGAACCTATTATTAATTAACCTATTTATTAACCAAATCAATTCATTATGAAAAAGAAAGTTTTTTCTTTGATGATGATGCTTTTGCTTGCCTTCATGGGTGTGGCAAAGGCTGAGGTAGTTACCATTGGTGACGGAACGGGCACTACTTATTATGCTCCGTTCAACAGCCTTTGGGGCTACTCCTTCGTTGAGCAGGTTTACACTGCCAGCGAGATTGGAACTGCCGGCACGATCAATGCCATCAGTTTCAACATGCAGAGCACTTCTGCCTCGACCAATCAGGTGGACGTGTTCATGAAGAATGTCACGAGAAGCAACTTCTCGGGCGACACTGACTGGGAGACCGTCACGGCCAACGACATGGTGTTTAGCGGCACCGTGACGTTCAACTCCGGCTGGACGACCATCACACTCGACACTCCGTTTGAGTATGATGGTACAAGTAACCTGATGATTGGTATGCACGAGTACACCTCGGGCTACAGCACGCGTTACTTCTACTACACCTCAGTCACCGGTGGTTTGATCTCGGGTCACAGCGACACGACCAACCCCGATCCGTACAACATGGGTTCCTTCACTGGAACTACGTATGCGCAGAACTACCGTGCCAACATCCAAATTGACATCACCACTGAAGGTGGTCAAGGTGGTGGTAGCATGGAAGACCAACTCCATGTGAAGTACATGGACGGTGAGACCGAAGTCATCGACACGCTGAACCTGGGCGTTCGCCCTGCCGGCTACTGGATGGAACCCTTCCAGTTCACCATGTACAGCGAAGGTCCCAACTACACTGTCAACGTTCTGGACTTCACGCCCAGCGATGGCATGTTCGAGGTTAGCGGCGAAGAACTGCCCTTCAACGTCAGACCTAACCAAGATGTTGAGCTTGTCATGGGCACCAACGAAAATGCCCCTGCCGGTCTCATCGAGCGTCAGTTTGTTGCCATCACTGAAGGCAACCGCGCCGCTCACATCTGGCCTGTCACGGTTGAGCTCTACGAAGCTGGTGTTCCGGATGTTTGGGAACTGGCTTGCGAAGAAGCTACGACCTTCCCCTTTGTTGAGATTCCCGCTCAAGCTCACAACATCGAGCTTCACAACGACTACACGCTGCCCTTCCCCGAGATTCCGGAAGGCTACGATGCTGTCTACAAGCTCGTGTTTGACGAGGATCAAATCATTAGCGCCGAAGTCACCCAAGGTGAAAACGGCAAGGTGGCCCTCTATACCGAGGACTTCTACGGCGAAGGCGGCCCCATGGCTACCAACTACTACCAAGGCCTGAGCACCTCTGGTGGCGCCGCTGCTGCCCCGTTTGAGGCTCAGATCGGTGAAGGTACCAGCACGACTGGCTACATGCCTTTCTACTGCTTCTACAACTACTCCATCAGCCAGCAGCTCTTCCTTGCTGCCGAGCTTGAGGAGGCCGGTGTGACCCGCGCTCCGATGACCAGCCTGAGCTGGTACTGCACGGCCACCAACGGTAACCTCCAGAGCAACATCACTATCTGGATGGCCAATGTGGAAGAGACCGCTATCGGC